>NZ_JAQGJV010000027.1 GCF_028290435.1 Devosia sp. | reverse complement strand
CGAATTGTCGCCGGGTGAATTTGCTCATCGCGTACGCGAGCGCGTCGATTCCTCGCAGGTCAAAACCGTCGTGATCGACAGCCTCAACGGCTACCAGGCCGCCATGCCGCAGGAGCACGCGCTGCTGCTGCACATGCACGAACTGCTGCAATACCTGAACCGGCAGGGCGCCACCACCTTCGTCACCGTGGCCCAGCATGGCCTCGTGGGCGACATGAAATCGCCGGTCGACATTACTTACCTGGCCGATAGCGTCATCCTGCTGCGCTATTTCGAGGCGCTGGGCCGGGTGCGCCGCGCCATCTCGATCATCAAGAAGCGCAGCGGCGACCACGAGGACACCATCCGCGAATACCGCATCGGCCGTAACGGCATTTCGATCGGCGAACCCCTGGAGGATTTCCAGGGTGTGTTGCGCGGCGTTCCCACCTATACTGGTGCCAGTAAGCCGCTGCTGGGGCACGAAGAACCCATGGACGGTGGCCGCGACTTTCTATCGGCTGGAGACGAACGGGTGTGATCAACTCCGAACGTGCATTGGTGCTTGCCCCGGCCGGACGCGATGGTCCGCTGGCGGTTTCGCTATTGCAGGGCGTTGGCCGGCAAGCAGAAAACCGCGGGGGCGTGGCTGAACTGGTCGCCGGCCTGCAGGAGGGCGCGGGTCTCGCCATCATCACCGACGAGGCGCTGCAATATGCCGATCTGGGCGCCCTGACGCGCTGGATCGAGGAGCAGCAGCCCTGGTCCGATTTCCCCTTCATCGTGCTGACCAAGCGTCTGGGCGGCCCCGAGCAAAATCCACTGCTGGCGGACCTGCAGAGCGCGTTGGGCAACGTGATCTTTCTCGAGCGGCCATTCCACACCACGGCTTTGGTCAATGTGGTCGACAACGCGCTGCGCGGCCGCCGCCGGCAATATCAGGCCCGGCGCTATCTTGAAGACCTGCGCGAGGGCGAGCAAAACCTGGCGACGGCGCTGCTGGCCGGTCGCATGGGGAGCTGGGAGCTCGACATTGCCGAGCAGCGGCTGAGCGGCTCGGACCAGTTCAAGGCCTGCTACGGCCGCGCCCCCGACGATGTGTTCCTGTTTGCCGACCTGATCGAATCCATTGGCTGGTCCGACCAGAGCCGCGTGCAGCGGGCGATGGACGATGCCATCGAGACCGGCGCCGACCTGGTCATCGAATACCGCATCAACTGGCCCGATGGCAGCGAACATTGGGTCGATGCGCGAGCCCGCGTCTTGACCGGCAACTCGGGCAAGCCGGCCAAGATCATCGGCGTCACCTCCGATATTACCGAGCGCAAGCAGGCCGAGGCCTTCCGCGACGAGATGGTGCAGGAGCTGGCCGTCGAGCGCGAACGCACCCAGGAGGCGCTGCGCGGCGAACGCGCGCTTTCGGGCCTGCTGATGACCAGCGTGCCGGCCGGCATCGTCGCCTATGATCCCGATCTCAACGTCACCATCTGGAACCCGGTGATGGAGCGCCTGTTCGGCGTCAGCGCCGCCGACGCTAAGGGCCGCCCGCTGGCCAAGCTGATCGGGGATGGGCAGAGCGAAGCGATCACGCCGCGCCTGCACGATGCGCTCGCGGGCGTCTCCGGGCCGATCGAGGAGATCGAGCTGACCACGGAAGCCGCCGGCCAGATCGCGCTGGAAAGCCAGCATGCGCCCCTGCGCGGCGGCGATGGGCAGATCGTTGGTGGGGCGGCATTCTTCCGCGAAATGACCGACCGGCGCCGCGCCGAAGAACAATTGCGCCAGGCCCAGAAGATGGAAACCATCGGCCAGCTCACCGGCGGCGTGGCCCATGATTTCAATAACCTTCTGGCGGCAGTGCAGGGCAATCTCGAACTGCTGCGCAAGCGCATACCGGACGACCCGCAACTGCATCGCTTCATCGATGGCGCCCTCCAGGGCGCCCAGCGCGGGGCTTCGCTGACCTCGCGCCTGCTGTCCTTCGCGCGCCGACAGGACCTCAAGCCGCTCCCCACCGATCTGGCGCAATTGCTCGAAGGCATGCGCGCGCTGATGGAGCGCTCGATCGGCCCGCTGATCGCGGTGGAATTCGATCTGGCGCCCGATCTGCCGCCCGCCAAGGTCGATCCCAACCAGCTCGAACTGGCTATCCTGAACCTGGCCGTCAACGCCCGCGATGCCATGCCCGATGGCGGAACGCTGCGCCTGACCCTCACCCAGCGCGAAGGCGCCTGGCAGGGGCTGGGTCTTGATGGCAGCTTTCTGCGCCTGAGCGTCATCGATACCGGTTTTGGCATGGATGCCACGACGCTCAAAAGCGCAATCGAGCCGTTTTTCTCCACCAAGGAGCTTGGCAAGGGCACGGGCCTGGGCCTGTCCATGGTGCATGGCCTGGCCGTGCAACTGGGCGGCGCGCTCAACCTGGTCAGCCAGCCCGGCAAGGGCACCACCGCCGAATTGTGGCTCCCCGTCTCAACCGCACCTGTCGAAGAGGTTTTGGTAATGGAACCTGTCAACACGAATGCGCCAGCGTCCACCATCCTGGTGGTCGACGACGATGCGCTGATCAATATGAATACTGTCGATATGGTGGAAGACCTCGGCCATACCGTGCTCGAAGCCTATTCCGGCAAGCAGGCGCTGGAAATCCTGGGCAGCGGCAAGCGCATCGACGCGCTGATTACCGATTATGCCATGCCGGGCATGACCGGCGTCGAACTGGCCAGCAAGGCACGCGAGTTGTTTCCCGCGTTGCCGATCCTTCTGGCCACCGGCTATGCCGACCTGCCCAGCGGCACCACAACCGACCTTCCGCGCCTGTCCAAGCCCTACCAGCAGGCCGAACTCGCCGCGCATTTGTCGCGCCTGCTGACACTTGGGGCCTGACCGATCTTTCCACAAAGAACGGCCTAGGCTGGTTTCAGGGCCGTGGCGGAACGAGGCCGTTCAGCAGCAAGTCGAGTCCCCTGCTGAAAGTGCCATCCCAATCGTTCTCCCGCAACAGACCTGAACGCTCGATTGTTGGGTAGCGTCCGGTGGGCTGTGTGGCAGGCTGCTCTGCGGTCCTTTCACCGCCCGAACGCACGAAGCTGGCTCGGGTAATCGTGGCGCCCATCACATAATTCCACAGTGTCCACAGCGCGATGTTCAAGTCCGCCGCCGCCACGCCGGCGCTCGACAGGGCTTGGCTCAGCCGTTCCAGGCGATAAAGAATGTTCGGGCCAAGCGCCCGGCGTGGCAACAGTGATATCGACCAGGGATGGCGCAGCATGTTGGCGCGCCAGTCTTCCAGCCCTTGAACGACTGCTCCGCGCCAGTCCTGCGCTTCCCCTGGTTCTGACGTTCCGCGATATTCAAGCACCGAGTCCAGGGCCAGATCGAAGACATCTTCCTTGTTGTCGACATGCCAGTAGAGGCTCATCACGCCCGAGCCGACAGCATCGGCCAGCCCGCGCATCGTCAACCCGTTGACTCCATGGGCGTCGAGCAGTTCCACCGCGCTCGCAACGATGCGTTCGCGCGACAGCGTCGGGTCACCGCGCCGCTCCTCGCCGGGCCGGGGCTGAAGGCCTGCCTTTTGAATTCGCTTGCTCCGGGCCCCGCCAGGTTTGGCTGCCATGCGTCATCCCCGCTGGTTGTCAGATCGATTTAGATCGCCAAAGCGACAAATGTCGATCCCGGCGATTGACTCGTACGGCGTACGATGCCACTAAATCGTACATTGTACGAGTCTTTTGCGCCAAAGCTGGAAGATCAACCTCCCGGCCATGAGGTCGGGGGGCTCGCAGTCCGCACAACCAAGAGAAAATCATGTCACACGCAATCAGGCGTCTATTCATCGGAGGGTTAATCGCCATGACCATGCATGCTCCCGCCACCACGGCAGCCAATGAGGCCGCTCCCAAGCTGACCATCGTCAATCCGCAGGCCCTGGGCGACCCAAGCCCAAATGGCTACAGCACGGCGGTGATCGTGCCGCCCAATGCCCGGGTCGCCTACGTTTCCGGGCAGGGCGGCCACGACAGCACGGGAGGCCTGTCGCCCGATTTCGCCGTCCAGGTCGAACAGGCCTATGCAAATCTTCGGACAGCCCTTGATGGGATTGGTGCCAGGCCGGATCAAGTCGCCAAGCTTACGGTTTTCGTGGTCGATCACGACATGGCCAAGCTTGAGGTGCTAACCCGCAACGTCAAGGCGTTGTTCGGCGAGGCGCTGCCGGCTCAGACCCTGGTTCCGGTTCCAAAGCTGGCAATCGATGCCATGCTCTTCGAGGTGGAAGCCGTCGTTATTTTGGAATAGCGGCGCCGCTGGCAATAACGGCCCGAATATCGATTGGTCCTAGCGCAGACCGGCTTCTTCCAGCAAGCCGGCGCGCTTGGCGTCGTAATAATAGCCACTGGCATAGAACCGCATCGCCTGGTCCTCATTGCCGCGCGCCGTCACATAGGCGCCGGCAAGGTACTTGGCCGCGTAACGCAGATTGGTATCGGCATCCAGCAACCCGCCGGGGCTGCCGCTATAGCCCATGCCGCGCGCCGTGGCGTGGCTGATCTGCATCAAGCCGAAATAGGGTCCATTGCGGGCGCCAGGATTGTAGCCACTCTCACGCACGATGACGCGGCGGATCAGCCGCTCGGGTACATTATAGGCCGACGCATATTTGGTAATCAGCGGATCGATGGCCGGACGGCTCGGCCCCGTTGGGGCGAACGAAGCCTGCACCACCGGAGCGGCATTGGGCGAGGCGAAAGCCAGAAGGCCGGCCAGCGGATTGCTGTCATGCTCCTCTGTTGCGGCCGCCTGTTCGGCGGCTTCGGGCTGTGGCGCGGGCTTGGGCGCCACGAGGGCCGCCGTCGGACCGGGCGCCATTTTGAACGAACTCATCGAGCAGCCAGAGACTGCCAGGGCCAGGAGGGCCACGCCCGCTACCGTGATTGCCGTTTGTCGCATGCAGTGTCCCGTAATCTGTCGCGCCACCTTAACCGATTTGCCCCATTGCGGCGATAGGGCACAATCGCGGCCCTATCATGGCAGAAAGCGGGCGCAAAACCTTGGGAAGCTTCCGCGGTGGACGCAATTGCCAATTGCCATCCGGGATTGGATGGCTATGAGTAAAATTTGAAGGACCCTCTGGCAGTGCCTTCGCATCTGGATGGGGCTTTGATGGCTAAGCGCAATTCCTTGGGCGCCCGACTGCGCTACGAGTTCGATAAATCCATGTCGGCGGGCCCGATCGCCCTGATCGGCTGGCTGGCGATCCTGTCGCTGCTGGTCATCCTGGTGGCCGGCGCCATCATCACCCTGCTGCGCATCGCCCCCGAGGGCGGCGAAGTGCCCGGCTTCATCGAGGCCTCCTGGGAAGCCCTGATGCGCACGCTCGATAGCGGCACCATGGGGGGCGATGCCGGCTGGGGTTTCCGCATCGTCATGCTCGCCGTCACCATTGGGGGCATCTTCATCGTCTCCACCCTGATCGGCGTGCTCTCGACCGGTATCGAGTCCAAGCTCGACGAGCTGCGCAAGGGCCGCAGCCAGGTGCTGGAAAACGATCACACCATCATTCTCAACTGGAGCCCGTCGATCTTCGACATCATCGGCGAACTGGTGGTGGCCAATAAAAGCCGCAAGAAGCCGCGTATCGTCATCATGTCCACCCGCGACAAGGTCGAGATGGAAGACGAGATTGCCGCCAAGGTCCCCAACCTGGGCAATACCCGCATCATCTGCCGTCATGGCGATCCGACCGATCTCTATGACCTGACGCTGACCTCGCCGCAGACCGCCCGCTCCATCATCGTGCTGTCGCCCGAACAGGGCGACGACGAGACCGACGATGTCGACAGCCGCGTCATCAAGACCATCCTGGCTCTGGTCAACGACCCGCGCCGCCGCGCCGAGCCCTATCGTATCGCGGCCGAAATCCGGCATGCCGCCAATGCCGACGTCGCCCGCGTCGTCGGCGGCAAGGAAGTCCAACTGGTGCTGGCGGACGATCTGATCGCCCGCATCGTGGTGCATTCCTCCCGCCAATCGGGTCTTTCCGCCGTCTATTCGGAGTTGCTCGATTTCGACGGTTGCGAAATTTACACGCTGGAACAGCCCGACCTCGCCGGCAACGTCTTTGGCGATAGCCTCATGGCCTATGAGGGCTCTACCCTGATCGGCCTCTGCGCCCCCGATGGCAGCGTCACCCTCAATCCGCCCATGGACACCGTGATCCTGCCCGGCACCAAGGCGATCATCATCGCCGAAGACGACGCCGCGGTCCGCATCGCCACCGACAATATCAGCGTTGACATCACCGCCATCCGCGCTGCCGAACACCAGCCGGCTTTGCCCGAGCGCACCCTGATCCTGGGCTGGAACCGTCGCGCCAAAGTCATCGCCTACGAACTGTCGCGTTATGTCGCGCCCGGCTCGGTGCTCGCCATCGCCGCCGATACGCCCGATCTCGACGACGAAGTCGCTGCGCTCGCCATTGCCAGTGACAATCTCTCGGTCGCCTACGGCCGGGTCGACACCACCAGCCGTACCGCGCTCGAGGGCCTCGACATCCCCAGCTACGACCACGTGCTGGTGCTGGGCTATTCCGACCACATGGCCGCCCAACCCACCGACACCCGTACCCTCGTGACCCTGTTGCACCTGCGCAAGATCGCCGATGCCGCCGGCATCCACATCAATGTCGTCAGCGAAATGATCGACGTGCGCAATCGCGAACTGGCCGAAGTCACCCGCGCCGACGATTTCGTGGTGTCCAACAAGCTGGTGAGCCTGATGCTGGCCCAGGCCTCGGAAAACGATTCCCTGGCCGCCATCTTCGACGAACTGCTCGACGAGGAAGGCTCGGAAATCTACATGCGCCCCGCCGAGGACTACGTGGCACTCGGCATGCCGGTCAATTTCTATACCATCACCCAGGCCGCCCGCGACCGCGGCGAAGTCGCCATGGGTTACCATCGCCCCCGTCCCGGCGCCGTCGCCGGGGGCATCGTGGTCAATCCGGTAAAGTCGAAAGCCATGGACTATGTCGCGGGCGACCGCCTGATCGTACTGGCTCGCGATTGACGTACAAGAAATCCAGCATGCTGGAAGAATCCACACCTGAAATGAGACGATTTAGCCGCTCATCCCCAGTTGCGCCGCCGCCCGGCTTTGGCTAGGTTGCGCCCATTCAGCCGGAGCCCCGCTCCGCCTCACGGATGCACCCGTAGCTCAGCTGGATAGAGCGCTGCCCTCCGAAGGCGGAGGTCGGGAGTTCGAATCTCTCCGGGTGCATCTATCTGTTCGAGAGCGTATCGCGGTCCGATTGTCTGGGATTCGCGGTCAGCGTCCTCACAGAAGGCCGATCTCGCGTTCTGACGCGGCGCTCGGTCTGCATCCCGCTGTGCCCGTACCGCCCCATCCAGTTGGCGCGCTGTAAGATAGGGCGGCTGCAAATGGCAATAGTTCCCAAGGCACAAATGCGCTGTTCGGGCTACACCGATTTAGGGACGGCGGGGTGCTGGTTAATGCAGGGCTGAGGCTGCATTCTCAGGCATAGGGGAAGCCGACTTGCGCTATGAATTTTGCATCATTGGCGGTGGGATTGTGGGGCTGGCGACGGCGCACGCGCTGTTGCGCGCGCGGCCGGGGGCCAGCCTGGTGGTGCTGGAAAAAGAGGCCGCGCTTGGCTTGCATCAGACCGGGCGCAATTCGGGCGTGATCCATTCGGGCATCTATTATGCGCCGGGCAGCCTGAAGGCTTTGCTCTGTGCCGAAGGCATGCTGCGCACCAAGCAGTATTGCCGCAGCCACGGCATTGCGTTTGAGGAACGTGGCAAACTGATCGTCGCCACCTCGCCCCTCGAGGTCGAGCGGCTGGCCAAACTCGAAGCGCGAGCTTCCATCAACGGGATCGCCGCGGAGGCCCTGTCGCCCGCCGACATTGCCATGCATGAACCAGGTATAGTGGGCCTGCGCGGCCTATTGGTGCCCAGCGCCGCAATCGTTGACTACAAACAGGTGCTGGAGGCGCTGGCGCAAGACATCAGGCAAGCAGGAGCAGAAATCCGCTTTGGCGTCGCACCCGCGAGGATACGCGAGGAGGCCGGCCGCGTAACTATCGATACGTCGGACGGCTCGGTGCAAGCGGGACAATTGGTGGCGTGTGCGGGGCTGCAATCGGACCGCGTAGCGCGGCTGGCGGGGCTCGACATCGATTTCGCCATCGTGCCCTTCCGGGGCGAATACTATCGGCTGGCGCCGCGGCGCGATAATCTGGTGCGGGCGATGATTTACCCGGTGCCTGACCCTGGCCTGCCTTTCCTGGGCATTCACCTGACGCCGATGATCGACGGGGGAATCAGCGTCGGCCCCAATGCCGTACTCGGGCTGGCGCGGGAGGGCTATGCCAAGGGACAGTTTTCTGTTGCCGATATGGCCGAAATGGCCCGTTTCCCGGGCTTCTGGCGCACATTGGGTCACAATCTTGGGTCCGGTCTCCAAGAGATGGCCAATAGCCTGTTGCGCCGGCGCTACCTGGCGGCGTGCCGGAAGTATTGTCCCGGACTGGAGATCGAGGACCTGACCCCAATGCCGGCTGGTATCCGCGCGCAGGCCGTCAAGCGGGACGGGACGATGGTGCAGGACTTCTTGTTCATCGAGGCCGGTCGCATGCTGCATGTCTGCAATGCGCCTTCGCCCGCGGCTACTTCGGCGCTGCCAATCGGCGAGCGCATCGCCAAAAGAGTGTTGTCCGCCGAACATGCGCCCGCTTAAGGCCGCGGCTAGTTTGCGGGCGCTCGGGTAATCAGGCGCTGATAGAGGCGCACTGTCTCCTCGTCGGGATCGACGCCCAGCTCATTGCGCAAGCGGCGGGCGCATTCCTCATAGAGTTGGCGCAACGAGGAAAACTGCCCGTTGGCGGCCGCATCATACATCAGGGCCCGATGGGCGCCTTCATGATAGGGATCCACTTGCAGCAGCCGCTGGGCGCAAAACAGGCGGTGATGAGCCGTTAGCGGGCTGTCCGGCAGCACGGCCCGCGAAATGGCGCTGACGAAATCGTAACGCAGCGCCGACCGCTTGTAGGACAGCCACTCCTCAAAGCCTTCGCCCGCCGCGCGCAGCGACCCCAGCAGCTCACCATTGTAGATTTCGCACATCTGTACCCAGGCCCTGGGCGTTGGATTGGCGGCAAGTTCGACGAACTCGGCAAGATCGAAGTAGATATGCTCACTTAGTGTGAGCCAGGCCATGTTGGGATCGGTCGCCAATAGATGCAGGTCATTGTCGTCCTGAAAACGGCGAACACGAACAAGGGACTGCCTGATATCGGCGCTGGCCTGCTCTGAGCCGCCATCCGACCAGATCAGATCCCCGACGCGCCGGCGCAAGACTGGCTTGCCACGCCCTTCGAGCAGTACATAGACCAGAAAGCGCAGGAAATTGACCGGCGGATTGACCAAGCGTCCACCCACCGATACGTGGCAATCCCCAAAACTCAGTATAGATGCCGTAGGTGTACTGCTCTTAATCATCAAGGCGACAATCTGTGCAACGCACTCTCGAACGTGAGCCAACACCATGGCTCGCGCGCCAATTGGCGAGAGCCACGCTGCGACTTAGTTCACAATCGGAATTTAATGAAAATCGCCGCCAAAAGCGAACGAATTCAACTGAATCCGTGATCAACTCTTTCGGATCGCCATAATGCAGCTAAAGCAGCTTTGCTTTATCAACTTTATATCCCTGCGAGCGGCGGCGGTCGGTGGCAGATTTATTTGTTGACCAGCTAAACGCCTCGAATTGTTACTGGCATGCTGGTGCTCGATTGGCCGGGCGCGTAGCTAGGGCGGCGGTCGAAAGACCTGAACACGGCGGCGGCCTGGGTTCTGTTGTGAACCTTGAGCTTGCGGATGATATTGTGCACGTGCACCTTCACCGTGTGCTCAGACAGCTCCATCTTGACCGCGATGATCTTGTTCTGCAGGCCGTCGGACATCAACTCGAGCACTTCCGCTTCGCGGCTGGACAACACCCCGGCGCCATCGGCTTCGGGTTGGCCGTCGCTGCCGGTATGTTGACTACGACGGGTCAGGAACCCGCGAGCCGCAGATCTTGGACTTGCAGCGCTTGGAAAGTATTCGCCGCCATTAAGCAGCAGCCAAATAGTGGCAAGCCATACATTGATCTGCAGGTTAAAAGGCACGAGGCCCTGGATAGCGCGTTCGGCCACCACCGCCCGCAATGCCGGATCCTCGTTCCAGCCGCTCTCCACCATCAAGGCTAGCGGAGTATTCGGATAGCGCTCGCGGCATTGCGCGATGACATTGGCAACGTTGCGAAAAGCAAAGGCGTCCAACAGGATAAGGCGCGGCAGGAAGGCTTCTTCATCATCATCCGGCAGTTGACTTGAAAGCGTAATGCCAACTTGGGGGAAGCACTGCTGAGCAGATTTGAGCAGGCTTTGAAAGGTCACGCCGGTATCGGCGAGTATGAGAATGCCGTCGCGGCCTTCGGCATCCTGAGAAGGAGTAGTGTGCCAAATTGCGTAGATTCCCTGTTCGGTACTAAGGCTGGTTACTTCAGACATTTACGACCCCGTATGATAAGGCTGTTTACCTTAAGTATTTCTACCGCACTTTAATGGAACATAGCTTGCGTGACTCGCCCGTGACTCTCCGCTCGGACGAATTAGGCCGATTTAGAGCTTTTGGGTATTGAGGACTGCCTGCATCCGCGGGCCTTGCTGGCTAGTCCGAACGAACGATGCGGTAGGCCCCGCCGCCCCCGTAAATCATCATTATTTCCCGGTGGGGCGGGACTTTAGCGATGAGCCGCGATGAGCAATTGTCCGCTTCGGCTCGCCAACTTCTGTGCGGGCGATGGATACGCTTCAATGGAGTCTGGGCACGGACGGGGCCAAAGGCGGTGGGTGAGCGGCGCCGACAGATTTGTGAATATTTGGTTAAAGCGGTTCGATCACGCGGAATTGCATGGGGCATTCGCGCTCGATACTCGGATTTGACTGTCCGAGTCAGTATCCGTCAAATTGATGACGGCCGACGATTGATCAGGACTAACCGCTAAGGAACCGGGTCGGGATAGTTACGCTGTCGCCGTCATGTTCGGGGTTAGGCAGAGGCGGAGGGCTCGCTAGCCCCCCGCTCATAGAAGTGGCGACTAGAGAATAAAGTCGCCGCTGCTGAGATGGATTTGCCCGGTGAGCTGGATCTCGAAGTCGTGGACCCCGTCCCCATTGATATCGCCCTGCACGATTGTCTGATTGTGGGCAGCATCGATACGCCAGGCGATCTCGCCCGGCTTGTGGCTAAACGACTGATCGTCGCCGGCAAGGAAGGTGAAGCCTTGATCGCCCGTAACCTTGGTATTGGCATCTATGCCTGACAGGTCGATCTTGTCCTGCCCCTTGACGAAATCGCTGATCACGTCGCGGGCTGCCGCAGTGGTGCCCATGTCCGACACGGCCTTGAACAGGAAGATGTCATTGCCGGTGCCGCCGGTCATGACATCGCGCCCGGCCCCACCATAGAGGGTGTCATGCCCTGCGCCGCCGTTCAGCGTGTCATTGCCGGCCTTGCCGTCGAGGTAGTTGTTACCCGCATCGCCTGTCAGGCGGTCTACGCCTGCCGTGCCGGTCATGCTGGATGAGCCGGTGGCTGGCGGTGTCGTCGTTGGGGGAGGCGTCGAAGAACCGCTGTCGGGCGGGGTCGGCGTGCTCGACGTCGAGCCGGCGCCGATAAAGTCGCTCGCCTTGAGGTTGAGCAGCCCCTTTAGTTCAATCTCGAAATCGTGGATTCCGTCCCCATCGATATCGCCCTGGACGATGGTCTGGCCGGTAGCGGCGTCTGTGTGCCAGGCCAGTTCGCCCGCAGTCTTGGTAAAGCTGCCATCGTTGGCGGCGATAAACGAAAAGTCCTGATTGCCCGCAAGAGTGTTATTGGCGTCGATTGCCGACAGGTCGATCTTGTCCTGCCCCGGGGTGAAGTCGGTAATGCTGTCCCGGGCACCCGTGTGGTCACCAATATCCGCAGCGCTGCCGAATACGAAGGTGTCGTTCCCCGCGCCTCCGGTGAGCACGTCGTACCCGGCGCCACCAGTGATCGTGTCATTGCCACCCATGCCGTTGATCGTGTCGTTACCGCCCTTGCCGCTGAGCACATTGTTCGCGTTATCGCCGGTGAGTTTGTCGGCACCATCGGTCGTCTGAGCCGGCGGCGTCGTGACAGGTGGCGTCGTGACCGGAGGGGTGATGACAGGTGGCGTCGTCGGCGTTGAGGGCCCCTGATTACCAAGCTGTGCCTCTAGCGCATTGCCGTCGCTTATGTTGCCGGTAAACACCGGATTGGCGCCGGAGAAGAACGTTTCGCCCCACTGTCCTTTGCCGATATGATTGTTGGTGACTTGCACGTTCTCGGTACCGTTGCCATCAAGGCCCGTGACGTAGATCGTGTACCCGCCGCCAGTCAGCAGGTTGTTGTTCACGACGACGTTCGAGGTGTGCCCGAAATAGTCGTCGATCATCACCGCGGCCGTCTGCCCGTGATCATTGATAACCGAGTTATGCTCGATCCTGATATCGGTGACGCCGCCATCGATCTGGATACCGTCGAAGTGGGAATCCGCAGTGCCGCCGAGGTCGTGGATGTAGTTGTCCTGGATCAGAACGTGGTCACCGGTGACGTTGATACCGTCCCCTACGCCGTAGATGTCGTTGCCGACAAAAGTGCCGTAGCCGGTAATACCCTGGCCGCCGGAATTCAGTCCGTTGATTTCGCAGTTTTTGACGATGGCCCCGTCGCTGCCGTCCCTGATCTGGACGACTGCAAAATTGCTCGAGGAAATCTTGCAGTTCTGAATCGTGACATTATCCGCGTCGATATAGACGCTGCCCGTGATGTTGAGCCCCGAGATAACGGTGCCTGCCTTGGTTACAACGATGTCTCCCGAGGGGAGCAGCTTCACCCCGTCGGGGACGCCGGTGGTTGTTGCATCTGGCCATACTGCCATCTGATCTTCCTTTTGGTTGTTATCACGGGACCGTGTTTGGCCGGAAAATTAGGCTGTCGAGAGGCCAGAAAGGCTTAAAGGCCGGCGCTTCCGCCCTATTCCAGCCTCAATTCCGAAAGCGAAAAAGCGAAGCCAGGGCAAGTAATTGATGAATCGCGAAAAAACAGCGTCGATTCGTTTTTGGATGATTATGGTTAAGATTATCCTAAAGCCAAGAATCCTATGGATATCGATGGAAATGTGATCAACGGGCAACACTTTTCGACAAGTATCCACTCCGATACATCAAAAGGATTACTACCCCGGCGCTGGGCTACATCGTTCGGTGTATGTCTTTGTTATTAGGAGACATTTTCGCTGATTGTGGACCGCCCCGAGGTTTGAGAGGCTCGACGCCTTGAAAGAAAATGGCGAGGATGTGGTGGCCAAAGGCACTACCGAGTCTGGAACTTCCGACTCGCGATACGGCGATATCATCAAATCCACGTCGCTGATCGGCGCGTCCTCGATCGTCAATGTCGCCATGTCGGTCATCCGACTGAAGGTGCTGGCCGTCTATCTCGGTCCCAGCGGTATTGCGCTGTTCGGGATTTACAATGTTCTGCTGGATCTCACGTCCAGCATGGTGGGGTTCGGCGTTCAATCCAGCGGGGTCAGGCAGGTTGCCGTATCCGTCTCGAGTGACGATAAAGCCAAGGTGGCGCGGATCGAGCGCGTGCTGAGCTTGACGTCCTGGATCCTGGGTGCGCTGGGCGCCGGAGTGCTGATCGCCTTTGCGAGGCCACTATCCACGCTGTCATTCGGCAACGAAGCGCGCGCGTCCGGCGTCGCGCTGCTTGGCTTCGCCTTGATGTTGCGCATTGTCGCCGGTGCACCAAGCGCGCTGATCCAAGGCCACCGGCGCATCGGCGACCTGGCCCGCATGACGGTTTTGGGCGCCGTGCTCAACACAGTGGCGGCCATTCCGTTGGTCTATTTTCTGGGCGAGGACGGGATCGTCCCCTCGCTCATCGCCGTGGCACTCACCTCGTGGATAGCCGCCCACTGGTATGCTCGCAAGATCGCACTGCCAAGGATCAGGCTGTCGTGGTCGGATTTTACCGCCGAAACCCGTCTATTGCTGCAACTCGGTTTCGCCTTCATGGCGAGCGGCCTTCTCACCGCCGGTTCGGCATTTGTGATCCGGGTCTTCATTGTTCAGCTGAACGGCGTCGAGGCAGCGGGCAACTATCAGGCGGCCTGGGCGCTCGGCGGTATCTATGTGGGCTTCATTCTTCAGTCCATGGGAACCGACTTCTATCCGCGCCTGTCGGCGGTGAGCAACGACGACGAGGCCTGCAACCGGATGGTCAACGAGCAGTCGCGCGTCAGCATCCTGTTGGCCGGGCCGGGGTTGCTTGCCACGCTGGCCCTGTCGCCACTGGTTATGGCCGTGTTTTATTCAACCCAGTTCGCCGATGCCGTGCCGCTTTTGCGCTGGTTTTGCCTGGGCATGCTGCTGCGGGTGGTCGCCTGGCCAATGGGATTTGTCGTGCTGGCGAAGGGCAAGCAGAAGATATTCTTCTGGACCGAGGTCGCCGCGGCAGTTTTGCAGGTCGGACTAACCTGGGTCCTGCTGCGCACCGTGGGATTGGCCGGCGCCGGCATCGCATTCGTGGCCCTCTACGCCTGGCATGGCCTGCTGATGTATTATCTGGTGCGTCGGATCAGCGGCTTTCGCATGACGCAAGAATATCTGTTGCTCATGGGGCTGTTCGTGGGTCTTACGGGCCTGGTGCTGCTCGCGGTTGAACTGCTCCCATTCTGGCCTGGTTTGGTGGTGGCGCTGATCGGCACGGCCATCGGGAGCTGGTTTTCGCTGGCGCAGCTTGTCCGGCTGGTGCCGCAGCAATGGATACCCAACCAGTTGCGCCCGATCATCCGCGCCGTGCTGCGGCACGAGCCTATCCTGAGCGCGCCCGCGGCAGATCGCGCTTAAACACCGATGCAGGTTTCAGCCATTTGGGCCGTAAACCCGACACGATAGAATGCCAGGTTTCGGGAGACAGATCGACCACGTACCACCGTCATGTGAGGCATGAGATGTCGACCCTCAATGTTGGAGAACCGGCGCCATGGTTTTCGGTGCCACGCTCGGGTGCCGGAGGGCGAATTGCCCTGGATGAATTGGCCGGACGTGACATCGTCCTGCTGTTTTGCGGCTCTTGGAGCGATGCCGCGGCGCAAAAGGCGCTGGACGACTTTGCCCGACATGGCGACGTGTTCGCAACGGGCCATGCGATCTTGATCGGCCTGAGCACTGCAGCGGAGCGCATTCCTCAGCAATTCGCGGCCACGACAGGTTGGCATTTCGGACACGACCAGGATGGCGCTGTGGCCGAGCGGTATGGCCTCGATCCCAAGCTACTTTCCTGCACGGCATTTGTGCTGAGCCCAACCCTTCAAGTGCTCGAAATCGCCACCGGTGTCGAACAGATTGCTGCTCGCATTTTGCCATTGATCCAAGCTCGGCGGACGCATCCCCCACAGATCCACGACGCCCCGGTGCTCATCGTGCCCGGGGTGTTCGATGCGCCGTTCTGCGCGAGCCTGATCGAAACCTATGAAGCCGAGGGTGGACGCGAGATCGGCGCCGTCGAGAATGCCGGAAAGGTCGTGGAGAAATTCGACCCTACATTCCGCAAACGCCTCGACTGGTACATATCGAACGAGCAAACCGTGCAGCAGTGCCGGGACTTGCTGGTGCGGCGGCTATTGCCGATGATTCACCGGGCTTTTCAGTTTCGCACCACACGGATCGAGCGCTATCTGGTGGGCTGCTACGAGGCGGCAGAGGGCGGGCATTTCCACGCCCATCGCGACAACACGGCTCCCCTCGTTGCCCATCGGCGATTTGCGGTTACGCTCAACCTGAACGACGCCTATGAGGGGGGCAATCTGAGCTTTCCGGAGTTCGGGCCCAAGACCTACCGGGCAGGCGTCGGCAGCGCGGTGGTTTTTTCCTGCTCGCTGCTGCATGAGGTCACACCCCTGACCAGCGGTACCCGGTATGCATTCCTGTCTTTCCTCTATGACGAGGAAGCGCAGCGGGTTCGCGAAGAACAGGCAAGCAGAATGGCCGCCGGCGCGCGGGCGCCGAACCGGGGATAACCGCTACCTCGCGCCGCTCATGCCACCACTGCAGATATCAAGCCGTTGAACGCTGCGTCGTCGCCACGCGGTGTCGCACCGAACTCAAGACCTTGCGCATGGCGATGTCGACAACGGTCAATACGCTCGGTGGATCAAGGGCCACACTCGCCAGAAGGAATTTCGTCGCCAGACGCGGCTTGCGGTCGTTGAGGAGAAACCGGGCAAGGTTGCGCATCAGCATGGCCTTGCGTGGCGCATAGCGTTGGAGCAATTGCCGGTTGTTTTTCATGATCCGGATGTCGCCCAGCGTCTGCCGCCGCCGCGATCGCGAGATGCTGTCCTCCGATATCGCACCCAGCACCAGCGGCTCGGCATATTCCAGAATGCGCGCATGCTGTGCCAGTCGGACGGCGAATTCATAGTCCTCGTTGGCCGCCGCAACCGGATCGAACCATTGCCGTGTCGGCATGCAGTCGGACCTGAACATGGCGCATTGCACGCTCAGGCGATTATCGCCCAGAATCCAGTCAACCTGGTCGACATCGCGCGGCAGGCGCCCCGCGGCCGACGGCGTCACGCATACCTGGCCGGCGCCAAAACGGCCGGAGTCGCCGCGACCATGCAGGATTTTGGGGCCGGTAACGGCGCCGAATTCGCCGGGCAGATCAGCGAAGGCGGCGAGCTGAAACTCCAGCTTGCCGGGCAGCCACAGATCATCGCTGTCCTGGAAGGCAATGTATCGGCCCCTGGCATGGGAAAGACCGGTGTTGCGGGCGGCACCGGCACCACCATTGATCGGACGACGTATGTATCTGAGGCGGGAATCGCCGATGCTGCGGACCAGGCCCTCGATATTTTGGCTGGAGGCATCGTCGACCACGATGAGCTCAAGGTCCCTGACTGACTGCGCGAGCACGCTGCCGATCGCGTCGGGCAACGTCCGGAGTCGATTATACGTCGGCAGGATCACCGAAACCTGTGGCAACACCTCCTGTCCGATTATCGATCTGCCGGCGCGAACGAAATGAGGCGTCGCCGGGCTCTTTCGGATACTCGGCTCGCCAAAATTATCGTTGGGCATAGGAGGACCCATTCTGCAGAGGACGGATGTTCAAACCGGAAACCACGCCCTCATCGATGGCGCCAGAGCGCACGGCGATAATGTGACGCGCAGGCCAAGGCCGGTGATCGAGCACGCTGGACGCATCGAACGCCGTGACCTCGTGCAGTGTTTTGCGGGGGGGATGATAGTAGAAGAAGCGGTATCCCAGCCCGGCGATCTTTTCGTACCAGGGCAGGGACTCAAGACCGAGCAGCAGGACCAGAATGTCCGCTCCGCCCTCTTCAAGGAAGCGCCACGCGCCCTCCATTACGGCCGGCTCATACCCGGATACGTTGATCTTGAGCACCGACACATGGGGCAAGGAGAGCTCCCCCAGGGTGTCGCTCAGCCGCTGCACCGGGACGAGCTCGCCTCCGTCGGAGCGATCCAGCCGGCTCAACCACGTTCGTGCATCCGTCTGGAAGCGTGCCTCCCCGGTCGTATTGGACAGCGCGACCTGATGAACGCGAACGCGCCCGGCAACGCCATTGCGTTCGAGGTTGCGCCCAAGGGTCGCAACGTTCGCGCCGCTCGGCTCGAACGCATGGACCTTGGCGCCGAGGCTGGCCGCGAACAGGGTGAACTGGCCAATCGCGGCCCCCACGTCGACCACGGTCCAGCCGGGGCGCGCGATGGCGCGCAGGAATGCGAATTCGGGATCAACCAGATCGCCGAACATCACCAGCATTGGGGGAAACTGGCTCGGATAGTCGAATTCCATCACGGTTCCGGACCGCAATTTGACCTCTGAGCGCTTTGGGCGGCGCACACGAAGCAGAGCGAGCCTCGCGGCTCCCTGCAAAACCCGGCCCGGACCGACTGCGCGCATCCCCCAGCGAAGCTTGTCCCAAGCCGTTCGCAGCTTGGACGGCGGGCTCGGTTCGAAGTGCGTCAGGACTTCATGCATAGCTCGCGACCTCCCAATTGTGCCGGCGTTGCAGCCGCTCGACAAATGCCATCGCCCGTTCGGCGCCCAACCTGTCGTAGGTGAACGCCTGCGCATCCGCCGCAATGCGCCGGGAATAAAGCTGGCGCAGGTCAGGCTTGGATACCAGGGTCGCGATGGCGGTGCTCAGTTGCTCTACCGCACCGGCCGGCACGATGATGCCATTGACCCCGTCCTTCACCAGCCGGGCGGCGCCCATTGGCGTGGTGATAACCGGCAATCCGCAGCCACCCGCCTCGATGGTTACCTGTGGGCCGCCTTCCTCGACGGTGGGGAAAACAAACACATCGTGTGATCGGTAAAGCGCCCCGATGTCCCTGGTGAACGGCAATACCCGCACCGAGCCGCCCGCCACCGCCTTGGCCAGTAGCGGCTCCAGCGTCGGCTCGACACTGCCAACCAGCGTCAGTTCGGCATCGGCCTTGAGCTTCGCCCACGCCTCGAGGAGGGTGGGAACGCCTTTGCGCACACTGATCGAGCCGGCGAACAGAACCTTGACCTTGCCCAAACCCGGACGGGGCTCGGCACCCAGAGTATTTGCGGGTTCAAAGCGCGCGGGGGACCAACCGAAGCTGGTGGGGAATATCCGGTCCGCACTGACGCCAGCATCGATCAGCGAAGACTCGCATGGTGCGTTCGAGGCGAAAACCAGGTCGTAAAGAGCAAGCTCCGCG
This sequence comes from Devosia sp., assembly GCF_028290435.1. GTDB lineage: Bacteria > Pseudomonadota > Alphaproteobacteria > Rhizobiales > Devosiaceae > Devosia. The sequence goes on along the minus strand of NZ_JAQGJV010000027.1, from coordinate 100,370 downwards.
AGTTCTTCCTCGATCGCCGCCGTGGTGATCGTATGGGTCGGCGGCAGGCCAAGGCGAGCATAGGCGGCATCGAGCGCCGGCTTCGCCGACGCCTGCGCCGTATTGATCATCTCGCGGACGGTGAGAATGCCGCGCGCTTTTGCGCGCTGCACCAGCTTGCGCGGTGCGCCGGGCCAAAAGTACGCGACCGTCGCCGCGGGGTCCGATGCATCCAGGAGCCGGGAAAACCGCTCCTCCAGGCGGGCTTGGCTCCCATTCGCCACCAGCCGCCAGGGAAGCGCCGACAGAGGCCGGGGCAGCGCAAACTCCGCTTTTATCGGCCAGGGCAGCGGTAGCCGGCTGCGTGGCAGGACCAGCGTCGGCACCACGGGTGTGCCGGCGAAACCGGCAAGAATGCTCACGCAGCTTTGTGGCCAGCCGACCCCCGCATAGGGGAGGCTGCAAAAGGTGAGGCAGTTCAATGAGCGGGATGGCTCAAGCATGATCGCTCACCGCCGAGGTGCCGAGGCGCCGCGCCTCGGGTTGACGATCAACTGACGCGGCGCACGCGGCGACGGCTCTGTCGATGTCACACGAGATGCGCGTAGCGGTATTGCGGCCTTGTCGGGGACGGCCAGCAGCCAGAGTCCGCTGCCGAGCATGAAGAAGAAGGCGGTGTAGACCTCGCCCCAGAAATCAACCGTCCAACCCGCGACGAAGAAGCCGACCATGCAGATCAGATAGGCGGTTCGGCACTGGATTTGTGAATCGCTCAAGCCGCGCTTGAAGCCGATCATGATCGTCGCGCCCAAATAGGCTATGCCCAAAAAGATTCCGGCGAGAAGGCCATGCCGCAAAGCGGAAATGATCCAGAACATGTCCACGCTCGAGGTCTGTCCGTCCATGCGCGGCCAATCGCCGAAGCCAACCCCGAACAGCGGGTGAGCGGCGATCGAGGCGGAGCCGTACTCCCAGATCAGCAGGCGCTGCCAGGCGGACCCTTTGTCGAACGCCACCAGGTTGATCAGGTGCTGGGCGGGCGACTGGCGAGAGAACAATGAGACGACAAGATACATCGAGCCCAGAATTGCCCACAGCAACTTCCAGCGGCCGGCAAAGCCCCTGAGCACCCAATTCCACCCCACCAGTCCAACCTGCAGCGCCAGGGCCGTCATCGGCCCGCTCGACAGGCTGAAAAACGTCGCGGCCACGATGATGGCGGTTTTTGACCAGCGTTTCGCGAGCGATTTGCGATATCCCAGCACCAGGAAGGTCGGGGCGAAGGCGATACCGCAAAAGACGCCGTAGAGGATCGGGTGCTGAAAGACCACCTGGGCCCGGCGCATGTCCCAGCGAAGTTCGGCATCGATGGGACTGTAGCTCGGCATAAATTTTTCGAAGAAATTGAGGAGCACCGATGATTTGGTCACCGCCTCAACGACCGCGAATGGCAGCAGGCACGCTACGACCCAGAACAGCGCCCGGCACATCGCATAGAAGTCTTGTTCCGTGCGGATATAGGCCCGTGCCAGAAAATAGGACCCCGCGGTCTCGATAAACAGCATGCCGACAGATTGGAAGGCATAGTCTACGCCATGAATTTGGACAGTAGCGAAGCCGCACCACGCGATGAACAGCAGCACCGCAATGTCGGGTATACGGATGCCGCCGGCCTTGCCGGTCACCCACTTCCACATCGCCGGCCCGAGCATGACAAGCAGCACCAGGCGCGTGCAGCTCAGGTGAACCGACCCTATGTAAATTTGCCAGGGAATGACCATGGCCACAAGAAACGCCAGGACCGGCAGCGGCGGCCAGCGTTTGACTTTTCCAGCCGCAATCGCCGGCACTTCGGGTTGGGGGGCAGTCTGGGCCAGCGAACGCGTCGCCCCCAATCGTGGTGATCCCGACCGCGCGAGCGCCGCAGTCATTGCATCGCCAACACCTCGGCGCCCTCTGCTGCTTGTCGACATCAATGACACTATGCCGGTCCTTGTTCTACGATCCACTGGTCCGCGTCGCGTCCACCGGAACACCGTACCGGTGGCGCATCGGCGGCACGATCACCAGATCGGCTTAGCGTCCCGTATCGCTCGATCTAGGCACGTCGGGAAGGCACTCAGGCGTGCGCCGAAACGCGCGCTTGTCCCGGGATATCAGCGGGCCGCAACGCTAGCGCCTGGCCCAATTCGCTCGCCACATACTGCACGTCGTCTTCGCTCATCTGAACGAACAACGGGAGCATGATCGACGTATGTTGGGCCGTTTCCGAACGTGCGAGGGAACCTGCGGCACGATACATGCCAGGCTCGGCATAGGCCGGCTCGAGATGAGAATTCATCACCCCGCGGCGGGTCGAAATGCCCCGATCGAGCAGGACCTGCATGACACTTTCCTGGTCCGCGCCGGCCGGCAAAGTCACGCAATAGCTTTGCCAATTGCTGCGGGCCCAGTTCGGCTCCGTTGGCGGACGCAGGCCATCGATTCGCGACAAAAGCGAGGCGTAAAGCGCGCCAAGCTTGCGCCGGGCAGCGATGATGTCAGGCAGGCGGCCAAGCTGGACGCGGCCGATGGCGGCCTGCAGATCGGTCATGCGGTAGTTGTAGCCGACCTCGTCATAGCTTTCGAAAATCACCTGGCGTGAGCCATGCCGCACGGTATCGGGCACCGTCATGCCGTGTTGGCGCAGCAGGCGGAACCTGCGGTCGTAGTCGGGGTTCGCGGTGGTCAGCATGCCGCCGTCGCCGGTGGTGACGACCTTGCGCGGATGGAAGGAGAAGCAGGCGATGTCGGCATGCGGGGCGCCGATGCGCTCCCAATTGCCATCCCACAGGATTTCGCTGCCTGTGGCACAGGCCGCATCTTCGATCAGCGTGATGCCGTGCTGGCGGGCGATCGGAACGATCCGGGCCAGGTCACACGGCATGCCCAATTGATGGACGACGATAATGGCCTTGGTCCGCGCCGTGATCGCGGCAGCGATCTGGTCCGGATCGATATTGAAGCCCGTGGACTCGATATCGACGAAAACCGGCGTCGCCCCGCAATAACGGATGGCATTGGCGGTGGCGATGAACGAGTGGCTGACGGTGATGACTTCATCGCCTTGCCCGACGCCGGCCGCAATCAGCGCCAGATGCAGCGCCGTCGTGCAGTTTGACACCGCGCATGCAAACGGCGCGCCCACATAGGCGGCGAATTCCTGCTCGAACTTGGCGACTTCGGGGCCCTGCGTTACCCAGCCGGAGAGGATCACCCGGCGGGCAGCCTCCACTTCGAGCTCGTCGAGAACGGGTTTGGCGACGGGAATCTGGCGCGGGCTCATGCGACATCGCTCCGCTGCGGCATGCGCTCGGCGCGCCACCAGGACACGAGGTCTGCCATGCCCTCCTCGATCGAAATCTGGGAACGGAAGCCGATCTCGCGCTCGGCATTTTCCGTCGAGGCCAGGCGCCGGGCGACCGGATTGACCTTGCGGGCGGCTTCGTGGATCGGCGCGAGCGAAGACCCCATGACGCCGAGCAGGATGCGCGCGAGATCGCTGAGACTGGTCTCGGTGCCGCTGGCGACGTTGAACACGGCGTCGGTTGCATCCGAGGTAGCAGCCAGCACGTTGGCGCGAGCGATATCGCGGACATGCACGAAGTCCATGGTCTGGGTGCCATCACCCATAATGATGGGCGGCAGGCCCGCAGCGATGCGCTCCATCCAGCGGATCAGCACTTCCGTATAGGCGCCGTAGACGTCCATGCGCGGGCCGTAAACATTGAAATAGCGCAGCGCCACGTAATCGAGGCCATACATCTCGTTGAAGCTGCGCAGCAGGGCCTCGTTATAGGTCTTGGCGGCGCCGTAGATGGTGCGGTTGTTGTAAGGATGATGCTGTTCGGTGGTGGGGAACACGTCAGCCGCACCCAGTACGGAGGCGGAAGAGGCTGCCACGAGCTTTTTTACCTTGGCGGCGACGGCGGCTTCCAACACGTTGAACGTGCCCGTCGCGAGAACGTCATGGGCCAGGCGAGGGTCCTCGGCACACTGGGTGATGCGGATTGCAGCCTGGTGGAAAACGATATCGATGCCAGCCATGCTCTTTGCCAGCAGGTCGCGGTCGCGGATGTCGCCGGTGACGACCGTGATGGGCGCAATGGCCTGGGCCGCGGCAATGTTTTCCAGCCGGCCGCGGACGAAATTGTCATAGATGACGATTTCGGCGGGTGCTTGGGCCGCCACGAGGTCAGCGATATGCGAGCCGATCAGGCCCGATCCGCCGGTAATAAGTATCCGCTTGCCTTGCATGACTTGGCTCCTTTCGTGGAGGAAGAGGGTGTTACCTAGGCGTCCTTGCGGTAGCGCAGCACACGGGCGGGAACCCCGGCCGCGATCGCATAGGCAGGAATATCGGTGGTCACCACGGCCCCGGCGCCGATGATGGCGCCCTCGCCGATGCTGACGCCGGGCAGGATGGTGGCATTGGTGCCGATATCGGCACCCGCGCCGACGCGGACCGGCCTGATTTCAAGGTCGGTGGTGATGACAGGTTCGCTGACAGGCATGCCCGTATGCTGGGAACCCAGCACCTTGGCGCCCGGGCCCCAGCCCACATAGTCCCCAAGGATAAGGTTGCGGGCGTCCAGATAGGCGTGCGGCCCGATCCACACCTGGTTGCCAATGATGCAGGTGCCATCATGCCGGCCCTGAATGTAGGCGCCGGTGCCGATGAAGACATTGGCGCCGATCTCGAACGTTTCGATGTTGCGGAAACTGGCCTGGCTGCCGACCTGCAGGCCGGAGCCGCACGATCTGGCGCTGGCCTTCCAGATCGCCCGGCGCATCAAGGCGTCAAGCTTGCCCTCGCCGACAGCAAAGCGGGCATAGACGTCGGCGAGGGTGTCGGCACCATAGGTGCTGGCCAACCAGTCGGCCAGGCCATGCTCGAATTGCGGATCGTCCGCTGCAGCGCGGCGCCCGTGGATCGAGGTGGTCCGGCGGCTGGTTTCGATCGATTCAATCGACATAGGCATTCTGCTTTACGAGTTCGGCAACGATCTCCACGTCTCGCAGGCTGAGTTCCGGATAGAGCGGGAGTGAGAGCACGGTGTTTGCAGCCGCTTCAGCCGCGGGGAAATCGCCTTGTCCATGACCCAGATGGGCATAGGCGGGTTGCAGGTGCACCGGGATGGGATAGTGCAGGCCGGTCTCGACGCCCTCGGACAGCAGGAATTTTTGCAACTGGTCGCGGTCGCGCGTGCGCACTGCAAAGACATGCCAGACATGGCGGCGACCTGCCGCCTCGCGCGGAACCTCAACGGGCCCATTGACCAAGAGGCTAGTATAGAGCCGCGCCCGCGTGCGCCGCGCTTCAGTCCAGGTTTCAAGCTGGCGCAGCTTGACCCGCAGAATGGCGCCCTGGATGGCGTCCATGCGGTAATTGAAGCCCTGCGTCACGTGATGGTAGCGGCGGTCCTGGCCCCAGTCGCGCAGCATGCGCATCTGCTGGGCCTGCTTGTCGTCGTTGGTGACAATGATGCCACCCTCGCCGCATGCCCCCAGATTCTTGCCCGGATAAAAGCTGAAGCAGCCCGAAACGCCCAAGCTGCCGGCGCGCTGGCCGCCATAGGTCGCTCCATGGGCCTGGCACGCATCCTCGATGACCACGAGGCCATGCTTGGCGGCAATCTGCAGGATCGGATCCATGTCGGCCATCTGGCCATAGAGATGGACGGGGACGATGGCGCGGGTACGCGGCGTGATGGCGCGCTCGATCTGGTTGGGATCGATGTTGAAGGTTACCGGGTCGATATCGACGAAGACCGGGATTGCGCCGATGTAGCTGATAGCGGCGGCGGTCGCGACGAAGGTGAAGGGCGTGGTGATGACCTCGTCCCCGGGTCCGACGCCGGCGGCGAGCAGGGACAGATGCAGCGCGCTGGTGCCGGTATTGACCGCAATGGCGTGGCTGGTGCCGCAATAGGCGGCGAACTCTTGTTCGAGCGCCGCCACGTCCTCGCCCAGCACGTAGCGGCCAGACCGGAGCACCTTGAGCGCGGCAGCCTCAAGCTCCGCCTGGATCGTGGTGTATTGGGCCTTGATATCGAGAAACGGGATCATGCGAGGACGCGCTCCTGAGCGAGTTCAACAAGGTTGCCGCCCTGGGCCATCGAGCGCGTGGCCGCTTCCAGAATGCGCACGACGCGCAAACCGGCAGCACCATTGGCGGTGGGCTGGGTGCCCTGCTCGACGCAGTCAATGAATTCGGCAAGTTCAGACCCCAGCGCCTCGGTGACGTTGAGCTGAGGCGCGAACATGTCGCCGGTGCGATAGCCGATGCGCATCTGGTTCTTGCGCTCGCCGGCCTGCGGCGCCATGGGATCGAGCGTGATGCCGCTATCGTAGATTTTGATCTTTTCGCTGGGCTCGAGATCGTCATAGACGACCATCTTGTTGCTGCCACCCACCAGCGTGCGCCGGATCTTGACTGGAGCCAGCCAGTTGACGTGCACATGGGCGATGAGCTTGCAGTCGAAATGCAGGTTCAGGTAGGCGATATTCTCGGGCGAGCCGGCGACGTGCGACATGCCGATGGCCGAGACGGCGCGCGGGCGCTCGGTAAGCACGAAATCCATGATCGACAGGTCGTGCACCGCCAAGTCCCACATCACGCTGACATCGTGCTGGAACAGGCCCAGATTGACCCGGACGGAGTCGTAATAATAGACCTCGCCGAGGTCCTTGCGGATCACCTCGCGCAGCTTCTTGACCGCGCCCGTGTGGATGAAAGTGTGGTCGACAGCCACCGTCAAGCCGCGCCGGTCGGCTTCCTCAATCAGGCGTTCCGCCTGTTCTGCTGTCGAGGTGATCGGCTTTTCCACGAACACGCTCTTGCCGGCACGTAGCGCGCGCATGGCGAGGTTGAAATGGGTCGAGACGGGAGTAGCGATCGCCACCGCATGAACCTTGGGGTCGTTCAGGACCGCCTCGAAGTCCTCCGTGATCTGCACGGCCGGATACCGGGTGCGCAGCCGGGCCAGCCGCTCGGTCTGCAGGTCGCAGACCCAGCGCAGGTCGACATTCGGGACATCCGAGAAGTTGCGGACCAGGTTTGGCCCCCAATAGCCGTAGCCGATAACACCGACGCCGATCATTGGTGCGCCCTTTCATGTTGCATGGGGAGGGAATTGGCGGAGGGGAGTACCCGGGCGGGGACGCCCGCAACCACCGCGCCGGCCGGCACGTCGCGCGTGACCACGGCACCGGCACCCACGAGGGCGCCCTCGCCAATCGTCAGGCCGGGAAGAATGGTGGCATTGCTGCCGATCGAGGCATTGGCCCGCACGATGGTGGGCACGACCGACCAGTCGTCGCTACCCTGCAATTCGCCATCGTCATTGGTTGCCCGTGGATAGATGTCGTTGGTGAACATCACGCCATGGCCGATGAACACCCCATCCTCGATGGTGACGCCCTCGCAGATGAAGCTATGGCTGGAAATCTTGCAGTTCCGCCCGATCGAGACGTTCTTCTGAACCTCGACAAAAGCGCCGATCCGGCTGCCGTGGCCGATTGAGCAATCGTACAAATTGACCAGCTCAGGCTGGTGTATCACCACCCCTTCGCCCAGCGAGACCCGCTTCAGCATTGGCTTCCCCTAGTGTGGCGACCCGCTCTCCCGCTACGCGGAAGGGCTTTGATTTCGCCGTGGGGCCAAAGCTATCAGGGCCAGTGATGGCGGCAATTTCCCAATCGAGCTAGGGCGTTACCTCCCTTTTGGGGCGTGGCCGGAAGTTACTCGCCAAGAATTATGCCGCCATGGGGCTGTATAGCTCTTTCGATGTATTCCGATCCATCGAACGTTCCATCTGATGGAGTTAAAACGACTGGCGGATGCACCAGAATGAGACGAATTGTGGAAATTCGATTCTGGGGCAACTGTCCTCAATTGAGACAACTTTTAGGATTTAAAGGCGCCTGTCCGGCGCGGCGGCGTCAGCGCTAAAGGGGCCAACTTTGAATACCATGCATCATGGAACCGGTGCCAGACCGGTAGGCGATCTGCTTCGCCTGGTACGCGTTCCTATCGGCGTGCTTTTTGCACTCAGCGTTACCTCGAACCTGCTCATGCTGACCGGCTCGGTCTTCATGCTGCAGGTCTATGACCGGGTGCTGCCAAGCCGCTCGATACCGACCCTTGTGGCCCTGACGGGGCTCATCGTGGTGCTTTATTGTATGTATGCGATGATCGAGTGGATCCGTTCGCGTATGGCGGGCCGGCTTGGCGGGCTGATCCACGACCGGTTCGCCGAAGTGCTATTTCCCGCAACCGTGCGGCTGAAGCTGCGCGGCAGCCATGGTGGACGCGCCAGCCCGATCCATGACCTGGACATCGTGCGACTGTTCATCGCCGGCCCGGGGGCGATCTCGCTGCTCGATGTACCCTGGGTGCCACTCTATATAGGGCTCGCTTTCATGCTGCATCCCTGGCTCGGCGCCTTTGCGCTGGGCGGTGGCATCTTGATCGGCGGGCTCCTCGTCATCAACGAATTGCATTCGCGCCGACCGGCGCTGGCCACCACGGCGGCGGCGAGCGAACGCGCTTCGCTTGCCAGCGATGCTGAGGCCAATGCCGAATCCATCATCGCCATGGGCATGCTGAGCGCCGTCACGCGCCGCTGGGGCCAAGCGGCTGACAACCTGGCCCGCACGCAGCAGCGTTCGGCCGACAGAACCGCATTTTATGGCTCGATTACCAAGGGCGTCCGCTACCTGCTGCAATCGGCGGTGCTGGCACTGGGCGCCTATCTTGTCATTCAAGGGCAGGCAACGGGCGGCCTGATGATTGCCGCATCCATCCTGACCTCGCGCGCTCTGGCACCGATCGAGCAGGTCGTCTTGCAGTGGCGGGGTTTCGTCAATGCCCGGCAGGCGGTCGCGCGGCTCGCCCAGGTCATGGCATTTGCGGAAGTGCCGGTGCGTCCAACCCAACTGCCGTTGCCGACGGACCGGCTGAGCGTCGAGGACCTGGCAACGGGGGTCGATCCGGGACGCGGGCCGGTCGTGCTCGATGTCTCCTTCGAGCTCGTCGCGGGGGACGGGCTGGGCATTATCGGTCTTTCCGGCTCAGGAAAATCCTCGATCGCCCGGGCGCTGGTGGGTGTATGGCCGGTTTTGCGCGGCGCCGTGCGGCTCGATGGCTCGCAAATCTCCCATTTCGACCCCGTCGAGCTTGGCGGAGCCGTCGGCTATTTGCCCCAGGCGGTGGAATTGCTGGATGGCACGATCGCCGAGAATATCGGTCGCTTCAGTCCGCGGCACGAGACCGAGGCGATCCTCAAGGCCGCCAGGGCCGCACGGGTGCACGACTTCATCATCACGCTGCCCAATGGCTATGAAACCCGCATCGGCACCAATGGCTCCGACCTTTCATCGGGGCAGCGGCAGCGCATCGGGTTGGCCCGCGCGCTCTATGGCGACCCCTTCCTGATCGTGCTGGACGAACCCAATTCCAATCTCGACATGGAAGGCGACCAGGCGCTGACCGAGGCAATCACCGATGCGCGCAAGCGCGGTGCAATCGTGGTGGTGGTGGCCCATCGCCCCAGTGCGATCGCCGCAATCAACAAGCTCCTGTTCATGCGCGAGGGGCGCCAGGTGGCGTTCGGCAATAAGGATTCCGTATTGCACCAGATATCTATTCCTCAGACGATCGTCAGGACACAAAGTGCGTAAGGCGGTAAACCTCAACAGCCGCCTGGCACTGCGGCCCAAAAGCATCGATCGTAATGTGCGCAGTCTCAACCGGCATGCGATGCTGGGTGTGAGCATCATACTGGCGCTGTTCGTGGGACTTGGCGGCTGGTCTGCCACCACTCAGGTCGAGGGCGCGGTGATTGCCAATGGCGTGGTGGTTGCCGAGGGCGGCTCGCGCAAGGTGCAGCATTCCGAGGGCGGTATCGTGCGCCAGATCATGGTGCAGAACAACCAGCATGTCGAAGCCGGCCAGGTGCTGCTGACGCTTGATGATGTGTCGGTGCGCGCCGAACTCGAGGTGATACTGACCCAATTGCGCGAGGGGTTGGGCACGCAGTCGCGGCTGACCGCCGAAAGCACCGGCGATACGGCCATGTACGTTCCCTCCGTGGCCGCCGACTGGCCCGCCGATCCAAACCTGTCGGTGGTGATGGGCCAGCAGCAGCGTCTGCGCCAGTCGCGCAAGCTGTCGATGGAAAACCAGGTGGCGCGGATTGATCAACTGGTCGAAGAAAAGCACTCGCTCATCGGCGGCTACACGGCGCAGTTGAGCGCCTACAATGACCAGCTCGCTGTCGTGCGCGATGAATTGAAGCAACTCACCACCCTGCACAGCCAGGAGCTGATTTCCGCCCAGCGCCTGAATGAAATGAAGCGCAACGAGGCCGAACTGGCCGGCCAGGCGGCTGGTGTCCAAGCCTCGATCACGGGAACGGAAAGCTCCATTTCCGAACTCAAGATGCAGGGCGACCAGGTGGTCAGCGACTTCCGCTCCGACGCGTTGACGCAATTGCAGACGGTGGCCCAGACGGTGGGGGAACTGATGCAGCGCATGATTGCGGCGGAGGCCAGATTGAAGCGCCTCGAAATCCGCGCGCCCGTGACCGGGACCGTGCACGAGTCGGTGGTGCAAACCGTTGGGGGCGTCGTCGCACCGGGCGACACGCTGATGTACATCGTGCCGCAGGAGGACCATCTGCTGGTGGACATGCGCGTCAGCCCCATGGAGATCAGCAAGCTGTCCGTAGGGCAAGCGGCTGAAGTGCGGCTCTTGAACTACGACGCCAAAACCACGTTGGACCTGGTGGGCAGCGTCAGGACGATCTCCCCGGACCTGGTGCAGGACGTGGCCACCGGCACGCAATATTTTTCGGTTCGCGTGGACATCGCCGATAGTGAGCTTGGCAAATTGCCCGCGGGAGCGTCGCTGGTGCCCGGCATGCCGGCGGAAAGCTTTTTCCGCACCGGCGACCGGACGGTATGGTCCTATCTCGTGGGACCGATCGAGCAGCGGTTCAGCCACGCGTTCCGCGAGAACTGAACGCTCAAATCTGGAAGTTGATGTTCTGCTCGGTCTTGTAGCGGCACTTGTTGAGCACCACACCCAGCAGTTTGGTATGCTGCTGCAACTCGCGCTCGCAGGCATCGATGTCGCTGACGGTGTCGTATTCGGCGCCAATCACCAGCAGGGTGGCGTCCACCAGGGGCAGCATGCCCAGGCAATCGTCGCTTTCGAGCAATGAGGGCAGGTTGTAGATGATCATGTCGGCCTTGAGTTCGTCCCGCACGCGTCCCAGCATGTGGGCTGCGCTCTGGCCGTGCAGCAGTTCGGCCGGATAGCTGCTGGCGTCGGGGCTGGCGCCGATCGCCAGATTGTCTCCAACCCGCACGAAGAAGTCCTCGATGAGGCATTCGCCCTGCAGAAACTGGGCGGTGGTGTAGCGCCCGCTATGGTCAAATATGGCGGCGATGCGCGGGCGGCGCAGGTCGAGATCAACGATGGCGACGCGGATCTTGGCGTGCTTGGTCAGGCTGATGGCCAGATTGACGGCGACGGTCGCCTTGCCGCTGCCGGCGGTGGGCGAGGTAATGCCCAGGCTGGTCCAGTGCTGATCGGTGGCGTCCTTCAGCAATTTGGTCCGCATGATGTCGAAGGCAAGCGCGGCCGGATGGCGCCGCTGGAACGACACGATGCGGCCCTTGGCCATCACTCGTGGGTCAACCGGCAGCGTCGGCATGGCCGACCATATCGCAGGATTTGGGGCGACCGGCTGGATCTGAACGTTGATGGTTTCCCGGGTGGAAGGCTCGGTTACGACGATCATGATGGGGGCCTTAAAGCTTGGAGATATTGTTGGATAGACTAACGTGTGCGAGGGCCATCAGGCCCCTGATTGGAGCCGCGTAGCTCTGGATTGCCAACAGAAGCGCGGGAACGGCGATCAGCATGCCCAGCCCCATGGCCAGGCGCTTGCCGCGCCATGAATTTCGCTCCACAAACGGTACGGTGATATAGGGCACGATCTGCAAGCGGCTCACCAGTTCGGCAGGCCGGCGGATGCGGCGGTTGGTCAGTTCAGGAGCGCAAGCGGCGGCGAGGGCCAGCAGCAGCGCTGCCACAACACTCGCCAGAAGCAGCAGCTTCTGCTTGGGACCCTGACGCTCCTGGGGCGGCAAGGCACTTTCGATCAACGACAGGCGTTCCCCTTTGAGCAGCAATTCTATCTGCTGGCCGGTAGAAGCCTCGGCGAGCCGGCCGATGGCCGAGTCGTACTGCGCTTGCAGGTTTTGATGGTCGCGCTGCATGGAATTGAGGGCGGTCTCATTGCCGGGTGTCTGTTCGATCGAGGCCGCCAGATCGCCAATGGCTGTCTGAATCGATGCACGCTCTTCGGCAATGGCACCCAGGCGATCCTTGATGTCGGCCAGCTCGACGTCGCGTGAACTCAAGGGCGTCGTGGCGTCCGTGGCAGCCGGCGTGGCGATGGCGGTTTCCAGCGTCGCAATCCGGCGCCGCAGAGCCTCAATGGTCGGGCTGTCCTCCGCAAACAGCGACTGCTGCTGGGACAAGGTTTGGCGCAGGGCTTGCAAGTTCTGCTCGTCGGGGCTCGAGGCGACGCTCGAAGCACCCAAGGGGCGCTCGTAGAGGTCGGCCTGGCGCTTCCTGAGGCTGGCTTCTTCCTGAGACAGCGCCAGCAAGCGCCCCTGCTGGGCAACCTGCTGGTTGCGGCGGAAGTCAATGCTGTCCGGCAGGGCGTTGATGTGCTCGTTTTTGAACGCTAGGACCTTGCTGTCCAGCGCCCGCAACTGGCTGTCCAGGCTCTGGGTCTCCTCCGTAAAGAAGGTGACCGTTTCGGTCGCGCGCTCCGTGCGCAACCGCACATCCTTGTTGAGGATCATGGTGACGAGTTCGTTGACAATATCTGCAGCCAGCTTGGGTTGGCTGGCCTTGAAAGAGATGCTGTAGACCGTCGCTCCGGGACCGTCGCCCGATGAGACCGCGGCCGGAACAATGCTCAATCGGCGGTTCATGTCGTCGAACTTGTCAGTGGGCGACAGAGTGACGTCATTGGCATAGACGGCGAACTGGTCGGCCAAAGCCAGGATGTTGTCGCGCGACAAGACGTCTTGCTGAATGATCTGGAACTGTTCGCTGGCGCTGGTGGGAACGGTGGACTTGGCCAGATCAACGGGTATCTGCGGGGATTCCACGAGGATTTTGGCGGTGGCCTGGTAGGACGGCGGCCAGAGCAGGGCGAGCGCAACAAACCCCGCCCCTGCCAGGATCGCTACGGTCATGAACAGTGGCAGACGGCGCCGGAACAGGGACAGATAGAAACCAAAATCGATCTTGCCTAATGCGTCCACAATCGTTCACCCAAGTCCCTGACCCATCTCACAGATCAAACCATATTGCGGATTCGAGGATGTGCTCCATCGCCAACACGGGTGAGAGAGGACACGCACTACGCCAGTCGAGCTAAGCCGCTGTAGGCGGTTCTTGAAGGAGCAAGGTCGCGGTACTCTAGGGCGATTATCTTTCCCAAACCCGGCAGTTCAGAGAAATGTTAAGCGTACTCAAGATCAGAAATGTCTCGCGTCATGCCCTTCTCTGCGCGGCGCTGCTCAACACCGTCTGGTTCGCTTCACCCGCGATGGCTGCCACAGTGGGGCTGGCCCCGCTGACGAAACTGAGATTGACCGTGGTGCAATTTGTCGCCGTGAGCGGCGACTATAAGCGCTGGGACGCACTCGGTGGGGACATGGATGTGGGACCGGATGGTATGCTGTCGGTGCCGATCCTGGGCTCCATCGACGTGACCGGCATGAGCGCAGACCAATTGGGCACGGAAATCGGCGATCGACTGCAAGCCAAGCTGGGCCTGCTCGATGCGCCCAATGCATCCGTGCAAATCCTGGCCTATCCGCCGATCTACGTCGTCGGCAATGTTTCGGCGCCCGGACAATTTACGTTCCAGCCAGGAATGACCGTCTTGCAAGTCCTGGCGCTTGCCGGCGGCGAGCCGCGCACAGATGGCGCCTCCAGCCTTTCCGAAACCATCAAGCTGCAGGCAGACCTTGACAGCTTTGGCAGCGATATGCTTCGCCTGTCTGCCAAGCTGGCCCGCCTTAAGGCCGAATATACTCGCGGCACCGAGATCGTCTTCCCTCCCGAGATCAGCAAGACAGATCCGCTTACCGCCGAAATTATCGCGCAGGAACAGCAGATCTTCACGGCGCATACCAATGAGCTGGCCCGCCAGCAAACTGGGTTGACGCAGCTTGCCGAGCTCTACAATGCCGAGATCGACGCGTTGCAACAGAAGGCAGAGGCGGTCCAGGAGCAGATCACCCAGTCTGAAAAGCAAGTCGAAGTCATGAAGGGGTTGGTGGAGGCGGGTTCGGCGACGGTGTCGCGGATGAACGACGCGGAGCGCGCGCTTGCCGACCTGCGCTCGCAGCGTCTGGACAATGTCATCGCCACCATGACGGCGCGCGAACACCTCAACCAGTCGGAGCGTGATCTCGCCAAGCTACAGGACGAGCAGCAGTCCGATCTCGCCAGCCAATTGCAGGACGAACAGGCTTCTCTAGAGAAGCTGGCCAGAAATCAGACCGCCACAATGCGGATGCTGCGGCAGTCAGTCGAGTCCGACCAGAACACGATCCTGGCGCACACGACGACCACCAGCTTGGTCTATTCCATCCTGCGTCAGAAGGACGGCCAGGCCACCATCCTGGATGCGACCGAGGCCAGTGTTTTGCAGCCGGGAGATCTGGTGCGGGTAAAATTGCAGATGGGCCTGCCCGCCGTACCCGTCGCCGATATCAGCCCGCAGCGTTGAGCGGCTTACGGGCTGCGTTTCAGCAGCCCGTCCCCCGGAATACCACGCCCAGGGTCCGCGCCAGCACGGCGAAGTCGACACGGGCAGACACCGTCTGTGCGTAGCGGTTGTCGTAGGCTGCGCGCTCGGCAAAAGTGCAGTTATTGCGTTCGCTGATCTGCCATAGCCCAGTCAGGCCAGGGCGCAGATCGTAATAGGCCGTGCCAGGATAGAGCAGGCGCTGGCTGGGCATCATCGGCCGGGGGCCGACCAGGCTCATGTCACCAATCAGCACATTCCAGAGCTGGGGCAGTTCATCCAGCGAATAGCGCCGCAGGAAGCCGCCCATGGCGGTCAGGCGGGGGTCGTGACGCAGCTTCTGGGTCGAGTCCCATTCCGCCCGGGCGTCGGGATTGGCGTCCAGATAGGCGGCCAGCGCCGCCTCGGCGTTCGGCACCATAGACCGCAATTTCCACAGCCTGAAGACGCGGCCGTCCCGCCCAATGCGCGGCTGCAGGTACAAGGCCGGGCCGCCATCCAGGCGTATCAGAACCACCAGGATCATGATAAGGGGCAGGAAGAAGGGGCCGCCGACCGCCACCAGCGCAAGATCGATCAATCGCTTGCCGACCCGATAGAAGCCGAAGTCGCGGCGAGCGCGAGGCTTTGCGGGCGCCAAGGTTGTACGGGTGCCTGTATGTTCGCTAGTCGGGTGGTCGAGCATTTGGGCCTGCCTCGCTCAAGAGTTGAACTGCGAGGATACCGGCTCCGCCAAGCGCCAAAAGTGAGCCGAGTGAGCTAGAAGGTGGTCACACCCAACCTCCCGGTAGCATGAAGCCTAGCCCCTGGGAGGCGCGGCTAGATTTTTCGAGGGTGAACGCGGGGAAAAAATAGGCTTAACGAAGTACTAACGCGCAGTGCCATAAGCCGCCCAGCGACCATCCGGCGTTAACCATATCCAAAGAGTTGGGACGATTTAGTCTGGGTGATGCTCGTGCCGCCGCGCCAGCCATGTCGTAGGAAAATCTAGGTATTTTCGTCTTGGTGTCACGCCTGACGGCTCGCAAGCCGACGCAATGGTAAAGGCCGTCGACCCCTAGGGCGACGGCCGTGACTGTCTTGATTGATGCAATCGACGAGAGATTATTCGGCTGCCCGCGCTGCACGGGCTTTGCGTTACCCTCAGGCCCAGGCGCCGCGCGTGTCGTAGATCACCTTGCCATTGTGCCGGGTGTGACGCAGCGCCTTGAAGGCATCGTGTTCGACCAGAAGCACGATGATGTCGGCTTGATCCACTGCGTCGCCGGCATTGACCAGCCGCAGATTGGCATTGCTGTTCAGCCTGGGCGGGAGCTCGTCCACATAGGGGTCCGCCACCATGATTTCGACCTCGGGCAACGCATTGGCGATCAGTTCGACCACCTCGATGGCCGGGCTCTCGCGAATGTCGTCCACATTGGCTTTGAAGGTCAGGCCCAAACAGGCGATCGAGGGCGACCGGAAGCGGTTGGCCTTGGCGATCACCTGGTCGGCGACATGATGGGGTTTGTGGTCGTTGACCTCGCGGGCGGTGCGGATGAGCTTGGCGAGATCGGGAGCCGCCGCCACGATGAACCAGGGATCGACCGGAATGCAGTGGCCTCCGACGCCTGGCCCGGGCGACAGCACGTTGACGCGCGGATGCTGGTTGGCGAGGCGGATCACTTCCCAGACGTCGAGCCGGAGGGATTCCGTGATCAGCGACAGCTCGTTGGCAAACGCGATATTGACGTCCCGATAGGCATTTTCCACCAGCTTGGCCATTTCCGCGCTGGCCGCGTCGGTCAGCAGGATCTCGCCCTGCGCGAACACCCGATAGATGCTGGCCGCCTTGATGGCGCAACTGGTGGTGAGCCCGCCGACGACGCGGTTGTTGGTGATCATTTCGATCATGATGCGCCCCGGCAGCACACGCTCCGGGCAATGGGCCACATAGATGTCGGCGCTGGCCCCCACCACATGGGGCATTCGCAGATCGGAGCGCACCGCGCCGATCCAGCGGCTGACCTTTTCGGTCGTACCGGGGGGGCTGGTTGATTCCAGCACCACGATATCGCCGGGTTTCAACTTGGTCGCGATGGCTTCGGCTGCGGCCTGCACATAGGACAGGTCGGCCGTATGGTCGGGATTGAACGGGGTGGGCACCGCAATGATGAAGGCGTCCGCCTCCGGCATGTCGCGGGACATCGAGAGCCGGCCCATGGCCACGGCGCCGCTGACGGCGACAGCCAGATCCGGTTCGATGAACGGCGTCTCACCGCGCGAGATAGCCTCGACGATGCGCGGATTGACATCGACGCCGATGACCTGAATGCCGCGAGTGGCAAGCACGGTTGCCGTAGGCAGTCCGATATAGCCCATTCCAACCACGGCAATCGTGCCGCTAAAAACTTCGTTGAGCATGATGGTTCCTGCGGTGAGAGGTCAAAGTTCGGATCGGGAGGAGGCGTCCAGTTGCAGGGCCGGCGCAGGACGCACCGCCTCGCGCAGGGTCAGGGCCACAAAGGCGCAGTTGGTGACGAGATAGCGCTTCCACAGCCGCCGCGGCTCCTGCAGCAAACGATAGGCCCATTCGAGGCCCAGGTTTTGCCAGGCCAGCGGCGCGCGTTTGGTAAGCCCAGCCAGCACGTCGAACGAGCCGCCGACGCCGTGCAGTACGGGGACGTTGAGCATGTGCTGGAAACTTCGCAGGAAGATTTCCTTGTTTGGCGATGCCATGCCCAAAAACAGCATATCCGCACTGGCTGCCCGGATCTCTGCCGCAATTTCTGCGGCTTCGGTCTCGCCAAAGTAGCCATGGTGGCTGCCGGCCAGTCGCAGGCCCGGCCAGCGATGGGCGACCTGCCGTTCGAGCGCCGCCAGGATGGCCGGCTTGGCGCCGAGAAGATAAATGGAGCGCTGTTGGCGATGCGCCAGATCGAGCAGTTCCACGAACAGATCAATGCCGGCCACCCGTTCGGGGAGCGGGCGACCGAGCAGGCGGCTCGCCCAAACCACCGATTGCCCGTCCGCGAGCAGCATATTGCAATCCAATAGGGCATCCCTCAGGGACGGATCGCGCCGGAGGTTCACGATCTTGGCGGCGTTGACCACGCCAATCAGCACAGGCCTGCGGGACTGGATGGCCTGCCGGCACCTGTCGACTGCCTCGTCCATCCGAATTCCGTCCAGGCTAAGGCCGAACAGCAGCTTGCGCTGGGGGTCCCGACGCCCCGTGAGCGTTCGCTTGTTTAGTCTGCCGAGCTCGAATGCCATCCAAGCCTCCCCGTTTGCGTGGAGGCAGGTTAGGGGGGCGGGCAATGCCCCAACAATCAATCGGAATGGGTCGGGGCGTGACTACTAGTAATGGCGGCGGCGCCAAACCAAATGTCAGCATGCCTATATTTATCTACGGGCTAAGCAAATCTACGCCTGCTTAGCCTTAAATCCCTAGTTCACCAGCACGACGGCTCAAGGCAAATTTCTCGGGAATATTTCGGGGGCGCCGTGTGACAATCCTCAACAAACTCAATAGCGCGACGCGCAGCGAACACGCCAGACCGCTGGCGGTTGTCGTGGTTACCTATAACAGCGCCGACACGCTCGACGGGCTGCTCGACACCTTGGCCGAAGGGCTGCGTGGCATTGACCACACCGAAGTGGTGATCGCCGACAATGCCTCCGTCGACGCCAGCGTCGCTAAAGCCCAAGCCCATCCCATTGGCGCACGCGTCGTCCATACGGGTTGGAACGGCGGCTATTCCGTCGGCATTAACGCAGCGCTCGCCACGATCGGCGAAGACGCTGACGTCTTGATCCTCAACCCGGATATCAGACTGTCATCAGGCGCAGCCGCGCGGCTGGTCGCAGTGCTGCGGCAACATAATGTCGGCATCGCCGTGCCCCGGATACTGCATGAAGATGGCGGGCTGTTTCATTCGCTGCGACGGGAGCCGTCCTTGCAAACCGCGTGGGCCGATGCGCTGCTAGGCACCAAGCTTGGTTCGGGCATCGACCGGGGCGAATGTGTCTGCAATAGCGCCCAATACGCTGTGCCGGCCGTCGTCGACTGGGCTAGCGGCGCGGCTTTGGCGGTATCGGCGGAGGCGCGGGCCAGGGTCGGGGAATGGGACGAGACATTCTTCCTCTATAGCGAGGAAGTCGACTATCAGCGGCGCATCAGGATGGCGGGCTATCGCATTGCCTATGTGCCTCAAGCCGAGGTCGTTCATATCGGGGGCGACTACAGTCGCAATGAACGTCTCTACGCCATACTCACGGCCAACCGCATCCGCGACTATGCGCGCCATCACGGCACGATCTCAACGGCATTGTTCCGCGCGGCGGTGTTCTCCGGCGAGGTCCTGCGCAGCCTGCGCGGCTCGACCGTGCATCGAGCCGGCGCCGCAGCCGCAGTCAAACGGCTGCCGGAGCGCTACGTGACGCGGCCGCTCCTTTCCCGGGCCAGCAAGGTATGAACCCGATCGAGCTTGAGCGACCTGCTCTTCGCGCCACCGCCAGGTGCGCAAGATGAGCCTCGGCCCCATCTTTTTCTGTTGTGACGAAGGCTACGCGGCGCCGTTCGCGACGGCGTTGCGGTCGCTCGCCGAGGCCAATATGTCCAATTGGCCGCTGGATATCAGGGTGCTGGTTGACGCTTCCGGGGATTGGACACGCAAGGTCCAGGCTTCACTCCCCGAGGGAGCGGCGATCATTCGCTGGCACCGGATCGAGCTTGAGGCCTTCCGCAAGTTTCCAACCAACCGGCATATTTCGGCCTCGACGTTCGGGCGCCTGTTCATCGAGCAGTTCGTAACGGCGGAGGACAAACGCGCCCTCTATCTGGATGCCGATATTCTGGTGCTGGGCAGCCTTGAGGACCTTTGGCGCGCCGATCTGGGCGACAACACCTTAGGCGCAGTGCGGGACAATTTCGACAATGACCTCAAGTTCGGCAAGACGCCGTTGCCTGAGACCAAGGCCGCGCCGCGGGTGACCGATTATTTCAATGCCGGGGTGTTGCTCATCGACCTGCCGCGCTGGCGGGAGCGGCGCGTTGTCGAGAAGGCATTTGCCTATTTGCAGAACAATCCCAACACGCCCTTCGCCGATCAGGACGCCCTCAACGTCGCCTGCGACGGGGAGTGGAACGAGCTTGGCAAGCATTGGAACTCCGTGGACTTCGTCGAAAAGATCAACCTTGCCAGAACGCCCGACGACCTTCGCCCCGGCATCGTGCATTTTGCGGCTCGGGTGAAGCCGTGGAACTTCGCCTACTGGAACCAGAATGCAGGTTTTTACGACAAGGTGCGCGATCGCACGCTGTTCCGGCGAACCTTCGCGATGAGGCAAATCGACCGGCTGTTGCGACTCTGGGGCCCCTCCCGCCGAACCCTGGGTCAATTCAGCCGCACGTCGCGCCTGGCTGCAAAAACGCTCTTTTCGCGCACTCAGAAGGCCTAGCACCATGCCAACCGTCGATGTCGTCGTCCCATGCTACAATTACGGCCGGTTCTTGGAACAGTGCGTACACAGCGTGCTGGAGCAGTCTGGCGTCGACGTGCACGTCCTGATTATCGATGACGCATCTACAGACGATTCCGCCTCGATCGCTGAAGGCCTGGCGAGCGCCGACGAGCGGGTGAGCTTCAAGCGGCATCTTGTCAATGCGAGGCACATAGCCACCTTCAACGAAGGCATCGAGACTATTGCGGCGGACTATTTCCTGCTGCTGTCCGCCGACGATTACCTGCTCCCCGGCGCACTCGGCCGGGCAGCAGGGCTCATGGAGCGGGACAGGACCGTCGCGTTCTGTTTTGGCCACGCCACAGGCGCCGAAACCGTGACCTCGGATTTCTCGCGGAGCGGGCGGCAGTCGCGGCCCGAGCTGATCATGGGCGGGGAGCAATTTGCGCGTCTATCCGGACCGAAAAACCTGGTGCCCACCCCCACAGCCGTGGTCCGGACCAGCATGCAGAAGCGCGTTGGCGGTTATCTGAAAAGCTTGCCGCATTCCGGTGACATGGAAATGTGGCTGCGCCTCGCCGCCGAAGGGTCCGTGGGCTTCATAAATGCGGATCAGGCCGTCTATCGTAAGCATGACAACAATATGTCGATTGCCTACGACGGACCGGCCGATCTTCAGGCTCGCGAATTGGCGCTTCGGGAATTCTTCACACACGGGGCATTGAAGCTCGATCCATCGCGCCAACTGGAACGCGATTTGCTCGAGGATCTCGCCAAAGAGGCCCTCCGTTACGCCGGCATGGCCCTCAACCGAGGCAACCTGGGGGCCGCGGCCGACTTCGAGACCTATGGCCTCTCGCTGTCGCCGAAAGCGCGTCTGTCTGCCAACTGGCTAAAGCTTGCCGTCAAGCGCACCCTGCGTCTGCTGAACCCGTCAAGGCGGACCGCCTGACCTCGGTCTTGAAGCCGCGCGTCACCAACTGGTTGGTGCGAGCTGCCGGCAAGCTTGCTAGAAAGAGCTAGCCACCCCGCGACAGGGCGTTCCCGGCTCCCCATCGAGGCGCCAATAGGGTTGGATAGCCCATAAGGCCTAAGCAACTCCGGCAATTGCGCCGTTCCAAATTCCCGATCTACTTCAGGCACTAAGGGGCTCTCGGCCGCGACGATGTGCGAAGGGGACGGCAATGACGATACTCGTGACAGGTGGTGCCGGCTTTATTGGGTCCAACTTCATCCACGAATGGCTGGCCCATGGCGATGAGCCGGTGATCAATCTCGACAAGCTCACCTATGCGGGCAATCTCGACAACCTGCGCGATATCGAGGATTCGCCGCGCTATATTTTTGCCCTTGGGGACATCGCGGACTATTCCCAGGTCGGCGCCTGGCTGGCCAATTTCGACATCCGCGCCATCGTCCATTTTGCCGCCGAAAGCCATGTCGACCGCTCAATCGACGGGCCGTTAAGCTTCGTCGAGACCAATGTGGTCGGCACCACCCACCTCTTGCAGGCGGCACTGGAGCACTGGCGCAAGCATCACAATTTCCGGTTCCTGCATGTCTCGACCGACGAGGTATTTGGCTCGCTGGAGCCCGACGATCCCGCATTTGTGGAAAGCAGCCCCTACCGGCCCAATAGTCCCTATGCGGCCAGCAAGGCGGCCTCGGATCACTTGGTTCGGGCCTATGGGGAGACCTATGGCCTGCCGGTGCTGACCACACATTGCTCGAACAATTACGGGCCCTACCACTTTCCCGAAAAGCTCATTCCGCTGCTGATTCACAACGCCACGACAGGCAAGGACCTGCCGCTTTACGGCGACGGCCAACAGGTGCGCGACTGGCTTTACGTGACCGATCATTGCCGTGCATTGCGCATGGTGCTGGCCAATGGCCGGCCGGGCCAGACCTACAATATCGGCGGCAATGCGGAGCGGCAGAATATCGCCGTCGCGCGTACCGTCTGCGCCATGCTGGATGATTATCTGCCCCTGCTCGACGGCCGCTCCTATAGCGACCAGATCGTGCTCGTCCGCGACCGGCCCGGCCACGACCGGCGCTACGCCATCAACAGCACCAAGCTGCGCTCCGAACTGGGCTGGAAGCCGCTCGAGACCTTCGAGAGCGGCATCGCCAAAACGGTGCAATGGTACATCGAGCATCGCGAGTGGACCGCCGCGGTGACCGGGGGCAGTTACCGCGACTGGGTCGCGAGGCAGTACACATGAAAATCTTGATCCTGGGAGGCTCGGGTCAGGTGGGTTGGGAATTGCAGCGGTCGCTGGCGCCATTAGGCGACGTTGTCGTGGTAGCGCGTCCGGCGCTCGACCTCTGCGATCCTGGCAGCGTCGGGCGGGTACTGGGAGATAGCCAGCCCGACGCTGTCGTCAATGCCGCCGCCTATACGGCGGTGGATGACGCCGAAACGCATCCCCAGCAGGCCGACGCGATCAACCACAAGGCGGTGGATATCCTGGCGCGGTTGGCGGCGGATCGGGGGTTCTGGCTGGTGCATTATTCGAGCGACTACGTGTTCGACGGCAGCGGCAGCAACCCGTTCGAAGAAACCAATCCGACCGGGCCACTCAACGCCTATGGGCGCAGCAAGCTGGCGGGAGACGAGGCCATTGCGGCATCGGGCTGCAAGCACCTGATTTTGCGGACCTCATGGGTGCATGCACCCCGGGGCCGCAACTTCGTCCGCAGCATTCTCAAACTGGCGCGCGAACGCGATCACCTGCGAGTTGTTTCGGACCAGTACGGCGCCCCCACCAGCGCCGAACTGATTGCCGATGTCACCGCACGGGCACTGGAGCAAACAATGCACAACGAGGCCCAATCGGGCACCTATCACATTGCGGCAGGCGGGGAGACCAACTGGCACCAGATTGCCCGCCATGTGGTGACCGAAGCTGGTCGGCTGGGAGCCGAGCTGAAGCTGACGCCCGAGGCCATCGAGCCGATCGCATCGGCAGATTATCCCACCCCGGCGATCCGACCCCTCAATTCACGGCTGGAAACCCGCAAACTACGCGACGCGTTCGGCCTCAGCCTGCCGGACTGGCAACATGGGGTAGGGCGCACCGTCGCCGAGCTGGTGGCAGCATGAGCCGCCGGGGGATCATTCTGGCTGGCGGCAACGGCACGCGGCTGCATCCGGCCACCTTTGCCATGTCCAAGCAACTGTTGCCGGTCTACGACAAGCCGATGATCTACTACTCGATGACCAGCCTGATGCTGGCCGGTATTCGCGAAATGCTGGTGATTTCCACTCCCGAAGACCTGCCGCGGTTCCGTCGGCTCCTTGGCACTGGCGAGCAGTGGGGCGTGTCGTTTTCCTATGCCGAGCAGGCGACACCCGCCGGCCTCGCCCAAGCATTCCTGATTGGCGAAGACTTTCTCGAAGACCGCGCCAGCGCGCTCGTGCTGGGCGACAATTTGTTCTTTGGTCATGACTTCCAGGCGCTGCTGCGCAATGCCGATCGGGGCAATCATGGGGCGACGGTGTTCGTTTATCACGTTGACGATCCGGGGCGGTATGGGGTTGCCGAGTTCGACCGAAATGGCGTGGTGATCGGCATCGAGGAGAAGCCGGCCCAACCCAAGTCCAACTACGCCGTCACCGGGCTCTATTTCTACGACACCGATGTTGTGGAAATGGCCAAATGCCTCAAGCCATCGGCGCGCGGCGAGCTCGAAATCACCGATCTCAACCGTCTCTACCTCGATCGCGGGCAGTTGCATGTGCAGGTCATGGGGCGGGGCTATGCGTGGCTCGATACCGGCACGCACGATTCCCTGCTCGAGGCGGGGCAGTTCATCGCCACCGTCGAGCATCGGCAGGGGCAAAAGATCGCCTGTCCGGAGGAAATTGCCTGGCGGCAGGGCTGGATCGACACGAGCGAGCTGCTGGCGCTGGCGGCCCCGCTCGAACACAGCGGCTATGGGCGTTACCTGCGCAACCTGACCACAGAGGTACAACTGTCATGAAAGTCACAAGCATGCCCCTGGACGGGCTGATGGTGCTCGAGCCGCGTCTGTTCGCCGATGAGCGCGGCGCCTTCTTCGAAAGCTATAACGCCGACGGCTTTGCCGATCTTACCGGCCAACGCCACACCTTCGTGCAGGACAATCACTCGATCTCGACTGCCGGTGTGCTGCGGGGTCTGCATTACCAACTGGCGCCGCGCGAACAGGGCAAGCTGGTGCGCGCCGTGCGCGGCGCAATCTTTGACGTGGCGGTCGATATTCGCGCGGATTCGCCGACTTTCGGGCGCTGGTGCGGTATGCTGCTGTCGGCCGAAAACCACAAGCAATTCTGGATTCCGGGCGGATTCGCGCATGGCTTCCTGGCGTTGACCAATTGCGAAGTGCTGTACAAGACGGACTCATATTATGAGCCGGCCCTTGAGCGCTCTATCCACTGGGACGACCCTGCCATCGGCATTTCCTGGCCGCTCAGCGAGAAGCCCTTGCTGTCCGCAAAGGATGAAGCGGCCGGACCCTTGCCGCTCGCCATGATGGTTCAGGCGTCCGGAGCCCTTAACGGACTAGCTCGTTAGCTATCGTTCGATTGATTTTATACCCCCTCCGCCTGTGCAATCGTGATGGCGATGAAGGTAGGGGGCGCACGTGAAAACCTACGGAAATTCGGTGCGCGGCAAGGCGGCGCAATTCCATGATCTCGCCAGCAGCGCCGCTGTTTCGGTGCAGCGTCTGGCTGCAAAGCCGAAACTGACGGCCAGTTTTCGCCGCGAGAACAGCTCCGCTCAGTGGGCCGCGACCTTGGCCTCGACCCCGATCACCGCGATACCAAACATCGACCGGGCGCGGCAGATCATGGCCGGGGGCCAAGAGAGCTATAGCGCCAGGTTGAATGCCAATGGTGGTGGAACCGCCAATGTCCTGAGCTTTGCCCCCGCCGCGTCGTCGCTGCCAGGCCCGCTGCAGTTTTCTTCCGTTGCTGCAGTCCCGGTTGCCGTCAGCGCCGAAGGACCGGCCACGACCACCTCGGCGCCGGCTGCATCCTTCAGCGTCCCCGCTTCGTTGCCTGCCGCCGCGCTCAAGGCCGTATCCTCGTCAACGGAGCCGGCCTCCGTGGCGACCGTGGCGTTCGCCGAGGCAGCGGTATCAGCATCAGCAGCGGACGCTTCGGCCGCCAAAGCCATGTCGGATTGGCGTGGCAATTGGGTCTCGGCTGCGGCCACAACCCCATGCGGGTCGTGCACTGGCCGAGCTTGCACAGTGTGCTCGGTGCGCACAGGCGGGCCGACAATGGTCAATGGCAAACCGACCGGCTATTCGCAGCGCACGCTGATGTTCTACCAGCCCGAAGAGACAATCGCCCCGACCAGCAGCAAGATCGCGCCAGCCCTGACGACGTCCGCAGCGATTAACGATCTCGCCGGTCGGACGGCCTCCCTGGCCGTGACCGCCACCAACGCCATCGTGCTGGAAAACCAGAAGCAGGGGACGCCCGAAAGCGAGTGGATGATCGGGGCGGGCGACGCCACAATCGAGGGCTACGCGGCCCAGTTCTCGCTCAACCACGGCAATACCGTCGACTTCAAGATCAATACCGATTCCAAAGACTATACGATCGAGATCTATCGGCTGGGCTATTATGGCGGCGATGGCGCCCGCAAGGTCGCCACGATCGAAAAAGACCTGGGCGTCGCGCAGTTTCAACCGACACCGCTGTTCGACCCCACGACCAAACTCGTGGATGCTGGCAACTGGTCCGTATCCGCCTCCTGGGACGTCCCCCAGGATGCTATGTCCGGCGTCTATTTTGCGCGCCTGGAGCGGCACGACGGTTCGGGCGGCGCCAATATCATTCCGTTCATCGTGCGCGATGACAACGCACCCAGCGACATCACCTTCCAGACTTCGGACACCACCTGGCAAGCCTATAACTGGTGGGGTGGATACAATTTCTACGGCGGCGTCGATGCGGGCGGACATGCCGGTCGCGCCAGCGCCGTCAGCTATAATCGCCCGATCACCACGCGCGATGGCGGGTTCGCGGCTGGCCCGCAGGATTTCATCTTTGGGGCCGAGTATTCGGCGATCCGCTTCCTTGAGCAGAACGGCTACGACGTCAACTACATCTCGGGCATCGACAGCGCTCGCGACGCGTCTCAACTGCTCAACAGCAAGGTATTCCTGTCGGTCGGGCACGACGAGTATTGGTCGGCCGACCAGCGTGACAATGTCGAGGCGGCCCGCGATGCCGGTGTCAATCTATCGTTCTGGAGCGGCAACGAGGTCTATTGGGAAACCCGTTGGGAGGCCAGCATCGATGGCTCCGGCACCCCCTACAAGACGCTGGTCTCCTACAAGGAACGCTGGGACAACGCCAACAGCGACACTGCAGGAACGACATCGACCTGGCGCGATCCGGTATTCGGGTCTGGCGCGCCTGAAAACTCGCTGACCGGAACGATTTTCACCGTTGACGGCTATCGCCTGGATTCGATCGACATTCCTTACGACATGTCGAACCTTCGCTTCTGGACGAATACGGCCGTCGCTGACCTCAATCCCGGCGAAGTCTATACGCTGACGCAGAACCTTCTGGGCTACGAATGGGACTCCGACCTCGACAACGGGTTCAGGCCCGCCGGGCTTGTTCCTCTGTCCTCAACTACGGTCGACGTGAACTCCCTGTTGCTCGACTATGGCAACGCGGTTGGCGCGGGCACAGCCTCGCATGCCTTGACGCTCTACCGTGCACCGAGCGGTGCCCTCGTTTTCGGCGCCGGCACCGTCTATTGGTCGTGGGGCCTGGACAGCCACCACGACAACGAGGTGACGCCGACCGACAAGAACGTGCAGCAGGCGATGATCAACCTGTTCGCCGAAATGGGCGTTCAGCCGGCAACGCTGATGCAGAGCCTGGCGGCAGCCGCTCAGAGTACCGATCACGCCGCCCCCACCACGGTCATTACGTCGCCGACCGCGACCGGGAGCCTGTCTGCGGCCCAGACCTATACCATCACCGGCACTGCCGCCGATGCTGGCGGCGGACTGGTCGCCGTCGTTGAAGTATCTACCGATGGCGGCACGACCTGGCACCGCGCCACTGGCTATAATAGCTGGAGCTATAGCTGGACCCCTATCATCGGGGGCACCTATACCATTCGCTCGCGGGCGGTGGATGACAGCATTAACCTCGAAGCGCCGAGCGCGGGTGTCACCGTCACCGTGGCCCAGGGTGGATCGGGCAGTTTGTTTGTGCCGGGCGCCACTCCCGCTGTTCCTTTCGACGCCGATACCAGTCCCGTCAATCTGGGGGTGAGCTTCACATCCTCCCAATCGGGCAGCATCGTCGGACTGCGCTACTATAAGGGAACCGGCAACACCGGCGAACATATCGGCTCGCTCTGGACGTCGACGGGTACGCTGTTGGCCAAAGCCACTTTCACCAATGAGACGGTTAGCGGCTGGCAGACCGTGGTGTTCGACAACCCGGTCTCGATCAACGCCGGCACGACTTACGTGGCGAGCTATTTTGGCATGCAGGGCTACGCGGTAACGCCCAACTATTTCTCGACGCCCCAAACCAACGGCGCACTCACTGCCACCAATGGCTTTTTTACCTACTCCGCACAAAACGCCTTTCCCACAACAGCCTCCTCGGGAAACAATTACTGGGTCGATGTGGTGTTCAGCGACGCAGCCACGCCCAACCAGGCACCGACCGGCAATAACGACAACGGCTATGTCATTGCCCGAAACACGCCAAAAGTGTTCACGTTTGCGCAATTGCTCGCCAACGACACCGACCCCAACAACGACACGCTCACCGTCATCGGTGCGGGCGCGCCCTCGGGTGGCATGGTGGTTTTCGATGCGCAGCAGCAGACCATAACGTTTACCCCCAATGCCGGATATCTCGGTTCAGCCACCTTCGGCTATTCGATTTCCGATGGTCGCGGTGGCACGGGCTCTGCCTTCGTCAACATGGACATTGTCCCCACCGTCAGCACCAGCTCGCTGTTTACCACGACCGATACCCCGGCCGAGCTGGCGAGCACTGATACCAATCGGGTCAATCTTGGCGTCCGCTTCGTCGCATCGGCGGCCGGTGCCATCACCGGCTTAAAGTATTACAAGAGCGCCAGCGATACCGGCACTCACGTCGGCTCGCTATGGAGCAGTACCGGTGTTCTGCTGGCCAGCGCCACCTTCGTCAACGAGACCAGCAGCGGCTGGCAAACCGTCAACTTCAGCAGCCCTGTCCAGATCGCCGCCGGAACCACTTATGTCGCCAGCTATCTCAGCAACGGCCACTACGGTTCCACAACCAATTACTTTGTCACCGACAAGGTCAGCGGTTTCCTGACGGCGCCTGGCGCAAGCAACGGGGTTTATAGCTACGGCGCGACGAGCATCATGCCGACCAGCACCTTCAACAAGACCAACTACTGGGTCGACGTGGTGATGACCTCGACCGCCGCCGCCAATCAATCGCCTGTGGCGGCAAACGACAGTGGCTATACCACCCCCAATAATACGGCGCTGACACTGGCCGCCGCTACGCTGCTGGCGAACGACACCGACCCTGATGGCAATTCGCTATCGATTACCGGCGTCGGCACCCCCGTTAACGGTACAGTCGCCTTCAACGCCCAGACCAATTCGGTCTTGTTCACGCCAACCGCAGGCTACTCGGGCGCGGCCTCTTTTGTCTACACGATCAGCGACGGCGTTGGGGGCACCGCCAGCGCCAGTGTTGCATTGACCGTCGCGCCGGCGGCAAACCGGCCGCCCGTCGCCACCAATGACACCGGCTACACGACGCAGCAGGGAGCGGCGCTGCAGATTGCCGCATCAGCCTTGCTGGCCAATGACAACGATCCCGATGGCGATGCGCTGACCATAACTGGTGTCAGCGGCGGCACGAACGGCACAGTGGCCTTCAACGCCCAAACCAACATCGTCACCTTCACGCCCAATGCCGGCTATACGGGGGCCGCCAGTTTCAACTATGCCGTAGCCGACGGGCGCGGCGGCACCGCCTCGGCCGGCGTGTCGCTGACTGTCTCCTCCGTCCCCGCCGGCACTACGCTATTTGCTGCCAACGCAACGCCGGCAACCGCCAGCGTCAACGATACCGGCTCGGTCGAGCTGGGTATGAAGTTCACCGTTGCGTCGAACGGCACGGTAACTGGCATGCGCTTTTACAAGGGCGCGCAGAACACCGGCACACATACCGGCACGTTGTGGACCAGCACAGGCACGCAACTTGGTACGCTGACATTCACCAACGAAACCGCTAGCGGCTGGCAATCTGCCAGCTTCAGCAATCCGATCGCAGTGGCGGCCGGGACGACCTATCTGGTGTCCTACCATGCGCCGGGCGGATACTACTCGGCGACCGGTGGGTATTTCGGCACTGCCGCAACCACCAATGGCCCGCTCACTGCGCCGCAAAGCACGGGTGGCAATGGCAATGGCGTCTTCGCCTACGGGTCGGGCACTATCTTCCCCTCGGGCAGCTACAACGCCACCAATTACTGGGTCGACGTCTACTACCAGGGCTCGACCAATGTGGCCCCTGTCGCCAACAATGACAGCGGCCTCGCTGTCCAGCGCGATGCGTCTGTGCAGATCGCCGCAGCCACGCTGCTGGCAAACGATACCGATGCAAATGGCGACGCCCTCTCGATTACCGGGGTCAGCGCGGCGACAAACGGCACTGTGTCGTTCAACGCTCAGACCAATATGGTGACGTTCACCCCCACGGCCAGCTATGTGGGCGCCGCCAGCTTCAGCTATGCGATCTCCGACGGGCGCGGCGGCACCGCGTCGGCCAACGCAGCGCTGACCGTTTCGGCCCCAGCGACCGCTACGTCGCTGTTTGCGCCGACCGACACGCCGACCACGGTCTCCGTGAACGACCCCAACGGGGTCGAACTGGGCATGAAGTTCACCAGCTCCCAGGCCGGCACGATTTCGGGCATTCGGTTCTACAAGGGCGCCCAGAATACCGGCACCCATACCGGCACGCTGTGGAGCGCAGCGGGGGCCAATCTGGGCACCCTGACCTTCCAGAACGAAACCGCAAGCGGATGGCAAACCGCCAACTTCGCCGCGCCGATCGCGATCACGGCCGGGGCGAGCTACGTGGTGTCCTACCATAGCAACGGCAACTATTCGGCCACCGCCAATGGGTTTGGCTCGGCGGTGACATCGGGTCCCCTCACTGCGCCATCAAGCGCTTCGAGCGGCGGCAACGGCCTCTATGCCTACGGCAGTGCCAGCGCCTTCCCCAGCGGCAGCTTCAACGCCACCAACTACTATGTCGACGTCGTGTTCAACGGTTCGCTTGCCTCTTAGGGCGGCGCAATAAGGAGTTAGAATCATGCAGGAACTTTATGCCGACGCCATCGGGGAAATCACCGTCACGGGCACCATCGTCCGCATTGATCTGGTCAGCCTGTCGACCACAATGCGCGACGATCTCGGGCAATTGGTGCCCGAACATCGCCAGCGTATCGTCATGTCGCTCGAAGGCTTCGCCAACAGCTTCGACGTGCTGCAAAACGCCATGAACGGGCTGATCGAGGCCGGCGCGATCCGTCGGAACAACGTGCCCGACGATGTGGCGATCCCCGTCAATGCGCCCCGGCCGAATGGCAACGGCGTGCGCCACAACGCGTCCCCCAATTTCGACTGAACCGGTAGCCAATCGCCATGCAGGCCCCTATCCAGACCGGCCCGGAATGTCTCGCGGCCACGTTGCGTCATCATGGCCTCGACACCAGCGCGGATAGGCTCATCGCCGAATACGCCATTCGCGATGAGGGCATCGGCTTCGACCTGATGCTGCGCATGGCGCGCGATGCCGGCTTGAAGGCGCGCCGAACCAAGATCAAGCGCGGCGGTCTGCTGCGTCTTGGTGCGGCCTATCCTGCGCTGGCGCGCCTTGAAAACGGCAACTGGGTCAGCGTGCTCGGATTTGAACGGGACGAGCAGGGCACCGACATCGTGCGGCTCTACGACCCCCTGGCCGAGACACCCGGCGGAATGATCGCGGTGCCGCTCGACCAGTTCGTCAAGCGCTGGAAGGGCGAAGTCCTGCTGGCCAAGCGCAGCTACGCCATAGCCGATCCGGAGCAGCCGTTCGGCTTTCGCTGGTTCATCCCCGAGATATTGCACCAGAAGCGCCTCTTTGCTGATGTCGCCATTGCGGCCCTGTTTCTCTACGCGCTGGGGCTGGCGACGCCGATTTTCTTCCAACTGGTGATCGACAAGGTGCTGGTGCACCAAAGCTATTCCACCCTCTATGTGCTCGCCATCGGCGTCGGCGTGGCGCTGCTGTTCGAGGCAGTGTTCGTGTTCTTGCGGCGCTACCTGCTGATCTACGCCACCAACCGCATCGACATCAGGGTGTCGACGCGCACGTTCCGGCATCTGCTGGACCTGCCGATTACCTTTTTCGAGCAGGCGTCGGCCGGCGTGCTGGTCAAGCACATGCAGCAGTCGAGCCGTATCCGCGAGTTCCTCACCGGGCGGCTGTTCCTGACGCTGCTGGACGCGCTGTCACTCTTCGTCTTCGTGCCGGTGCTGATGCTCTATAGCTGGGAGCTGTCGCTGATCGTGCTGGGCTTCAGCGTGCTGATTGGCCTCGTGGTGGCGCTGCTGATCGCGCCTTTCCGTAAGCGGCTGGCAGCGCTCTATGCCGCCGAAGGGGCCCGGCAGGGGCTGTTGGTGGAAACCGTGCACGGGATCCGCACCTTGAAGTCGCTCGCCATGGAGCCGCTGCAGCGCCGGGTGTGGGACGACCGGTCGGCGCAAACCATCAATACGCGCTTCAAGGTCGAGACGATCTCGATCACCGCCCAGGCAGTCACCGGGCTGCTGGAAAAGCTCATGGGTGTCGCCATCATCGGCATCGGCGCGCTGCACGTGTTTGACGGCAGCATGACGGTCGGTGTCCTGATCGCCTTCAACATGCTGGCCGGCCGGGTGTCGGGCCCGTTGGTGGCGATTGTCACCATGGTGCACGAATACCAGGAAGTGGCGCTGTCGGTGCGCATGCTGGGCGAGGTGATGAACCAGAAGGTCGAGCGCGCGGGACGCACCGAAGGCCTTCGCCCCGAGCTCGTCGGCGGCATCGAGTTTGAAAACATCGCCTTCCGCTACCGGCACGACGATGCGTTTGCGCTGAACGATCTGTCATTCGAAATCCCCGGCGGCAGCGTCGTTGGCGTGGTTGGCCGCAGCGGTTCGGGCAAGAGCACGGTGACGAGGCTGATCCAGGGTCTCTATCCCGTGCAGCAGGGGCTCATCCGCATCGGCGGCTATGATGTGCGTGAGCTCGACCTCAACCATTTGCGGCGCAGCGTGGGTGTGGTGCTGCAGGACAGCTTCCTGTTTCGCGGCACCGTGCGCGAGAACATCGCCGCGGCCAAGCCCGATGCGACTTTCGAGCAGGTTGTGGAGGCGGCGAAGTTGGCCGGCGCCGTGGAGTTTATCGAACAGCTGCCGCGCGGCTATGACACCCTGGTCGAGGAGGGCGCCGAGAATTTCTCCGGCGGTCAGCGCCAGCGCCTCTCGATTGCGCGGGCCCTGATCACCGATCCGAAGTTTCTCATCCTCGACGAGGCCACCAGCGCGCTTGATCCCGAGAGCGAAGCCATCGTCAAGCGCTCCATCAAGGGGATCGCGGCGGGACGCACGGTGGTCATCGTCTCCCATCGCCTGTCCATGCTGACCGATGCCGATGCGATCATCGTCATGGATCGTGGCCGTCTGGTCGACGTCGGCCCTCATAGCCAGCTCGTGACGAGTTGCACGACCTACCGGCACTTGTGGAACCAGCAGATGAAGCTTGTCGGATGAACGCCACAGCCAAAACCCTCAAGGTGGTCGAGCCCACCAAAAAGCCCCAGCTCAAGCCCGTGCCGACGGCCAAGCAGCCCGTCATCATGGAATTCCAGACCGATGCCATTGCCCTCGAGGAGCGCAAGCCGCCCATCACGGCGCGGATGACGCTGTACCTGGTGGCCGCGGCGATCGGCTGCGCCATCTATTGGGCCAGTGTTTCCAAGATCGACGAAATCGTTGTCGCGCCGGGCCGGCTTGCAACCAGCGAGCCAACCCTCGTCATGCAACCGCTTGAAACCTCGATCATCCGCTCCATCCTGGTCAAGGCCGGCGACATCGTCACCAAGGGGCAATTGCTGGCGACGCTCGATCCCACATTCAGCTCCTCGGATGCGGGGCAGTTGCAATCCAAGCTCGCCGGTTTTGCCGCGCAGATCGATCGCCTCCAGGCCGAACTTGCCGGAACGATCTATGCCCCCCCGGCGGACGCGTCGCCCGAAGCCTTGATGCAGGCGCAGCTGGCGGCGCAGCGCCTTGCCGCCTACCAGGCCAAGCTCGACGATTTCGACGCCCAGATCGCCCACGGAGAGTCGGTGTTGCACGCGACCAGCTCCGAAGAGGCAATGCTGGGCAAGCGCCTCACGGGCCTGCAGGAAATTCAGACTATGCACGCGTCCCTCGCCGATACCGGCAACGGATCGCGCCTGACCTATCTGCAGGCGCAGGACGTCAGCCTCGATATCCAGGTGTCGCTGACGCGATTGAGCGGGCAATATGACGCCGCCGAGCAGCAACTCGACCAGACGCGGGCGGAACGGCAGAATTATATCGCGGACTATCGCCGCGTGCTGTTCGAGGCGCTGGTGGACCTGCAGGACAAGCAGGCCGGCGCGGGCGAGGAACTGCGCAAGGTCAGCCTGCGCGAAGCGATGTCCCATATCACCGCCCCTGCCGATGCGGCGGTGTTGGAAGTGGCGCAGCGCTCGGTGGCTTCGGTCGTGCAGCCCGCCGAACCGCTGATTACCCTGGTGCCGCTGAATGTGCCGCTCGAAGCCGAGGTCACCGTCGCCAGCAACGATATCGGCCATCTGAGCACCGGCGATCTTGCCCGCATCAAATTCGATGCTTTCCCGTTCCAGGAACACGGCACCATCGAGGGCAAGGTCATCTCGATCAGCGAGAATTCCTTCGCCAAGCAGGCCGGTGACAACCCGCAAGGCGGCGCTGCGTTCTACAAGGTGCATATTGCCTTGGGGCAGGACGCGTTGCGGCAGGTGCCAGCCTCGTTCCGGATGTTGCCGGGGATGACTGTCTCAGCCGAAATCCATGCCGGCGATCGCACCGTGATATCCTATTTCCTCTATCCGCTGATCCGTGGGCTCGACGAAAGCCTGCGTGAACCCTAGGTCAAAAGGTTTGGGGCCCGGCGATTACGCCGGGCCCCAATCTCTCAATCCCCAAATCTCAGTATCGGCGCGTCTGGTGGCGAAGCGCCTGCACCACGCCACGTGATCGCCAGGCATAGAGCATCCAGCCGAACTCATAGGGCCGGCATTCGCGATCGACTTTGACCGGCGGAAACACGGTATCGAGGCCCGGCAAGTGCCAGCCGGCGCTGACCGCGGTGGTGACGGCAGCGACCGAGCGAACCAGCTTGGGCGGCTCGTTGCGACCAATCTTGCGCCAGATCACGCCATCTTCGGCAGAGATCATCGGCTCGTCGGTTTCGGGGCGTCGGTCGAGCCAGCCCAGGCCCTTGGCCAGGGCCGCGCGATGGTCGGTGCCGCCGGCCTCGTTTAGATCGAGCAGCGCCATCGGCGCCATGGCATGCTGGTGCACGCTATAGACCGGATAGCCCTCGACCACGCTGCCGTCGCGCGTGTCGTAATGCCACCACCACTGGCCGGCTTCGCCCTGCAGCGCCACGATCCGCGCCGCACATGCCTCGGCGGCGCGCAGCGCCACCCGGTCGCCATCCATGTAGCCCAGCCGCGCCAGCGCTTGGATCGGGTAGACCTGATCGGCAAAGCAACCCACATGGCCGCGCGCAAAACCAGCCGCATTCGCCGGCGTGAAATGGCGGAACAGGCCGCTATCCGACTGTGCATGCAGCAGGAGCAGCCGGCTGGCCAGCCGCTGCACCTCGGCCGTCGGGCCGAGATGGCGAGCCGCAAGGGCTGCGGTCAACGCCCACGCGCAGGAAACGGTCTGAATTGAGTTGTCATGGCTCAGGCTGGTTTCGAGTAACGCGAACAGCTCGCCGGCAAATACCCCGGCCGTCTCCGCCGCAGCCCAGGCCGCCAGCGCTATGGCGCCCGGCTCGCCGGACTTTGCCGCCCGCTCGATGCAGGCCAACGCCAAGTCGACGGCCGTCTTGCCATCCAGCACGGAGCGCTGCTGGGCTTCGGTGGTCCAAGCCAGCCCTTGCGCCACGTTAATGGTGTAGCGCAGGTTATCGCCTTCAGGAATTACCCCCGAGCCGTTCCGGCTGCCGACGCCCCGCATGGTATGGGGGAAGTGCAGATCGGGCAGTGCCATGCGTCGCAACCCATTGACGGCCAGGTCGCACAGTTCGGGCAACCGTTCGCGGGCCGAGGCGAGCTTGGGGTCCAAAGCTTCGATCCGGTCGACCCCCTCGCCGGCGAAGTCGTCATACTTGGAGCGCCCAATCACATCCTGCAGCATTCTGCTTCCTCGCCTTGATGCCAAATTTGCAGATCGCCTGCCTGCCAACAGTTGCATGAGCCCGCCTGGGGCACACTTCGCTCATGCGATGGAGGCCGGGCAGATCGGAGGAGTGCCGAACCGGTTGATCTAGCTCGATCGATGCAGCGGCCGCGGTTCAGCGGTTTTCCCGGTTCCACATGTCCACCATGCCGGCGGCGTTGTCGTGCCAGACCAGTCCCACCATCCGGCGCGCACGGTAGAGACGGACGCGGGTGACGCAGCGCAGCGCCAGCCAGCGCTCGCGCCAGCTGGTGACGCGGTCCGACTTGCAGATGCGCAGCAGTTCAAGCGGGGGCGACGCCGCCATGACGGCGCTCTTGGCCAGCCAGCGCAGCTTTCCCCACTTCGCGTCGCCGATTTCGCGGAATTCATGAGCGACGTGACGATCCCAGCGCCGCGCCAGCTCGGCGAAGGACGTGCATGAGGGCGTATAGACCCGAGCATCCTTCAAGTAGGTGATGAGGTAGCCCATGGACGTGGCGCGCTGGCCCCATTCGGTATCCTCCATGGTGCCGATGCCGCCAAACGGACCCACGGAACGGAAGACATCGGTGCGGACCGCCATGTTGCCGGTGGCGGCAAATCCAAGTTGCTCGACGTAAAGCCGCGTGCGGTAGCTGTAGATGTTCTCATAGGCCTCGACTGCGGTCAGCTGGTCCACCGCGGCGGGCCGGATGCGAATATCGCCGCCGGCGAAGTCGACCTCGGGACGCTCGTCGAAGCCGCGCACGATTGCCGCCAGCCAGCCCTTGGCCGCGACGCAATCCGCATCGATGAAGGCCAGGATTGGTGCCGCGGCCATCGCCGCGCCCAGATTGCGCGCGGGGCCCGGTCCGGGGGTGGTTTCGCGCAGCAGCCGCACGCCAGGAACGAATGTCGCCGCAAAGTCGGGCATGGTGCGCGAACCGTTATCGACCACAATGATCTCGAAGGGTAGGTCCGGGGTCCGCTGCGCATCGAGCGATTGCAGGCATTTCCGCAAATCGTCGGGCTCGTTCAGGTGCGGGATGATGACGCTAACTCTGGGCGGCCGAACCATAGGTCCAATTCTCCCGCAATCGGCGGCCGGACGAGGTCACGCGCCGTTGCATTGGTGCTGTTTTCGCCTGTCAGAGTGTGGCGGTGGGCCGTGGGCGGCAATAACCCCATCATGGCTGGGCGATAGCTCGAATTGATGCTGCCACCGTCCCATAATGTGCAGAACACCTCGCCGTGATGTCGGCCTAGGGTCTGCGCGTAGCGTGCCATGGGGGAACTGATGGCCATTCTGGATTTGTCGGTAGCTGGCCCTGACCTGGGGGAAACGGCCTCGTTTTGCGTGGTTGGGGCGGGCATAGCGGGATTGCTGCTGGCCACCAGGTTAGCCCGGCGCAAGCGCAAGGTCGTCGTGCTCGAGAGCGGCAGCCTGCGGTTCGATCCGCAAATTCATGCCCTCAATGAAATTGACGACCCGGCCCGGCGCTACTCGCGGGCGTTGACCGGACGCTATCGCGGGTTGGGCGGCTCGTCCTCGCGCTGGGGCGGCCGAATGATCCCGATCAGCCCGGCCGATAGCGGCGATCGCCACCATATCGCCCAGCATGAATGGCCCATCAACCCAGACGTGCTGGATGGCTATGAGCCGGAACTGGAGACGCTCTTTTCAGTGGGGCACGACTCCTTCGACGAGATCGATTCAGTCACCCCAGGCCTGTCGGGACTGCTGCGGGCCGACGAGGAAGACTTCAAGGCTCGCTGGGCGAAGTGCCCGACCTTCAAGCGCTGCAATATCGTCACCATGCTGGGGGATGAACTCAGGTCGAGCCCGTATGTTACCGTGTGGCTCAACGCGACGGTTGGGGGTTTCGGTCTCGACCGGGAGGCTGGCCGGCTGCTGGCGCTCAAGGCGCAGAGCCTGTCGGAGCGTCGCATCGAGGTGACGGCGGATCAGTTTGTCATTGCGGCGGGGACCATAGAATCCACGCGCCTGCTGCTCTTGCTCGACGAAGCCAGCGACCGGCATGCCTTTGCGGGCACCGATGCGCTGGGGCGCTACTTCCAGGACCACCTCAAGGCCGAAGTGGCGCAGGTCGATCGTCACCGCTCGGCGCTCACCAATCATCTGCTGAGCTATCGCTTCGTCAAGGGGACGCGGCGGGACCTGCATCTGGAGCTGTCGCACGACGCCCAGGAAACCGAGGCCGTTTCCAGTGCGTTCGTCTACGTTTCGATGGACCTGGCCAATAGTGGCCTCGCGGCAATCAAGAGCATTGCCCACGGGCTGCAACAGCGAAAAGTCGAGATCAGGCAGGTCGGCTTGGCCATGAGGGACTTTAAGCTGGTAGCCAAAGGCGCCTTCTGGCGGCTGTGGCACAAGCAGCTCTATGTGCCCCCAGGCATAGCCTTTCGGCTGATGACGTCGATCGAGCAACTTCCCCATGCGCAAAACCGCATCACCCTTTCGGACAAAAAGGATCGCCTTGGCATGCCCAAGGCCCGGTTTGACTGGAGGCCCCGCGCCGCCGACGAGCGGACCTTTCGCGCCACCGCGCAGCACCTGAAGCATTATTGGCAGCGCTCCGGCTTCGACAACCTGTGTCCGCTGGTGTGGGATCCATCGGTAACCAATCCCTACGGCCATATCACCGACAAGGCGGAGGCCTGCGCCCATCCTTCGGGTTCGGCCCGTATGGGGACCAATCCTGCAACGTCGGTGGTTGGCCCCGACCTGCGCTGCCATGCTTTGCCCAATGTGGCAGTGGCCAGCGCCGCGGTGTTTCCCACCGCTGGCAGCGCCAACCCCACCTTCACCATCATGAAGCTGGCGCTATGGTTGGCGGACTCCTACCAGCAATTGCCCTTGCAGCTCTTCTAAGGGCAATTCCCTACCGGGCCGGTTGTCACGTCACGGAGGCATCCTCCTCCTCGGATCTAAACTTCTCGCCCAACGAGTGGCGCGGGGCCCGAGGCGGCGCTTTGCCATGGGGTGTCATAGTTGGGGGCGTTGGCGAAGCGGCGCATGCCAAGCTCCAGTTGCGCTGTCGCGCCGGGGGGCAGGGTGACGAGGAGCCAGCGGCCGGCGGCATCGAAGCGCTCGCCATCGAGCGAGCCGCCATCGAATACATGCTCGCCGAAGACGCCGGCCTGGATAATGACACGCCGCGCCGCGAGGGCATCGGTGTTGACCAGGGTCAGCGCGGCGCTCGTGTCGGCCAATCTATCCACCAATGCGGCTACGCCCGGCGGGAGGCCGGGACGTTGCGCGTCGGCGTCGAAGTAGCGCAAACGCGCCAGTTGCAACCCGCCGTGGTAGACGTGCATGGGTCCGCCTAGCGTGAGCTGCGCTAGGCCTTCGAGCACCATGGGGGTCAGCTGCTGCCACATGTGGATGGTCATGGATTCGCGGAAGTGATCCATGGTTTCGGGATCGTTCTCGGGCGCGCGGAACGCGGCGATCTGATTTGAAATGGTCGTCAGGTTGGCTTCGAGCAGGGCCTCGGGATAGTCAGGATTGCCGCCGCGGATGAATTTGAACCACTGCGCTGTATTGCCGTTGAAGCCCATATGGCCGCCATTGGAAGCGCCGTAACCATGATAGGCCGGATTGACGTCGTCGAAGAGATGACCGGCCCAGCCGCGTTCGGCCCGCTCGGCATCTTCTTCGGCCATCGAGACGTTCCACAGATAGGTGCCGTACATCGGATGCATCGGGCGGAAGTCGCGCCAGCCAGCGTCGTAGTGCCGGTTCGGCACCACTTGGATGCCGTTTTCCTCGCGCCGCAGGTCCCACAGCATGTCGAGTTGCGAGCGGGGCAGGTCGAGGTGGCTCATATCGCCGGTGAGCAGCGCTGCGTTGACGCCGGCGATGCACATGGGCTCCAGCAGCGAGAACGAGCCGTGCGGCCAGCGCCAGCCGTAATAGCCGCCCCACCATTTGCCATCATTGTATTCGCCAATTTCGCCGGACAGCCCGATATTGTCGGGCGTAATACCGCCATTGCGCGCCGTACGCTCGGTCCAGGCGCCGAGATAATCGATGACCCAGCTTCGGTATTTTTCGTCGCCCGTATAGGCGAAGGCGTGGGTCATCAGCGATGTGGCGCCGAGATTAAGCGGCACGTCCCCGCGCGATTGCCGGCTATTGATGCGCTCCAGGATGTCCGCATAGGTGGCGTCGTTCGACCACGGAGTCTCGGTGGCGTAGCGATCGATGCCGGGGATATCCTCGAACGGCGGCAGATAATTGTCGAGGATTTCGCGATGGGTCGACCAGTCCTCGCCCGTCTGCTCGAAGCGCGGCCCCTTGCTACCGCTGATCGGCGAGCGGATGAGGCGCTTATCCACATCGTAATTGAGCGCTTCCTTGTCCTCGCCATTGTAGAAGCCCGCAAAGCGGCGCGCGCGTTGCCGGTCCTTGGGCACGCTCGGGTCGGCCAAGCCGAAGAAGTAGAAGAACAGATTGCTCTCGCCGTGGTGCATCCAGTCGTAGTAGGCGTCGTATTCGCGGTGGACCTGGCCATATTCGGTCCACTGCCAGGTGATGCCATCCCAGATGGTGCGCGAGCGTAGATAAACTTCTTCGCTGCCGCCCAGCGCGTAGAACAGGGGCATGTTCATGAACCCCTCATAGGGATCGTCCGAACCGTCCATGCCCGGCCACCGGTCGCGCCAGATCAGCGTTCCGTCGGCGCGCGTATAGCGATCGGCAAACTCGATCGCGGCCCGGTCGAGGACGCTGAAAATCTGCCGTTGCAGCAGCGCCCATTTCGGAATGGTGGCGATGCGCGTGGCGACGATTTGGGTCAGCTTGGAAAGGTCAGTCATGGTGCTTGCTCATGGATGGCGTGCGCAGATCAAATCCGGTTGCCGGTATCGGGATCGAAAAGGTTGATGGCGGCGCTATCCACCGCAAGGGTCAGCGGTTGGCCTGACACGGGGCGAGCCTTCGGACCGAGCCGGGCGGTGATCAATTGCCCACCCACATTGACGATCACCATGGTGTCGGGGCCGGTCGGCTCGATGATGTCGACGGCGCCGGTCAGGGTCGCGGCCCCCGGTCCTGCATGCAGGGTCTCCGGCCGGATGCCGGCCACCACCGTGCGTCCCACGAAACCCGCAACATCCTGCGTCAGGTCCGGTAGCGCCAGCGTCCCGCCGTCATAGCGCAGTTGGAGGCTGCCACCCGGCGACTCCAACGTGCCCTTGAGGAAGTTCATCGTTGGCGAGCCGATGAAGCTGGCGACGAACATGTTGGCGGGGCGCTCATAGATGGTCTCGGGATCGGCCAATTGCTGGATTACGCCGTCTTTCATCACCGCAACCTT
This sequence comes from Devosia sp., assembly GCF_028290435.1. GTDB lineage: Bacteria > Pseudomonadota > Alphaproteobacteria > Rhizobiales > Devosiaceae > Devosia. The sequence continues at coordinate 59,191 of NZ_JAQGJV010000027.1, read as the reverse complement.
GGTGCCGAGCGTTAGCGCCTCGACTTGGTCGTGGGTGACATAGACCGTGGTGGTGCCCAGTCGCTCATGCAGCCGCTTGATCTCGGTGCGCATCTCGACGCGCAGCTTGGCATCGAGATTGCTGAGCGGCTCGTCGAACAGGAACAGGTCCGGATTGCGCACGATCGCGCGACCCATGGCCACACGCTGGCGTTGCCCGCCGGACAGCTGGCCCGGCTTGCGGTCGAGTAGGTGTTCGATCTGCAGCAGCTCGGCCGCACGGTTGACCGCCGCGTCACGGTCCTTGGCGTCGACTTTGCGCATCTCGAGCCCGAAGCCGATATTCCGGCGTACCGGCATGGTCGGATAGAGCGCGTAGGACTGGAACACCATGGCGATGTTGCGGTCCTTGGGATGCACGTCGTTGACATTGCGGTCGCCGATCAGAATGTCGCCGCCCGAACTGGTTTCGAGGCCGGCAATGATCGCCAGCAGAGTGGACTTGCCGCAGCCCGAAGGCCCCAGCAACACGAGGAACCCGCCGTCTTCGACGTCGATATCGATATTGCTGAGCACCTCGACAGTGCCGAAGCTTTTACGGACGGAGTTGATGGAGAGTGTTGCCATGGGTCTAGCCTTTGACTGCGCCGGCGGTGAGGCCGGCCACCATCGCCCGCTGCACCAGGGCAAACAGGACGATGACGGGAAGAATGGAAATCATGCCGCCGGCGGCGAGCATGCCCCAGGGAAGCTGGAATTCGCCGACCATCAATTGCAGCCCGACCGGCCAGGTGCGCGAACCGGTGCTGGTGGTCAGCATCAGGGCGAACAGATATTCGTTCCACGCCGCGATGGCGACGAAGACGCAGGTGGCCAAAAGGCCGTTGCGGGCGATTGGAATGACCACCATGAACATGGCGCCCAGCCGTGTGGTGCCGTCGATGCGTGCCGCGCTTTCGAGCTCCTTGGGCGCCGCGTCGAAAAAGCCTTTCAGCATCCATACGAACAACGGCAACAGGAAGCTGGTATAGGCCACGGCCAGTCCGAAGGTGCTGTCGAGCAAGCCCACCTGCCGCATGACGATGAACAGCGGGATGATCATCAGCACGGCCGGGAACATGCGCACCACGAGATAGCCCAGCATCAATTGCGTGCGACCCTTGAACTGGAAGCGGGAGAACGCGTAGGCGGCGACGGTGCCGGTGAGCAGGCAGATCAGTACGGTCGTTGACGTGACGATCAGGCTGTTGATCACCAGCGTCGGATAGCTCGACTGGTTCCACAGCTTCACATAGTTGTCGAACGTAATGCTCGGCGGGATGTAGTGCATCGTGCGGGTGACGATGTCGCTCTCGACCTTCAGCGAGGTCAGGAAGGTCCAGAGGATCGGCGCGATGCAGATGAAGGCCAGGCCGATCAGCACGATATAGCTGATGATGTCCCAGACCAGTTTGGAGCGTGAGCGGGTAGAGGCCATGGGTCAGTCCTCGTTCACTTTGGAGAGCCGCACATAGGCCCAGGCAAACACCATCAGCAGCACGAACATCACCACCGACAGCGCGCCCGCATAGCCGAAATTGAAATCCTTGTAGGCGGTCTGGAACGCATAGAGCGACAGCACCTGCGTCGAGCGGCCGGGGCCGCCGCTGGTCAGGATCAGCAGGAGATCGGGTGAGTTGACGAGCCCGATGACCCGCAGGATGACTGCTGCGGCAATGATGGTTTTCAGCATCGGCAGCGTAATCAGCCGGAGCTGCGAGAACGCGCCTGCGCCGTCGATATCGGCGGCCTTGTAGAGGTCCGTTGGGATGCCCTTGAGCCCCGCCAGCAGCAGCAGCGTGAAAAACGGAAAACTGTGCCAGGCCTCGACCACGATCGCCGCGGCCATGGCGGTGGTGGGATCGGCGAACCAGGCCTTGTAGCCTTGCAACAGGCCGACTTTGACCAGCAGGTCGTTGATCACGCCCAGTCGGGGGTCGAGCATTAGCGCCCACATATGTCCTGCTACCACGTTGGGCAGGAAATAGGGGAGCAGGATCAGCACGGCCAAGATCTTGCTGCCGGGCAGGTTGCGGTTCAGCGCCAGCGCGGCGACAAGCCCGACCACAAATTCGAGCGCAATGGCCGACGTCACCCACACCGCCGTATTGCGCAGCGAGACCCAGAAGATCGGATCGGTCACCATGCGCTGATAGTGCTTCAGCCCGACCCAGCCATTGCCGAGGCCCGGACGATTGAGCCGCATCTCGTGGAAGCTCATCTGCATGCCGTAAAGCGTGGGGTAAATTACCACGGCGCAGATCAGCAGCGCGCTCGGCAGCAGCAGCAGGTACATCCAGTACCGCGTCTCGCTGAGTTCGCCGATCCAGCGCAATGGATTGTAGCGATCAAATGCCGACCGCCGAGGCGGCGAATAGGCAGGGCCTGTAGTCGAGATCATCTGGCCTCGCTTGTGTTCGGAAAGGGGAGGCGGCCGGGTCCCCGGCCGCCTAGGCATGATTTAGCCAATGGCCTGCGCAAGGCCGTCAATCATCTCATCGACCGCCTGTTCGGGGGTCGCTTCCTTGATCAGTACGCGTTGGAAGGCAGGCAGCACGACCCCCTCGGCCCAACCCGCAGAACCGGGAAAACTCGGCGCCGGAATGCCGAAGGCCAGCGTATCGGCGGCCGGCTTGTAGAGCGGGTTGCCCGAAATGCGCTCGTCCTTGGCCGCCGCGGTCGAGGCGGGGAAGTAGCCGGTCTTTTCGAGGAAGGCGATTGCGGCATCCGGCTCGCCCCAGAACTTGAGCCACTCCCAACCGGCATCGATTGTGTCGGGGTTGGTCACGGTGTTATAGGCGTAGCCGAGGCGCGATATCTTATTCACCGGGCCGGCAGGGATGACCGCCGTGGCGAACTCAACGCCCGGCTTGAGCAGCTTGGCATTGTCCTGGAACGAGCCGGTGTGGTGCCACACCATGGCCGTCTGGCCCGTCTGGAACGCTTCCATGATTTGCCGAAACCCGTCATTGGGCGCGCTGGGCGGCACCGCCCCGTCGCGGGTCAACAGGCCCGCCCACCAGTCCACGGCTTCGATGGCCTTATCCCGGTCGAGGCCAATCGTGCCATCGTCCTGCACCAGCTTGGCGCCGAACCCTTCCATGACGTTGATCACATAGGCCTGCCCGCCAGCACCGGCGCGCATGCCGAAACCGTAACGCCCCTTGGCGGGGTCGGTCAGCTTGATGGCCGCGTCGCGGAATTCCGCAAAGGTGGTGGGTGGCGCCAGGCCCGCCTCGTCGAACCAATCCTTGCGGTAATACATCCAGTCCACAAAGGTGAAGGCGGGAACGCCATAGACCTTGCCGTCCACGGTAATCGACTTGAAGCGGGCATCGTCAAAATCGGCCCGCCGGTCCCAACTGGCGATGCGGTCGGTCAGGTCGGTGAGCCCGGCCATGGCAACAAGATCGGCCACACGTTCGGACGCCACCATGGTCGTGTCCGGACGGCTGCCCGAGACCACAGCCGCGGTGACCTTGGCCATGAATTCGGGATTGGGGATATTCTCCTGCGTGACGGTAATTTCGGGATGCGCCGCAGCGAACAGCTTCATCACCTCGTCGAGCCCGGCAAATTCGGATTGGCTGGTGAATGTGTGCCAGTAATTGATCGCGGTCGATTGGCCGAACGCATGCGCCGGCAGCAAGGCCGAGGCGGCCAGCGCCCCTCCGCCCATCTTCAGGACTGAACGTCTATCGAAACCCGTCATTGATAACTCCTCCATTTGTTGGTTTCAGTGATGCATTGCTTGCTTTTTTGCTCTTGGGGTCAAGCCAGCCTTTCGGTGACCTCGATCTTGGTCAGGGCCGCCTTGTCGAGCGCGTCCCAGTCATAGTGGTAGCCAAGGCCAGGCTCGTCGGTGACAGTGAGATTGCCACCCACGATCGAGAGTGGACCGAGCTTGTCGAGGCCCTTGATCTGCTCCTCGTTCATGATCAGCTGTTCGTAATAGTCGTTGTTGGAGATGGCGGCGCAAAGCTGGGCATTTTCCAGCCCCATGCCGTGCACCTGGGCCCGCATGCCAAAGCTTTCCGACATGTGCGCGATCTTCATCGCCCCGGTGAAGCCGCCTTTGTAGAAGGTGGAGACGCGGGTCATGTCGAGCGCCTTGGCCTCGATCCAGCTCGCCATGTTCCAATGCACGCCATCGGAGGTTTCGGCCGCCAGGATCGGAATATCGAGCTTGTCGCAAAGCTTGGCATATGAGCCGAGATAGAACTCGCGCATCGGCTCCTCGTACCAGAGGAAACCGAGATCCTGGATCGCCTTGCCGAACTCCAGCGCCTCGACATAGTCCCAGCCCGCCGAGCCGTCGAACATCAGGTCGGCATCGGGTCCAACCCATTTGCGCAAATTGGTCGAGAGCGCGATGTCGCGCTTCACGTCGCCCCAGGCATGAAGCTTGAACGCCGTGAAACCGAGGTCCCGGCTCATCTTGATGTAGCGTTCGTACTCGTCCATCGTCGGCCAGGTGACGGTCGACGCATAGGCCGGTACCACGCGGTCATGGCCGCCCAGCATCTGGTAGATCGGCATCTTGGCCTGCTGCGATTTGACGTCCCAGCACAGCATGTCGAGCATGCCGAGCGAGCGCATATGAACTTCCTCGATGCGGTCGATTTCCCACATCAGGTTCCACATCCGCTCGGTCAGCAGCGGATTTTCGCCGATGAACCAGTTGTAGCGCCGCCGCACCAGGTCGATCACGGCATCGCCGCGTCCCACCTCGATGGCGCCCACGAGCCCGCTATCGGTTTCCATGCGGATCACCGCCTTGCGCGGCTTGGTGCCACGCGGAATGTCACCATGCGAGCCGGGCAGGCCATCGCGCCAGATGAATTTCGGCCCCGGCTCGGTCTCGACCAGCCAACCCGTGAACCCCGTGATCTTCATTGCATCCTCCGTCAGTATGACTATTGCGACCGCGCCGGCCGCTAACCTTTTTCCGCGCCCGACAGCATGCCGGAGCGCACGAAGCGTTGCGCCGCCATGAAAATCAGCAGCACCGGCAGTACGACCAAAATGGCGGCCAGCACCACTTCGGGCTTCTTGATCGGCACGTCATTGGACGGCAGGTTGCTGAGCGCCCCAGAGCCGCTCACCAGCGCCGTCAGCCCAACCGGCAGGTTGTAGAGCTTGTCGTCGCTGAGCAGCACGAAGGCCAAAAAGTAGTTCGACCAGATGGCGAGGAAACTGAAGAACGCCACGAGCGCAATGATCGGCCGCGCCAGAGGCAGCGCGATGCGGGTGAACAGCTGGAAGCGATTGCAGCCATCGACCCGGGCGGAATCCATCACGCCCTTCGGCAGCGAGCTCGAGAAATAGACGTAGGTCAGGTAGACGCCGAAGGGGAAGAACCCCGAGGCCAGGATCATGCCCGCGTAGGTATTGCTCAGGCCCAGCAGGTTCATCTCGAGAAATATGGGCAGCACCACCGCTGTGCTGGGCGTGATCATGGCGATCAGCGTCAGCAGCAGGATCAGCTTGCGTCCGCGAAACTCCGACAGCGCCAGCGCATAGCCGCCGGGGATCGAGGCCACGAGCGACAGCAGCACCCCGCCAACCGAATAGATCAGCGAATTGGTCGCCCAGCTGACGATCTGGAAATTGTTGTAGCTGGTGAGGTTATTCCAGGTGCGGGTGAACGCCTTCCAGGTGCCCAGCGCAAATGGCGGATCGCTGAGCAGCGACGCCTCCGAGCGCGTACCCGCGATGAACAGCCACAGCAACGGAATGCCGTAAAAACACACGGCGAAGGCCAGCGTCGCATAGACGACGAAGCGGCCAAGGTTGAGGCGGATGGGGGCGGTTCTCGTGCTCATACTGCCCTCAATCGATCTTGTAGAATTTGGTGGCGAAGACGATCACCAGGGCGATGGCGATGGACGCGCCGACCAACATGGTGCTCAGCGCCGCCGAAGCGCCAAAATCGCCCATGCGGAAGGCGTATTGGAACGCCATCTGGTTGAGCGACCAGTCGTTTTGAGCAAACTGCGGGCCAGCCAAACCCATCAATTGCGGCTCGACGAACAACTGCAGCCCGCCCGCCAGCGACAGGATCGCCATCAGCACCAGTGAGCGCCAGATCAGCGGCAGCTTGATGCGCAGCGCCAGTTGGAACCGGTTGGCCCCATCGATCCGTGCGGCCTCCATCACTTCGACCGGCAGGCTCGACAGCGCCCCGCCGAACACCACGATCCAGCCGCCGGAACTCGAGAAATACGCCATGATGGCAAAAATTCCGGCCAGCCCGACGCCGGAAATGACCTGGGCCCGCGTGCCCCAGCCCAGCCCGTGCAGCACCGGCTGGAACGGGCTTACCGAGGGGTCGAGCACGAATAGCCACAGCACGACTATGGCCGATGAGGTCACCGCGCCGGGAAGGAAATACACCGTACGCAAGGCATTGGCGGTTCGCCGTCCAACGCTGTCGAGCATCAGCGATAAGGTCGCGACCCCGATCACCGTCATGGCGACCCAGATACCGACGAAGCCGAGCACGTTGAGCACGCTGGCCGGCACTCGGAAATCGTTGAAGACGAACTGGTAGTTCGTCACCCCCCAGAACACCATTTCGATGGTGTCGAAGAAGCTGAGGCCGAACGCATAGGCGATCGGGAACAGTCCGAACATGGCGAGCAGCAGCAGATAGGGCGCCAGCAGCAGATAGGACATGCGGGTATCGCGCCGCGCCTTCTGCTTTTCCTTGCGGGCGCGCTCGCTGGCCGCAAGCCTTCCGTCTGATGTCATCGCCGTAGCGCTCATGAAAACCCTGCTGCCGTCGCGGCCGGAAACGCCAAAGCGCATCCGGCCCGTGGTTGGCTCACTCGACGGTGTAGCCGTTGAGCTTGGCGAGGTTGGTCAGCTCGGCCTGCAGCGCGGGCAGGGAACCTTCCACCGTGCCGCCGCCGCTCAACCCTTGCACCACAACCTTGGCGATAGCGTCGGCGACGACGAAGCGCAGGCTGGTGTAACCGGGATGGCTGAATGCTGCGGCGGCCACTTCGACGTCGAACACATCGGGGCTGGCATAGTAGGAGTCGGCCTTGAGCCGGGCGCCCCAGGCTTCAGCCGAGGGACGATGGGCGGGCAGCGTCACCGCCGCGGTCTGGTTGGCCACATCGGTGGCCATCCAGGTGATGAGATCGACGACTTCAGACGGATGAGCGGTATCTTTCCAGCCCCCATAGGTGCCGCCACCCCAGCTCCAGGTCAGCGGCTGGCTCTGGTCGTCCCACTTGAGGGGCAGTGCCGCGACAAGCTTGCCGGCGGGCAGTTCGTAGGTCGGCTTGATGACATATTCGCCGAACCATGTCGGCCCCACCATCAGCGGCACCTTGCCGGTCTTGGCGAGGTTGACGAAATCGGGCTCGAACGTGCCGACCTTGGACAGGCTCCCATTGGCAATCATGGTGTCCACCATGCGCGCCGGCTTCAAGCACTTTTCGGTCGTCAGATCGATCTTGACCGTATCCGGCTTGCCCTCGACCGGCATCACCAGATCGCATCCGTCAGACACGAGATAGCTTTGCAGGACCGCCGACTCGACGCCGCTGCCCAGCACATAGCCCTGCGGGCCAAGCTCGGCGCCAAGCGCCTGGAACTCTTCCCAAGTGGTAGGAATGGGCTTGCCCAGCGCCTCCATGGCGCTCTTGTCGTACCAGACGATCATGTGCGCGAGGTCATTGCGCAGGCACAGCAGCTTGCCATTGACGTGGCAGGGCGAATTGCCATTGGGGTAGAACTCGTCCTGCAGCGCCTGCGGCACCTTGTCGGTCAGGTCGAGCAGGTAGTTGGACCGGCGGGTGGAGAGCTGGGCCGTGTAGCCAATATCGGACATGAAGATCACGTCCGGGATTTCGCTCTTGGCCTGCAGCGCTAACTGAATCTTGGCGATCAGGTCGGCCGGCGCCACCGTGGTGACGTTGAGCGTGACGGCGTCGTGCGTCTTGTCATAGAGATCGAACATCGTCAGGCGCGGTGTGTCCGACCAGACATTGAGCGTCACCGCATCCTGCGCGCTCGCAACGCCCGCCGTCGCCCCCAGCATCATCCCGCCCATAAGTGCGGCGGCCCTAAAACCATGCATCAGTCTCTCCTCCTCATGTCCGGACTTTGCCGGTTATCGCTGTGTTGCCGACGTCATGACTGCGCCGGCGGCGTTGAAAACATGCACATCTGGCGTCCTGATCCCGACGCGAACCGTGTCTCCCGGCTCGAGATCGGAATGCCCCATCACCTGCATGGTGAGCATCTCGGACGTCCCCGCATCCAGATACGCAAAGGTGATATTGCCGAGCCGCTCAATGGACTCGACTTTGGCGGGCAGGACGGCCATGCCGTTTGGCACGCTCGTATCCGTCGCCATGATCGCCAGCATTTCGGGCCGCACGCCGAGCGTGAGCGCATCGCCGATGGCGGCGTCGGCCAGGGCGAGTCCGAGCCGGGGTGTTGCATTGGCGGCAAGTTCTACAACCGCCTGGCCGCCTGTTTTCTCCAGAACCCGTCCAGCCATCAGGTTCATCTTGGGTGAGCCGATGAAGCCGGCGACGAACAGGTTGTTGGGCCTGGCATAGAGTTCGAGCGGTGGCCCGACCTGCTGGATGCGGCCGTTGTCGAGCGCCACGATCCGGTCGGCCAGCGTCATGGCTTCGACCTGGTCATGAGTGACATAGACCATGGTGGTGCCCAGTTCGCGGTGCAGCCGCTCGATTTCGAGCCGCATCTGCACTCGCAGCGCCGCATCGAGGTTCGATAGCGGCTCGTCGAACAGGAACACCTTTGGATTGCGCACAATGGCGCGGCCGATGGCGACGCGCTGGCGCTGCCCACCGGACAATTGCGCAGGCGACCGGCTCAGCAATGGCTCAAGCCGCAGGATGCGCGCCGCCTCCTTGACCCGCTTGTCGGTCTCCTCGCGGCCAACCCGTGCAAGCTTCAGGTTGAAGGCGATGTTGTCGTAGACATTCATGTGCGGGTAGAGCGCATAGGACTGGAAGACCATGGCAATGCCGCGGTCGGCCGGCTCATCGAACGTTACGTCCTTGCCGTCGATCCTTATCTCGCCGCCGCTGACCGTCTCGAGGCCCGCGATCATGCGCAGCAGCGTCGACTTGCCGGAGCCCGAGGCGCCGACAAACACCACGAACTCACCCTTTTCGATGGTCAGGTCGGCGCCCTCGATGACGCTGACCGGGCCGAACGACTTGCTGACATTGTTGAGTTCGACTTCGGCCATCTAGAGGCCCCAAAAAGCGCAGCGCGCTATCGATCGCATAGGCTTTCCTCCGTTGAGATATCATTGCGGTCTAATAATATCTCACGTCAAGCGGGTCTGTGGATAATTGCCCGGACGGATTGGCGAATTGCGCTTCTCGCGCGTCCGTTGAGTTTCAAAATTCCTTTGTATGCTAGCATTTTCGTGAGATTTCTAAATTGCCATCAGATATACCAAAGGCTGAGACCGCAATATCGCCTCGCAGGTAAAGATGTCCGACGCCCGCCAAGACAATGATGGATACCGCCGCTTCCGCAAGGCGATGCAGGCCGGCACGCTACAAGCGGGCATGGTGGTGACGCAGAACGAGCTGTGCGATCTGCTTGGCCTATCGCTGTCGCCGCTGCGCGAAACGCTGGTCCTGCTCGAGGAGTTCGGGCTGGTCGAGATCAAGCCGCGCACGGGAATCCGGATCGTCTATCCGGAGGTGGCGTTCATTCGTGAAAACTACCAGTTCCGCATCATGATCGAGGTGTTCGCGCTACGCAGCTTCGGCGACACCGTCACCGAAGAGTGGCTCGCCAATATGCGCGAGAGCCACGAGGAGGCCCGCCTCAACCTCACTGAGGGCGGCCCGTTCGAGGTATCGCTGCTTCGCTTCACCCGGCTGGACATGCGCATGCACCGCGAGATCGTCGAGGCGCTGGGCAACCGCGCCATCCTCGATACCCACGATCGCGTGCAGGAGAATATTCGCATGGCCCAGCAGGTGCATCGCCGCCCGGGCTTCCGCAGCGCTCTGCTCAAGACCATCGACGAGCATCTTGAAGTGATCAGGTGCCTTGAGACTCGGGACGTTGAGGGCGCCGTCGCGGCGATCGAGGCCCATTTCCGCGCCTCCACCCATCGCACTTTTGCCGCCTGAACGCATTCGGGTAACCGTGTCAGCGGCGGCGGTGCCTCTTTCGAGCTATCCGTATAGCCCAATTGTTGCAAATTTACCCTTTGGTGGATAGAAGCGTGGCATGCTGACGGCTCTACTTGTATGCTGCGCGGGTTGTCAGTAAAAAGCGGCGCTGGTTGTTGTGGGGGGGAGACATAGCGGCTGGTATCGATTCTGAAGGAGTCTGAGGCGCTGCGTGACAGTGACCGGCAATTTCAGACTACGTATTTCCGGCAGTTCTTTTTGTCCTCACGATATGAACTAGACTGATTTCGCATGCGGGATGGCGTGTGAAACCTGTGAGATGACGTTGCTGATGCTGAATTGGTGCTGGGTGCAGGACGCGCTCCATCGCCGCTGTTTGGTCCGACAACGAACGAGACGTGCCTGTCCGCAGTATTTTGCGGGTACTCTCTGTGTAGATTTTGAATAGGCTTGGGGGCCATATGTTTTCGAATTTCTTGCGCCTGTTGGCGCTGGGGACTGCACTGTCCACCGCGCTTATTGTGCCGGTGTCGGCCATGTCGCTGCGAGACGCCACGCAGCTTGCTCTCGAATCCAATCCTGAAATCGGGCAGGCAATCCAGAACCGGGAGGCAACCGAATTTGAGTTGCGCCAGGCCCTCGGTTTGTATGCGCCGCGCGTTGATCTTGAAGCCTCGACCGGTGCTCAATTGCTGAGCAGCCCGTCGCGTCGCGCCGCAGGGATCGACGACAGCGCGCTGTATCCCTCCCAGGTCGCGCTTGTGGCGACTTTTGATCTTTTGGACGGTGGGTTCCGCGACGCCGAAGTGTCGCGCCAGGCGGCCCGTATCGATGGGGCGTCGTTCCGCGTGCTCGAGCGCAGCGAATTCATCGCATTGCAGATCGCCCGCGTTTACTATCAGGTCCTGCTGCAGCAGCGCATTGTCGCGCTCAATCAGCAGAATGTGGGCTTCCACGAATCCATGCTGCAGGACGTTTCCAGCAGCATCGAAAGCGGCCAGTTGACTGAGGCCGATCGCTTTCAGGTTATCGAGCGCATGGCTGCGGCCCGCGCTCGCTTGACTGAAGCGGCCGTCGAGCTTGAAGCTGCCCGCATCGAGTTTGATCTGTTTGTCGGCACGCGTCCCGACACCGTTGCGATGCCGCCGCGCGTTGGTGGATCGCTGCCAAAAACGCTTGTGGCCGCGATCGAAAGCGCGCGCGTCAACAATCCGATGGTTCGTATCGCCAATGCGGATATCGACGCGTCGGCGGCCCTGGTCTCCCAGGCACAAGGCGCCTTTGGTCCAAAGCTGCAGTTTGAGGCACGCGCCTCGACCGGATTTGATGTCGGTGGCACCGAAGAAGTCACCCAGGACCTGAGTGGGCGTTTGTCGCTGCGCTGGAACATCTTTGATGGTGGCGTCAAGGACGCCCAGGTGCAGGAGCAGGTGCGCCGCCAGTCCGAAGCGATCTATGCTCAGGATCAGGCTTTCCGCGAAGTCGAAGAGGCCGTGCGTACGTCCTGGCTGCGTTTGCAGACCCAGGGAACGCTCTATGCGACCTATCGTGATCAGCTCGATGCCTCGGCCAAGTTGATTTCTGCGTATCGCGAGCAGTTCGGTGTCGGTGACCGTTCGCTCCTCGATGTGCTTGACGCCCAGAACACCCGCGTGAACGTTCAGATTTTGCAGGAAACCTCGGCCTTCGGCGTCAATTTTGCCGAATACCGGCTGATGGCGGCGACGGGCCATCTGCTCAGCTTTATGGGCCTTGAAGCGCCCAAGCAGGCTGGTGCCTATGCGCGCGATGCGCTCAAGGTTGAAACCTGGGATGGCACCGAGCCCGAGCGCAAGCCGCTCGACCTGACGTCTTTCGTCAATTGAGCCTACGCTACGGCCGGAAGCCGTAGCGCCGTTCGATATTGCGATGCGATGACGGGCCGCAAGCTGCGAATGACGTCGCGAATGGGCTCGGCACTGGTGCCGGGCTCAATTGTTGACTGGCGCTCCAGCAGTTTACCGTAACGCAATACTATCCGCGATTGGTTTGCTGCCGGGTGCTAATGCTGTGGCGCGGCGAGATCCTAAATCCCGCGTTGTTTGCCCAGCGGCGTGTGGTATGGGGCGGCCCGGGGGGCTCGTGTTTTTGAGATGAAGTTTGACGACAGTTTGGAGGGCGACGCAGGGTTGCCGCAAGCCCAATTGGGCAAGCCGGGCGCCGAGGCGCCGGAAGCCCCACCCCAGGGCAGCGATCAAATCCTTGCGGCGATTCAGTATCTTGCCCGCCTCTGGCGCAAGCCTGACTCGCGTTCGTTCCTGACGGCCGGCCTACCGCTTAACAATGACCGGATGACGCCGGAACTGATCGCCCCCGCCATGGCGCGGATTGGCGTGGTCACCGCGAGCGTGACGCGGTCGCTGCATGGATTGGCGGATTATGAGATGCCCGCCATCATGCAGGGTGCCGATGGCCGTTTCCTGATCTGCCTGGGGCGGGAAGGGCGCAAGGCCTATCGCTGCTACGACGCCTCGCGCGGCGAGGAACGGATCGTCGACGCCAAGACCCTGCGCAGCAAGGAGCCGAGGGCCCTGCTGGTCCTGACGCCCAATTACGAAATGGTGCAGGAGAATTCCGGCATGCGCTTTGCCCGGTCCGGGCATTGGCTGTGGTCCGCTTTCAAGGGCCATGGGCGCAGTATTGCCTATGTGCTGGCCGCCGCGACATTCATCAACATCTTTGCCATCGCGTTCCCGATTTTCACCCTCAACGTCTACGATCGCGTGCTGCCAAACGCGGCGATCTCCACCCTCTGGGTGCTGGCTCTGGGCCTGCTGCTGGTGTTGATCTTTGATATCGCGCTCAAATTGGCGCGCGGGGCGATCATCGACCATGTTGGCCGCAGCATCGATTTCCGGCTGTCGTCGCTGTTGTTCGATCGCGTGCTCAATACGACGATGGACGCTCGCCCCGCCTCGACGGGCGCTTTCGTCAATCGCATCGCCCAGTATGAAATCCTGCGCGATTTTCTGGCCTCGAGCACGCTGGTCATGTTCGTCGACCTGCTGTTTCTGGGCATTTTCGCCTATGTGATCACCTTGCTGGTGGGATGGCTGGTGCTGTTCCCGCTGATTGCCGGCGTTATTTCCATCGCCTTTACGTTGGCTATCGGCTGGCTATCCGGCCGCGCTGTATCGTCGGCGCTCAAGGAGTCTTCGGCCCGCAATTCAATTCTGGTCGAGGCGCTGACGGGCTCGCAATCGGTCAAGGCCTCGCGCGCCGAAGGTCAAATGCTGCGCCGCTGGGAGGCGACGGTGCTGGCCTCGTCCGACACCCAGAATACCATCAAATGGCTGCAGTCGATCTCGACCAACGTCACCTCGACGCTGACACAGTTGTCGATGACCGGCATCATCATCGGCGGTACCTTCATGGCGGCCGCCGGCAATATCACCATGGGCGCCATCGTTGCGGCGATGATGTTGTCGAACCGGCTGATCGCGCCGATTTCCATGATTTCCTCGATGCTGCTGCGCACGCGCAGCACCATGGAAGCCTATCGCACAATCGGCGCCATCATGCAGATGCCCGACGAGCGCAGCGCCAAGGACGGGTTCTCCGCCCGCAGCGTCAACCAGGGCCGTATTGTCCTCAACAAGGTGCGCTTCGCCTATCCCGGCAGCAAAAGCTACGTGCTGGACGGCATCAGCTTTACCGCAACGGCTGGCGAGAAAATTGGCATCATCGGCCGCATCGGCTCGGGCAAGACGACTTTGGGACGCCTGCTTGTCGGCTTCCACACCCCCAGCGAAGGCGAAATCCTGATCGACGGCGCCGATATCGCGCAGTACCACCCCGCCGACCTGCGGCGTGGCGTCGGCCTGGTGCTGCAAGATCCCGAACTGTTCAACGGCAGTGTGCGCGAGAACATCCTGATGGGTGACCCCAGCGCCAGTGAGCAGCGCATGCTGCAGGCAGCACAACGGGCGGGCGTCGAAGACTTCGTCTCGCGCCATCCGCAGGGCTATGACATGCAGGTCGGCGAACGCGGCATCCTGCTCTCCGGCGGCCAGCGCCAAGCCATCGCCCTGGCTCGCACCATGCTGGTTGAACCCAAGATACTGTTCCTCGATGAGCCATCCAGCTCCATGGACCTGGCGACGGAACGGCAACTCATCGCCAATCTCGAGGCCAGCCTGACCCCCGACCAGACCGTACTGGTGGCAACCCATCGCTATAGCGTGCTGTCGCTCGTCAGCCGCCTGATCGTGCTCGATAACGGTCGTATCGTCGCTGATGGTCCGCGCGATGATGTGCTGAACCATCTCAAGGCGCGCGGGGGTGCGGCATGAACGCTCCATTTTCCACCACCGCGCGGCATCAGGGCCACAATCTCCTCAGCACCCAGCCGCCCCCCAAGGGGTGGCTTTACGTCGTCGTCATCATCGGCGTGTTCTTCATCGTTGCGCTGACCTGGGCCTCCTGGGCCGAGATTGACGAGATCAGCCGGGCCGAAGGCCGCGTCATTCCTTCGGGCAAGTCGCAGATCATCCAGAGCGCGGAAGCCGGTGTTGTCACCGATATCCTGGTCCGCTCGGGCGAGCGGGTGAGCAAGGGTCAGCAACTGATCCAGCTCGACGATACCAATACGGCCTCGAGTGCGGGCGAAGTGCAGGCCCGGGTCCTGGCGTTGCTCGCGCAAACCACCCGTCTGGCCGTGGAAAGCCAGGCGCAGGACGCTGGCGCGTTTATCTGCCCCGCGGAAATAGTGTCGTCGGCGCCGGAAATCTGCGACAGCGAAATCCAGTTGTTGACCACCCGCGCCGCCAGTCTGACGCAGGGCAAGGACGTGCTGATCCAGCGCGTCGAGCAGCGCAGCCGCGAACTTGGTGAGGTCAACGCCAATCAGAACCGGCTCAGCGGCAATCTTGCCTTGGCACAGCAGCGCCTAGACTTGATGGGACCGCTAGCCCAGAAGGGTCTCGTTGCGCAAACCACCTATCTGAGCATGCAGAGCGAAGTCAGCGATCTGTCCGGCCAGATCGCCGGCGCCAACGAATCCAAGGCACGGCTTGATGCCGCGCTGAAGGAAGCCCAGCTCCAGGTCGACCAGGTGACGCTGCAGTTCCGTCAGGATGCGCTGGCGGAATTGACCGTGCGCCGCGCCGAACTCGCCAGTGCCCAGCAGCAGCTGCGCGGCGCCGAGGACCGGGTGATGCGCACCGATATTCGCTCTCCGGTGGATGGCGTGGTCAACAGCATCGAGGTCAACACCATTGGTGGCGTCGTGGCCGCGGGCACCCGCCTGCTCGATATCGTGCCGATATCCGACACCCTGCTGGTCGAGGCCCATCTCAAGCCCTCCGACGTGGCCTTCATCCTTCCCGGGCAGCAGGCGCGCATCAAGCTGACGGCCTATGACTTTTCCATTTTTGGCGGGCTGACCGGCGAAGTCACCAACGTGTCGGCCGACAGCATCGTCGATCCCAACACCCGCGAAACCTATTACCTCGTCCAGATCCGTGCCGATAAGGCCGTGCTGCAATATCGAGGCCGCGAACTGCCGGTGCTGCCCGGCATGGTCACCAGCGTCGATATCCTCACCGGCAAGCGGACGATTTTGCAGTACCTGCTCAAGCCCATCAACAAGACCCGGCTGGAGGCACTGAGTGAGCGATAGCGCGCGCTTGGTCGCCGAGAATGACGACACTGCCGAGAGCGGTAGCAGGCTTGCTCAACTGACCCGCCCCGAATTTCGCACCCTCACCACGCCTGGCGGCCGCAAGGGCGTTCGGCTGGAGCAGGTGTTCTGGAATGCCTTGAGCATGCTGAGCGCTGGCGCCGGCCAAAAGCGGTCGCGCTTTGTTGCCAAAATCCTCGAAGAAGCAAACGAGCAGGACATCAACGCCACCGGCGCAATCCGCAGCGCCACCGTGGACCTGCTGATGGAAGAGCTGCAGCGCCTGCTGCCATTGGCCAATGCCGGCACCATGATCAGCCTGTTGCAGGCCGGCCCCGCACCCTCCTTTGCGCTCGACCGGCGCAAGCGGCTGGTTCAGGCCAATGCCGAATTTCTGCGCTATCTGCGCTCGGTCGGCGGCGCCATCAGCGGCGCAACGCCCGTCGATGCGGCGCAACTGTCATTGGAGCGCCCGCTCGAAGCGCTATTTGACGAACTGGTTTCAGGGGGGACGACCGAGTGCGGCATTTCCATTCGCTTCGGCAATCGCGATCGGCGCACGACGGCACGATTGCTGCTGGTCCCGCCGGCGCCGGCGAGCGTCATCCTCGGCTATATCCTGGCGTGAAATCCTCCCCAATGCTGCGCCGCCTGGTGATTCTGGGCCAGGCGATGACCCTGGCAGCGCTGCTCACCGCCTGCTCCACCATGCAACAGGTCGGGCTGGCACCCGCGCCAACTGTCCAGCCCCCGATGGTTGCCGAAACCGTCGGCACCGGCCAACTGGTCATCGGCGTATTGAGTTTTGCCGAGCCGCTGAACCGGTCCGGCGGCGCTGCAGATTCGACCGCGCTGGCCGCCAAGCTGGCGGCCCAGTCCATTACCAAGCATCCTGTCAGCGTGGTCATTCGTCCGCAGGCCGACGGTGCGGCCAAAGATGCCCAGGCATTCCAGGCGGCCAATGTTCGCCTGACAATCGGCGGCAACGAGGTTCGGGCGCTCGCTGGCCTAGCCAAGGCGATGGCGCCGCGTAAGGTGCCTACGATCGCCCTGGCGTCGCTCAGCGACACCGCAAGCCTGTTATACGGCGCGGGTCTCGCGCCCCGGGAGGAGGCCGCTGCCCTCATCACCGAGGCCAAAAGGCTCGGCTATGGCAGGCTCGGTATTGTGGCTGGCGCCGGGTTAGACAGCGCCAGTTTCGCGACAGCCGTCGCCGACATTGCCTCCACGCAAACTATTGCGGTTGTCCGCATCGACGCAGCCAAGCCCGGAGCATTCCAGGCAGAGCTTGCGGCCGCCCTTGCCGCCGGCAAGGTCGATGCGTTGGTTTTCGCAGTTGACCCACAACGGGCTGCGGAACTGATCGCCCTCGCCGATCCCGCCACGATGGCCGGCATCGCCATCGTCGGCAATGCCGGCTGGACCCTGGCCGAGCCTCTGCCGCCTGCCGTCCGTACCTCTTGGTATCCCTCGCTGCCGCGCGCCGGCATCACCGCTTTCGTCACGCGTTTTCGGGCCGCCTACAACGCCACGCCAACCCTGGCCAGTGCCGTGGTCTACGATCTGGTCGTGATGGCGGCGGTGCTGGACCAGATGGCAGGCGCCGAAGCGTTCAGCAGCAAGACACTGCAAAGCGATCTCGGTTTCACCGGCTTTACTGGCCCCTTTACTTTTGGCGCCCTGGGCCTCGTGCAGTCACGCAGCTACGAGATCGTCACCGGCCGCTGACCTGCGTAATGCATGCAGCATATGCCGTTATGCTTCTCGATTAAGGTTAAGCCAAGCTTACCCCTAAATGCCATACGGGGTTATGCTTTGGCAGTATTTGGAATTTGCTGCCGGTTTGGCGTCCCCGTATAAGTCTCGGTTAATTGAGCATTAACCAGACTGCTGGGGGCCACCATGACCGAACGTTCCGATTCAAACTCTGATTTCGTCGTCGATACCGCATCGGATACCAATTCGTTGCCGATCGCCGAAATCCTGGTGGCTCAGGCGGATACGGGCGCGAACACCGCGACCGACGCAACGCCCCCGGACGCCGCGCCCGTGCAAAACCAGGCAAGCCTGGTGGTTGAAGTTGGCGAGGGCTCGGTACTGACTTTGCCCGAGGGCACAAGTATTGATGCGCCCCGCATGAACGGTGCCAATCTTGAATTCGTGCAGCCTGATGGATCGGTTGTGGTGGTGCCGAACGGTGCTATCGAAGGCCTGACCATTGTGCTGGGCAGCGTGGAAATCCCGCCCCTCACCGTGGCAGCATTGTTCGCCGCAAGTGACATCCAGACCGCGGCCGGCCCCGCCGGAAATGGCCCGCCAAGCTCCGGCGGCAATTTCGAAGTGCAGCCGGCTGGCGATATCGGCTCGGCGTTCACCTATGGCGGCCTGCTCGACGGCACCGACCTGCCGACGACCGAGACCACTGACGAAGAAAGCTTCGACAACAACCTGGCGCCGCGGTTTGCCTTCTCGATCACTGAAGCTCGCCTTTCCGAGGAAGGGCTGGCGGGTGGCAATCCCGATCTGGATGGCAATGCCGATACCACCAACGACTACGTCTATTCCGGTAATCTGAATGCCTCCGATCCCAACGGCGATCCGCTGGCCTTCAGTTTTGGCCAGCCGACCTCGCCCGTCACCTCGCATGGCGTCACCCTGACCTGGACCGGCGTTGGCACGACGACCCTGTCCGGCTGGGCCGGCGACACCCTGGTAATCCAGGCCGTTGTCACCAATGGCTCCGGCGCGTTCACCGTCACCCTTTCCGGGCCGGTCGATCATCCTGCTGGCGCCGGGGAAAACGAACTCCGCTTTGACCTGCCCATCACCGCCACTGACGGCCGGGGCGGTAGCGCCTCGACGGCCATCAGCATCATCGTCGAAGACGACAGCCCGGAGATTGGGCCGATTGGCCAGTTGAACGTTGGCGAAGTCACTTCGGACAGCGTCCAGAACGCATTCCTCACGCAGATGCCCGAAAAGGTATCGCTGAACGTCCATTGGGGTGCCGATGGCGCCAAGGCCGACGGTCTGGAGTTCACCACCGGCAGCGGCGCCGTGAGCGGGCTAACGTCCAACGGCGCGCAAATCGCCTACACTGTCGCCGGCAATGTGCTGACCGCATCGGCCGGCGACCGCCAGGTCTTCACCGTCACCCTCAACAGCGACGGAACGTATTCCTTCGTCCTCAAGGACAATATCGATCACGCTCCGGGCAGCGATACCAAGGAACTGTCGTTCGCCTTCAAGGCAACCGACGGGGACGGTGATTTCGCAACGGGGACCTTCAAGGTTAACGTGATCGACTCGGTCCCGACAATTGGCGCCACCGAAACCGAAACCGTTTCCGAGCACAACCTGCCCTTCGGCTCACACGAGGTCCCTGACGGCAGTCAATCGTTGGTGCAGCCGGGCAACCTCAACATCGACTGGAACGCCGATGATAATAATAGCGGCATAGCCGCCAATCGCAGCGTCGCCTTTGACAACTTGGTGGCGCCGGTCGACCTGACCTCTGACGGCAAGGCCGTCGTCTATACCTATAACGCCGAACACACCGTGCTGACGGCAACGGCGGGCGGCGAAACCGTCTTCACCGTGTCGCTGAGCGATACCGGCACCGGCACTTATACATTTAGCCTCCATGGCAATATAGACCACGCAGTGGGCACCGATACCAAGGCGTTGGACTTCGGCTTTGTCGCCACTGACGCCGATGGCGACACCGCCTCATCCTCCTTCACCGTCAACCTGCTGGACGACCAGTTGAGCCTGGGCACCGTCGGTGTACGATATGTCGAGGAAGAGGCCTTGCCACATGGCAATGAAGACGCCAGCCCGCTTGGCGTGGAAGTGGAGGGCGTCGTCGCCAATCTCTTCAGCGGTGTTCTCGGCATCAGCGGCCAGATTGGCGCTTCGCTCAATATTTCGTGGGGCAATGACAACTTCAACAGCGCCGTCAATGGCGGCTTCAACGGCGCCCAGGTCATGGGTGACCGTTCGGTCGTCTTCACCTCGGGCAACGGCGCTGCACGCGTTCTGACTGCGCCTGAAGTTGCTGGCTTGGTCAGCGCAACGGGCGGCAATGGTCCGGCCACGCTCACCTCGCACGGCCAGCCACTGGTCTATACCCTGTCGGCCAATGGCACCGTGCTCACCGCATCGGCTGGTGGTCAGAGCGTGTTCAGCGTCACGCTCTCGGATCAGTCTAGCGGCTCTTACACCTTCAAGCTGCTGGGCACGCTCGATCATCCCGTCGCGGCCAGCGGCGCGAATAACGAAGATGTCCTGTCGCTGAAGTTCAACTTTACCGCCCGCGATGGCGACGGCGATCAGGGCGTCGGCAATTTCACCGTCCGCGTCATCGACGACAGCCCGGTAGTCGGTTCGGTTGCCCCGCTGGATGTCCGCGAGCTCACTTCGGACAGCGTCCAGAATGCATTTCTCGCGCAAATGCCCGATAAGGTCTCGCTGAACATCCAGTGGGGTGCCGATGGCGCCAAGACTGATGGCCTGGTGTTCACCAACACGAGCGGTGCCGTGAGCGGCTTGTCCTCCAACGGGGAGTCGATCGCCTACACCGTCGCCGGCAATGTGCTGACCGCCTCGGCCGGTGCACGCCAGGTCTTCACCGTCACCCTCAATAACGACGGCACCTATTCCTTCGTTCTAAAGGACAATATCGATCACGCTCCGGGTAGCGATACCAAGGAACTGTCGTTCGGCTTCAAGGCGACTGATGGGGACGGCGACTTTGCCACCGGCACCTTCAAGGTCAATGTGATCGATTCGGTGCCGACCATCGGCACCACCGAAACCGAAACCGTTGCCGAGCAGAACCTGCCCTATTTCGGCCTGCACGAACTGTTCCCGGACGGGGCCAATTCGCTCGTACAGCCCGGCAAGCTCAACGTCGATTGGAATGCCGATGACAACAATAGCGGCACTGCCAATCGCAGCGTCAACTTTGGCAGCCTCGTTGCGCCGGTTGACCTGACATCGGACGGCAAGGCCGTCGTTTATACCTACAATGCCGACCACACCGTGCTGACGGCAACGGCCGGTGGCGAAACTGTCTTCACCGTCTCGCTGAGCGATACTGGTACCGGCACCTACACGTTCCGCCTCTACGGCAATATCGATCACGCTGTGGGCACCGATACCAAGGCGCTGAGCTTCGGCTTTGTCGCTACCGACGCCGACGGCGATACCGCCTCGTCCTCGTTCACCGTCAACCTGCTCGACGATCAGTTGAGCCTGGGCTCGGTAGGCGTCCGCTATGTCGAGGAAGAAGCACTGCCGCATGGCAACGAAGATGCTAGCCCGCTTGGCGTAGAACTGTCCGGCGTGCTCGCAAATGGCGGCCTGATCGGCAGCCAGATTGGCGCCTCGCTCAATATTTCCTGGGGCAATGACAATTTCAATAGTGCGGTCAACGGCGGCTACAACGGCACTCAGGTCATGGGCGACCGCTCAGTCGTCTTTGCCTCGGGCAGTGGTGCTGCACGCGTCCTGACTGCGCCTGAAGTCGCCAGCTTGGTCAGCGCAACGGGCGGCAATGGTGCGGCCACGCTCACCTCGCATGGTCAACCGCTGGTTTACACCCTGTCGGCCAATGGTACTGTGATCACCGCTTCGGCTGGCGGTCACGACGTGTTCAGCGTCACGCTCTCAGACCAGTCTAATGGATCCTACGACTTCAAGCTGCTGGGCACTCTCGATCATCCTGTCGCGGCCAGCGGCGCGAACAATGAGGACGTCCTGTCGCTGAAATTCAACTTCACCGCTCGGGATGGCGATGGCGATCAGGGCACCGGCAATTTCACCGTCCGCGTCATCGATGACAGCCCGGTAATCGGGTCGGTCGCACAGTTGAACGTTGGCGAAGTTACCTCGGACAGCGTCCAGAACACATTCCTCACGCAGATGCCCGCCCATGTGTCGCTGAACATCCATTGGGGTGCCGACGGCGCCAAGACCGATGGCCTGGTGTTCACCAACACCAGCGGCGCGGTAAACGGTCTGACGTCCAATGGCACGCAAATCGCCTACACCGTCGCTGGCAATGTGCTTACCGCCTCTGCCGGTGCTCGCCAGGTCTTCACCGTCACCCTCAATAGCGACGGCACGTATTCCTTCGTCCTCAAGGACAATATCGATCACGCTCCGGGCAGCAATACCAAGGAACTGTCGTTCGGCTTCCAGGCGACCGACGGGGACGGCGATTTTGCCACGGGGACCTTCAAGGTCAACGTGATCGACTCGGTGCCGACGATTGGAACTACGGAAACCGAAACCATCTCCGAGCAAGACCTGCCCTTTTTCCTGGACGAACTCTCCCCGGACGGGAGTCAGTCGTTGGTGCAGCCCGGCAAGCTCAACGTCGACTGGAATGCCGATGACAACAACAGCGGCACCGCCAATCGCAGCGTTGCCTTTGGCAACTTGGTGGCACCGGTTGATCTGACGTCGGACGGCAAGGCTGTTGTGTACAGCTACAACGCCGACCACACTGTGCTGACTGCTTCGGCTGGTGGCGAAACTGTCTTTACCGTGTCGCTGAGCGATACCGGTACTGGCACCTATACGTTCCGCCTCTATGGCAATATCGATCACGCCGTGGGCACCGACACTAAGGCGCTCGACTTCGGCTTCATCGCCACGGATGCTGATGGCGATACAGCTTCGTCTTCCTTTATCGTCAACGTGCTCGACGATCACTTGAGCGTGGGCTCGATAGGCGTGCGCTATGTCGAGGAAGAAGCATTGCCGCATGGCAATAACGATGCCAGCCCGCTTAATGTAGAAGTGGACGGCGTCATCGCCAATCTTGGCCCGATCGGTAGCGAGATCGGCGCTTCGCTCAATATTTCCTGGGGCAATGACAACGGCAACAGCGCCGTCAACGGCGGCTACAACGGCACCCAGGTCATGGGCGACCGCTCGGTGGTCTTTGCCTCGGGCAACGGCGCGTCACGCGTTCTGACTGCGCCTGAAGTTGCGGGCCTCGTCAGCGCAACCAGCGGTAATAGTGCGGTCGCGCTCACCTCGCATGGCCAGCCGCTGGTTTATACCCTGTCGGCCAATGGCACTGTGATCACTGCCTCGGCTGGCGGCCAGCCCGTGTTCAGCGTCACGCTATCGGATCAGTCCAGCCTGTTGACCAGCGGCTCCTACACCTTCAAGCTGCTGGGCACTCTCGATCATCCCATCGCGGCCAGTGGCGCGAATAACGAAGATGTGCTGTCGCTGAAGTTCAACTTCACCGCCCGTGATGGCGATGGCGATCAAGGGACCGGCAACTTCGTCGTCCGCGTCATCGACGACAGCCCGGAAATCGGGCCGATCGCACAGTTGAATGTCAGCGAAGTTACCTCGGACGCCTTCGCGAACACCTTCATTCCGCAGACGCCAGCCAACGCATCACTGAACATCCATTGGGGCGCTGACGGCGCCAAGGCCGATGGCTTGGTGTTCACGACCCAGAGTGGCACCGTAAACGGCCTGACCTCCAACGGCGCGCAAATCGCCTACACCGTCGTCGGCAATGTGCTCACCGCTTCGGCTGGCGCGCGGGACGTCTTCACCGTGACCCTCAATAGCGACGGTACTTATTCTTTCGTCCTCAAGGACAATATCGATCATGCCCCCGGCAGCAACGACAAGCTGCTGAGCTTCGGCTTTCAGGCCACCGACGCGGACAATGACACCGCCACCGGCACCTTCTCGGTCAATATCAAGGACAGCGTCCCGGTATTACTGGCCGGCGGAGCCGATCCTGGCACGATTACCGAAAGCCTACTGCCACAGGTTAGCTCGATCCACGGCAGTCTCAACGTCGACATCAATGCCGATGACAAGAATACCCATGTCGAAATCGCCAAGGACGCCCAGGGCAACTACATCCTGCCGCAGGGCCTGAGCTCCGACGGTGTGCCGCTAGAATACTTCGTGCGCACCACCAACGGGGGCGATCAGGAGATCGTCGCCTTCAAGCAAGGCGAAGGCGTCGACCGCCCGGTGTTCATCGTGGCTGTCGTCCACCCCGGCAACTTTGCCGCGACACTGTTCCAAAACCTGGATCACGCGCCGGGCAGCAACACGCTGGCAATCAACCTGACCGCACGCGTCTTTGACGGCGATGGCGACTACGTCGACCGCGCATTCACCGTCGATGTGACAGACACTGTTCCTGAACTGGTTGGACAGTCCGACACCGGCACTCTGGCGGAAGGCGGCTTGCCTTATGTGAGTTCGACGTTCGGCAACCTCCATGTTGATCTCAACGCCGATGACAAGAACACGCATGTCGAAATTGCCAAGGATGCCCAGGGCCACTACATCCTGCCCCAGGGTCTGACCTCGGATGGCGTTGCGCTCGACTATATTGTGCGCGCCACCAATGGCGTCGATCAGGAAATTGTCGCCTTCAAGCATGGCGAAACTGCCGACCAACCAGTATTCATAGTTGGCGTTCTTCATCCCGGCAGCTTTGTTGCCACCCTGTATCAGAACCTGGATCACGCGCCGGGCAGCGATACGCTGGCGATCAACCTGACAGCCCGCGTCTATGACGGTGATGGCGACTATGTGGATCGCGCGTTCACCGTCAATGTGACCGACGATGTGCCAACGCTGAGCGCGCCGGTCGGTGATTTCAACCTGCTGACGAATGGCGATTTCGCTGATGGCACTTGGACGGGTGCTGGCTGGGGCGGTGGCTTTGCGACCGAAGCGGTCGGCTGGAAGATCACCGGCACCGAGCCTGCGCAGAGCAATGTACAGCTGGAATTTGTCCAGGATGGCTATCTCGGCATGCACGCTCCTGCCGGCGGTCGCATGGTCGATCTGGGATCTTCCCCAGGCAACACCGCCATCTCACAGGCCCTTTCGGGCCTGACGGTTGGTCAGCCCTATACCTTGACCTTCGCGATGGGTTCTCCGGACCCGGCATCGTCCAAGCTTGAAGTATATTGGAACGGCCAGCTTGTTCAGAACTCTTCGGTTCTGGTGACCGGCACGATGAGCGCCGTCACGATCGGCGGCCTGCTGCCTGACGCACATGGCAATGGGGTGCTGACCTTCAAGGAAGTGGGCACCGCCGATTCAACCGGCACATATCTCGCCGATATCGGCTTTGCGCCGACCGGCGCTGTCGATCTGCCACTGATCAGCGGTTCGATCGACGAAAATGGCACGGCGACCATCAATCTGGGCGCTCACTTCAGCTTTGGCGCAGATGGTCCCGGCAGCGTGAGCGTCAATCCTGCGACCGTTGTCATCACCACACCGACCGGCACCGTTCTGGGTCAGCCGACCATCACGGTCGACCCCGTGACCGGTCAGCTCCACGTCAATCCGGGTTGGGGCTTCGATGGCCTCAGCCAGGGTGAAATCGCCACGATCACCATTCCCTATACGGTCACCGACCAGGACGGCGACAGCAAGACCGGCCTTTATCAGCTGACAATCAACGGTCAGAACGATCAGGTCAGCACCTCCATCGGCTTCCCCGATAGCGGCACGATCACCGAATATGCCGAAGGACTGCCGAACGCTGGCTCGGCCGCGATCCGCACCGAGTTCGACGCGCCTGTGGGCCATGCCGGCTACAATGGCGGTGGCTTCTGGATTTATGACGACCAGGGCGACACCCACAGCGTGAGCGTCACTCCGGGCGCCAATGCGGGCTATCTGGGGAGCCTGGTTGCCAATGTCAGCGAGGAAACCGCCGGCGACGGCAATGGTTTCGTGACCTGGCTGTATAGCGTCAGCGACGCGGCCCTGAATCCGCTGCAGGCCGGTGAGACCAAGATCGAGACCTTCACCGTTCGCGTTAGCGACGGCCATGGCACGTTTGCCGATCGCCTCATCACCGTCACGCTAGTCGGCACGAACGACACCCCAGTTGTCAGCGTCGATGCTGGCGATGTCGACCATGTTGTCCTCAACGAGACCAATGCCGGACTTCAGGCCGATGGCACGCTCAGCGTGATCGACGTCGACGTCAAGGACGTGGTGAGCGCAACCGTGACCGGCGCCACCGCGACCGGGCTCGGCGCCAACTTCACCGACGCACAGCTGAAGGCCTTCTTCAGCATCGGGGCGGGTCCCGTCATCGATGGCACCCACACGTCCGGTGATATCGCCTGGAACTTCAACTCTGGCAGCGAAGCGTTCAACTTCCTCTCTGCCGGCGCCCAAGCCGTCATCAAGTACACCATCCAGGTGTCAGACGGGCACGGCGGCAATGTTAGCCACGATGTCGAGATCAAGCTGATCGGCACCAATGACCTGCCGGTCGTGGACTTGAACGGGGTGGACGCCGGCAGCAATGCCAGCGCGACGGCAGTGGAGCAGTTCCCGCAATACATCCTGACCGCCGCAACCCTCTCGGATGTCGACTCGTCGCAAATGGCCTCAATGACGGTCAGGTTCGTTGGCCGTCCTGATGGCACATTAGAGGTGCTTTCGCTGAACCCGGCGGCTCAGGCCGCCGCTGCCGGCCTCACGGTGACGTACGATCCCGCGCTGGGTTCGTTGAGGATCACTGGTGCTGCATCCGCCAGCACCTACCAGACGATCCTGCGCGGCGTGAGTTACGTCAACAATAGCGACGATCCTACCGTGACCGGCCATAGCGTGGAAGTCATCGTCAACGATGGCCTCGACAACAGCGTCTCGCACACCGTCGACATCAAGGTCATTCCGCTCAACGACGCACCCGTACTCGGCGGCACGCTGCACAGCACGGTCGTCGAAGGTGGTATGGTCACTCTGACGGTCGCCGAGCTGGGCTACACCGATCCGGACAATACGCCGTCCGGCGTCGTGTTCCGCATCACGGCGCTCAACGGTGGCGAAGTCCGCAATAATGGCGTGCCGGCGACTTCCTTCACGGCAGCCGAACTTGCCAGCGGTATCATCACCTTCGTGCATAACGGCTCCGAACCCAGCCTGGCTGGCTTCTCCGTGGCGGTGGAAGACGGCAACCAGGACGGCTCGGTGCCGATCCCAAAGCCCTTCGTCATCGATGTGACCCCGGTCAACGACGCTCCCGTCGTTGACCTGAACGGAGCGGATGCCGGCAACAATGCCAGCGCAACCGCCGTCGAGCAGCTGCCGCAGTATATCCTGAATGCCGCAACGCTCTCGGACGTAGACTCCTCGACGTTGAATTCGTTGACGGTCAGGTTCACCGGTCGCCCCAATGGCGTCGATGAGGCGCTCTCGCTGAACCCGCAAGCCCAGGCTGCTGCTACCGGTCTTACTGTCACCTATAATTCAGCGTTGGGCGTCCTGACGGTCACCGGAACGGCGTCGGTTGCGACCTATCAGACGATCCTTCGCGGCGTGACTTACCTCAACGGCAACGACAATCCCGCTGCGACCGGCCATAGTGTCGAAGTCATCGTCAACGATGGCCATGACAACAGCGCTGCGCAGATCGTCGACATCAAGGTCATCCCGCTCAATGACGCGCCCGCTCTGGCCGGCTCGCTCAGCAGCACGGTCGTTGAAGGTGGTGTGGTCACTCTGACGACTGCCGCACTGGGCTTCACCGATCCCGACAATACTGCGTCCGCCATCGTGTTCCGGGTTTCGGCGCTCAATGGCGGCGAAATCCGCAACAACGGCACGCCAGCGACCTCCTTCACCGCAACCGAACTGGCCAGCGGCTTCATCACCTTCGTGCACAACGGCTCCGAGGGTAACGCCGGCTTCTCCGTAGCGGTCGAAGATGGCAACCAGGATGGCTCGGCGCCCGTTCCGCAGCCATTCATTGTCAATGTGACCCCGGTCAACGACGCGCCAATCGCGTTGGCCGACAGTTATACTGTGGCCGAAGATCAGGTGTTGACGGCGAACGCCGGCGGCGTTTTGGCCAACGACACGGATCCGGATAGTATTCTGTCGGCGATCCTCGTCTCTGGCCCCGCGCACGGCACTCTGGCGTTGAACCCCGATGGCACGTTCACCTACACGCCGTCAGCGAACTACAATGGCCCGGATAGCTTCACCTACAAGGCGAACGACGGGGTGATTTCTACCGCTGTAACGACCGTCAATCTGACGGTCACGCCAGTCAACGACGCGCCAAGTGCGCCCGTCGATACCAATAATGCCCTCAATGAAGTGGCGGAAAACGCTACGGCAGGGACAGTTGTTGGCCTGACGGCCCACTCTACCGACGTCGACGACGCCACCGTAACCTACAGCCTCACCAACGATGCCAACGGTCGGTTCACCATCGATCAAAACACCGGTGTCGTCACCGTCAAGGCTGGCGCCGTGCTCGACTATGAGACGACCACCCAGCACACTATTACCGTCCAGGCCTCCGACGGCCACGGCGGCATCAGCACCTCCGACTTCGCCATCGCGGTGAAGGACATCCAGGAAGGTCCGGTTGGCATAGCGAATTCGAGCGCGTTCTATGCGTTCTCAAACAACGCGGCACCGGCTGGCAAGCCGACCTCCATCACCCTCGATATGGCGACGCTGTTTGTTGGCACTGCTCCCGGTACCACCTACTCGTTCGAGAAGGTGCGGGTGGACGAGGACACAACGAGCGGCAACCAACTCAATGGCAAGTGGAGCTGGCTGAGCCGGAATGGGAACGTCATCACCGGCAACCCAAGCCCGAGCGATGCTGACGCTTATATCATCAAGGTCATAGCGACCGCGCCCAACGGAACCACCGCGTTCACCTATGTCGCCCTGACAGCCCTGGCGGATAATGCCACTTCAACGACATTCGGCAACGAGCGCGACAACGAGATGATCCTGCCCGGTCAAAATGGAGGCCAAGCGTTGTTTGGCCAATCTGGTGTCGATGTGCTGATTGGCAATGCTGGTAACAACCAGATTGAAGGCAACCAGAACCAGGACGCTCTCTATGGCGGGGCCGGCGATGACTATCTGAATGGCGGCTCGCAAAGCGACTTCGTGGCTGGCGGCGCTGGCGGCGACCTGATCTATGGCGAAGACGGCGACGATGTGATCCTCGGCGAAGACGGCGACGATTACATTGATGCCGGCTCCCAAGACGATATCGTTCTGGGTGGTGCCGGTAACGACATTATCTACGGCCAGTCCGGCAATGACGTCCTCTACGGCGATGCCGGCAACGACAAAATCTATGCCGGCAGTGGCGACGACAAGATCTACGGTGGGGCCGGCGACGATCTGCTCACGGACGATAGTGGCAACGACACTTATGTCTTTGGCCTGACCGACGGCCACGACACCATCAACGAAGGCAGCGGCACTGATAGGATCGTCATCGCTGCGGCCGGCAAGGAACTCACCTCACTCACCGCCTATGACAATGTTGTCGGCAATAACAAGGGTAGCCTGGTCATCGAGTTCAACGACCAGTCCATCACGGTCCAAGATCACTTCAAGGCCACCGACGACCGTGTTGAACTCATCAACTTCGATGGGGCGACCTACAAAGGATACAATCTGGGTACCGGCGACTATCAGATCGGTACCAGCAACAACAGCAGCACTGGTGGGAATGATTTTCTTGCTGGCGAGTTGGGTGCCTCCAATACGCGTTCGGGCGGCAACGGAAACGACGTGCTGTTCGGCGGCAATCTTGCCGATACCCTGTCGGGCGGCCAAGGCAATGACTTGCTCATCGGTGGCGGCGGCAACGACATCCTGACTGGTAATGAGGGCGACGACATCCTGTGGGGCGGTCTGGGTCACGACACCCTCACCGGTGGTACCGGCAACGACACCTTCGTGTTTAGCGAGGCTGGTGCCGCCAACTCCGACACCATCAAGGACTATGTCTTCGGACAGGATGTGGTCGATCTTTCCGACTTGCTGAGCGGGATTGCCAACGACCAGAAGGCCAATCACGTCCAGGTCAATGCTGCCAACAACACGATCTCGGTTGATAGGGGCACGGGCAGCGGTTGGGAGCTTGTCGCGACGATCGAACCAAGCACTGTCGGCCATGTCGACATCAAAATCGCCGACGATCTGGCCCATATCCAGCCAATCATCTAGCTTCACTACAAAATTGCACAACGGCCCGCTCACGAGCGGGCCGTTTCGCTTTCAGAGACCCTCGCCGGGCGACACCGAGGACAGATCCTTGGGCATTGCTGCCATGGCGGTATTGCTGCCGCTAAAGCCGTGAATGTAATTGCGACCGGCCGAAAAGCTCATGATGGGCTGGTATTGCCCATAGGCCGTGTCCAGGCTCAGCCGGCTGGTGACATTATCAAGCACATAGCTGCCGCCCGCCATATGAGCGACCAGAACCGCGTGGAACAACTGCCGGCGCGTATCCTGCAGCACGACAAGTTGCAACTGGTCCGCCGGGACGCCAAGGCTGCGCAGGAGCCAGAACTTTGCGATGGCGAAGTCCTCGCAGTCACCGGCCCCTTTGCGGGCGATTTCCGATGGCGTGGCCCAATAATCGCCAACGCCCCACAGCGCGGTGTCCTCGCGATATTTCATGGCCCCGTTGACCGACCGATTGACCAGATTGAGCATCGCCACTTCGGCTAGGCCATCAGCCTGACCGGCAACGCTGCGCAGCGTGTTGGCAAAGCGGGTATTGCACCCTGCAAGGCCGCTGCTTGCGCAGTCGGGCCCGAACATGGCCCTGAAGTCGACTTGCGACACGTGCTGCCATTTTTCCGCGGCCGGAAGACGGGCGGCAGAGATGGCGACCGAGCCGAAAACGCCCAGGTCGATGGTCGGTGCTGAAATCACTGATGGAGTTGCAAACAGGCTGGCAGCCCGCGCCGCGCTGGCGACGGCCACGCGGGTTACGCTTGGCATGCCACCTGTGCTGGTCAGCTGAAAACCACCGATATCGGGGTTGCGGCCGAAGCTGGAGGTGACCGGGACAATGGAAAAGAGCCCTGCGGTTGCCGCCAAAACAAGTATTGCTCTTCTGAGCATTTTTGCCTCCTGATTACTTGCAGGAGACTATCCATGGCGCCATAAAACTTCATAAAGCGGCGTAGTATATTATAGATATACAAATTCGATAAAATTTTATGGGATTTTGTGTCGCTATGCCGCATCCTGTTTTCTAGGTGATTGATAAAATTGCACACAGCCTCATCAACGATGATTGAGACCTGCATGGCATCCTGGCGGCATAACAATTAGGGGCACATGATGGGCACATTCAAAGATTGGCTGGCGGCACTGACAGGTCGGCGGAACGACCGCGCTGACCGGCGCCAGAATGAGCGCCCCGCGGCCATCGCCATTCAGCCGGGCGACCTTGATCCGCTTACCGGCGCCCTGCGCGGCGAACGTTTCATGGCCATGATGGCGGCCGAGCAGGCGCTGCGGCCCGGCGCCCTGTTGTTGATAGATATGACGGACCGCGCGGATGGTCTCACCTCTGGCAATCCCGACACCTCCGATGAGGCTTTGATGCTCCTGGCTCAGGCTATCCGCCAGGCCGTGCGGTTCGACGATCTGGTGGGCCATGTCGAAGGTTACCGCTTTGCGGTCCTGTTGCGCGGGGCTCCACAGCCCGTGGCGGACGCGATTGCCCAGCGCATTTGCGATTCCGTGGATGATACGCTGTTCTGGACGCAGGACGGCATAACCCAACTTGAGGTCGCCGTCGGCGGGGCCGTGTTTGGGTCTGGAAATGGCCGGGATTTGTATACAGATGCCCAGAAGGCCCTGGACGCCGCGCGCCACGCCGATGGACAGCGCTTTTGGATAGTCGAACGCAGATAGGCGCTGCCGCATGGATGATGCGAAGGGACCCCGGCCGTGTGCATGGGCCAGGGTCATCGCTCAATATAAGACGAGTTGGAGGTCGCAGGGCAAACCTGCATGGTGTTAACGAATTGGAAGGGAAGCGGTTCCACGACCGAAAGCATCGCATTTGCCGCTAACTGTTCCGATACGGCCCGGTCGCCACCTAGTGCAGCGAGTCGCGCTGTGTAAACACCACGAGGCGCTGGCCGGGATCAACCAGCAGCAGCACGCCGCGCCCGAAGCTGTAATAGGCACCCGGCTCTGTGCCGATGTGGGCGCTCTTGGCCTGCCACTCCGCGCTCAGCCCGCAGGCGAGGCCACCCCAGACATAGCCGTCCACGCTCCAGTCTGCCTGCGCATCCGAATCCACCGGCGTCTGCTGCCATGGCGCATAGCGCCACTCGCTGCTCTCGATCGGGCCGCTCATGGTGGCGAAGGCGCTGAGCCCGTCCTTTTCGATCGCGAGGGCGGTGGCCTCGTCGAGGGCAAAGACCTGCGACGTGCAGTCCTTGAAGATATCCCAGCCCCAGGCCAGGCTGTCGCCGACCTTGAGGCCCGCGGGCAGTTTCTCCTGTCCGTTCGATGCCTGCGCCCATAAAGGCAGGCTCAATACCATCAACGATAACGTGATCAGGCCAGCTCTGCGCATCTCGGCTCCTCCGTTGGGAGCCCCACTAGCATTGCGCCGATGAACGCAGACCGACAGTTCCAAGGCACCGCAGCACCCAAAGTGATCGGCACCCTTCGTCCGAACGAGCCTGCACCGACCGCCGTCGTCAACCCGGGACAATTAGCATGTAATACGACACCTTTACCGCTCGCTGTCGGACCCATATGGTGCGCGCAGGAGCCGGGGGGCTTTGCTAGGGGTTAGATATGCAGCGTCTATTCGCGTTCGCCGTGTGGCTTTGTGCGGCTTTTTTCCTCGCCTTGGCCCTGACGGCTCCCGCCGCTGCTCAAAAAATATCGCTGATGAAGGGCACCGATCTGCCCGGCTTCGACTATTCCATCCTCAAGGACGTCGATCTCGATGCCTGCCAGAGCGGGTGCAAGGATGATCGCATCTGCCGCGCCTTCACGTTCAACGAACAAACCAATTGGTGCTTCCTCAAGGGCGACGTCGGTCCCGAGACGGCGTTTGCCAAGGCCACATCCGGCCGGGTCGACCGGTCGCCGATCCCCGCTGTTACCGCCGCGGCGCGCCAGTCCGAATTGCCGTTCCCCGCGCAGAGTGTGATCGATAGCGCGCGCAGCTTCGCCCAGTCACTGCCGCAGTCCGACCCGGCGCCCCCCAAGACCACTTACGCCGATCTGCTGGCCGCCGGTGATCAGGCCGCCGAGGACGCCAACACCGCCGCGGCCCTGCTGGCCTATCGCCAGGCGCTTGGCGTCAACGACAATGATCCCGCCGTGTGGCTAAAGCTGGCAACGGTTGCGCTGACCCAGGCCGATGCCGTTGCCGGCCAGCCCGAAGGCGATAATAGCTCCGATCTCGGCCAACTCGGCCTGTCGGCGGCGCTCAACGCGTTCCTGCAGTCCCAGACCCTCGAGGAGCGGACGCCCGCTCTCGCCGCCGTCGCGCATGGCCTCGAATATGCGCAGATGTGGCGCGAAGCCATCGCCACCTATCGCGCGCGTCTGGCCCTGGCGCCCGATGCTGAACTCGATGCCCATCTCGACAAAGTCGTGGCCGAACACGGCTTCCGCATCACCTCCAACGAAGTCGATGCAGAAGCCACCACGCCGCGCGTCTGCATGGTGTTCTCCGATCCGCTGCCCACCAGCAACACGGACCTGTCGAGCTATATCACCGTCGAGAACGCGCCCAAGATCGCGGTGGAAACCGCAGAAAGCCAGATCTGTATCCAGGGCCTGGAACATGGCGGCCGCTACAATATCAAGGTCCGTGCCGGCCTGCCGTCGGCCGATAATGAGAGCCTCCGCAAGGACGTGGTGCTCAATGTTTATATCCCGGACCGCTCGCCCTTCGTGGCCTTCGCCAACAATGCCTATGTGATGCCTGCCGGTCTCGGCGGCGGCCTGCCGATCACTTCGGTCAATGCCGCAAGCGCCGATATCACCATCTACCGCATCGGCGATCGCTCCATCGCCACTGCCGTGCGCAACGGCATTTTCGCCGGCTCGCTCAGCGGCTATTCGGCCAGCGACGTCGCCAATGAGTATGGCGAGCAAATCTGGACCGGCCAGATCGACCTGGCCCAGGGCAAGCCGAACGAATTGACCACCACGGCCATTCCGGTGAGCGAAGCGCTGACCGATATCGCGCCCGGCGCCTATGTGGTGACCGGCAAGGTCACCAAGGCCGCCGCCAACAGCGACGAAGACTATGACGATCTCGCCACCCAGTGGTTCATCGTCACCGATATGGGCCTGACCACCATTTCGGGCGATGACGGCGTGCACGCCTTCGTGCGCTCGCTGAGCACCGCCGAGCCGATCGTCGGCTCCAAGGTCCGCCTCGTGGCAGTCAACAACGAAATCCTGGGCGAAACCACCACCGATGCCGATGGCCAGGCAGTGTTTGCGCCCGGCCTCGCCCGTGGCACCGGCGGCCGCGCCCCGCAATTGCTGGTCGCCGAAACGACCGAGGGCGACTACGCCTTCCTCGACATGTCCAAGACCGCGTTCGACTTGACCGATCGCGGTGTCGAGGGCCGTCCATCGCCGGGTCCGCTCGATGCCTTCGCCACCACCGAACGCGGCGTCTATCGCCCCGGCGAAACCGTGTTCCTCACCGCGCTGCTGCGTGATGTGCACGCCAAGGCGGTACTCGACCTGCCGCTGACCCTGCAAGTCGAGCGTCCCGATGGCGTCCTGGCTTCCACCGAACTGCTCAAGGATAGCGGCGCCGGCGGCTACTTCGCCGCCCTGCCCATGGTCGCAGATGCCATGCGCGGCGCCTGGACCCTGCGTCTTTACGCCGATCCAAAAGCCGAGGCGCTGACCAGCACCACCTTCCTCGTCGAGGACTTCGAGCCCGAGCGCCTGGCCTTCGAAATCTCCGCGCCCGACGCACCGATGCAGATCGGCGAGCCGAACCCGATCAACGTCGCCGCCAAATATCTCTACGGCGCCACCGCCCCCAACCTGTCCGTCGAAGCCGATGCCGTGCTGCGTCCGGTCACGACCCTCAAGGACTATCCCGGCTATACCTTCGGCCGTCTCGACGACACTATCGAAACCAGCCGCGAGCCCCTGGGCGAAGTCGGCGTCACCGATGAAAGCGGCAATGTCGTCGCCGACGTGACACTGCCCGATCCCGGCGTGACCACGCGTCCGCTGGAAGCCCAGGTCATCATGCGTCTGGTTGATACCAATGGCCGCACGGTCGAGCGCACGCTGTCTCGTCCGGTCCTCGCCACCGTCAACCGCATCGGCGTCAAGCCGCAGTTTGCGGACGGCAATGGCATTGCCGATGGCAGCCAGGCCAGCTTCGACGTCATCTCCGTGGGCCCGGGCGGCGAAACCATCGACAATACCGACCTCAACTGGACCCTGTCGCGCGTCGACAGCACCTACCAGTGGTATCGCGACGGCAGCACCTGGAAGTGGGAATCCATC
Source organism: Devosia sp. (assembly GCF_028290435.1). GTDB lineage: Bacteria > Pseudomonadota > Alphaproteobacteria > Rhizobiales > Devosiaceae > Devosia. The sequence goes on along the minus strand of NZ_JAQGJV010000027.1, from coordinate 24,031 downwards.
ACCACGACCCGCGAAGTGGCCAATGGCTCGGTCGACACCTTGGCCAGTGGTCCCGTCACCGTTGGCGCCGCCGTCAATTACGGCCTCTACCGCCTTGAAATCGAGAGCACCGGCGAGAACGCGACCTCGACCAGCTACGAATTCTACGCCGGCTATTATTATCCCGAAGCCGGTTCGGACACGCCCGACACCCTCAAGGTCGCGCTCGACAAGACGAGCTACAAGGCCGGCGACACCGCCGTGCTGCGTCTCGATCCGCAGTTTGCCGGCACCGTGCTGGTGATGGTGGTCGATGACCGCATCATCGACATGAAGGCCGTCCCGGTTCCGGCTGAAGGCGCCTCCATCGACCTCCCCGTCACTGCTGACTGGGGCCCCGGCGCTTACGTGACCGCCATTCTCTACCGCCCCGCCAGCGTCGCCGAAAAGCGCATGCCGGCCCGCGCGCTGGGCCTGGCCTATGCGGATGTTGATCCCGGCGATGCCAAGCTGACCGTCAATCTCGACGTGCCAAAAGTGTCGCTGCCGCGCCAGCCCTTCACCGTCAAGGTCAGCCTCCCCAATGCCACCGCCGGCCAGAAGGCTTATGTGGCCGTGGCCGCCGTCGACCTAGGCATTCTCAACCTGACCAATTTCCAGACTCCCGATCCGGATGGCTGGTATTTCGGCCAGCGCCAACTCGGCATGGATGTCCGCGATCTTTACGGCTCGTTGATCGACCCCACCCAGGGCCTGCCGGGCGCATTGCGCTCCGGCGGTGACGGTGCTGCCGCGCGTCTCGGTACGCCCCCGCCCACCTCGGTCCTCGTTGCTCTGCATTCGGGCATCGTGGAAGTCGGCGCCGACGGCACCGCGACCGTCAGCTTCGACATGCCGGACTTCTCGGGCACCGTGCGGGTCATGGCCATGGCCTGGTCTGCCGATGCGGTGGGCCATAGCTCCGCCGACGTCATCGTCCGCGATCCGGTCGTCATCAACATGAGCCCGCCGCGCTTCCTGCGGCTGGACGATACATCGCGCCTGCTGGTCGAGATCAACAATATCTCGGGCCCCGCCGGCGCCTATAAGGTTGCCCTGACCACCGGCGAAGGTCTCTCCACCGACGCCGCCGAAACCAGCGTCGATCTCGCCGCCGGCGCCCGCACGTCCCTTAATCTGGGACTGACCGGCACCGCCATCGGCGACCAGAAGCTGACGCTGACCGTCACCGACCCAGAGGGCAAGGCCACCGTCAAGGACCTGACCCTGGGTGTGCGTGCCGCCAGCGGCCCGTGGACCACCAGCAAGCTGCTGACCATCGAGCCGGGCGCCACCGTCACCATCGACGGCAGCTACTTCGCCGGCCTCGTCGATCATTCGGCATCCATGACCCTCGGGATCGGGCCGGTTGCCCGCCTCGATATTCCCGAACTGCTGCTGGCGCTCGATCGCTACCCCTATGGGTGCTCCGAGCAGATCACCAGCCGCGCCATCCCGCTGCTCTACCTCAACGAGGTGGCGCAGATGATCCAGATGGGCACCGATGCCGAGCTGGATCAGCGCCTCAAGGATGCCATCACCTCGCTGCTGTCCAACCAGACTTCAACCGGCGGTTTCGGCCTCTGGGGTCCGCTGAGCACCTCCGATCTGTGGCTGGACTCCTACGTCACCGACTTCCTGCTCCGGGCCCGTGCGGCAGGCTATGTGGTGCCGGACCTCGCGATGAACATGGCACTGGACAATCTGGGCAACCAAGTCTCCTACGCCGCCGATTTCGACAATGGCGGCCAGGACGTGGCCTATGCGCTCTACGACATGGCCCGCGCCGGCCGTGCCGCCATCGGCGATCTGCGTTACTATCTTGAAGCTCGCCTCGATGCCTTCGGCTCACCCTTGGCCAAGGCCCAGCTTGGCGCTGCCCTCGCTCTCTATGGTGACGGCACCCGCGCGGCGACTGCCTTCCAGGCTGCCGTCGAAGCCCTCAAGGAGCCCGAAGCCAAGAACGTCTACCGCACCGATTACGGTAGCCGCATGCGCGACACCGCCGCCGTCCTGGCGCTGGCGTCGGAGTTCAAGCCGGAGGGCGTCGACATCGCCGTCCTGACGGCAAGCCTCGCCAAGGCGCGAGACCTCGCCCGCTATACCTCCACCCAGGAAGACGCCTGGACCCTGGTTGCCGCGGCCGCCGTCGCCCAGAATACCGCCGATAGCGCCATCACCGTCGATGGTAAGGACCTGACCGGCTCTGTCTACCAGCGCTTCGATCAGGAGCACTTCGACGGCGGCACCGCCGTGACCATCGTCAACAACGGCGCCGAGGCCACGCAGGCGAAGGTCTCCGTAACCGGCATCCCGGCAGTTCCGCCGGAAGCCAGCAGCGAAGGCTTCACCATCCGTCGGGAGTTCTTCCAGCCCGATGGCACCGCCTTCGATATTGGGACCAGCCCGGTCAGCCAGAACGATCGCTTCGTCGTGGTGTTGACCATGCGGGCCTCGACCACCGGCTCCGGCCAATATGTGGTCGCCGACCCGCTGCCGGCCGGCTTCGAAATCGAAAACCCCGACCTGTCCGCATCCGGCGTTGGCGATCTCAGCTGGCTCCCGGCACTGGATCAGCCTAGCCACGTGGAGTCGCGGACCGACCAGTTCGTCGCCGCCTTCCAGTACGGCACCGATCAGGCGCCCTTCAAGGTCGCCTACATGGTGCGGGCCACCGCGCCGGGAACCTTCGTGCTCCCCGGCGCGACGGTCGAGGACATGTATCGTCCTGACCTGCGCGCCAATACCGCGGCGGGCAGCATCGAGATCTCCGCGACCGGCCCATGACCGACGCGGCGACAGCCATCGAACCGACGCCGGAGCTCATCCCCGAGCCCCGGCGTAAACTGCCAATCTGGCGGCTGCTCGCCGCCGGCCTGATCGTGCTGCTGTGCCTGGGCGCGGGAGGCGCCTGGTACGGCCTCGGCGTCATCCGCGACCTCCGTTCAGCGCTTCCGCCGACCCCCGATATTGCCACCATCCCCGTCTCGACCGCCGTGGTGGATCGCCAGGGCGATTTGTTGCGCCCCTTCACCACCACCGACGGGCGCTGGCGTCTGCCCGTGACAGTGGCGCAGGTCGACCGGCATTTCATCGATATGCTGATCGCCTATGAGGACCAGAATTTCGAGACCAATGACGGTATCGAATGGTCCGCCATGCTGCGCGCCGTCGGCCAGTTCGCCGGTGCGGGCGGCCATGTGGTGTCGGGCGGCTCCACCCTCACCATGCAAGTGGCGCGGCTGATCGAGGGCGAACCGACACGCAATCTCTGGGGCAAAGTGCGCCAACTGGTGCATGCCGACGCGCTTGCACATCACCTGACCAAGGAACAGATCCTCACGCTCTATCTGACGCTGGCCCCCTATGGCGGCAATATCGAGGGCATTCGCGCCGCCAGCCTCACCTATTTCGGCAAGGAGCCGACGCGCCTTACCACGGCGGAGTCCGCCCTGCTGGTGGCGCTGCCGCAATCTCCCGAAGCGCGCCGTCCCGATCGCGATCCCAAGGCCGCGGAAGCCGGCCGCAATCGCGTGCTCGACCGACTGGTCAGGAAAGGCGCCCTTGCCCAGGAAGAGGCGGACGCCGCCAAGCGCGAGCCTATCCCCACTGCGCGGAAGCCTTTTCCCATGCTCGCCGCCCACATGGCGCAGGAGGCGGTCGTGGCTCAGCCAACCGCGCGGCGCATCGAACTCACCGTCGATCGCCGCCTGCAATCCGCGCTGGAGCGGCTCGGGGCAGGGCGGGCAACCCAACTCGGCCCCAAAGTCTCGGTGGCCATCGTCGTGGCAGATCAGGCAAGCGGCAATATCCTGGCCTCAGTCGGCTCGGCCGGCCTCTTCGCTGAACAGAGCCACGGCTATGTCGACATGACTTCAGCCGTGCGCTCGCCCGGCTCGACCCTCAAGCCGCTGATCTACGGGCTGGCGTTCGAACTGGGCCTAGCTCATCCCGAAAGCCTGATTGAGGATCGCCCCACCGCCTTCGGCGGCTATGTCCCGGTCAATTTCGACGGCTTCAGCCGGGGCACCGTCACAATCCGCCAGGCCCTCAGCGAGTCCCTCAATATCCCCGCCATCGTGGTGCTCGACGCCGTCGGCACCGCCCGTCTGGTCTCGCGCATCAAGCGCGCCAACGCCAACCCGCTGCTGCCGGACAATACGGCCCCGGGCCTCGCCATCGGCCTGGGCGGCGTCGGCGTCACGCTGCGCGATCTCGTCTCCATCTACGCCGCCATCGCTCGCGGCGGCTCGCCGGTCATGCTCAATGACGGCGTCAAGCCGCGCGTCACAGAGCCCGCCAATGCGGCCCTGGTGCTCGATCCGGCTGCGGCCTGGTACGTCTCCGATATTCTCGCCGACGTGCCGCCGCCGCTCAATGGCTCCCCCGGTCGCATCGCCTACAAGACCGGCACCTCCTATGGCTACCGTGATGCCTGGGCCATCGGCTATGACGGCAAGACCGTCATCGGCGTCTGGGTCGGCCGCCCTGATGGTGAACCCGTCCCCGGTATTTCCGGCATCACCGCCGCCGCCCCCGTGCTGTTCGAGGCCTTCGACCGCCTCGGCACGCCGGCAGTGCCCCTGCGCGCAGCGCCAGCCGGTGTGCTGGTCGCCTCCAATTCGCAATTGCCCGCCCCGCTCAAGCGCTTCCGCCATCCCGATGACAATATGGTCAATCGCGACGCCGCCCCCGAAATCGCCTTCCCCACCGATGGCGTCGATGTCGATCTGGGCATTGCCTCGGGCGCGGATCTCTCTCTCATCGTCAAGGTGCGCAACGGCGTGCCGCCCTTCACCTTCTTCGCCAACGGGGCGCCGTTCGGCCGCTCCGCCTTCGCCCGCCAGAATGCCTGGAAACCGGATGGCCCCGGCTACGTGACCCTCTCGGTGGTGGATTCCGAGGGCCGCTCCGACGACGTCACGGTGTTCCTCGACTGACCGCCTGCGGCCGTTTCACCCCTTCGGCATTGTCATCTTTCTGTCACGCTGCTGTCATCCCCCGGTTTTCTTGCGTCCGTATTCGGGGCCGGTTCATACCGATCCTGGGGGCCTTATCATGCTCATTAAAAATCTCTCCGTCGTCCTGACGGCCGCATTGCTCAGCTCGACTGCCGTGCCCGCTTTTGCCGCGCCGGTGTTCAACCGTATTGCCAGCTTCCCCGTCGAGCTCAACGCGCCCGACGCCGAAGCCACCTCTTCCGAAATCATCACCGCCACTGATGACGGCATGATGCTGATCTATTCCGATAGCCCGAACGGCGGCATCGGCTTCGTTGACGTGACCGACGCCAAGGCGCCCAAGCCGGCCGGCTACATGGATATGGGCGGCGAGCCCACTTCTGTGACCGTGATCGGCGCCAAGGCCTACGTGGCCGTCAACACAAGCAAGGATTTCGTCGACCAGTCCGGCAAGCTTGTCGTGGTCGATATCGCCACCAAGACCGTCGATGGTGAATTCCAGCTCGGCGGCCAGCCCGACTCGATCGCCCACAACAAGGCCGACACCATCCTGGCCATCGCCATCGAAAACGAGCGTGACGAGAGCGTCAATGACGGCGCCATCCCGCAGATGCCTTCGGGCTACCTGGTCCTCGTGACCCTGGCCGACGGCAAGGTCACCGAAGACGGCATCAAGCGCGTCGAGCTGACCGGCCTGTCCGATATTGCTCCGGAAGATGCTGAAGTCGAATTCGTCGCCTTCAACGACAATGACGAAGTCGCCGTCACGCTGCAGGAAAACAACTGGATCGCCATTGTCGACGCCAAGACCGGCACCGTCACCGGCGGCTTCACTGCCGGCTCGACTTCGGTCGAGGGCATTGACACCAAGAATGACGGCCAGATCGTCTTCACCGGCAAGAAGGACGACTTGCTGCGCGAACCCGACGCCATCAAGTGGCTCGACGCCGACCGCCTCGTCGTCGCCAATGAGGGCGACTGGAACGGCGGCTCGCGCGGCTTCACCATCTTCAATCGCGATGGTTCGGTGAACTGGGACTCGGGCAATACGCTCGACGTCATGGCTGCCCAGATGGGCCACTATCCCGACAAGCGCAACAAGAAGGGCGTCGAGCCCGAGGGCCTGGAGGTCGCCACCATCGGCGGCACTCAATACATCTTCGTTGCCGAGGAACGCTCTTCCTTGATCGCCATCTACAAGGATACCGGCGCGGCTCCCGAATACCTGCAGTCCGTTGCTTCGGGCATTGGTCCTGAAGGCCTGATCGCCATCCCGTCGCGCAACCTGCTGGTCACCGCCAATGAAAACGATCTGCGCGCCGATGGCCTCGCCGGCTCCCACGTCATGCTATATGAACTGGCTGAAGGCACCGCCGCCTATCCCCAGCTCGTCTCCGATCTCGACGCCGACGGCCACCCGATCGGCTGGGCCGCCATCTCCGGCGCCGTTGCCGATGCCGAAAAGCCCGGCATTCTCTACGCCGTGTCCGACAGCGTGCTGACCAACGCCCCGGCCATCTACGAGATCGATGCCACCGCCAAGCCGGCCCGCATCGTCAAGAAGACCGTCGTCACCCGCGGCGGCAACCCCGCCCAGAAGCTCGATCTGGAAGGCATCACGCTGGACGGTGAAGGCGGCTTCTGGCTGGCTTCCGAGGGCGATGCTGCCAAGCTGACCCCCCAGGCCCTGTTCCATGTCGACGCCGATGGCGCGATCCTGGAAGAAGTGCCGTTCCCGGCCGCGCTGATGGCTGGTGCCGTCCGCTTCGGTTCGGAAGGCATCGCGCTAGTGGGCACTGGCGACGAAGCCACCCTGTGGGTTGCGATGCAGCGCGAATGGGCTGACGACGCCAAGGGCCAGGTCAAGCTGATCGGCTACAACATTGCCGCCAAGGAATTCTCGGCGGTCCACTACCCGCTCGAAGCTCCGGCCGAAGGCACCTGGAATGGCCTGTCGGAAATCACCGTGCACGGCGACTACGCCTATATCGTGGAACGCGACAACCAGGCTTCGCTCAAGGCCAAGCTCAAGGCGATCTACCGCGTCAAGCTGTCCGACCTGAAGGGCGCTTCCCTTGATGGCGAACTGCCTGTCGTCGCCAAGGAGCTGGTACGTGATCTGGTTCCGGACCTGGCCACCAACAATGGCTACATCGCCGACAAGGTCGAAAGCTTCGCCATCGACGCTGCCGGCACCGGTTTCGTCATCACCGACAATGACGGTGTGGACGACTCTTCGGGCGAGACCTTCTTCTGGTCGATCGGCGAAGTGAAGTAAGCCTCACTCACCTCTGAAGTACGATCGGCCGGGCACAAGCCCGGCCGATTTCGTTTGCGGCCGTAAATCGCTCAGGCCACCGCGCGCTGGTTCAGCGCGTCATAGGGCCGCCGATCGACCCAGGCATCCAGATCGAAGTTCTGCTCGAGGAAGCCCCATTCATAGAGGAAATCCTTGTAGTGGCCGATCGCCGCTACCAGTTCCGGCTCCAGCCCGATGCCCAAATGATGGTGCAGGTTCGGCCCATTAGCCGCGGCGACGACTTCCTCCGATGCCCCCACTTCCTTGGCGACGAAACGGCGAACGTCATCGGGATGCGCCACGGCCCAGTCGCTGGCGCGCTGCAGCGTAGCAATCAGCTTGCTGACCAGGTCCGGACGATCCTCGGCCAACCGCTCGTCGACCGTCAGAACGCGGGGCGAACCGGAGTTGATGCGGATTTTCGGATCGGGATGGAAGCCGAACTCGGCCACGGTATGGGTGGCGAACAGGTTGGCGACAGTGATGCCCGCCGTGCCCTTGACGAAAATGGCGTCGACCGTGCCGGCCAGCAGCGCTGCGATTTCCGGCCCATAGGCCTGCCGGTTGCGCAGGCCATAAAGCTGCGGCCCCTCGCGTCCGTCGAGCACGCTATCGGTCAGCGCAATATCGACGATCTCGACCTGTTTGTGGCTGAGCCCTTCCAGCGATAGCGCCGAGACCAAGCCTTTGAGCGCCGTGGCCGCCATGAAATCGATAATCCCGGCTGGCCGGCGGGCGATGCCGAAACGGCGCCCGACCACGTCACGCGTGGTTTTGATGCCGCTGCCGGGCAGGGTGATGATCGCCTGGAACTCGTCAGTCCAGGTGATGCCCACTAGCCGCGTGGTCTTGCCGTCCGAGCGCGCCCGAATGGGGGGCACATTGCCGCCATGGCGGAACGAATAGCTCAGGTGGTGGTCGAAATGGCTGGTCCGGATGGCGCGGTCCTGGCTATCGATGATCGACTTGAGCGCGATGCCCTCCTTGGCAAAGGTCTCGTCCAGATAGCCGAGCTGCACTGCCAACCCCACCGGGGTCGGCACCGGGCAGCGCGTATACCAGATTTCCGAAATGCTGTTCTGAAGCGTCATCGTCCGTCTCCTCTGCATGCCAAAACCGTTTTCCAACCCGCCCATCGGCCTTGGAGCATTATTGCTCAAGAGGCGACGGATTAGATAAAACTTGCTTTTGATTCATCTTTTTGGCTCGTTCTGGAATTGAAAATCCTGAAACAGGCGGATGACGAGATCAAATTGCTCCATCACGTTTGACAAACACTATAAATTTAGTCAACATTAATTTACGAGATCACCCGGGCCACCCAGCACATGTCCGGCGGATCGCGGCGGCGCCCCGCCGCTCATTCGAAAGACGAGCCTATGTCCAGTCTGCCCAGGATAGCCCGAGCGCTGCGGCGCACCGTCTTGCAGGCGATCCCGACCGTCATCGGCATCGTCATCCTCAATTTCTTCCTGCTGCAGCTGGCCCCCGGCGACGCCGCTGACGTGATGGCGGGCGAGGCCGGTTCGGCCACCGAAGAGACCATGGCCGCGATGCGCTCGCGCTTCGGCCTCAACCTACCGATGCTCGATCAATTGCTGGCCTATCTCAACAACCTCGTCCATTTCAGCCTCGGCTTTTCGCCGCGCTACAGCATGCAAGTGTCCGATCTGATCGGCCAGCGCCTGCCCGGCACGCTGACCCTGATGGCCATGGCGCTGGCCATCGCGCTGCTAATCGGCCTGACCCTGGGCTCGCTGATGGCGGCCTTTGCCGGCCGCCTGCCGGATCGGCTGATTTCGATCTTCTCGCTGCTGTTCTATTCGGTCCCGGGCTTCTGGATCGGGCTGATGCTGATCGTGCTGTTCTCGGTTACCCTCGGCTGGCTGCCCAGCGGCGGCAATGGCACCATCGGCTCGGACCTCAGCGGCTGGGCTGGCATCGTCGATAAGGCCCGCTACATGGTGCTGCCCGCCACGTCCCTGGCGCTGTTCTACGTCGCCATCTACGCCCGCCTGACGCGCGCCGCCATGCTCGAAGTGCGCAACCAGGATTTCGTGCGCACCGCCTATGCCAAGGGCCTGTCGCCGGCGGTCGTGACCGTCAAGCATATCCTCCGCAATGCGCTCATCCCCATCACCACCATGGCCGGCATGCATGTCGGCGGCATGCTGGGCGGCGCCGTGGTCGTGGAGACTGTCTATAGCTGGCCCGGTCTCGGCCGGCTCGCCTTCGAGGCCGTGATGGGCCGCGATTACACCGTGCTGCTGGGCATCCTGCTGCTCTCGTCCTTGCTGGTCATTCTGGCCAATGCGGTCGTCGATATCCTGCAGACCTGGCTTGATCCCCGCATTGGAGAGCTCTGATGTCCACCACCGACCTCAACGCGCCGGCCATTGCCCTGGCGGGAGCACGACAGGGTGCCGCCCGACCCGAAACCAGCGCTCCGCCCGAGTGGCACAATGTGCGCGCGCCCGACGCCCGCACAACGCTGACCACTGCGGTGACAGTGCCGCCCGGTCGCCGCGAACTGCGCATCTTCTTCAGCAATCCCAATGCGCTGTTCGGCGTCACTTTCCTCTCCATCATGATCCTGATGGCGGTGTTTGCCCCGCTGATCTCGCCCGGCGACCCACTGGGTATGGTGGCGACGCCCTTCCTCTGGCCCGGTCAGGATTGGGCCTATCCCCTTGGCACCGATGCCATGGGCCGTGATGTTCTGTCGGGCATTGTGCACGGTTCACGTATCTCTCTGTTCGTCGGTCTTGCTGCAACTGCCCTTGGTCTGACCGTTGGCGTGACGGTCGGTGCGGTCGCCGGTTATTTCGGCGGCTGGGTCGATGACGTGCTGGTCCGCATCATCGAAATCTTCCAGACCCTTCCCAATTTCGTGCTGCTGGTGGTGCTCGTCGCCATCGCCCAGCCCTCAGCGCTCACCGTCACCGTGGCCATTGCGATCGTCAGCTGGCCCATGGTGGCCCGCCTGACCCGTGCCGAATTCCGCGCCATTCGCGCCAAGGATTACGTCATGGCCGCGCGCAGCCTGGGCTTTGGCCGCGCCCGCATCATCTTCCAGGAAATCCTGCCCAATGCCTTGCCGCCATTGATCGTGACCGCCTCGGTCATGGTGGCCTCGGCCATCCTGATGGAATCGGCGCTCAGCTTCATGGGCCTGGGCGATCCGAACGTCGTGAGCTGGGGCTCCATGATCGGCAGCGGTCGCGAACTGGTCCGCACCGCCTGGTATCTGACCCTGCTGCCAGGCCTCGCCATCGTTTTCACCGTGCTGGCCCTCAACCTGATCGGCGACGGCCTCAACGACGCCCTCAATCCCCGCTTTTCCGAGGAACGGTCATGAACGCGATCGCCACTCCAGCCGCCTTCACGCCCGCGCCGGGCAACGGTCATCGCCTGCTTGAAGTCGAAGACCTCACCATCCGCTTCGGCACCTCCGATCCGGTCAAGCACCTGAGCTTTTCCATCGACCGCGGCGAGACCGTGGCAGTGGTGGGGGAATCGGGCTCCGGTAAGTCGCTGAGCGCCTTGGCGCTGATGCGCCTGCTGCCGCGCAATGCGCGCATTCCCAACGGCAGTATCCGCTTCGAGGGCACCAACCTGCTGGACCTCAAGGACCGGCAAATGCGCGCCGTCCGTGGCCGCGACATCGCCATGATCTTCCAGGAGCCGATGACCTCGCTCAACCCCGTGGCCACCATCGGCGCCCAGATCGTGGAAGTGCTGCGCCTGCACGAAAAGCTGTCGCGCAAGGCGGCCCGGCAGCGCGCCATCGAACTGCTCGATCTGGTGAAAATTCCCGACCCGGCCCAGCGCGTCGATGACTATCCGCACCAGCTATCGGGCGGCCAGCGCCAGCGCGTGATGATCGCCATTGCGGTGGCCTGCAAACCCAAGCTGCTGATCGCCGACGAGCCGACCACCGCGCTCGACGCCACCATTCAGGCCCAAATCCTCGAACTGCTCGATGAATTGCGCCGCAAGCTCTCGATGGGCCTGCTGCTCATCACGCACGACCTCGGCCTCGTGTCGCGCTGGAGCGACCGCGTCGTCGTCATGTATCACGGCGACAAGCTGGAAGAGCTGGCTACCGCCGACCTCTATGCGCCCGAACGGCACCCCTATACCAAGGGCCTGACCCAGGCCTCGATCCGGCTGGACGAGGAAGTGCACTACACCGCCCAGACCCTGGCCGAAGTGAAGGTCGCCCGCAGCCCCGATGGCCGCAATATCTACGATGTCCGCCAGCCCGAGCGTCGCTCACTGCCCACTCCCGCCACCGACCGGGAACAACTGCTCGTGGTCAAGGACCTATCCGTGACTTACCAAGGAGGCTCCAAAGCCAGCAAGGCGCTCGATGGCGCCTCGCTCAGCCTGGCCAAGGGCGAAACGCTCGGCATCGTGGGCGAAAGCGGCAGCGGCAAGTCCACCCTGTCCAAGGCGATCATGCGGCTGGTCAACGCCCAGGAAGGCAGCATCGTCTTCCAGGGCCGCGACATTTCCCGGCTTGGCCCGCAGCAATTGCAGCCGGTACGCCGCGACCTGCAGATGATTTTCCAGGACCCGTTCGGCGCGCTCAATCCGCGCAAGACCCTCCGTGAAATCCTCGAAGCGCCGCTGATCGTGCATGGCGTGTCCAACCCCGCCGAACGCCGGCAGCGGCTGGCGGAAACCTTCGAGCATGTACGCCTGCCCAGCTTGGTGGCCGATCGCTATCCCCACGAATTCTCCGGCGGCCAGCGCCAGCGCATCGGCATCGCCCGCGCGCTGATCCTGCGGCCCTCGCTGGTCATCTGCGACGAGCCGGTTTCGGCGCTGGACGTCTCGATCCAGGCGCAGATCCTCAACCTTCTGGTCGACCTCAAAACCAGCCTCGGACTATCCTATCTGTTCATTTCCCATGACCTGGCCGTGGTGCAATATATCTCGGACCGGGTGATCGTGATGAAGGATGCCCGCATCGTCGAAGAGAGCGATCACCGCACCATCTGGCGCTCGCCAAAGACCGATTATACCCGCGCCCTGATCGCCGCGGCCAATGACAAAGGCGGCCGCCCCCTGGCCCCGCGACCCCAGCTCCACGCTGCGGCACTCTAATTCCACGACCAACTTACGGAGAACAATAATGGTCGATTATCGCTATCTGGGGCGCAGCGCGCTCAAGGTGTCCCCCATCACCCTGGGCAGCATGATGTTCGGCAACCAGACGCCCGACGACGTGGCCTTCCGCATCATCGACAAGGCGCGCGATCAGGGCATCAACTTCATCGACACCGCCGACGTCTATCACGATGGCAAGTCCGAGCAGGTCGTCGGCCAGGGCATCAAGGCCCATCGCGACGATTGGGTCGTGGCCACCAAGTTCGTCAACTCCCGCAGCGCGTTGCCCAATAAGGGCGGCTACTCGCGCAAGTGGGTCTACGAGACGGTCGAAAACAGCCTGCGCAATCTCAAGACCGACTATATCGACATCATCTATTTCCACCGTGCCGTGTTCGATGCGTCGCTGGAAGAGCCGGTGCGCGCCATTGCCGATCTGATCAAGGCCGGCAAGCTGCGCTATTTCGGCGTCTCCAACTTCCGCGGCTGGCGCATCAGCGAGGTGGCCCATCTCGCCGACCAGCTCGGCATTGATCGCCCGGTGGCCAGCCAGCCGCTCTACAATATCGTCAACCGCACTGCCGAGGCCGAGCAGCTTCCCGCCGCCGTCGCTAATGGCCTGGGCAATGTCTCCTATAGCCCGCTGGCCCGCGGCATTCTGACCGGCAAATACAATGTGGGCGAGACGCCCGCTGCCGATACCCGCGCCGGCCGTGGCGACAAGCGCATGCACGACGTGGAATTCCGCGAGGAATCCATCGCCATCGCCAAGCAAGTCGCCGCCCATGCGCAAGCCAAGGGCATCGCCCCCGGCGAGTTCGCGCTAGCCTGGGTGCTCAACAACAAGTTGATCACCTCCGCCATCGCCGGCCCTCGCACTGAAGAGCAGTGGGACAGCAACCTTCGCGCCCTCGACATCAAGCTCGATGCCGATGACGAAGCCCTTGTCGATAGCCTCGTGGCGACTGGCCATCCCTCGACGCCCGGCTTCACCGATCCGGGCCATCCGGTCGAAGGCCGCGTCGCCCGCTCGGCCGCGCCCGAAGCCGCGATCATCCCGCTGACCCGCCAGCAGCGCGTCGCCTGATCGACCCTGTTGGACCGGGCAGCACTGCCCGGTCCAACCCTCTTTTTGGAATGAATTTGCGCGGGCAAGCTTCTCTTTCCACCGGCGCAAGAATTTATGCCTCGATTGCCCCAAAGCACGCACCGGCGTTTCAACAGCCAGTCCAGCTTTGAAATCCAGTATCTCGATAAGATTAGTATGCTTTCGTAAGGTGATGCCCGAGGGTTGGTTTGAACCGGCTCGACACATTCAGCGTGCATCGGGACCTCACGTCCGCGCCGCCGCATCACCGAGGACTTTTCGCATGATCACTCACCCTCGCGGCGTTCTGGCGCCAACGCGCCGCGCCTTCCTGCTGTCCACCGCTGTTATCGCCCTGGCCAGTACTCTGCCCGGCATCAGCTTTGGTGCCGAGCCCAAGCAGGGCGGCACGCTCACCGTCAATATCGGCACCGAGCCGCCTGTGTTGGTGCTGATCGCCCACACCGCCGGCGCCGCCGTCTACGTATCCAGCAAGACCAATGAAGGCCTGCTCACCTACGATTTCGATTTCACCCCCAAGCCGCTGCTGGCCACCGAATGGAAAGTGGCCGAGGACGGCCTGCGCTACTGGTTCAAGCTGCGCGAAGGGGTCAAATTCCACGACGGCACCGATTTCACCGCCGAGGACGTCGCCTTCTCGATCCAGACGCTCAAGGAAAACCATCCGCGTGGCCGCGCCACCTTCGCCCAGGTCAGCTCGATCAATGTGCTGGGCGCGCACGAAATCGAGTTGCTGCTCGACAAGCCCTCGCCTTACCTGCTGACCGCGCTGGCGAGCTCGGAATCCCCCATTGTGCCCAAGCATCTCTATGAGGGCACCAAGATCGCGGAAAATCCGCACAACGTCGCCCCGATCGGCACCGGGCCCTTCGTGTTCAAGGAATGGGTGCGCGGCAGCTATGTGCTCTATGAGCGCAACCCCAACTATTGGGACGCGCCAAAACCCTATCTCGACAAGCTGGTGGTCCGCTTCATTGGCGATCCGGCCGCCGCCGTCGCCAGCATCGAAACCGGCGAAGTGCTGCTCTCGGTGGGCATCAATATCCCCTATACGGATTTCGACCGGCTGGAAGCCAATCCGGCTTTGGGCTTCGAAACCCGCGGCTTCACCTATACCAATTCGATCACCCGCGCCGAATTCAACTTCGAAAACAAATACTTGGCCAACGCTAAGGTGCGCCAGGCCATCGCCTACGCCATCGATCGCAATTTCATCGTCAACACCATTTATCTGGGCCACGCCAAGGCGCTGAACGGCCCGGTGTCGCCGGGACTTGCGGCCTTCTTTAGCGATGACCTGCCCAAATACGAATTCGATCCGGCCAAGGCCGAAGCCCTGCTCGACGAAGCTGGCTTTCCGCGCGGCGATGGCGGCGTCCGCTTCGAGCTCAATATCGATCCGACCCAGCCCACTGGCGCCTATAAGCAATCGGCCGAATACATCGCCCAGGCGCTCAACAAGGTCGGCATCAAGACCACGGTGCGCACGCAGGATTTCGCCACCTTCGTCAAGCGCGTCTATACCGACCGCGATTTCGATATCGCGCTCGAAGGCATGAGCAACCTGTTCGATCCGACTGTGGGCATCCAACGCCTCTACTGGTCCAAGAACTTCAAGCCGGGCGTGCCCTTCTCCAATGGCGCCCATTACGAAAGTGCCGAGACCGATCGACTGCTGGAAGCCGCTGCGGTCGAGCCCGATCCCAAGAAGCGCTTCGCGCTGTTCGTCGATTTCCAGAAGCAGGTGGTCACCGATCTGCCGGCGCTGGACCTGGTCGCCCCCGACAGCTTCGTCATCTTCGACAAGCGCGTGGTCAACCACACGCTGGGCGCCGAGGGCTTTGGCTATAACGGCGCCGATATTTACCTCGCCTCCTAAAACACCCCTGCCGGCCGCGTTTCCTTCCTGGATGCGGCCGGCTCCTTTTCAGCAGCGATGAGTGCCATGACCGCAACTGCCACCAAGCTCGTTCCCGAAACGCAGCGCTCGCCCGATCTGGCAACGCTGTTGGCCCGCGTGCCGGCCCTCGCCGCCGAAATCGCCAAGGGCGCATCGCAGCGCGACCTCGATCGCGAACTGCCGTTCGAGGCGTTTCGGCTGTTCAAGGAGTCGGGTCTCGGCGCCCTGCGCGTCCCAATATCAATGGGCGGCCCCGGCGGCTCGGTTGCCGACTATATCGAGCTGATCGCCACGCTCGGCGCCGCCGATTGCAACGTCGCCCACGCGCTGCGCTCGCACTTCAACTATGTCGAAGCCCTGGTGCTCAATGGTCCGTCGGAGCGCGACGAGGGCTCGCTCGAGCGCGTAATCGAGGGCAAGCTGTTTGCCGGCGCCCATACCGAACAGGGCACCGCCAAGCCCGGGCAGGTGACCACCACGCTGACCCGCGATGGCGACGTCTACCGTCTCAATGGCCGCAAGTGGTACGCCACCGGCAGCGCCTTTGCCGATTATGTGTCCTTCAGCGCCATGGACGACAACGGCGACTTCACCCACGTCCTGCTGCCGGTCGACCGCAAGGGCATCCAGATTCTCGACGACTGGGATGGCATGGGTCAGCGCCTCACCGCCAGCGGCGGCGTCATCCTCGACAATGTCGAAGTCTTTCCGCGCGAAGTGGGCAAGCGCAGCATGGAAAACCTGGTCGGCCGCCACACCTCGACCCTGCGCCAACTCCATCTTGCCGCCGCCGCAGCCGGGGCCGTGCGCAATGTGCTCTCCGACGCTATCGAATACGTGCGCAAGCAGGGTCGCGCCGCCGCCCACAGTCCGGCCGCCACCGCGCGCGAAGATCATTTCGTGCAGCAGATCATCGGCGAAATCGCCGCCAATTCCCTGGCCATCGATGCGCTGCTGATCGAAAGCGCCAAGGCGCTCGACCACACCGTAGCCACCTTCGCCACCGGTGACGAGGCTGCCATCGAAGCCTCGCTGGTCGCCAGCGCTTTGACCACCGCCCGCACGCAACTCGTGCTGGGCGCGCTTGGCCCCCGCAGCGCCGAACGCATGTTCGAAATCGGCGGCGGTTCGGCCACCTCGCGCAAGTACAATTTCGATCGCCACTGGCGCAACATCCGCACCGTGCTCAACCACAATCCGCTCCTGCACAAGGCCCGCGTCGTCGGCGATTACTACCTCAACGGCACCACCACCCACCTTAAGGAAGGCAAGGTGTTCTAGCGATACCCCGCCGCCTGCAACTCAAATAGCTCCGCATAGCGCCCGCTCAGCGCCAGCAGCTCTTCGTGCGAGCCGGCCTCCAAAATCTTGCCATTCTCCAGCACCAAAATCCGATCCGCCATTCGCACCGTCGAAAACCGGTGCGAGATGATGACCGCCGTCTTGGCCGTAGCCAGGCTCTTGAACCGCGCAAACACTTCCGCCTCCGCCTTGGCATCCAGCGCCGCCGTCGGCTCATCCAGAATGATCAGATCGGCGTCGCGCATATAGGCGCGCCCAATCGCCACCTTCTGCCACTCGCCCCCGGACAAATCCCGCCCCTTGTTGAACAGGCGCCCCAACGGCTGCTCGTACTTCAACGGCAGCTTGGCAATCACGGCATCGGCCAGGCTCCGCTCGGCCGAATCCTCAATCCGCGGCATATCGGTGCTGTCCTCGATCCGGCCGACGCCGATATTCTCCGCAGCGGTCAGGCTGTAGCGAATGAAATCCTGAAAAATCACCCCGATATGGGCGTGAATGTCCTCGATGAGCATGTCGCGCAGGTCGATCCCATCGACGGTGATGCGGCCCTCGTCAGGGTCGTAAAGGCGGGTCAACAGCTTGACGATGGTGGTCTTGCCCGCCCCATTCTCTCCCACCAGCGCCAGGGTCTCGTTCGCCCGCAGCGTAAAACTCAGCCCCCGAATGGCCCAATTGTCCGTCTCCGGATAGCGGAAGCCGACATTGTCGAAGACGATGCCCTGCCGGATCGGCTTGGGAAACGGCTTGGGATGCTCCGGCGGCAAAATCGTCGGCTGGATTTCAAAGAACGAGAAAAGGTCATCCAGATACAGCGACTGCCCGGCAATCTGGGTAAAGCCCAAGAGGATTTTCTGGAACAGCCCATTCAGCCGCAGGAACGACCCCGACAGAAACGCCAGGTCACCGATGGTGAACTCCCCCGCAATCGTCCTCCAGACGATGAACCCATACGCCCCATAATATGTCAGCGTCGAAATCGACGAGAACAGCGCTCCCCAGACCGAGCGATCGATGGCGAGCTTCCGGTTTTCGAGGAAGATCGTCTGCGCCAGTGTCTGAAACCGCTCGACCAGGAACGCGCCCAGCCCGAACAGCTTGATCTCCTTGGCCGTCTCGGCGCTGGCGCCAATCTGGCGGATATATTCGAGCTGCCGCCGCTCCGGCGTGCGGCCGCGCGATAGATAATAGGAGAGCGTGTTGAACCGCGTCTCGCCCCAGATCGCCGGCACGAACGACAGCGGCAACAGCAGGATCAGCCACGGCGCATAAAAGAACAGCCCCGCCGCCAGCGTCACCACGGTGATCATGTCCTGCGCCTGGCCCAGCAATTGCGCCAACAGCCCACTGCGCCCGGCCGCCTGCCGCCGCGCCCGCTCCAGCCGGTCCTGATACTCGGCCGATTCGAAATGGCGCAGGTCCAGCCTTGCAGCGTGCTGCATCAACTCCACGCTGACGGTGTTGGAATGCAATTCCCCCAGGATCGAATCCACCAGCGAGGTGAAGCGGTTGAGCAGGTCGGTGCCGATCACCAGCACAAATTCGATCGCCAGCAGTTCGGCAATGCGGGTCAATTCTCCACTGGCCCACCATTGTGCGAAATCGCTCCCCGCCGCCGGCTGTCCGGTCAGCCGCACCACTTCATCGATGATCAGCTTGCCCACATAGAGCATCACCACCGGCTGCAGCGCCCGGATCAGGCGCAGCCCGATGCTCAGCCCCGTCAGCCAACGGCTGGTGCGCCAGATCTGGGCAACGAGCCGGCCGAGGTGACGCAGGTTCTCCAACTGCTCGCGAAAGCTGCCGGTGGATTCGGAGGAGGGGGGCGGGCCGCGGCGGGGGGAGTCGGTGGAGGTCATTGATGGGAATATAGGGGTGGTGATTCAGAACTGCCACCGGGCAGATTCCCCTCCCCCTTGAGGGGAGGGGCTAGGGGTGGGGGAGGCTCGTTCAAGAGTGGCGCGACTCATGCGGATAGTCCCCCCACCCTTGCCCTCCCCTCAGGGGGGAGGGGACGATGGAACCGCCCGTCTGGACGCCAGGCCTTAATACCGCTGCGGTGCCGCCGGCTTGTTGTCCACGATCGCCTCGATCGCCGTGATCACTTCTGGCGTCAGCTTGTCCTTGGACTTGAGCGCATCCAGATTGTCTTCCAACTGGCTCTTCTTGGAAGCCCCCAGGATGACCGTCGATACATGCGGGTTCTTGAGGCACCACAGCAGCGCCAGGTGATGGATCGGCAGGCCGACTTCCTTGGCGAGCTTGGCCAGGGCCTTGACCTTTTCGAGCTTCGCCTTGCCGGCGTCGCTCTCCCATTCCTTCTTCAGCCATTCGTAGCCGGGCAGGTTCATGCGGCTATCCTCGGGGATGCCGTCATTGTACTTGCCGGTCAGCACGCCCGAAGCGAGCGGCGACCAGATGGTGGTGCCCAGGCCCATTTCATAGAGCGGCAGATAGTCGGCTTCGACCTTTTCGCGCACGAACAGGTTATATTGCGGCTGCTCCATGGTCGGCGGCGTCAGGTGCTCGCGGCGGGCAACGGCCCAGGCTTCGGTCAGCTGCTGCGCTGTCCATTCCGACGTGCCCCAATACAACACCTTGCCCTGGGTGATCAGGTTGTGCATCGCCCAGACGGTTTCCTCGATCGGCGTGTCGATATCCGGCCGATGGCAGAAATAGAGATCGAGATAATCCACCCGCAACCGCTTCAGCGCTGCATGCGCCGCCTCGGTCACGTGCTTGCGGCTCAGGCCCTTCTGCGTCGGCTTCTCGCCGCCCCAGAACACCTTCGAGGACACAGCGTAGCTGTCGCGCGAAAAGCCCAGCTTTTCCAGCGCCGCGCCCATCAGCGCTTCCGAAGCGCCGGCTTCATAGCCTTCGGCATTGTCGAAGAAATTGACGCCCGCGTCGTAAGCTGTGGTCATCAGCTTGAGCGCCTTGCTCTCGTCGACCTGCTTTGAAAACGTGACCCACGAGCCGAGCGAAACTTCGCTGACCTTGAGGCCCGATTTGCCCAAACGGCGATATTCCATGATTGGTATCCTTGGTAGAGGCGGCCAGAGGGCCGCGGTTTAGAAACGACTACGCGCCCAGCCGTGTGCTGTCGCGAATGATGAGGTCCGGGTCGATCAGGCTGACCCGGGCCTGAGGCAGTGCGTCCTTGGCGGCGATCAGTTCCATCAAGCGCTCCACCGCCATTTCGGAGACCTCGCGCGTCGCATAGCGCACGCTGGACAGTGGCACGCCGGCAAAGGCCGCGTACTCGATATCGTCAAAGCCCATGATCGCCATGTCCCGCGGCACTGCCACACCGTGCCGGCGACACCAGTCCAGCGCGCCGATGGCCAACGAGTCATTGGTGCAAAACACCGCTGTCGCGCCGGTCTTGCGGCTCATCAGTTCATCCATCCCCGCGCTGCCATGCTTTGACGTGTGGCCGGAAGGATCGGCGGCTAATTTGCTGTCATAATCAAGTCCGGCCTCGGTCAGTGCCTTGAGATAGCCTTCGCGCTTTTCGCTATTGCCATGCCGGGCGGCACTGTCGACGAGCCCGATGCGCCGATGACCCATTTCGATCAGGTGGCGCACTGCCTTCCACGCCCCGCGCCGCTCGTCGACACAGACGGCGTCAATCCCCGCATCGGGATCGGCCACCAGCAACACCACCGGATAATTGGCCCGCCGCAGCGGGCGGATATGGTCGAGCTGGCGATGGCTGGTCGGATAAATCAGCATGCCGTCGACCTGGCGCGAGCGGAACATCTCGACGGTGCGGATTTCCTCTTCCAGCGTATTGTTGGAGGTGGCGAACAGCGTGCCATAGCCGCGCGCCGCCAGCGCTAGTTCGATCGCCTGGGCGGCATGGGTCAGCGTCGGGTTGGTGATATCGGTCAGCACCAGGCCAATGGTCATGGTCTGACGGCTCACCAGCGATTTGGCGATCTGGTTGGGCAGGTAATGCAGCTCGGCCGCCGCTTGCTGGATCAGCACGCGGGTCGGTGCAGGAATGCGCGGACTTTCGCGCAGCGCCAGCGACACCGTATTGGTTGAAAACCCGGTCTTGTCGGCGATATCCTTGAGCCGTACGATCGCTTTGCCCATGCTGTTTCCGATCGTCTACCCGTGTCCGAGTTTAGCGCTAATACTTGCTGGGTCAAACCCTGTAAAGCCGCGGCCTGAACTTTGGCGGCGGCGGGGCGTTTGTCTGGTCTCGTCAACGCAAAGGGAACGATCATGCTCAAGGACAAAGCTTCCTCCGCCATCGTCGCGGTGACCGATATGGCCCGCGCCCGCCATTTTTATGAAAGCGTGCTGGGACTGGCCAGGATCAGTGGCGACGACAATGTCATGCAGTTCAAGACCGGCGCTACGACGCTCGTGGTCTACAAATCCGATTTCGCCGGCACCAACCAGGCCAATGCGGTGGTCTGGGGCGTCGGCGACGAAGTCGAAGCCATCACCGCCGATCTCAAGGCCAAGGGCGTGAGTTTCGAGCACTATCCCGGCATGGAGTTGAAGGGCGATATCCACGTCGCCGGCGACTTCAAGATGGTCTGGCTCAAGGACCCGGACGGGAACATTTTGCATTATAACAGTATGTGAGCGCGTTGTTCACCTCTCCCCGAGGGTGAGGTGAACAAACTCTACGGCAACGCCCGCAAAAACTGCGCCAAATCCTCGGTCACGTGATGCACATGCGCGGCCGCACCACCGCGCCCCAGCTCCCACGCATCCACCTGCTCATGGGCAAAGTCCTCGCCCGCCACCACCTGCACCGTGCTCATGCCCACTTCGTGTGGCACCAGCAGGTTCTTTTCCAGGTCGTCGAACATCACCGCATAATTCGGATCGATATCGTGCGCCTTGAAAAAACCGTCATAGGCCTCGCGATGCGGCTTGGGCACATAGGTCATGGCCCGAATATCATAGACATGCTCGAACAGCTCGTTGCCGCCCAGCCGCTTCAGCACGGCCCGCGCGTGGCCCACATCGCCATTGGTCAGGATGAACTTGCGGCCGGGCAGGGCGCGGATCGCCTCCACCAGGTCTGGATGCGCATCGACCGGTGAATAGTCGATGGCGTGCACGGTATTGAGGAAGTGGTCGGGATCGACCTTGTGCGCCTGCATCAGCCCGTTCAGCGTGGTGCCGAAATCGCGGTAATAGATTTTCTGCAGCGCCCGGGCTTCGGCGAAGTCCAGTTGCGTCAGGTCCATCACGTAATTGGTGATGCGCAGGTCGATCTGCGCGAACAGGTTGCAGCTGCGTGGATAGAGGGTGTTGTCGAGATCGAACACCCAGTCGGTCACATGGCGCAGGCTACGGGGAAGCGGTGGCGTGAGGTCATTCATGGCGTGAGTCTAGCAGAAAACGCGCGCCGTTTCATCTGACAAGTACGACAAGGCAAAGAGGATGGCGGCGCGCCGGGGCGCGCCGCCAAGGGGATTAATCGTTGTTTGCTTCTTCGTTGGCGGTGACCGTCACGCCCAGCGCGGTGATCAGGCTGGCCGGGTTGGAGGCGGCCGCCATCAGCACCAGCAGGCTCGTCGGCGAGGCCGGAGCGACATCGACTTCCAGGCTCTTCGGGTCATCGAGGAAGGTCGAGACCGGCGGCGCCACCAGGTCGACCAGCTCGGGAATGCCCATGCCGGCGATCATCTGCGGCACCATGGCTTTGAGGCCTTCGACCATCTGGGCCTTGTCGATGCCCTGCGCCTTGGCGAAGAATTCGAGTGCCTTGCCGGCCAGCGACGCATCGTCATAGCGCAGGTTGGCGCCACCGATCGACAGGCCCTGCAGCAGTTCCATGCCCATCATGGCCTGGGCCGCCTGCGCGGCTTCGCTTGTCGGATCGCCAGCGGCTTCGACAGCCTTGTTGGCTTCCTGCAGCTTGGTCAGCAGGGCGGGGGTCAGGCCGGTCAGGTCGAACGTCAGGTCCACGGCGCCCACATCGGCGAAATCGAACAAGAACTGATCGACGCTCATATGGCCATCGGCCATCGACCAGTTGAACGAGCCGGTGACATCACCCGCGATATTGGTCAGGCCAAGGCCCTCGATGACGGCGCCCGCCTGCGCATCTTCTTCCTTGACGGTGGAGAGGTCAGCGGTGATGCCGTTGATCGCCAGGGTCGAGCTCAGGCTGGTCAGGTCGGCACTGCCCTGCGCCGGCTCGAACGTCGAGCCCGATTCCATCGATTCGATGCCGATGACTTCTTCGCCATTGCGGGTGACCGAAAGCGGGCCGGTCGAGATCGCGCCGACCAGCTGCAGCAACTGGATCGGCGTCACGGTATCGCCGCCCGGCAGGTAGAAGCCGGTCAACTTGATATCGCTCAGCGACACATGGCCCTTGACGCCAGCATCTTCCATGTCGGATTCGACGTCGGGCAGCGCGACGGTATCGGCCGTGTAGCCGCCATCGCTGGTTTCCTTGACGCCGCTGAAGGTCAGCGAGGTGGTGAAGCTGGTCGGCTCGGTGGCGCCTTCGGCACCCTTGATACCGATGGTTGCGTTTTCCACCGTGATGGTGTCGCCGTCGAGCTGGGGATCATTGAGGGTGAATTCATAGCCAAGCGGGCCCCAGACGGCCTGGATACGATCGACGAAGGCCTGCGCATCGAGCGCGAAGGCTGGCTGCAGCAGGGCAACGCTCGCGACGCTGGCGAGCAGGGCAAGGCGGGTAATCTTGAAGGACTTCATCGTCGTCTCCGGCATTCTTGTGTTGTTGTTGTCGGGGGCAGGCAATTTATAAAACGGTCGCGTTGCGGCGAACTGATGACCAGTCGGTGAGACCGATGCAATAAGGTGAGGCTCGATTATCTCTGGCGTCCTGAACGGAACATGAATTGCTTCGGTTTCAGCAATACATCGGAATTAGGACGCATTTTTAAACGTCGTCACTGTCCAGAAATAGCCGGTAGGCCGGGTTTTGCGTCTCATCCCAATAGGGATAGCCGAGAGCTTCAAGATACTCGTGAAATTGCCCCCTATTGGCTTGTGGCACCTGGATGCCGGCCAAAACGCGGCCATAGTCTGCTCCGTGGTTGCGATAGTGAAACAGCGAGATGTTCCAGTCGTTCCGCAGCCCCTCAAGGAATTTGAGCAGCGCCCCCGGCCGCTCGGGGAACTGGAAGCGATAGACCAGCTCGTCCCCCAGATGGCTGGCGCGTCCGCCCACCATGTAGCGCACATGCAGTTTGGCCAGTTCGTTGTCGCTCATGTCGAGCACCGCATGGCCATTGGCCTGCAGCATGGCGATAATGGCCTGCTTTTCGGCCTCGCCCTGCCGCAGTTTGACGCCGACGAAAATCTGCGCCGCCGCGCCA
>NZ_JAQGJV010000094.1 GCF_028290435.1 Devosia sp. | reverse complement strand
AGCCTGCGGCGGTTCTTCGATGCCTTTCGGGGCATTGACGGTTTGGTCTGGGCGCTGATTTTCGTTTCGGCCGTCGGCCTGGGCCCCTTCGCCGGCGTTCTGGCCATCGCGGTCGGGGACGTCATGGTGCTGGGAAAGCTCTTTGCCGAAGCGATCGAGAATGTCGACAAAAAACCCGCTGACGGTGTCCGGGCCTCAGGCGGTGGCAGGCTGCATGTCATGCGCCTGGGCGTCTTGCCACAGGTCTTTCCGGTGATGACGAGTCACGTGCTCTATTTTTTCGAATCCAATGTGCGGTCCGCCACCATCCTGGGCATCGTGGGGGCCGGTGGGATCGGTCTGCAACTCTCTGACCGCATGCGCATCAACAACTGGCAGGAAGCCGCATTCATCATCGTTTTGATACTCTGCACAGTCTCGGTGATCGACGCCGTTTCCCGCCGCATCCGGGCGAAGCTGACGTAAGGGGCTTTGGAGCACTTTATGCTTCGGCGTTCTGGCCCGTCCGAAGGGGACCATAAGCAAACATTTTGTTGTGTTTGAGAAAATATGAAAGCGGGTTTTATTCGGTTCGCCCGGGCCTAAGCTGGTGGAGATTGCAGCTTAAGGAAAAATGTCATGGGCCTGGAACTCGCGCCGTCCTTCAAAGAACATGAGGCGGAAAGAGTCAGTGCTCTGAAATTGCCGGAGCGGTCGGCGATTGCCTCCCCGAACGTGCGACAGGCCGATATCGACCTGCTGAGCAAGGCGCCTAAGGATTTCATCGATACGACCCATTTCGACACCGTGCGGTTTCCGCCGCCGGATTGGGCTGTGGAGCGCTTTAGCCAGGCGGCCGAGGATGGCTCGCTGGCCTATACGGGCTATCGCGGCAATCCCGAAGTGCTTGACGAGGTGGCCCGCAATGTCAGCACGCTGCTGGGCATTCCGGTCGATCCGCGCAAGAACCTGATCCTCACGCCCGGCACGCAGGCGGCTTTGTTCGGCGCGCTGTCGGCCCGCATCAACAAAGGTGATCGGGTCGTGGTCATGGACCCCGATTACCTGTTCACCGCGCGCATCTTGCGCTTTCTGGGCGCCGACATCGGCTATGTGCCGCTGGTCCTCGATGCGGACGGGCATTATGCCCCCGACCTGCAGGTGCTTGAGGCGGAGTTTGCCGACCGCAAGGCGCGCCATTTCATTTTCTCGCACCCCAACAACCCGACCGGTGCGGTCTATTCGCGCCAGACCATCCAGTCGATCGCGGCGCTGGTGCGCCAGTATGGCGTGTCGGTGGTGGTGGACGAGCTTTATGCGCGGCTGACCTATGACGGCACCGAATTTGTGCATCTGGCGGCCGAGGCCGGGATGATGGAGCAGACGGCGACGCTGCTCGGGCCCAGCAAGACCGAGTCGTTGAGCGGCTATCGCCTTGGCGTGCTGGTGGGCAACGAAGCGTTGATCCGTGGCGTGGAAAACATCATGTCCATCACCGCCCTGCGCGCGCCTGCTTATGCGCAGCATGTGCTGAGTGGGTGGCTGGCCGACGATGCCGAATGGCTGGTCGGCCGGATCGATGAGTTCAAGGCCCTGCGGGAAATGACCGCCACGGCACTCACGTCGCTGAATTGGCTGAAGCTGCATCCGCAGCAGGGCACGGCATATCTCTGGGCCGATGTGTCGGCACTGGGCTTGCCGGACTCCGAGGTTGCTGCGGCCTTGTTGGAGCGGGCAGGGGTACTCATCAGCCCGGGCTACCAGTTTGGGCCGAGTGCGTCGGGTCATTTCCGCGTGTGCTATGCGCGCGATGAAAAAACCTGGGCCGAAGCGCTCAGGCGCATGGTCAGCGTCCTCGGAGACCTGGCCGCACGAAAAGGCGGGCTGGACCGGGCATGATCCAGGCAGTCCCTCCAGCGAGCATGGAAGCGATGGAAACCTCAGTTTCCAACTTCGCGCCATTGGAGGGAGGGCTCCAACCGGAGCCGGCGCTGCTGGAGGTGCGTGACCTCACCACCAAGTTCTATACCGTCGATGGCGTCGTCAATGCGCTCAACGGCATTTCCTATTCGGTTCGCAAGGGCGAATGCCTCGCCATCGTTGGAGAGAGCGGCAGCGGCAAGACCGTGGGCGTGCTGTCGATCCTGCGGCTGATCCAGTCGCCGCCGGGCAAGATCGTCGGTGGCAGCATTTCGTTCAAGGGCACGGACCTGCTCAAGCTGGACGACAATGCGCTGCGGGATATCCGCGGCGGCGCCATTTCGGTCATTTTCCAGGACCCGATGACTTCGCTTAATCCGGTAATGCGGGTCGGCGCGCAGATCACCGAAAATATCATGGCGCATGAAGCGCTGACGCGTCGACAGGCGCGCGACAAGGCAATCGAGATGCTGTCGCGGGTGGGCATTCCGACCCCGGCCAAGCGCGTCGACGATTATCCGCATCAGTTTTCGGGCGGCATGCGCCAGCGCGTCATGATCGCCATGGCGCTGTCCTGCTCGCCGCAGTTGATCATCGCCGATGAGCCAACGACGGCGCTGGACGTGACCATCCAGGCGCAGATCGTCGAGCTCGTGAAAAAGCTGCAGTCCGAACTGGGCACGGCGGTGATCTGGATTTCGCACGATCTGGGCGTGGTGGCGCGGCTGGCCGACAGGGTGGCTGTCATGTACGCCGGTCACATCGTAGAATCAGCGCCGGTCGACGAGCTTTATGCGCGGCCCGCCCATCCGTACACGATCGGATTGCTCAATTCGCTGCCGCGGCTCGACGCCAAGGTCAAAACCAAGCTCCAGGCTATCGGGGGCCTGCCACCCAACCTGCTGGGCGAGTTGCGCGGGTGTCCGTTCGCGCCGCGCTGTGCCTTCGCCACCGACATTTGCCGCGCGCAGAACCCCGCTCTGCTCGAAGTGACCCCTAGCCATGGCGTGGCGTGCTGGCATGACCGGCTGACCGGGGGCCGCGCATGAGCGAGGAGGTGCTGGTTCAGGTCAAAGACCTCAAAATGCACTTCCCCATCCGCGCGGGGTTGTTCAACCGCACAGTCGGCGCCGTCAAGGCGGTCGACGGGATCAGCTTCGATATCATGAAGGGGGAAACCCTGGGCCTAGTGGGCGAAAGCGGTTGCGGCAAGACGACTGCCGGCCGCGCGATCCTGCACCTTTATCGTCCGACCGGCGGCGAAGTGTCCTTCAAAGGGACCGATCTGGCCAAGGAGAGCCCAGAGGGCCTGCGCCGCACGCGG
Organism: Devosia sp.; assembly: GCF_028290435.1. GTDB lineage: Bacteria > Pseudomonadota > Alphaproteobacteria > Rhizobiales > Devosiaceae > Devosia. The sequence goes on along the minus strand of NZ_JAQGJV010000094.1, from coordinate 21,149 downwards.
CGGCACATGCAGATGATTTTCCAGGATCCCTATGCCTCGCTCAATCCGCAGATGCGGGTGGGCGAGATTATCGGGCGGCCGCTGCGCGTGCATGGACTGGTCAAGAGTGCCCCGGAAGAAAAGGATCGCGTCACCGAGCTGATGCAGCAGGTGGGGCTCAATGTGTCCTACCGCGACCGGTTTCCGCATGAATTTTCTGGCGGTCAGCGCCAGCGCATCGGCATTGCGCGCGCCCTGGCGACGTCGCCCGACTTCATCGTCTGCGACGAGGCGATCTCGGCACTCGATGTGTCGATCCAGGCGCAGATCATCAACCTGCTCGAGCAATTGCGCGACGAGCTGGGGCTGACCTACCTGTTCATCGCCCATGACCTGAGCATGGTGCGCTACATCTCGACGCGTGTCGGCGTGATGTATCTGGGCAAGATGATGGAGCTGGCCTCGAGCGACGCGCTCTACGAGGAGCCGCGCCACCCCTACACGCGGGCGCTGCTGTCGGCCATTCCGATCCCCGATCCGCCGCTGGAGCGGCAACGCCAGCGCATGCTGCTGGAGGGTGATCTGCCTAGCCCGGCCAATCCGCCCAAGGGCTGCCGATTCAGTACGCGCTGCCCGATGGCCACGGACCTGTGCCGCGCCGTCGAACCCGAATTCCGCGAAGTCGCTACGAGGCATTGGGCCGCATGTCATTTCGCATGAACCACCAAACCAGATCTTTGCGACTGGCCGATGACAGCGTGGGGCGGCCATGAGCTACGTCATCCGTCGCGTGCTGCAGTCCGTGGTCGTCGTCTTCGGCGTCAGCATCGTGGCATTCTTCATGCTGTTCATGACGGGCGATCCGACCGAGATCATTCTGGGCGACGGCGCCGACCATATGACGGTGCAGCAGATCGAGGAATTCCGTGTGAAGATGGGCTTCGATCGGCCCTGGTACATTCAATATGCCAGCTTTGTCGGCAATGCGGTGCGCGGCGACTTCGGCTATTCGTTCACGCGGCACCAGCCGGCGTTTCAGGTGATCATCGAAAAAATGCCGGCGACTATCCAGTTGGCGTCCATCGCGTTTGTTTTGTCATTGCTGATTTCGATCCCGCTCGGGGTGTTGTCGGCGATCAACCCACACAAGCCGATCGACCGAATTAGTACCTTCGTGGCGCTGTTGGGGCAGTCCATTCCCAGTTTCTGGCTAAGCATCCTGTTGATGCTGTTGTTCGGGGTGAAGCTCAAATGGCTGCCGATCTCGGGCAGTGGCACCTGGCAGCATCTGGTGATGCCGGCCATCGCGCTGGCCGCCTTTCCGATCGCCCGCAATATGCGGCTGACGCGTTCGTCGATGCTGGATTTCATGCAAAAGGACTTTGTACGCACGGCACGAGCCAAGGGCATTTCGGAATATCGCGTGGTGACTTCGCATGTGCTGCGCAATTCGCTGCTGCCGATCGTCACTGCAATCGGGCTGGAGGCGGGGTTCCTGCTTGGGGGCTCGGTGATCATCGAGACAATTTTCGGTTGGCCCGGCGTTGGCCGCGAGATCGTCCAGGCCATTGGCTCCAAGGATTTCTATGTGGTCCAGGCGGGCGTTATCACGCTGGCGCTGATCTTTGCGGTGGTGAACCTGATCATTGACCTCGCCTATTCCTGGATCGATCCGCGCATAGGGTTTGGCTCATGAGCTTGCTGGACACCGAGCCCAAGGACGTGGCCGCCTTGCCGGCGGTACCCGCGACGCTGCGCACCAAGCGTCGGCAGTTGCTGTCGCGTCTGCTCAAGAGCAAGGCAGCAACGATCAGCGTGATCATCCTTCTGATCGTGGTGGTGGCGGCCATCGCCGCGCCATGGCTGTCGCCGCACGATCCGTTTGCCAACAAGCTGATCCAGCGGCTCAAGCCGCCGATGTTCTCCAATAGCTCGGGGATTTATCTGCTCGGCACGGACTCGCTCGGGCGCGATATCTTCAGCCGCATCATCTATGGCGCACGCGTGTCGTTGACGGTGGGCGTTTCCGCCGTGGCGATTTCCGGGGTGATCGGCGTGCTGATCGGGCTTCTGTCGGGCTATTTCGGCGGCAAGGTCGACGACGTCTTCATGCGCATCTGCGATGTGCAACTGTCGTTTCCGACCATCCTTTTGGCCCTTACCATCATGGCCGTGCTGGGCAGCGGGCTCGACAAGCTGATCCTGGTGCTGGGGCTGACGGGTTGGGTGCCCTATGGGCGCATCGTGCGCAGCCAGGTGATGTCGATCAAGAACGACGAGTTCGTGCTGGCGGCGCGTGCTGCGGGGGAGCGCCAATGGCGCATCCTGTTCCAGCAGATCCTGCCCAATATCTGGAGCCCGGTGATCGTCATCGGCAGCTTCACCATTGCCAGCAATATCGTGTCGGAGGCCTCGCTTAGCTTTCTCGGCGTTGGGGTGCCGCCCAGCGTTCCGAGCTGGGGCACCATGCTGGCCGATGGTCGAGAATATATCGGGGTCGCCGACTGGCTGACCATTCCGGCCGGCGTAGCGATTTCGCTTACCGTGCTGGCGATCAACATCCTCGGGGACTGGTTGCGGGACTACCTCGACCCGAGGCTGAAAAACATTCTGTAGGCAAAGTGGGAAGTGCTTCGGAACGGCGACGACGACTGTAACATCTGGAGGTAAGTTGAAATGAAACTGACACGTGTAGTCCGAGTTTCGGTTCTGGCCATCGGCCTGGCCCTGGGTGCCCTTGCGGTAGCCCCGGCCATGGCTGCGCCCAGGCCTGTGGTGGTGCTGGACAAGGTTGAGCCCGACGGGTTCGATCCGATGTTCGCATCGTCCAACGTCAACATCATGCTGTCCATCCACGAGACGCTGTTCCGTCTCGACAATGACGGCAAGGTGGTGCCGGCCGTGGCTGAATCGATCAAGCAGCTTGATCCGCTCAACTGGGAAATCAAGATCCGTCCCGGTCTGGTGTTCCACAATGACGAGCCGATCAATGCCGATGCCGTGGTCTTCACCTTTGATCGCGCCACGAAGCTGTTCGCGGCCGGGCAGGGCGACCTGAACTTTGCCCTCGGCGCTCTGCGCTACGACCACGCCGAGAAGGTCGACGACCTGACGGTCAAGCTGGTGATGAAGTTCCCCGATCCCATCATCACTTCGCACATGGTCAATCCTGAACTGTCCATCCTGCCGCCGAAATATTACGGCGAGCACACGCCCGAAGAAGTGGCGTTCGCTCCCGTGGGCGCCGGCGGGTACAAGTTCGTCTCCTACAAGCCCGGCGAAGGCACCGTGCTGAAGGCCTTCGACAAGTACCGCCTGGGCAAGCCGCCGGTCGATGACGTGATCGTCCGCGCCGTGCCCGAAGTCGCCACCCGGATCAACGAACTCAAGGCCGGTACCGCCGATCTGATGGTTGGCGTCCCGGCGGATTTGAAGGCCGACCTTGAGAGTTCGGGCGTCAACGTGATCGTCGCGCCGAGCTATCGCCGCCTGTTCATCAACATCAAGCAGGGTCGCAATCCGGCGCTGGCCGATGTCGCCGTCCGCCAGGCGATGAACTATGCCGTCAACTGCGACGAAATCAATGAAGCGCTGTTCAGCGGCATGGCCAAGTGCGCCATCGACTTGGTCAACTCGCCCAATAACGACCCCAACCTGCAGCCCTATCCCTATGATCCGGAAAAGGCCAAGTCCCTGCTCGATGCGGCCGGCTGGGTACCGGGTTCCGACGGCATCCGCGAAAAGGACGGCGTCCGCCTGTCCTTCGATTTCGATACCACCAAGGGCTCCTACCTGTCGGACGCGGAAGTCGCCCAGGTGATGGTCGACTACTGGAAAGAAGTCGGTATCGAGATCAAGGACCTTCGCACCATCAGTGCCGAAGTCAGCTCGCAGATGCGGGCCAAGCAGGGCGAGGGTTTCCGCGACCTGATGAACAGCTCGTCGGGCCCCGACTACACCTGCCAGGGCGATCTGCTGCTGGTGCAGAAGGATTCTGGCTCCAACCGCATGAGCTGGTCTGACGATAAGTTCGAAGCCATGTTCAAGGCGTTTAGCGAAGAGTTCGACCAGGCTAAATGGCCGGCCATGTGCAACGAGGCCCAGGCTTATGTCGCGGAGCAGGCGCCCGTCGTCTGGCTGTTCACCGAGCCGACGCTGTACGGCGTGTCCAAGCGCCTCGATTACCAGCCGCGTCCCGATGGCCGGTTCTATCTGAACCTCGTGCTCAAGGGCGTGACTGAATAAGTCGCTAGCCTTGCACTAATTGGAGCGGCCCGCCCTCGGCCGCTCCAACCCTCCCAGGGCGGCTCATTCGCCGCCGGTCCCAAACCCTTCACATGTCGATGCCGGAGTCCTGTTCGTGGACAAGATACAACTGATGATCTGCTCGCCGCTCGAGGCCGAGCTCGTGGAGCGCATTCGCGCCGTGGCGCCGGACCGTGTCGAGGTGTCCTACGAGACCGACCTCTATCCGCCATTGCGCTATGCCTGCGACCACAAGGGCGTGCAGACCTTCAAGCGCAGCGAGGCGCAGACCGCGCGCTGGCGGGCAAACCTCGAAAAGGCGGAAATCCTGCTCGATTGCCCGATTCCCAAGGAGATGCCGGGCGATCTGGTGCATCTCAAGAGCGCCAAGTGGATCCAGTTCACCTCCAGTGGGATCGGCGAATTCGTCAAGCGCTCGGGCATGGATAGTTCCGACCTGCTGCTGACTACGGCGCGTGGTGTCCATTCGGGCCCATTAGCCGAATGGAGCTTCATGGCTCTGCTGATGTATTTCAAGAAGTTCCGCTTCCTCGAAGCCGAGCAGAAGGCGCATCGCTGGGAGCGCTATTGTGATGAGGAAGTTGCCGGCCGCACATTGTTGACCATCGGCGCCGGCGACCTCGCTCGCGGCGTAGCGGTCGTTGGTAGGGCGCTCGGCATGAAAATCATCGCAGTCACCCGCAGCCCGGAAAAGCCGCGCGAACATGCCGGTGTTTTCGACGAAATCCATGGCGTGTCTGAACTGCACCGGCTGTTGCCGCAGGCCGATGCTATCGTCTGTACGGTTCCCCACACCCACGAGACCGAAAACATGCTGGACCGCACCGCGATTTCGCTGATGCGGCCGGGCGTGGCCTTCATCAATACTGGCCGTGGCAGCACGATCGACGAAGTGGCGATGATCGAAGCGCTGCGCAACGGCAAAATGGGCTTTGCCGCCATTGATGTGGCCCAGATCGAGCCGCTGCCCAATTCCAGCCCGCTCTGGGACATGCCCAACGTCATGATCAATCCGCACTCGGCCAGCACCGTGACCACCGAAAACGCCAAGATCACCGACATCTTCTGCAAGAACATCGCGCTCTACCTGCGCGGCGAGCAGAGCCAGATGACCAACATTTTCGACAAGCAGCTTTTGTATTGATGCCCGGCGTCGCTGACCCCGCAAGCAAGAAGAGACCGAGATGAGCGCTCCTACCGCCGACAAGTTGACTATTGTTATCGCCTCCCCCCTCGAGACCGAGTTTGTCGATCGCATCCGGGCGTTCGACCCGGAGCGGTTCGAGGTGGTGCATGAGGAAGACCTGCTGGCCAAGCCACGCTATGTCGCCGACCACAATGGCGCGCCCCGAACCCTGACGGCAGACGAGCAGGCTCGCTGGGCCGCTTGCCTGCAGCGCGCCGATATCTTGTTCGACATCGATCGGCTCGATCCCGTCAACATGCCCGCCAATGCGCCCAAGCTGCGCTGGGTGCAGGCGACGAGTTCCGGCATCGGCGAATTTCTCAAGCGCACGAAGCTGGAAGACAGCGAAATCATTTTCACCACGGCATCTGGTGTGCATGCACGCCCGCTGGCCGAGTTCACCATGCTGGGCCTGCTCTACTTCTTCCGCGACGTGCAATATCTCAACCAGATGAAGCAGGCCCATCATTGGGAGCGCTATACGACGCCGGGCCTCGACGGTGCGCGCGTGCTGATCGTGGGTCTCGGCTCGCTGGGGCGTGAAGTGGCGCGCGATTGCGCTCGCTTCGGTGTCGAAGTGTGGGGTGCGCGTCGCACTCAGGGCGGTGAGCTTCCTGAGGGCGTCAGCCGCTTGGTCGACCAGCGTCAACTGCTCGATGTGTTGCCGCAAGTGGATGCACTGGTGCTGGCCTGTCCGCTGACCGATGAAACGCGGTTGCTGATCGACCGGCCGCAGGTGGAGGCGCTCAAGCCGGGCGCCGTGATCGTCAACATTTCGCGCGGCGGCGTCATCAACGAGGCTGCCATGCTCGAAGGCCTGCAATCGGGCCGTATCAAGGGGGCTGCGCTCGACGTGTTCGAGGTCGAGCCCTTGCCCAAGGACAATCCAATGTGGGACCTGCCCAACGTGCTGATTTCGCCGCATTCGGCGAGCACGGTCGCGGCCGAGAACAGCCGGATCGTCGATATCTTCATCGACAATCTCGGTCGCTTCACCCGGGGTGAAAAGCTGCGCAATCAATTCGACAAAACGCGTGGCTATTGACGCCGGCACCGGCTCGTATTCACTTCCGCGTCCAGAACTACCGCTCGCTTATCCGGCCCATTTCCGAGGTCTCCAATGCCTGTCGAACTGCTCGATCAACCGACAACCACTTCCCGCCCGGTCTATCTCGTCGCGCATAACCAGCAGGCGGCGTCGGGGCTCGATCAATCCGTGCTCAACTGGATGGAAGCCAACGATTTCACCGGCGCTGCGGGCTCCAGCCTGATGGTGCCGGGCGCTAATGGCGCCATCGTCGCGGCAGTGCTCGGAACGGGAGAGCGCAAGGTTGGCCTCGCGGCTGGTTCGCTGGCCAAGCTGCTGCCTGAGGGTGACTGGCATCTTGCGAGCGAGCCGGGCGACGCCGACCAGGCCGCGCTTGGCCTGGTTCTGGGAGGTTACGCCTTTACGCGCTATGGCAAAAAGGTGGGACGCGCGTTGCGACTCAGCGTGCCCGGTGCCGATACGGCGAAAGCGCGGCGGATTGCCGATGGTGTGTTCCTGGCGCGCGACCTGGTCAACACGCCGACGAACGACATGGGTCCCAACGAGCTGGAAAAGGCGGTCCGTGACCTCGCTTCAGTGCATGGGGCCGCCGTCACCGTCATCACCGGCGATGACCTGCTGGCCAAGAATTTCCCGATGATCCATGCGGTCGGTCGTGCCTCGGCAGATGCGCCGCGCTTGATCGACATGACTTGGGGACCGGAGAGCGCGCCGAAGGTCACGCTGGTGGGCAAAGGCGTTTGTTTCGATACCGGCGGCCTGGATATCAAGCCGCCGAGCGGCATGTTGTTGATGAAGAAGGACATGGGCGGGGCTGCCAATGTGCTGGGCCTTGCCTCGATGATCATGGCGGCGCGGCTCAACGTGCGGTTGCGCGTGCTTATTCCGGCAGTCGAGAATTCCATTTCCGCCAACGCATTCCGGCCGGGCGATATCCTGACCAGTCGCAAGGGCACCACCGTCGAGATCGGCAATACCGATGCTGAAGGCCGGTTGGTGCTGGCCGATGCGCTGGCGCTGGCGGATGACGAGAAGCCGGACTTGCTGATCGACATGGCCACGTTGACCGGCGCTGCGCGCGTCGCTCTCGGCCCTGACTTGCCGCCGTTCTACACCGACGACGACGCGCTGGCCGGCCAGATTGCCGCCGCTTCGGTCGCGGTTGAAGATCCGCTATGGCGCATGCCGCTGTGGAGTCCCTATGACGCCAAGCTGAATTCGAAAATCGCCGACATCAACAATGTCACGACCGACGGTTTTGCCGGCTCTATCACCGCCGCTCTGTTCCTGCGCCGCTTCGTCGAACAGACCACAGCCTGGGCTCATTTCGACATCATGGCCTGGAATCCCGAGCCGCGTGCGCACGGCCCCTTCGGCGGCGAGGCCCAGGGCATTCGCGCGCTCGAGCGGATCATTTCGTCCCGTTACGCCTGAAGGAAGACACCATGGGCTATATTGCCGAAGCCTGCGCCAAGCAGGGGCTGACGCTGCAGCCCATCGCGCCGCGAGGCCTTTACCGGCCTGCGATCCGTCATGGCGATATGCTCTATTTGAGCGGGCAGGTGTCGCGCCTGGGCGAGGAGACCATTGCCGGGCCGGCATTGGCCAGCGACCTGGAGCGAGGCCAGTTGGCGGCGCGCACGGCCGCCCTGCGGGCGTTGAGTGTGCTGGACGCCGCTCTAGGGCTCGGTGAGCGTGTTCGCGTTCTCAAGCTGACTGGCTACGTCATGAGCGAACCGGATTTTACCCAGCACAGTGCCGTCATCGACGGCGCGTCCCGGGTGCTCGTGGCGGTCTTGGGCGAGGACGCGGGGGCTCATGCGCGCACGGCCATCGGGGTCGCGTCTCTGCCGAGTTCGGGGATGGTCGAGCTCGACCTGGTCTGCGCCATCGAGCGCGATTAGACGATCAGTCGGACAGGCTGGTCGAGGCTACCTCGTCCAGGAATGCCTCGATCGTGCGCAGGCTATTGCTGGCGCGCAGCCATACGAGGCCGATGTGGCGAGCGAATTCTGGATTGGGAATGATAGTCTTGGTGAGCCGAATGCCTTCGGGCCATGGCGGGGCCCAATCGGGTACAAGCGAGACACCAAGCCCGCTGTCCACCATCACGGCGATAGCCTCCAGCGCATCGAGTTCGAAGCGGTCCTCGGGCACGATGTCGAGATACCGCAAGTAGTTTTCCGCCAAACGCCCGCCCCAGTGATTGCGATCGTAGCGGATGAAGGGTTGCGTCGAGAGCAATTCGCGCGGGTCATCGAGGACGAGTGACTCGGGTCGGATCAGCAGCAGCGGCTCGGTGCGGATGGCGCGCCAGTCGCAGGTTTTGGGCATGCGAAACGGCGGCGCCACGATGATGGCGGCGTCGAGATCGCCATCGACGACGCGCTCGTAGAGGTCCATCGATGTCCCCGGCGCAACGAAAATGTTGAAGTTTGGGTGCGTGGCGTGCAGCCCGCGCATGGCCCTTGGCAGGATGCCGGTCATCGCGGTGGAAACGGCGCCGAGCCGCAATTCACCGGACTCTGTGTCGGCCAACGCGACCTGGCGCAGTTCACGAATGCCTTGCAGCAGTGCGCGAGCCTTGGCAAAGACCGCGACGCCCGCCTCGGTCGGATGAACCCTGCGTCCGACCCGTGTGACGAGGGCGATGCCGAAATCCTCTTCGAGCACGCGCAGCCGTTGCGCCACGCCGGCCGCAGTCAGGTTGAGCCGGCGCCCGGCCTCGGCCATCGAGCCGAACTCGACCACGGCGACGAAGCTTTCAAGAAATCGGGTGTCCATGGACTGTCCGGGCTGGGTCGATCACGCTGCTAATTTATCTTCTTGAGGAACAAGAAGATAGTTTCTCTTAAGCTTGGCGCAATCAGGCAAGCTGGTCCAGCAGCCATCTCCGAAACAGTTTGACGCGCGGCAGCTCGCTTTTGGCGGCGGAGGTGATTAGATAATAGGCACCCGGGCCGGCAATGCGGTCAGTGAACGGGGTCACCAAGGTGCCGTTGCGGATATCGTCCTCGATCAGGAAGGTCGGCAACAGCGCTACTCCAAGACCAGCTACAGCGGCCTGGATCACCATGAAGAAGTGTTCGAGGGTGGGGCCCCATTGCTGGTCTTCCCGATGGGCGCCAACGGAGCGGAACCAGTGATCCCAGCTGTTGGGCCGTGTCGAGTGGCGGATCAGGCGATGATAACGCAGCGAATCGTAGCTGATGATCGGGTGGTCGCCCTGCATGAGCTTGGGGCTGCAGACGACCTGGATTTCCTCGCCCATGAGCGGATCGACGATCGCGTCTTTCCATTCGCCGTGACCGAAGCGGATGGCGACGTCGATGCGCTCCTTGGTGAAGTCGAGCGCGCCATCGCTGGAAATGATGTTGAGCGAAATTTCGGGATGCGCCTCCTGGAAGGATGGCAGGCGGGGCACCAGCCAGCGCGTGCCGAACGTGGGCAGCATGCCGATGGAGAGCGTGCCTTTGCCCTCCTTGGATGAGATCAGCTCAACTGTGCCGGCCTCGATCAGGTCGAGCGAGTCGCGCACCAGCTCGTTGTAGAACCGGCCCTGGTCGGTGAGCTCGATGCGGCGGCTCTGCCGGGTGAAGAGCGGAACCTGCAGGTATTCCTCCAGACTACGCACCAGCCGGCTGGCGGCGCTCTGGGTCACGTTCAGCTCCTCGGCCGCGCGGGTGAAGCTGTTGTAACGCGCGACAGCCTCGAAGGTGCGGATGGCATTGAGCGAGGGGAGGAGGCGTCCGCGCATGGCGATCATTCTTTCAAGTCATGGAAGAGCAATCTTTATGCGCCTTGCGAGCCCGCGCCAAGAGGATAGCTTTTTGTCAGGGCCGTTTTACTGGGCAGCGGCTTTTTCTGCCCTTTGCTTAGGCTGTGCAACGAGGATCGAGACCACGATGAATTCGTTTGAGATCGGGCAGGAACTGACCGCTGTCACCATGGGGATCGACGCGTTCGCGCGCAGCCAGCCGGCCGAGGGCAGTCTGCTGGGTGGGGACGGGCTGGTGCCGATCTATCTGGGCAACGGCCTTCTTGAGGCGAAATCCTACGCCGACCGGGATGCTATTCGCGCTGACATCGCCGCGCTCGACACGGCAGCGGCGGGCTTGGGTTCCGGTCCGCGCCAAGTCTTCCTGCAGGGTATGATCAAATCACTGCGGGTCACGGTTAAAATGCTGTCGGGTGCCAGCCCCTCGTTCGAGGAGAAGGTGACCGATCTCGTCGGCGCTCCGGCGGGCCGCGAGGATGCGGCGCTGATCGAGGATGCCCGCGGCAAGGTCGATGTGCTGCTGCGCAAGGCCGGCTTCGTGAATGGTTCGCTCGGTGAGCGGGTGCAGGCCTGGGAAGAAGCCCGCGCCGTGCCGACCGAGCAGATCGAGACCGTGTTCCGCGAACTGATGGCCGATGCCAAGGCGCGCACCGACAAGCTGATCTTCGATACCGGCGATTACGACATGGTGCTGAACCCGGTGCGCGGCATGTTCTACACCGCGCGCTGCTCGTTCGATGAGGGCAAGATGGACCTCAACTTCGATCTGAATTTTACCCGTGCAGCGCTCAAGCATCTGGTGTGTCACGAAGTTTATCCGGGGCACTCCACGCAATTGCTGTCGACCAAGAAGGCGTTCGACGAGGGCAGGGCGCCGGCTGATGCGCTGCTGATCACCACCGATGCGATCACCGGCTGCGTGCAGGAAGGCATTGGCGACCAGGGCGCGCACCTGATCGATTTCATCCAGGACGACGACGACGAAATCCATGTCGAACTGCGCCGCGTGCGCTCCGCCGCCCAGACCAGTGCCGCCTGGATGCTGATGGTCGAGGGCATGCCGCGCGAAGAGGTTGCCGAGTATCTGCGCACCGTCGCGATGGGCCAGGAAGCCTGGGTGCAGGGTCGCCTGCGCATGGCCGCACACCCGTTCCGCGGTCCGTTCATCTCGTCCTATTGGGCCGGTAATGAGAGTGTCCGCCGCGTCCGCGAGCGCGTCAGCAAGGAGCAGTGGCCAGTCTTCCTCGACGCGCTCTATTCCAACGCCAATAGCCCGCAAAGCCTTGAAATGTTTCCGCAAACCGTCATCGAGAAGGTCCAGGCATGAAGTTCACCATTATCGGTTCGGGCGCCATTGGCGGCCTCGCCGGCGCCTATATGACCAGGGCTGGCCACGACGTGACGCTGGTCGACCGCTGGGTCGAACACGTGGCCGCGCTCAATGAAAAGGGCATGACCATTGATGGCGTGCGCGGCGACCTGAATGTGAAGGTCAAGGCGCTGACCCCAGACCAGCTTTCGGGCGATCTCGGCACCGTGCTGATCGCCACCAAATCGCAGCACACTATCGAGGCGCTCAAGCAGATTATTCCGCTGCTGACGGCTGATAGCCTAGTCGTGTCCTACCAGAATGGCTTCAACGAGCCCGATATGGTGGCGGCGCTGAACGAGGCAGGCCTGCCCGGCGACAAGATCATCATGGGCTCGATCCCCAATTATGGCGGCGCTCTGGTCGATCCCGGCTATATCGAATTCGTGCATGAAGGCCCGATCCAGCTCGGCGAACTCAGCGGCGAGATGACGCCGCGCCTCAAGGAACTCGGCGACGCGCTGTCGGCGCTCACGGAAGTGCAGTACTCGGACCGTATCTGGGGCCAGATCTGGGCCAAGGAAGTCTATTCGGCGCAGGTCGTGTTCTCGGCTTTGGCCGACGCCAAGATCCGCGACACGCTGGGCGTCGAGAAATATGCCCGCACCGCCGGCGCCGTGGTCAAGGAAGCGCTGGAAATCGCCGATGCCAATGGCATCGACATCCAGGCCTTCGACTTCTTTGATCCGGCCAATTACCGGGTCAAGACCGCCGAGGACACCAAGAAGCTGCTGGCCAATATCGACCACGCCATCTGGTTGCTCAAGAAGGACCAGGACAACAAGCCGACCCACAACTTCAAGAAGAAGGGTTCTGGCATTTGGTGGGACATCGTCTATCGCAAGCGCCCGTCCGAGACACGCGCCTTTGCCGGCAAGTTGATCGAATACGGCAAGAAAGCCGGGGCTGACACGCGGCTCAACGAGAAGCTGACCTCGATGATCTACGAGATCGAGGACGGCAAGCGCGACCTTGGTTTTCACAACTTCGACGAACTCGAAGCCTATGCGGCCTCCATCGGAAAGACCCTGCCATGACCAGTAAACTCGGCGTCGGCCTCATTGGTGCGCATACCTGGGCCGATAAGGCGCATCTGCCCGGCTACAAGGCGCATGAGCGGGTCGAACTGATCGCGGTCTGCGATATCGATCCCGCCCGCGCCAAGGCGATGGGAGAAAAATACGGGGCCAAGAAGGTCTATAGCGATCCTGAAAAGCTGATCGCCGACCCTGACGTGCAGATGGTCGACGTCTGCACACCCACCCACACCCACCTGCCGCTGAGCCTGCTGGCGATCGACGCCGGCAAGCACGTGCTGAGTGAAAAGCCGCTGCATACGCTGGCGGCGCCGGCCTTTGAAGCAGCGGCGCGGGCCGATGCCAAAGGCGTGCGCACCAAGCTGGGCTTCACCTTCCGCTACTCGCCGGCAATCCGCCAGATCAAGAAGTGGATCGACGACGGCACGCTGGGCGAAATCTTCCACATCCATGGTTTTGAGCAGAATTCCCAATGGCTTGACCCGCAGGAGCCGCTGCGTCAGGTGACACCCGGCGCCGACCGCGACAAGCTGATCCCGGCATCCATCGTCGGTTATGGCAGCCACCTTATCGACCTGATGCGCTGGCTCGGCGGCGAGTTCGGCTCGGTCGCCTCGACCATGAAGAACTTCATTCCGGAACGCATCGTGCGCGGCGAAGTCGGGCTGCAGAAGATCAAGATCGAAGACGGCGCGGTCGCACTGGTGGAATATGCCAATGGTGCCCAGGGCTTGCTGCAGACTTCCTATGTGGCAGTCGGCAATTATCCCGGCGTCGAACTGCGCGTTTACGGCTCCAAGGGCGCGGCTGTTGCCCGCTTGATCTCGGAATTCGGCACCGCCGAAACCCTCAAGATCGCCAAGGCGGAAGCCGTCGAGTTCATTCCCTATGACGTCGGCGCCGATGCGCTGCCGCCGGGAACGACGCTCAACACGCCATGGCCGGAATTGTATTATCGCAATCTTGTCAGGCACTTCGTCGACGAAATCCTCGAAGACCGGCCGCAGGAATGCACGTTCTACGATGGCGCCAAGAGCCAGGAGATCGTCGATGCGATCATCACGGCCAATTTCGAGCGCCGCTGGGTCGACCTGCCGGGCAAGAGCGCATGAGCGTTTCCTATGATCCCGCTATCGTCGACGAATTCCTGAGCCATTATTGGGCGTTTCATCCGGTGGATGCGACGTTCATGGGCTCCAAGGATTATGACGACGTGCTGCCGCTGGTCGGCCCGCAGACTCTTTCGCGCGAGCTGGAAGGCATTGCGGCCCTGCAGGCCAAGCTGGAAAAGACCGAGGCCCCGCAGGGCCTTGGCGACCGTTTGGATCGCCGCATGATGCTGGCCGAACTGGCCGTTCAGCAGGCGGCGGCGACATCGCGGCCACGTCTGCACAACCCCGCATGGTATTCGGGCGAGGCGGCATTCTCGATCATTTCGCTGCTGCTGCCGCAATCGGCGCCGATCCGCCATCAGGGCCTGATCGCGCGGCTGAACGCGATCCAACAGTTCCTGACCGACGCGGCCGAACGGCTGGATGGCGTGGCTGTTCCAAAGGGTTGGTGCCTGCGAGCGCAGCGTGAATCGGTGGCGATGGCCGGGTTCCTGCGCAGCGATATCAAGCTGCACGAAGAGTTCGCCGATGAGTGGGCCGAGCCGGCGCGCCGCGCGGCCGATGCCTTCGACAAATTTGCCAGCATGCTGGATTTCTTGACCGACAAAAATCCGGCCTGCGGCGAGGCGCATTTATCGCTCATCATGAGTCAAACTCATGGATTGACGATGAGCCCGCGCGAGGCGATCGACCTTGCGCAGGCGGCCTATGACCGGATGGGCGATGAACTGGTCGAGATGGCCAAGGCAATCGACCCGTCGAAAAGCTGGCAGGACATCATCGCGGGTCTGGCCGATATCCATCCGGCCGACGCCGAGGCGGTGCATGACAGCTACATGTTGTGGGATGTCACGGCGATTGCGGCGGGCCATGAGCTGGTAACGCCGGCGCAGGAATATGACCTCGATTATCGCTGGACGGCGCCGTGCTTCCGCAAGATCAGCCAGCCGCTGTATTTCCTGTTCTATCGCTCGCCACCGGCGCTCAATGCCGGGGCAGGGAGCGTCTATTGGGTGACCCCGCCGGGCGAGGATGAAGAGGCGTTTCTGCGCGGCAACAATACCGCGACGGTCAAGACCATCCATTCGGTGCATCACGGTGGCGTTGGTCATCACACGCAGAACGCGCGGGCGCGGGTGGCCGCCTCGCGGTTGGCGCGGATCGCGGGCACGGATTGTGCCTTGGGGTTGGCGTTTTTGGGCGCCGGCACGCTGATCGAGGGCTGGGCCTGCTATGTCGAAGACCTGTTGATGGAAGCGCCGGGATTTTATACCCCCGCCGAAATCCTGCTGCTCAAGCAGTATGAGCGGCGCAATGCTGCCAGCGTGCTGGTCGATATCAAGCTGCATATCGGCGACTGGAGTCTTGACGAAGCGATGGCGTTTTATCGCGAGGCTGGTTTTGCGCCGAGCCGGGTCGAGGGCGAGGTGGTGCGCAATTCCATGCTGCCGGGCTCGCGGCTGATGTACTGGATTGGGGTCGAGGGCATCAAGGCGTTGCGCCAGCGCTGGAAAGGCGACACGCTGAGTTTCCACGATGCGCTGCTGAGCTATGGGCACGTGCCGCTGGCCTGGATCGGCCAGGAGATGGAACGCGCGGGGCAATTGACCTGATGGCAGCATTGGCGCCGCCCCTGCTCGAAATTCGCGATCTGGTCACCGAGTTCCGCACCGAAAGCGGCATTGTCCGCGCGGTCAAGGGCGTCGACCTGACGGTCGAGGCCGGCCAGACCGTCGCCGTAGTCGGCGAGAGCGGTTCGGGCAAATCGGTCACCAGCCTGTCGGTGATGCGGTTGATCCCGCCCGCCATTGGCGGCATTGCCAGCGGGCAGGTGCTGTTTCGCGGGCGTGACGGGCAGGTGCGCGATCTGGCGCAGGAGCCCGAGGCCGCGATGCGCAAGGTGCGCGGCAACGAGATCGCCATGATCTTCCAGGAGCCGATGACCAGCCTCAACCCGACCCAGAAGGTGGGGCACCAGATCGCCGAGGTGGCGCTGCTGCATCAGGGGCTGACGCGGGCACAGGCGTGGAAACGCGCCATCGAAATGCTGGCGCTGGTGGAAATTCCCGAGCCGGCGCGACGCGCCGATATCTATCCGCACCAGATGAGCGGCGGCATGCGCCAGCGCGTGATGATCGCCATGGCTTTGGCGTGCAATCCGGCGCTGCTGATTGCCGACGAGCCGACGACGGCGCTCGACGTGACGGTGCAATTGCAAATTCTCGAATTGATGCGGCGGCTGCAGCGCGAAATCGGCATGGGGATTTTGTTCATCACGCACAATCTGGGTGTGGTCGCCGAGATCGCCGATACGGTGGCGGTGATGTATGGCGGGCGCATTGTGGAGCGGGCGACGGTCGAGGACCTGTTCGATCGGCCGAGCCATCCTTATACGCGCGGCCTGTTGGCCAGCATGCCGACGGTGGACCGGGCGGCGAGGGCCGCAGGAACCGTGGCGCGGCTCAAGGCCATTCCGGGCAGCGTGGTCGATCCGCGCAATCCGCCGGCCGGGTGCGACTTCAATCCGCGCTGCGCCTGGGCGATCGATGCGTGCCGCGCCTCTGTGCCCCCCATGTTCGATATCGGCAATGGCCACGGCGCGCGTTGCATTCGCTGGAGTGAACTCGATGGTTGAGGCGCTCCTCAAGGTCACCGATCTCAAGGTGCATTTTCCGGTCGGCAAGACGCTGTTCAAGCCGGGCGTGACGGTCAAGGCCGTCGATGGCGTGTCGTTCGAGGTGGCGCGCGGCGAGGTGCTGGGGCTGGTCGGGGAGTCCGGGTCGGGCAAGACGACGCTGGGGCGCTCGGTATTGCGGCTGATCGAGCCGACCGAGGGCTCGGTGCAGTTCGATGGGCGGGAGGTCGTCGGCATGGCGGCGCCCCAGCTCAAGGCGCTGCGCAGCCAGATGCAGATCATTTTCCAGGACCCTTATGCCAGTTTGAACCCACGCATGAGCGTGGGCCAGACCATCGGCGAGGCGCTGCTGTTGCACCATATCGGCACGCGCAAGGATCGTGCGGAGCGGGTGGGGGATATCCTCGAAAAGGTCGGGCTGCCGCGGACGGCATCGGCGCGGTTCCCACACGAATTTTCCGGCGGGCAGCGGCAGCGCATCGGTATTGCGCGGGCGCTGGCGGTCAATCCGCAGTTTATCGTCGCCGATGAGCCGGTGTCGGCGCTCGACGTGTCGATCCAGGCGCAGATCATCAACCTGCTGCAGGACTTGCGGCAGGAGCTGGGGCTATCGATCCTGTTCATCGGGCACGACCTGTCGGTGATCGAGTTTTTGTGCGACCGGGTCGTGGTGATGTATCTCGGCAAGATCATGGAGACGGCGACGGCCGCCGATCTCTATGCCAATCCGCGCCATCCCTATACCCGCGCGCTGCTCGATGCGGCGCCGGTGCCGGACCCGCGCGCACGGCGACAACGGATTACGCTCAAGGGCGATTTGCCGAGCCCGATCAATCCGCCATCGGGCTGCGTGTTTCGCACGCGGTGTCCGTTCGCCATCGAGGCTTGTGCGGCGGTGGTGCCGCCGCTCGATCCGGTCGGCAGCCAGCATGCGGTCGCCTGCATCCGCGCGGGCGAGCTTAACCTGACGGAATAGATAGAGCTTTCCTCGGTCGGTCGGCCGATGCCTTGATGCTCACCCTGACAGCCCCGCATTTGCTCAATATACGAGCAGTGCGGGGTATTTTTTGGGCAGTGTGGTGCCATGGCGCATGCATGAGTTGAAATGCAGGCAAAGCGGATTTTTTAGGGGATTGCTGGGTGCGGGAGGTAGCACCATGCTGGCTGTCATCAAACCGATATTTATCGCCCAAAAACGAGGGAGGGCGATGAGTATCGTATCCTTCGAGCAAGGCGACGAATTGCCCATTCGCCGGGTGATGGTTTTGCTGTCGAGGGGGGATCGAACCAAGACCGGCAATAGCCGGCGAGGCAACTCCCGCAAGGGCAACAGGCAGAAGGACGAGATCATGACATTTAAACTGACCCGCCGCGCAGCGCTTCAGGGCATGCTTGCCGGCACCGCAGCTTTGACGACGATGCGGGCGCTCCCGGCCTGGGCCCAGGCCAAGGGCGGCACGCTGACGGTCGGCCTGACCTACGAAATCGACACCATGAACGTCTATTCCACCGGCTTTTTGGGTGATGCCCAGGCGGCTGTGGTCGAGGGGCTGCTGGCGCCCGGCGCCGATGCCAAATATGTGCCGGTTTTGGCCACCGAAGTGCCCACCATCGAGAATGGCGGCATCGTGGTGTCCGAAGACGGCAAGACCATGAAGGTCAGCTACAAGCTGCGCCCGGACGTGAAGTGGCATGACGGCGAGGCCTTCACCTCGGCCGACGTGAAATACACCTGGGAAGCGGTCAAGGACGAGAAGTTCATCGCCGAATCCAAGGACGGTACGGCCGAAGTCGAGAGCATCGATACGCCGGACGACCTGACGGTTATCGTCAACTACAACACCATCCTGCCGACGTTTGCCTCGACCCTGTTCACCTTCGGCATCCTGCCCAAGCATGTTCTGGAAGGCACCGACCTCAACACATCGAGCTATAACGAGACCCCGATCGGCACCGGCCCGTTCAAGGTCGCCGAATTCGCCCGTGGCCAGTATGTGGTGGTCGAGCGCTTCGATGGCTATTGGGCCAAGGCCGAGAATGGCGATGCGCTGCCATACCTCGACAAGATCATCTTCAAGATGATCCCCGACACCAACACCCTGTTGACGCAGCTCAAGTCGGGCGAAGTGACGATGGTTGTCTCGACGCCTTATAGCCAGGCCAGCCAGGTGCAGGGGATTGCGGGCATCACCATCGTCAAGGGGCCGCTGCTGTCGTGGCAGCACCTCGATTTCAACTTCAAGAAGCCCTCGCTGGCCGACATCAAGGTGCGCCAGGCGATCGCTGCGGGCATCGATCGTGCCATCCTGAGCAAGGCACAGGGCGGCTTTCCGCAGCCGATCAGCTCGCCGGTGGTGCCGGTGTTCGACTTCTACGATCCCAATACCCCGGTCATCGCCTACGATCCTGCAGCGGCCAACAAGATCCTCGACGATGCCGGTTACGCCATGGGCGGCGATGGCGTGCGCGCCAAGGACGGCGAGCGCCTGTCCTATGCCTTCATGGTCCAGTCGGGCCGTGCAGACGACGAACTGGCCCAGCAGGTGATCATCGCCCAGCTCAAGGCCATCGGCATCGAGGCGACCGCCAATAACCAGACTGGCGTGGCTTATCGCGAAGCTCGCTATAAGGGCGGCTATGACCTGATCTATGGTCGCTGGATCACCTCGGCTGACCCGGTTTACTCGGTGTTCTGGGGCACGGGCGGCGCCAACAACGGCCAGTCGTACTCCAACCCGGCGCTCGATGCGGCGTTCCAGAAGTTCGAGAACACGCTGGACCCGGCAATCCGCAAGGAAGGCGCTGCCGAATTCCAGAAGATTCTGGCCGACGACCTGCCGACTATCTCGCTCACGACCAATGTGTCGCTGATCGCGGTGACCGACAAGCTGAAGAACTTCGTGCCGAACCCCACCAACATGACCAATTTCGTGCATACGGCCGAATGGTACATGGCGTAATCTGCCACCTTGGCAGTCGCCTCCGGCCCTGCCTGGCCGGAGGCGTTTTTAATTCCAACCTGGAGGCGGCATGAGTCTCGGTTACGTTCTGCGCCGCCTGTTCAGTGCAGTGCCGCTACTGCTCGGCATTTCGGTGATCCTGTTTTCCATCATCCACCTGGCGCCCGGCGGGCCGCTGGACATGTATACGGAAAACCCGGCGGTTTCGAAGGAAGCGCTCGACCAGATCGCGGCGGCCTATGGGCTCGATCAGCCGGTGCCGGTGCAATATGTGCTGTGGCTCAAATCCATGGTGGTCGGCGACTGGGGTTATTCCATCCGCACCGGCCGGCCGGTTTTGACCGAGATCGTGCTGCGGCTGGGGCCGACGCTGGAACTGGGCGGGCTGGCGCTGCTGCTGTCGCTGGTGATCGCTATTCCGTTGGGGATCATCAGCGCGTCGCGGCGCGGCTCCAAGCTGGATAGCTCGCTGACGCTGGCTTCGTTTGCCGGTATTTCCATTCCGGTGTTCTGGCTGGCGCTGCTGCTGCAATTGCTGTTTTCCGTCCAGCTCGGCTGGCTGCCTTCGGCGGGCTACAAATCCATCGGCGGCGGCGACTTCATGGATCGGCTGAGCCATATCGTCATGCCGGCCGCAGTGCTGTCACTGGCGACGGTGGCGAGCTGGAGCCGGTTCATCCGCTCGGGCATGATCGACGTGCTCAACCAGGACTATATCCGCACGGCCTATGCCAAGGGGCGCTCCGAGCGGGGCGTGGTGTTTTTGCATGCGCTGCGCAATGCGATGATCCCCGCGGTGACGGTGATCGCGGTGGATTTCGCCACGGTGATCTCGGGCGCGGTGATCACCGAGACGGTGTTCGCCTGGCCGGGTATCGGCCGGCTGTTCATGGAGAGCATGGACGGGCGCGATTATCCCATGCTGATGGGGCTGATGATGATGGGTTCGCTGGGCATCATCATGGCCAATATCATTGCCGACCTCGCCTATGCGGCGCTCGATCCGAGGATCCGTTATGGCTGAGACCGTTATTCCCCTTGCCACGATACAGCCGCCGCAGAGCTATGGGCGGCGGGTGGTCAAGCGCTTCCTCAAGCATCGGCCTGCGGTGGCCGGGCTGGCGTTCTTGTTGCTGCTGGCGGTGATCATTATCGTCGGGCCGTTCCTCTCGCCCTATACCTTCGACGGGCAGGATTTCACGCTGATCGGCTCGCCGGGGCCGATGAATGCGCAGCACTGGCTGGGCACGGACGAGTTGGGTCGCGATGTCGCGACGCGGCTGATCTATGGCGGGCGGGTGTCGCTGGCAGTGGGCCTGGCCGGGGCGATCATCGCCACCATTGCGGGCACGCTGGTGGGGGCGCTGTCGGGGTTTTATCGCGGCTGGACCGACGCAATCCTGATGCGGTTTACCGATGTGATGCTGTCGATCCCGACGTTGCCGCTGGTGCTGCTGCTGTCGGGGCTGTTCCGGCCGAGCCCGCCGCTGCTGGTGGCAATCGTGGGCATGCTGATCTGGATGGGGACGGCGCGATTGGTGCGCAGCCAGTTTTTGGCGCTACGCGAGCGCGAATTCGTCGAGGCGGCGCGGGCGCTGGGGGCAGGCGGGGCAAGGCTGATGTTCCGGCATATCCTGCCCAACGCCATCGGGCCGATCACCGTCGCCGCAACCCTCGCCGTCGGCAGCGCCATCATGCTCGAATCGGCGCTGTCGTTCTTAGGCTTCGGCATCCAGCCGCCGGTGCCGACCTGGGGCAATCTGCTCAACAGTGCCTCAT
>NZ_JAQGJV010000093.1 GCF_028290435.1 Devosia sp. | reverse complement strand
CGGAAATGGCGGTGAAGATCAGTTTCCCGAGCCCGGGCAGGTAGAAGACGTTCTCGACGATGATCGTGCCGGCCAGAAGATACGCAAACTGCAGCCCCAGGATCGTGATCACCGGCAGCAGCGCGTTGCGCACGCCGTGCCGCCACACCGCCTCGCCCATGGTCATGCCCTTGGCCCGCGCCGTGCGGATGAAGTCCTGCCCTTGTACGTCCACGAGCGCCGTGCGCATCACCCGCGCCAGGATCGACGCCTGCGGCAGCGCCAGCGCCAGGCTGGGCAGGATCAAGCCGCGCAGCGCCTTCCAGCCATCTTCGCTCCAGGGGGTAAAACCTCCCGGCGGCAGCCAGCGCAGGCTCACCGCGAACAGCAGGACCAGCAACATGCCGAACCAGAAATTGGGGATCGCGATACCCATCTGTGCCAGCACCATGATGCCGGTATCAGGCGCGCGCCCGCGCATCCGTGCCGCCAGGATGCCCAACGGCAAACCGACCAGCATCGAGATGATCATGGCGAACACGGCCAGCGGCAGCGTCACCCAGAGCCGCTCGGCGATCAGTTGCGCCACCGGCGCGCTCTGCGTGTAAGAAATTCCGAAATCGCCGTGCAGCATGCCCCAGATCCAGCCGAGGAAACGCTCGAATGCCGGTGCGTCCAGTCCGAGTTGTATCCGCAGTTTAGCCACTGCCTCGGGGCTGGCATTGATGCCGAGGATGAATTGGGCTGAGTCGCCGGGCAGCAGATCGAGCAGGTAGAAAATCACGGCTGCGGCGACGAGCAGGGTCACGGCAAAGCCGAGAAGGCGTTTGAGGATGAAGAGGGTCATGCAGCGGCCGATGGGAGGGCAACCCCCTCCCCAGCCCTCCCCGCAAGGGGGAGGGTGTCTGCCGGTGGGTTTGGCAGTATCGAGTCCCAACCACGGAACGGCACCTCCCCCCTTGCGGGGGAGGTTGGGAGGGGGGTGGTCTTTAGGTGGTCACTGGAGGTGTTGGAGTGCTCAATCCACCCAGTGAATATCGCGCAAAACAAGTCCCTCGATCGGCGAGTTCTTCCACATGCCGGTGAGCTTGGCGTTCCAAACCCCGGTCTGCGCCAGCTCGAATAGGTACCCATTGACCGCGTCATCGGCGATGATCGTCTGCAACTCGATGGCGAGTTCCTTGCGCTTGGCCTCGTCGGTCGTACCATTCAGCGTCTCGTTCAAGGCCTGGAACTTGGGATTGTCGTAGCCCCAGTAGTAGTTGGGATTGGCGTAATTACCAATATCGAACGGCTCGACATGGCTGATGATGGTCAGGTCGAAATCGTGGTTGGTATAGACATCCTGCAGCCACTGCGCGAATTCGATATTGATCAGTTCCAGCTTGATGCCGACTTTGGCGAACTGCGATGCGATGATCTGCCCGCTCAAAGTCGCATAGCCCACCGGCGGCAGCTTCAGCGTGGCGCTGAATCCATCGGGATAGCCGGCCTCGGCCAGCAGTGCCTTGGCCTTTTCCGGATCGTAGGGGTAGGTGCCGGTCAGATCGACATAGTAGGGGTTGTGCGGCGCAAAGGCGCTGCCGATCGGAGTGCCATAACCATAGGTCGCCCCATCGATGATGGCCTTGCGATCCAGCGCATAGGCCATGGCTTGGCGCACTTTCAGATTGTCGAACGGCGCTTTCTTGTTGTTGGTCCCGAGGATCGTCTCGCCCTCGGTCGTGCCCACCAACACGGTGAAACGTGGATCGCTCTTGAATACGTCCAGCGCTTCCGGCGCAAAGTTGTTGGTGCCGTCGATATCCTCGGCCAGCAGCGCATTGGTCACGGTCGCGGTGTCGCTGATGAACACGAAGCTGGCCTTGGTCAGCGCCACCGGCTTGCCCCAATAGGGGTCATACCGCTCCAGCACCACGCGACTGCCCTTGTCCCACTGCACGAAGCTGAATGGCCCGGTGCCGATCGGGTTGGTGGCATTGGTGGCGGCGCTTTCCGGCGCCACGATTACCGCGTCACCGCGGCCGATATCGAACAGGAAGCGGCCCACGGCCTTGCTCAGCTTGAACTCGACCGTCAGCGGATCAATCACCGTCACGCTCTGGATGACCGAATAAAATTCCTTGTGCGCATTGAGGCTGTCGGGCGCTGAGATGCGGTCGAAGCTGAACTTGACGTCATTGGCGTCAAAGGTGGTGCCGTCGTGGAAAGTCACGCCATCGGCCAGCTTGAACGTATAGGTCAGGTTGTCGTCCGAAATCGTCCACGAAGTCGCAAGACCCGGCTGCACCGCGCCGTTCTCGTCGATGCGCGTCAGGCCCTCGAAGACGTTCTGATAGACCACGATATCGATGGCCTCGGCGGCGCCCGCCGTTGGATCGAGGGTCGGTGGCTCCAGAGCCACGCCGATGCGGATTTCGGTCGGCGCGGCGCTTGCCGTTCCCGCCAGCGCTGTCACCAGCGCCAGGGCCAAGCCCAAACCGCGAATCAATTTGCCCATTAGGTCGCTCCCAAACGTTGCAGCGCTGTGGCGCTGCCAACCGGCCGGCGTGTCCCGCCGCTCATGGCCAGATGGTATAGGAGATCGCCACTAACATGGCAGCAGGCCCAGACGTTATACTTTCCTACCAACCGCGCCTGGGGGAGCAAGAATCTCCGCAAGAGTCGTCGGATCAGGATTGTGCGACCAGATCTGCCGGGATCAGCAGTGAAAACAGCAGCCCCTGTTCCCCCGCCGGATCGACCGACAACGAGAACGCATTAACCGCCAACAGCGAACGCGTCAGCGCCAGCCCCACGCTCGATCGTACTGGGGCCAGCACCTGTCCGTCGCGCCCGGTGCCATCGCGGAACACTACGAAGCGCTCAGCCAAATCCACAGCATTGGTCGAACTGTCGCGCACATGGATGGAAATGCCGCCATCATCCTCGTGCTGCGCCGAAATCACCACTGCGCCGCCGGTCGGCGTTTGATCGATGGCGCTGGCCAACAGGTTCAGCACGGCCTGCGCCAGCGATGCGCGGTCCGCCGTCACCTTGGGCAGCGTTTCGCTGATGGCATTGCGCACGATGACGCGCGAATTGCTCGCCTGGCTGCGGATGCGCACCACGCAGCTTTCGAGCAGTCCCGTAAGGTCGATACTCGCCCGCTGCGGCAGATAGCGCCCGTCCCGCAGCCGGGTGAAATCATCCAGCTCATCCACCAGCGCGGTAATCTCGTGCCCCGCCTTGGCGATGTCGTCGGCGTAGCCCTCGTAGCGTTCATTGGCCAGGGCGCCGAACGCCTCTGACCGGATCAGGTCGGAAAATCCGATGATGGTATTGAGCGGTCGCCGCACCCCGCGGCTGATGCGTGCAAGCAGCGCCGGATCGACCTCGGCGGGGCCGGAAATCTGCACTGGCGCCTGCCGCTCGCGCGGGTGCACGAAGCCGAAATAGCCGGTGACTGTCCCCGCCTGTCCCTGCGCGAACACCAGGATTTCGGCGCCGTTGCTGGCGCCACGCAGGCTGACGCAAGGCCGCGCCGTCTCGGCAAACCGCGCCGGACGTTCCAGGAATTCCTGCAGCATCGACAGGTCCTGCGGCGCGATCACCGCGCTCAGCGCCTTGCCCATCAGCGTCGGCGCATCCTGACCCAGCAGCACGGCCGCCTTGCCATTGATGGCCGCGATCACGCCGGCGCGGTTGGTCTCGAAAAACCCGTCGCCCCGCGTATCGGCAAAGCTTTCGGCGAAGGCCCGCACCGCCGCCTCATGGCCGGTGCGCACTTCGGTGGCGCTGGCCGATAGCATCAGGGCAGGGCGCCCCTGCCAGGAAATCGACTGCAGCCGTGCCGTTACTGGCACCAGCGTGCCATCGCGCTGCACGAGGTGGTTTACCGGACCTGCCTGCTGCCCCTCGGTGCCGGCAGCTGGAAACACCGAGGCCAGCCCGGCATTGCGCAGGGTCTCGACCGAACCATAGCCGACCATTTCGGTGATCGCGCGGTTGGCGAACAAGATCTGTTGGTCGCGGAACACCAGAATGCCCAGCGGCAACCGGTTCAGCACCAGCGTTTCCCCGCCCAGATTGACCAGCGCTCCGGTGGTTGCCGGCGCCTCGATCGGCGTCAGGCTGCTTGGCTGCGGCGCGGTCTCGCCGACGCGGTCGTTCAGGATGCGCGATAGCTCATCGAAATTATAGCGCGATACCCGCTCGACGGTATCGGTGTCGGGTGCTGTCGCGGGACCAAGCGCGGCCAATGCTTCCTGCACCGCCGCCAGTTCAGTGGCGTTCGGTGCGGCATCGCTCGGCTCCAGTTCCTCGGGAACCGGCTCTTCGGGCGTAAACGCTTCGTCCAGGCGCTCCAGATCGCCAAGATCGGCCTCGGCGTCGGTCTGCTCCGCGTCCTGCTCTACCGGCGTAAAGCCCCGCCCCGTTATCGTGAACAATTGCGGCGCTGCCTCG
The DNA here is from genome assembly GCF_028290435.1 of Devosia sp. Classification (GTDB taxonomy): domain Bacteria; phylum Pseudomonadota; class Alphaproteobacteria; order Rhizobiales; family Devosiaceae; genus Devosia. Next base: position 62,374 of record NZ_JAQGJV010000093.1, on the reverse strand, counting down.
CCCGCGGCAAGCTCGAGCTCAGGCTCAAGGTTGGCCAGCACCACATCGTCCGCGTCGGTCAGCGGCGAATAAAGGTGGTCATCCGCAGCGAGGCGATCGACGAGGTTTGATAGCCTGCTCGGGCCTCGCACTGCCGGTGTTTCGGACTCGTCAAAAGCTTCTGGCGGTTCTAGAGGCGTCTCGGCAGCAACCAGAGCTTCCGGCTCATGCAGCGCTTCTTCGTCATGCCATTCGTCGGCCGCGCCATTGGCTTTTGGCGTTGTCGCGTCGGCCATTTCGACAGCGGCAATTTCCGGAGCCGCCTGCTCTTCGGCCACAACCGGCTCGTAGGCCTGGTCTTGGTCGACAGCGCGCCAGCTTTCCAGCTCCCGCTCATAGGCATTGTCGTCCGCGGCGATAATCGTCGCGATCGAGTCCACCGCTGCGGCGGCCTGCGGCTCATCTGCTGCCGCCTGCACCGGCGCTACGATCGGCACCCCGCCGTCGCCACCGTCGCGTGCCACCTCCGCCGCGGCCAGGATTTCGGCATCGATCGGGTCGACGCCAACGATCAGCAAGACCGGCTGCTCGTCTTCCCATAGCAGGGGCGTTGTCGCGCAGGTGCTCGATGTGGGCTTCTCGCCGGCGAGGAACTGGATGCGCGCTAGGCTCGTTCGCCCGCTCGAACCCAAACGAATATTGCGCGCGATCTGCCCTTTTATCGGGATCGCCGGCAGCGCCAGCTTCAGGCCGTGCTTTTTCATCTTGGCCAGGAACAACTCGGCGGCAGCATTCTGCCAGATCAGGGTCTGCCCATCCTGCGACCACAGCCATGCCGGGCGCGAGTCCGCGTCGTGCTGCAGCACGCGGCGGGCGCTTGGCGATGTGGTCCAGTCAGCATTCATAAAGTCAAAAACCCGATTCGGCGTATCGCGTTACCGGTGGCAGCGCAATTGTGTGCCAGCGTGGCACAACTCCTCACAAAACTTCACGTTTTCTCAATATAGTGTGCCCACTGGCCGGTCCATAGCCGCGGGGGCCTCCCACGCAGCCAAACATTGGGATGGTTAAACGCCAAACCTTACCAATCGTCATTGCGACCGCGTTTCGGACCAGCCTGTGGACGCGCTGAAATCGGTGCTTGTCATCTCGGGAAACTCGACCTATGTTCCGGCCGTTTTCGGGGGCTTGTCAAAGCCGCCGCCGAAAAGTCGTGCCGCCTTAGCTCAGTTGGTTAGAGCGCTAGATTGTGGATCTAGAGGTCCTCGGTTCGATCCCGAGAGGTGGTACCATTCCACCCCGTTGAAATTGCTGGCGTCTTTGTCTTGCTCGGCAGCGCTGTGCGCGATGGGCCGGCATGAGTGGACGCCTCGATGGCCTATCTAGCGCAGCCATCCTTGTACAAATTATTACGGCTCACGCGGCGTTTCCTGCCTTCGCATGGCCTAGACTTGGCAACATCATCCGCGACTTGCGCGCTCTCAAGGACTTAACCCATGCCCGCCAGCTTCCGCCGCCATGACAGCACCGCCCAGAATATTTCGCCGGCCGATCGCCAGGCCTATGCGCGCCTGAAAGCTGAACTGCTGGCCGCTAATATCGGCCAGGAAGAGGTCGATACCCAGCTCAACCGCTTCTTCTGGCAATGTTTTGAAGACGATGACGAAGACGAAGGCGAACCCGAGCGGGAGTAAGCCGCGGCCGTCTTAGCTGCCCTTGATTAGCTCGGAGCGCAGCGGACTGGGCGAAACCGGCTCCGCCCGCGGGGCATAACCGGTCCGCTTGCGACGCCTGTCAGTGCTCTTGCAGGTCTTGATGATGGCGCGGACGCTCTTGATCACACCGACGCCAAGCCCCGGCAGCTTGAGCAGCTCCGGGCCGGTCATCGGATCGATCTCGCCCAGCGTCTTGAGGCCCGCCGTTTGCAGGCGCTTGCCGGTGCCGTCCAGCGTCCGCAGGTCGATGACGGAAATGTCCTGCCATTTCGCGTCGCCGCGCAGCCATGCTCGATATGTATCTGCCATGGCTCAGCATACCGTGCCGGCCGCTCGACTGCCTAGCGCCTTCTTGGTCCGCCATTGAAAACCCGTCACGTTATTGCGCAATGGTCAGCGGCGCCAACTGGTTCGCGATCGCCCGGAACACGGAAATCAGGTCCTTCGGATCGTTGGGAAAAAAGTTGTATCCCGAGCCTGACGAACAGGTGGTCAGCATGGCCTTGACCCCTGCGGGCGATGACAGCCCGATCGTGTATACTTCAATATGTCGGACGTTCTTGGCATAGGTGCAGGCTGCCAGCGTCTTGGCGTCCTGAATGGCGCGGACCTTGGTTTCGGTGTCCACCTGGTTGACGAATTCGGCAAGCCGCCCGTCAAAGGGGAAGCCCCACGAAAAGTAAGCGCCTCCATTGACATCGCTGGCGGTGAACGGTGGGTCGTTCTCACCATCGGTCATGATAATCAGCGCCTTGCGAACGTCGATATCGCTCTTGTCGCTGCCTTCGGTCATCGGCTCTTCATGGGTCAGCGCGTGCATGCCCCACACTGCGCCTTGCTGGATATTGGTCGAACCGGCGGCCACCATACTGGTAATGCGGTCGGTAACTGACTTAGGTATCTGGGTCATCGGCAATACCGGCACACTGGGGCAGCCGTAATTGGTCTTGTCGTTCGTCACCGTAAAGCCGGTGTACTTGCAGAGACGATTTTGCAGTTCGACCCGGCTGAGCAGACTATAGGTCTCGGTGTTGCCCGACTTGCTTAGGAACACGCTGTCGCTGCGCACGCATGACGCAGCCGGCGTTGTCACCACGCTGCCGTCGGTCATCTTGTAGGTTGTATTGCCACTAACCGTGGTGACCTCGCAGGTCCTGATTGGACATTTCCCGACTGGAGTGTCCGATGCGAGGTAATTGTTCTCTCCACCGGCAGCTACGGCGGGCCGCAAAGCGCCTTTGGCATAGGCGCTATTGGGGTCGGGGGTAAACAGCGGCACGAACAGCGTGTCTGGATTGGTTGTTGTCGCTGCATCATCGGTCGTGTCGTACGGGGATTTTCGCGCCTCGACACACCCGGCCCAAGTAGTTCCCGTGGTCGTGAATAGCGCCTTGCGGTCCACAGGCCCGGCAAATGTCGTCGTTGCATCGTCGTCATTATCGAAATTTGTACGCGAAACCGACGACTTGCCAGTCCAGTCGAGCCAGGTCGCATCCTTGTACTGCGTGCCGACATTGACCATGACGGTGAAAGGCACGATGCCGATCGATACGTTCTCGGTGACCTTAGCCGTGCTCACCGGAACGCAAGTCGTGTCGTTCACAGTGCCGTAGAACAGAATATTGGTCGCGCAGGTCGACGCTGACTTCAGATTGGTCATGCGCGCTCCTGCCATGGAGCCCGAATTATCCAGCACCATTACCATCTCGAGGGCAGTCTTCTTGCGCCGAGCCTCGGAGATGATGTTGGCGTCCATCTGGTTCACCCCAACCAGCGCCACGAATATCGTCGGCACCGTCAGATGGGCAGACAGATAAAGCGAGCCATTGTTGACGCTGATAACCGGCGCATTCAGTGTCGCCTTGATGCGATCGTCGCCAATCTGGTCGGTGACCAGCGCCTGCGCCTTGCTCTGGATCGCGGCTGCATTCAGCGGTGTCAGGAAAATGTCTTTCTGCAGCGCCAGTGCGGCGGCATCGAGCGCCACCTGGGCGCGATTGCGCGCTTGTTCCACAGTGACGAAATCGACGACTGCACCGCTCAGCGCGATCAGAACGATGGCCGTGAGCGCAAAGATCACGCCGAACACGCCGCGTTCATCGCTGCGGAATTGCTTGAGCAGATTAACGAGGCGACCCATGACGCTGGCATCCAAAGGCATTCGCCCCGGATCAGGGCAGCCTTCAATGTGCTGGAAAATCCTTAGGAAAGCACAACCACCTTCGTATAAAGTTTTACCCGATCGTAAAGGTCTATCACATCCGCGTTCGTCATGCGGATGCAGCCCGACGACACATCCTGGCCGATGCTCCACGGCTCGGTCGTGCCGTGAATGCGGTAGAGCGTCGATCCGATATACATTGCCCGCGCGCCCAGCGGATTATCGACGCCACCCGCCATGTGGCGCGGCAATTCCGGACGGCGCTGCAGCATCTCGGCCGGTGGCGTCCAGTCCGGCCATTCGCGCTTATTGGTGATCTGGTGCGTGCCGCGCCATTCAAAGCCCGATTTGGCGACCCCGATGCCATAGCGCAGGGCGCGTCCGCCTCCGAGCACGAAATAGAGGAAATGGCTGCGCGTATCGACCACCAGCGTGCCGCTGCGCTCTTGGGTTTCGTAACGCACCACCTGCCGCAGGTAGATCGGGTTGACCTGCGTATTGGCCTGCATCATCAGCGCATGGCGCGGCGCGCCATTGCCGATGGTGATGCCCGGCGGTGGCGGATACAGCCAGGCCCGCTGCTCGGCAAAGCTCGGCGCGATCAGCGGCGCGGACGCCAGCAATACCAGCAGGCTCTTGGCAGCAACACGCAGCAGCGACATGGCGTTTCATCCGGTTCGACGACTGCCCGCACTGTCGCCCAAATTGGCCAATTTGCCGTGAAGCCGCATGGTTAAGCCCCTGCCGATTGGTTTGGTTAGCGAAGCGTCAACGGGCCTCCTGCCATGGACTGTCAGCAGGCCCACGGTTTAAACAGTCTCGTGCACTACGGCGGAGCCTGCCTTGATCGATTCCCCAGAACTCGACCCCACGCTGCCGCGCTGCCCCTGGGGCGCCGGCGACGATCTGCTGTATCGTCGCTACCACGACCGCGAATGGGGTCGCCCCGTCACCTCCGACGAGCGCCTGTTCGAAAAGATTTGCCTTGAGGGTTTCCAGTCGGGTCTCGCCTGGATCACCATCCTGCGCAAGCGCGACCGTTTCCGCGAAGTCTTCCACGGCTTCAATATCGCCAAGGTCGCCGCCATGACCGAGGCTGACATGGAGGTCCTGCTGCAGGACGCCGGCATCATCCGTCATCGCGGCAAGATCGCCGCCACCATCAACAACGCCAAGCGCGCCCTCGAAGTGCAAAAGGAATTCGGCTCGCTCGCCGCCTATTTCTGGCGCTTCGAAACCTTGCCTGAGCATCGCCCCGCCGAGATGACGCTAGATGCTCTGCGCCTCCTCGCCCAGACCGACGCCTCCCGCGCCCTCTCCAAGGACCTGCGCAAACGCGGTTTCAACTTCGTCGGCCCCACCACCTGCTACGCCTTCATGCAGGCCATGGGCCTGGTCAACGACCACCTCGAAACCTGCTTCTGCCGTGCTGAAGTCGAGGCCGAACGCAACGCGCTCCAACGGCCGGCATAGCGACTTCCCGCCGCGCCATCACATCACCCACGACGTCATTCCCGCGAAAGCGGGAACCCATTCAATCCACACCCGCCAAGAATGGTTTCCCGCTTGGCGGGAATGACGCTGCGGGTTCAAGGCCTCCAACCCCCTGTGCCTTTCCCGCAACACAACGCCGCCGCCTGCGTCATCCCGCCACACCCCCTCTTGCCAACTCACGCTGCCGTGAGTTACCAGCAAACCGTCCACAAACGCCAACCTGAGGGAGCGCCGCATGAATGCCATGACCAATCTCCGCCAGGGGCCACATCATCTGCATTGCGTACGAGGCTAGTCCTCACGCCAATGCCACCGGTCGTCTCGACCCGTGGACACCCCAACGCCTAGAACCGTGATGCGCTGAAACCGGGTCGTTTTCGACTCCGATTCCCGCCCATCCACCCACACTCAACAGAGGCCGGCCCGCGTTCATTCGCGTCCGGAAATCCCATGACCTATGAAGCGCTCGATCCGCGCAGCGTCACGCTGCGCCTTGAATTCTCCATCGCTGATGCCGTTGCACAGCGCGGGCTGCTGCCCGTCCTGATTACGGCTATCCGCGCCTGGTGGAGCCGTCCCCGCCTGCCGCCGAACCTGCCCGCCTATTTGCGGGTCGATGTCGGCCTGCCGGCGGAGGAGCACGCCGTTTACTGGATGGATATCCCCATCCATCCCCACAGTGTCGCCTCCCCGGACCCGCTCCGCAGGCCCGGCATGTGAGGGCAGGGGGCCGGTGCGCTGCATCGGCCCCTGTTGTCACCCCATCCCCGATCCGCTACGAACACGCCGACTGAGCAGGACTCCAGATATGACCGAGAAAACCAAGCTGATCACGCCGCGCCTGCCGCGCGGTTTCGAGGATCGCACCCCCGGCGAAATCGCCGCTGTCGGCGCGATGATCGACAAGATCAAGGGCGTCTACGAACGCTATGGCTTCGATCCGGTCGAAACCCCGCTCTTTGAATATACCGAGACCCTCGGCAAGTTCCTGCCCGATACCGACCGGCCCAATGCCGGCGTCTTTTCCTTGCAGGACGATGACGAGCAGTGGATGTCCCTCCGCTACGACCTCACCGCGCCGCTCGCCCGCCACTTCGCCGAAAATTTCGAAACCCTGCCCAAGCCCTATCGCTCCTACCGCCAGGGCTACGTCTTCCGCAACGAACGCCCAGGCCCGGGCCGCTTCCGCCAGTTCATGCAGTTCGATGCCGATACGGTCGGGGCCGGCAGCCCCGAAGCCGACGCCGAAATGTGCATGATGATGGCCGACGTCATGGACGAACTCGGCCTCGGCGGTAAATATGTCGTGCGCGTCAACAACCGCAAAGTGCTCGACGGCGTCCTCGCCACTGCCGGCGTCGCCACCGACGAACAAAAGCTCATTGTCCTCCGCGCCATCGACAAGCTCGACAAGTTCGGCACCGCCGGCGTCAAGCTCCTCCTCGGCGCCGGTCGCAAGGATGACAGCGGCGACTTCACCAAGGGCGCCGGTCTCAACGCCGATCAGATCGACACCGTGGTCGCCTATATCGAAAGCGGCACCCCGGCCGCGGGCGTCGAAAAGGGCAGCAACACCCACGTCATCGCCGTCATCAACACCCTTGCCGGCCTCGTCAGCGGCTCGGAAACCGGCCTTGCCGGTGTGCAGGAACTCGCCAGCATTTTTGGCCTCGTCAGCGCCGCCGGCTTTGGCGGCCGCGTCATCCTCGACCCCTCCGTCGTCCGCGGCCTTGAATATTACACCGGCCCGGTTTTCGAGATCGAATTGACCTTCCAGGTCACCAATGAAAAAGGCCAGCCGGTCGTCTTCGGCTCAGTCGGGGGCGGTGGCCGTTACGATGGGCTCGTCTCCCGCTTCCGCCGCGAGCCCGTCCCCGCTACCGGTTTCTCCATCGGCGTCTCGCGCCTGTTCAATGCGCTCAAGCTCACCGGCAACGTCACCACCGCTGAGCCCACCGGCCCCGTCGTCGTCCTCGTCATGGACAAGGACCAGACCGCTGGCTACCAGGCCATGGTGTCGGACCTGCGCAAGGCCGGCATCCGCGCCGAAATGTTCCTGGGTAATTCCAAGAATTTCGGCAAGCAGGTCGCCTATGCCGACAAGCGCAACGCCCCCGCCGTCATCATCGAAGGCAGCCAGGAGCGCGAGCAGGGTATCCTCCAGATCAAGGACCTGATCGCCGGCAAGCAAGCCGCCGCCGCCATCACCGACAACGCCGAATGGAAAGCCGCAAGGCCGGGCCAGTTTGAAGTGAAACGCGAGGAGTTGGTGGCTGCGATTCAGAAGCTGCTGGCCGAGCAATGACCGCTGCCGCCGCCCAGCGCCGCACAGCGCTCGAAGATCTGGTCGAGGCCCAGGGCGCCACCCGCGCCACGCCGCCGCTCTTGCTTCCGGCCGACCCATACTTCGATCTGGCCGGCGAGGAATTCGGCCGTCGACTGCTGCTGACCACCGCCACCACGGGCGCCGAATACTGCCTGCGCCCAGATTTCACCCTGCCCATCGTCAAGGCCTATATTGAGGACGGCGTCGGCGAACCCGCCGCCTTCTCCTATCTCGGCCCCATTTTCCGCCAGCGCGAAACCGGCCCTGCCGAATTCGACCAAGCCGGCATCGAGCTGCTGGCCCAACCCGATGGTGATGTCGCGCTCGATCAGGTGCTGACCTTCGCCCGCGCCGCGCTCGACCTGTTCGGCGTCAGCCCCACCATCCACCTCGGCGGCGTTGGCCTCTTCGAATCCCTCCTCGCGCAGGCCGATATGCCCGCCCCCTGGCGCTCGCGCATTCGCCAGCGCTTCGGCCATACCGAAGCGCTCGATCGCCTGCTGACGCGCCTCGAATCCGCGCCCGAATTGCCCCGCGCCGAGCAACCCTCACGCGAAGCCATGGTCGATGACATCACCGAGCAGATGGTCGCCGCCGGCCTCAGCCTCTCCGAAGGCCGCACACCCACCGAAATCGCCGACCGCTACCTCGAACAGCAAGCCCTAGACGCCGCGCAAATCCCCCCCGCGACCCTCAAGCTGCTCCGCGACTACCTCGCCATTTCCGGCCCGGCACTACAGTCACTGACCCGCATCGAAACGCTGGCTCGCGCCGCCCGCATCGACCTAGCCCCGCGCCTTAAATCTATCCGCCACCACCTCGATAATCTCGGCGAGGCCAGCGTCAGCTTCGACGCCAACTTCTCGCCGCGGCTGGATTATTACACCGGCATCGTCTTCGAAATGACCGGTCCGCGTGGCGAAATCCTCGCCTCTGGTGGCCAATACGATCGCCTGCTCGAGCGCCTCGGTGCCGTGGCCCCCATCGCTGCCTCCGGCTGTTCCGTCTGGGTCGATCGCCTCGAAGCGGAGGCCGCATAATGGCCGGTATTACTCTGGCGGTTCCCAGCAAGGGCCGTCTCGAAGAACTCACCCGCGAATGGTTCGCCGATAACGGCCTCACCATCACCCGCCCCGGCGGCGCCCGCTCCTATCTGGGCGCCATCGAGGGCCTGCCGGACGTCACGGTGCGCTTCTTCCCTGCCTCCGAAATCGCCCGCGAACTGATCCGTGGCACCATCGATTTCGGCGTCACCGGCCGCGACCTGATCCACGAGACCAGCGAATCCGGCCCCGCCTCGGTCGTCTTCGCCAAGCCCCTCGGTTTCGGTTCCGCCGATGTCGTTGTCGCTGTCCCCGACGCCTGGATCGACGTCACCCACATGCACGACCTGGCCGATGTTGCCTCCGATTTCCGCTCGCGCCACGGCCGCTGGCTGCGCATCGCCACCAAATACATCACCATCACCCGCCAGCATTTCGCCAAGGCCGGCATTGCCGAATACCGCATCGTGGAAAGCCTCGGCGCCACCGAAGCCGCCCCGGCCTCGGGCGTGGCCGACATCATCGTCGATATCACCACCACCGGCTCGACCCTGACCGCCAACGCCCTGCGCGTCCTCGAAGACGGCACGCTGCTTCAGAGCGAGGCGTGCCTTCTGGTTTCGCGCACGGCTGCATGGACCCCGGAGCGCCGCGCGCTGCTCGATGTCGTCCTCACCCGCCTCGACGCGGCGATCGATCTCTGATCGCCGCCCGATGGGAGACCTTTGGGACCTCTGGTTTCTGCTGATCCCCGCCGCCCTCGTGGCGTTCGTCGTCTTCGTCATCCTCAATTCGATCTTCAACATCAAGGTGCCCACCGATGGCCGCCCAATCCATCGGGCTCCCGCCGGCTCCAGCGACAGCACCGACAGCAGCTTTTGGTCGTCCAATAGCGACACCAGCACCCACCCCGGCCACGATAGCAGCCCTCATTCAAGCCCCAACGACAGCAGCCACAACTCCGGGGATAGCGGCAGCTCGTCCGGCAGCGACAGTGGCTCGTCCGGTGGTGGCGATGGCGGCGGCGGCGGTGGCGGCGACTGATCGCCGCTGGCGCCATTGCCAGTCACCCAGTTTCACGGCACAAGCCCTCCCCAGCGCACGAAACCGGGGAGGGCGCCCATGAGCGACGCGCTCGAACTGACCATTCTGATGCCATGCCTCAACGAGGCCGAGACCTTGGCCGCTTGCATCGCCAAGGCCCGGTCCTTTCTCACCCGCGCCGGCATCGCCGGCGAAATCGTCATCGCCGATAACGGCTCCACCGACGGCTCTCAGGCCATCGCCACCGCAAGCGGCGCTCGCCTTATCGCCGTGCCCGAAAAGGGCTATGGCGCCGCTCTTGCGGGCGGCATCGATGCCGCCAGGGGGCGGTTCGTCATCATGGCCGATGCCGATGACAGCTATGATTTCGCCAATCTGGACCTGTTCGTCGCCGCCTTGCGCGACGGGGCCGATCTGGTGATGGGCAATCGCTTCGCCGGGGGCATCGCTCCCGGAGCCATGCCCTGGCATCACCGCCAGATCGGCAACCCGGCTTTGTCCTTTGTCGGCCGCCTGTTTTTCCACACGCCGGTCAATGATTTCCACTGCGGCCTGCGTGGCTTTTCCCGCGCCGCGATTCTGGCGCTCAATTTGCGCACTACCGGCATGGAATTCGCCTCCGAAATGGTGGTCAAGGCGACGCTGGCCAATCTCGACGTGCGCGAGGTGCCAACCACGCTGTCCAAGGATGGCCGCTCCCGAGCGCCCCATCTGCGGTCTTTCCGCGATGGCTGGCGCCACCTGCGCTTCCTGCTGCTGTTCTCGCCACGCTGGCTGTTTCTTTATCCCGGTATGGTGTTGCTACTGATCGGCCTTGTCGGCGGCGCGGCTCTGCTGCCAGGTCCCATGCATATTGGCGGCGTGGTGCTGGGCATCCACACCTTCCTTGTCGCCGCGCTCTGCGTCATCGTCGGCGTGCAGTCGATTGCCTTCGCCATTATCGGTCGCCGCTTCGCCTCGCGCTATGGCTTCATCCCGCCATCCGATACTTATGATCGTATCCTCGAAGCGATCACCCTCGAACGCATCCTGCTGCTCTCGGCCATTCTCATGCTGACTGGCGTCGTCGCGCTTGGCTGGGGACTGAGCGAATGGGCCCAACGCGGCTTTGGCGATCTTGATCCGCGCACCACCATGCGTGCCGCCATTCTCGCCTTGACCGCCCTGGTCTGCGGCTTTCAACTGATGATGAGTGGCTTCATGTCGTCGATGATCAATATTCCGTTCTCCGAAGGCCGCATCGGCGGCCAGTCAAACTCGTGATCCCATGCTCGATCCACTGATCCTTCTATCCCTGACCGGCGTCGGCCTGCTCGCCGGCTTCGTCGATGCCGTGGCCGGCGGCGGCGGCCTGATCGGCATTCCGGCCCTGCTATTCGTGGGCCTGCCCCCGGTCGCGGCGCTTGCCACCAACAAGGTGCAGGGCGCCTGCGGCACGGCCATGGCCGTCGTCACCTATTGGCGCCGCGGCTTCGTCGATATTCGCGCCCTAGCCCTGTCCGCCCTGTTCACCCTCTGCGGCAGCGTCATTGGCGCCCTGGTGGTCAAGCGGCTGGATGTGTCGATCCTAACCACGCTGGTGCCGATCGCCCTGATCGCCATCGCGCTCTATTTTCTGGTCGCGCCGAACCTGTCCGACACCGACAAGCACGCCCGCCTGCCATTCGCGCGCTTCGTGCCGTTGCTGGGATTCTGCCTCGGCTTTTACGACGGCATTTTCGGCCCCGGCACCGGCTCGTTCATGACCATCGGCTTCGTCACCCTGTTCGGGCTGGGCCTTACCCGCGCCACCGGCCACACCAAGCTGTTGAACCTGACGTCCAATATCGCGGCGCTGCTGGTGTTCATTCCGTCGGGTGACGTGCTGTGGCCTGCCGCCATCGCCATGGCCATTGGCCAGCTCGCCGGGGGCTATATCGGCGCCCGCACCGGCATTCGTTACGGCGCCAAACTGATCCGGCCCCTCGTCGTCGTCATCTCCATCGCCCTGGCGCTGAAGCTGCTGTTCTTTCCGTAAAAAGCGGCGGGTCGCCCCGCCGCCTAATGTTATGCTGCGCTGTCGAAGATCGCCTTCAACTGACTCAGTAAGTCGGTGCCCTTGCCCTGGCTCGAATAGGCATTCTGCGCCAGGCTCATCAGGTCGAACGGCTTGTCTTCGTTATCGTCTTGGCCGTCATCGCTGAGCGCCTGTGCCAGCGACATACCATTGGGTATTCCGCCTGCAGCATTATCCGTCTTCCCGCCGCCGCTGGCGATATCCAGCACCGCCGACTTCACCGAATTGAGAAAGTCCGAGCTTTCGGTCTTGCTGATCGCGCCATCCCCGTCGGCATCGATCATGGCGAACAGCTTCTGCAATCCATCGTTGCCGATGGCCTTGGCGCCCGCGTCGTCGCCCAGTTCTGCCAGGCTCACCGAGCCATTGCCGTCCGTGTCGGTCTGGTCGAACAGGCTGTTATTGTCGATCGGCTGCTGGCCACCGGCCATCATCTGCGTCATGAACTGCATCGATTGCCGCTGGGCGGCCATCTTGCTGTCGAAACTGTCTTTTTCCGTGCTGGTGACGCTACCGTCACCATCCTGGTCTATCGCCTTGAACAGCGCTTCTGCGCGTTTGCTGGCTTTGGCATCCGTTGCGCCCCCGGGCGCGCCGGCGATAAGTTCGTCCAGCGTTACCGTGCCGTCCGCATTCTGGTCTAGCGTGTTGAACGACGGTGGCTTCATCGCTGGGCGCATCATCTGCGCGGCGTTCGACCCTCCGATAGTGCTTGTCGACATCGTGCTCTCTATTGACCCGCGCGGGACTTCCGCGCCCGAGCAGCAAGAGCCGACATGGTTAACCACCCGTTAAAGTCCGGCTTTGGGACAGCCGGAACAGCAGATTTAATCATTCGGTAATGTTGGCTAGGGCGGCGAGCAGAACGCCGCGTCTATCCTACGATTCCAGCCCAGCCGCTGCCCGCAATGCAGCGTTGATCCGCTCCTGCCAGCCCGGCCCGTCTTCCTGGAAATGCTCCAGCACATCCCGGTCCAGCCGCAGCGACACCATCTCCTTGCCCGCCGGTGGCGTGGCTGGCTTGGAAGCCACCTCCGGCTTGGCGGTGACTGCCTTGAAAACCGCCTCGGCGCGATCGATGGCACTGGTTGGGCGGCGTGTCGTTGGTGTTTTCATGGGTGAGGTCACGCAATAGGGAAGGGCAGGGGCGATTGTCTATGATTCCGGGCAGGTGGTCATGGTGACTTTTTCAAACGGCTCATTGACCGGTTTCAACGTGCCTTTTTCAATATGCAGCGGGGCAAACGGTGGTTCTTCCTGCAAGGCTGGCTGCACCAGCCGCAACTGGTAACACCCCGCGAAAACCTTATGCGTCCCGTCGGTAGCCTCAGCATCAATCGCGACCGGCAGCGTGTAATACGTGCTCCCCGCCGCGCCCTCTGACGTTTCGTCGCCAGTCTTAAGCGTCACGCCAGCCGTATCCGCATAACCCGCCTGGAATTCCGAGAATGGCTGGTTATCGGCACTGTCGCCAAAATACGAATAAGCCCGCGCATATTCGCTACGGTTGATCGCATTGTAGAACGACTCGATCACCGTCGTGGCGGTTGACCGGTCATCGACGTACGACGAGTCATCCGCCATCGCGGGCGCAGCGACGCTACCCAGCAGCAGAACCGCGATCGCTATTTTCCGCATTCAATCCTCCCGAATGCATCACCCTGCGGTGCCGTCACGGCGGATTTGGGGCAACGAAAAAGGCGCGGTGTTTCCACCGCGCCTTCTGCAAAGTCCGTGACTGGGAAGTTACGAGACCTTGTAGCTCTTTGTTTCTTCCAGGCTGCAAGGCAGTCCGGCAGGCGTCTGCCGCGCCCGCGCAGGGCCAGTATTCAGTCCCCTTGAGGACTGAATACGAAACGGCCCGTGAGCGAAAGGAATCTAAGGCGTTAGCCTTAGAAGTCCATGCCACCCATGCCGCCCATGCCGCCGCCACCGCCGCCCATCTGGGGCGCGGAGTCCTTGGGAGCATCGACGATAAGGGCTTCGGTGGTGATCAGCAGCGAAGCGACCGAAGCCGCGTCCTGCAGGGCGGTGCGAACCACCTTCACCGGATCGATAACGCCCATGGTGATCAGATCGCCATATTCACCGGTCGCGGCATTGTAGCCGAAGGTGATCGAGCTGTTCTCAAGGATCTTGCCGACGACGACGGAGCCTTCGGCACCAGCATTGTTGGCGATCGTGCGCACTGGCTCCTGCAGAGCGCGGCGAACGATATTGATACCAGCGGCCTGATCGGCGTTGGCGCCCTTGACGGTGATGGCGTGCGAAGCGCGCAGCAGCGCGACGCCACCGCCGGCCACGATGCCTTCTTCAACAGCAGCGCGGGTTGCATTGAGCGCGTCATCGACGCGGTCCTTGCGTTCCTTGACTTCAACTTCCGTCGAGCCGCCAACCTTGATCACCGCAACGCCACCGGCGAGCTTTGCCAGGCGTTCCTGCAGCTTTTCCTTGTCGTAGTCCGAAGTGGTTTCTTCGATCTGCGCCTTGATCTGGCCAACGCGACCTTCGATATCGTCCTTGGTGCCGGCACCGTCGACGATGGTCGTGTTTTCCTTGGTGATTTCAACGCGCTTGGCAGTGCCGAGCATGTCGAGGGTCACGTTCTCGAGCTTAATGCCGAGGTCTTCGGAAATCACCTGGCCACCGGTCAGGATGGCGATGTCTTCGAGCATTGCCTTGCGGCGATCGCCGAAGCCGGGAGCCTTGACGGCCGCAACCTTGAGGCCGCCACGCAGACGGTTGACGACGAGGGTCGCGAGAGCCTCACCTTCGATGTCTTCGGCGATGATGAGCAGCGGGCGCTGGCTCTGAACGACGGCTTCCAGGATCGGCAGGATAGCCTGCAGGTTGGAGAGCTTCTTCTCGTGCAGCAGGATCAGGGGCTCGTCGAGCACAGCCGTCATCTTCTCGGCATTGGTCACGAAGTAAGGCGACAGGTAGCCGCGATCGAACTGCATGCCTTCGACGATGTCGACGGTGGTCTCGGCGGTCTTGGATTCTTCGACCGTGATGACGCCCGAATTGCCGACCTTTTCCATGGCCTTGGCGATTTCTTCGCCGATGAAGCTTTCGCCATTGGCGGAGATCGTGCCGACCTGGGCGATCTCGGCAGTCGAGGTGATCTTCTTGGAAGCAGCCTGCAGCGAGGCGACAACTTCTTCGACGGCCAGGTCGATGCCACGCTTCAGATCCATCGGATTGAAGCCCGCAGCCACGGCCTTGACGCCTTCGACCACGATAGCCTGACCGAGCACGGTCGCGGTGGTGGTGCCGTCACCGGCAATGTCGTTGGTCTTCGACGCAACCGAACGCAGCAGCTGTGCGCCCAGGTTTTCGAACTTGTCTTCCAGTTCGATTTCCTTGGCGACGGTGACGCCGTCCTTGGTGATGCGCGGAGCGCCGAACGACTTTTCGATAACGACGTTACGACCCTTGGGGCCGAGCGTTACCTTGACGGCATTTGCCAGGATGTTGACGCCGCGCAGCATCTTGTCGCGGGCTTCGGTGGAGAATTTGACTTCTTTAGCAGCCATGTGAGGCGCTCCTTAAAAACGGAAAAGGGCAGACCGAAAGGGCAGGGCGCGAGCCTTAGCCTTCGATGATGCCCATGATGTCGGATTCTTTCATGATCAGCAGGTCTTCGCCGTCGACCTTGACTTCGGTGCCGCTCCACTTGCCGAACAGGATGCGGTCGCCGGCCGAAACGTCGGGGAGGACGCGCACGCCCTGCTCGTCACGAGCGCCGGGGCCAACGGCCACGACGACGCCCTCGGAGGGCTTTTCCTTAGCGGTATCGGGGATGATGATCCCGCCTTTGGTCTTTTCTTCGCTGTCGAGACGGCGGACGACCACGCGGTCGTGCAGGGGACGGAAGCTCATGTTTGCTCCTATGGCATCGAACTGGAATGCAATTTGTGCACCGAAATTAGCACTCACAATCTTAGAGTGCTAACAGGCTGTCGGGGATATAGGGAGGAGGGTGAACCGAGTCAAGAACGCTTGAACCGACTTCGTCGCTCATGCGTTAACAGCTTACCGACAACCAAACAGATGGCAGCCAATCATGACGGGACAATGTCTGGACAAGGATATCAAGATCGCTCCGGCCAAGGGCCGCGTGCATGTGATCTTTGATGACGCCGAGATCGCCTCTTCCCTCAACGCGCTTGAACTCGATGAACCCGGCGCTCCGTTGCGCATCTATATTCCGCGCGAGGACGTGCGACCCGATATCCTGGAAGCGTCCGAAACCCACACGCACTGTCCTTATAAGGGCGACGCTTCCTACTACACCATCAAGACCCTGACCGCGACCGGCGCGGACGGCGTCTGGTACTACCCCGACCCGTGCCCCCTGGTCGAACCGATCCGCGATCACCTGGCTTTCTGGGGCGACAAGATCGAATACCGCACCAGCGAGGTCTAAGCGCGACGGGCGCGTTCCGGAAACTGCCCCTTTCGCCCTTTCGCCGTAACGATTGCTGTTGCATAAGGGAACATGACCGAAAAAACCGAAAACCTGACGATCCGCCTCCGCCTCAAGGGCGGCAGTGGCCCCAATTCCAACTGGCTGTGGGAGCTTGTCGATGCCCAGGGCAGCGTGGTGAAATCCGGCACCATCAGCGGTCCCGAGCACAAGGCCTTCGCCACCGCCACCCAGGCCAAGGCCAAGCTGGTCAAAGCCGAGGCCAAGCCGCGCTAGACCAATCCAAATCCTTGACGGACCATGGCGCGAGCCGTGGCCGTCAAGCACAGTTTACCTCTTCGCCTTCTCACCAACCTTGAGCGTCCCGTGACCATCCCGCCCGCACCATATGTTCCCGCCACCCCAACGGGGATCATGGACGGGCCGATGCGCGGCATCATGCTCAAGGTCGGCTCGGTCTGCATTTTCGTCGTCATGTCGGCGCTGCTCAAGGCCACCGGCAACGTGCCTGCCGGCCAATTGGTATTCTACCGCTGCCTGTTCGCGATCGTGCCGGTGCTGGTCTACCTCGCCTGGCAGCGCCAGTTACGGGTCGGCTTCAAGACTGCCAATCCTTGGGGCCATTTCCTGCGCGGCCTGATCGGCGTTATCTCGATGGGCCTGAGTTTTTACGCGCTCACCAAGCTGCCGCTGCCCGAGGCCATCGCCATCGGCTACGCCTCGCCGCTCCTGATCGTCGTGTTCAGCGCCATCATGCTCAAGGAGCAAGTCCACTTCATCCGCTGGTCGGCGGTGCTGATCGGCCTCGTTGGCGTCGGCATCATGCTGTGGCCCCGCCTGACGGTATTTTCGGGCCAAAGTGCAATGGGGTGGGGCGAAACCGTCGGCGCCATCGCGGCCCTTGGTGGTGCCGTCTGCGCCGCCTTCGCCATGATGCAGGTGCGTCGCCTGGTGCAGACCGAACGCACCGAAACCATCGTGCTCTACTTCTTCATCAGCGCCAGCACCATCTCATTGGTCACCATTCCGTTCGGCTGGGTCTGGCCCTCGCCCGAACATGTCGTGTTCCTGATTCTCGCTGGCTTCGCGGGTGGCATCGCCCAGATCATGATGACGGCGAGCTATCGCCACGCCGATATGTCGGTCATTGCTCCCTTTGAATATACGTCGCTGCTGCTCGGCCTCTTGGTCGGCTATTTCGCCTTCGCCGAAGTCCCCACCGTGCCCATGCTCATCGGCGCCGCCATCGTCATCGCCTCAGGCATCGTCGTCATCCTGCGCGAACACCGCCTCGGCCTCGACCGCGTCAAATCCCGCGAAGCCAATACGCCTTAGGCGTGTCCACACTACCTAAGAGCTAGGCCGCCTTCATCGCCTGGATTTTCTCCAGGTCCTCAGCGATGGCCATGGCTTCCTGGCTCAGGTCGAATGCAGTCTGCATGCTCATCCAGAATTGCGGCGTCGTGTCGAAAAACTTGGCAAGGCGCAATGCGGTATTGGTGGTGACAGGTGTGCTTTCGGCCACCAGGCGCTCGATACGGGTTCGCGGAACGCCTAGTTTCTTTGCGAGCGCATAGGCCGACAATCCCAGCGGAGCCAGATATTCCTCGCGCAGGATTTCGCCCGGATGGATCGCCACAATAGCTTGAGTGTGCATTCGATCTTCCTGTTTGCCCGACGTTTGTGCATCAGTGATAGTCGACGATTTCAACCTCATGGGCCCCGCCGTCTTCCCAGCGCAGGCAGATGCGCCATTGCTCATTGATGCGGATTGAGTGTTGCCCAGCCCGGTTGCCCTTGAGAGCCTCAAGGCGGTTGCCGGGCGGCGACATCAAGTCCTTTAGTTCGAGAGCATGCTCCACCATGAACAGCTTCCGCTGCGCCGACCGCAATAGGTCCGCGGGAAAGCCTTTTGGAGCCAACCCGGCGGCGACCTTCTCGGCGAATTTGCCTTTGAACGACGCAATCATCAACGATCCATATCTGTATCACGTCACGATACAGATGGCAACAAATCGAAAGCCTAAGCCGCCCCTGCCACTCCCTCCGCCCAGCTCTGCCGCTTGCGATAGATCGTCGACGGGCTGATTTCCAGCGCTGCGGCGGCCAGCGAAACATTGCCGCCGAAGCTGGCGATCGCGTCCTCGATGATGCGCTGTTCCTGCTGCCACATCGGCAAGATCGCCTGCACCCGCTGCTGCGGCACGCCGGTGCCGATCATTTCGGCGGTGCCACGCGATTCGATATCGGCGGCAGCGATCATGGCGCCGCTGATTTCGCCGCCGTCGAACATCACCACCAAGCGCCGCACCAGGTTCTGCAACTGGCGCACATTGCCCTTCCATTCGGCGGCCATCAGCGCCTGTGCGCATTCGCCCGAAAAGCCGCTGAACGCCTTGTGTTCTTCACTCGCATATCGGGCGAGGAAATGGCGTGCCAGCACCATGATATCGCTCGGCCGCTGCCGCAACGGCGGTAGGTGGATGGGCAGCACATGCAGGCGATAGAACAGGTCTTCGCGGAATTTCTTTTCCGAAATCAGCGTCATCGGATTGCGATTGGTCGCGCAGATCACCCGCACGTCGACCTTGCGCACGCCCGCCTCGCCGACCCGGCTCAGTGTTCCCGTCTGCAGGAACCGCAACAGCTTGGATTGCAGCGACAGGTCCATCTCGCCGATTTCGTCGAGAAACAGCGTGCCACCATCGGCCAGTTCGGCCGCGCCCTTGCGGTCTTCATGCGCCCCGGTAAATGCACCGCGCGCCACGCCGAACAATTCGCTTTCCATCAGATCGCGCGGAATCGCCGCGCAATTGATCGCCACCAATGGCTTGCCGACACGCGGTCCCTTGGCATGCAGCGCCTCGGCGCACACATCCTTGCCGGTGCCGCTCTCGCCGGTGATGAACACCGGGGCCGCCGATGGCGCAATCCGCGCAATCTGCTCATAGACGAATTGCATGGCGCTCGACGCGCCGATGAAGCCGCCGAAATCGGCCACGCCCGCGGTCGGCCGAGCCTCGATACCTAGCGTGCGCGTCTTGCCGTGCCGTTGCGCCAATTCATCGATGCGCGCCGCGATGGCCGGACCGTTCAGCGGCTTGACCACATAGTCGTGTGCGCCCGCGCGCATTGCGGCCACCGCCGCCGATACCGAACTGCCGTCCGAAATGGCGATCACCAGCGCGCCTTCGGCCAGCTTGACTAGCCGCGTTACCGCGTCTTCGCTGCGCTCGCTCAAATCGCCCAGGCTCGACAGGTCCATCAGCACGATATCGTACCGCGCCTGCCGCAAGGCCTCGACAGCCTGCCGCCCGGTTTCCGCCGCCGCGATTTCCGGTGCGCCCGCCAGGGCAGCGCCCAGCCCCTCGACCACGAGGCGTGACGAGGCCACATCCCGGTCGATCAGCAGCAGGCGTCCATTGGCGTCGCACTGGCGTCCACTATGCATGCAGCGCGTCCTCGTTGTTTCTTTTCACCTTCTCGGCGCGGGCGGCAAAACGTTATGCAGCCACGCGAACAGGCGGTGTTGCGTTTGATTGTTCGTGAACAGGGTAAATTTTCCGTTCCGGTTTGGTCGCAATTAGGCCAAATACGCATTTCCATGGCTCTTGATCACAGCCCAAACTCCCGATTAAGTCTGCCGCCATGAGCAAGACGGATGATCCTGATGAGTTGAGTCCAGTGGGGCGCGGCGTGCCCCAGGCTGGCGTGCGCATTGCCAATGAACGGGCCGTGTTAAGCCTGATTGCGATTATCCCGGGCTCCTCCAATGCCGATCTGGCGCGCCGCTCGGGCCTGGGTCCCCAAACGACCTCGCGAATCATTTCCGATCTGGAGGATCGTGGCCTTATCGTGCGCGGCCAGGTGCTGCGTGGCCGCCGCGGCCAGCCGGCGACGCCCTTGTTCCTCAATCCTGATGGTGCTTATTCCATCGGTGTCGAGATCGGCTGGCGCCACGTTCAGGTGACGCTGGTCAACCTGACCGGCAAGGTGCTGTCCCATGAGCGCCGCGCTTATGCCTATCCCGATGCAACGACGCTGTTTGCCGAAATCGCCACGAGGATCGCTGACCTCGTCGCGGGGCTGACGCCGCAACAGCGAGCCCGTCTCGTTGGTGTCGGCGTCGCCTCTCCCACCGCGATGGGGCGGAACGTCGAAATGTTCTTGACCCACCCCGAGCAGCAGCCGCTTTGGGAAGCGATCGACATCGCTGCCCGCATCGCTGCCGATACCGGCCTGCCCACCGAATGGTTCAACGATGGCAGCGCCGCCTGCTGGGCCGAAATTATTGCGCTGCCTGACCCGCGCCCCACCGGTTTCGCCTATTTCCATGTCGGCGCCTATATCGGGGCGGGGATCATCGCCGATGGCCGCCTGTGGGAAGGTCCCACCGGCAATGCGGCAAATCTGGGCGCCATCATGGTGTCCGATCGTCACGGCGCGCCCAGCTTCGTGCACCGGGTCGCCTCGATCACCGCTTTCGAACGCTGGCTGCGCGAAGTGGGCGTAACCCCGCCGCCTTGCAGCCCCCAGGATTGGGATTGGGACACGCTTGAGCCTCATGCCACCGCCTGGCTCGACGATGCCGGGCGCGCGCTGGCCCAGGCCGCCATGACCACGCAGGCTATGGTCGAACTCGATAAGGCCAGCATTGATGGCTCCATGCCGCGTCCTGTCGTCGAGCGCCTGCTGCAGCGCGTGCAGCACCATCTGGCGCTGCTGCCGGTGCTGCGCAGCGGTCGACCGGTGGTGGCCATCGGCCACCTCGGCGCGTTCGCTGCCGCCAAGGGCGCGGCGCTCCTGCCTGTGTACAAACGCTATTTTTCCAGCGCCTGGAGCCACTTTGGGGCCTGAAATGGACGTGCCCTGCAGTGGTTCACCCCTGCGACACTGCGCCGCCGCGCCCACCCCGCCCGTCGTCGGCTTCACTAGCTGCCTGATCTCCCTCAAAAAATTACCCACGGAATACTGGCTGGTCACAGCTTTTGTGCGCCCGCTGTCAATGCTATGAGAGCTATGCCGAATCCCGGCCCACTCAAGCGATTGCGGACCGCTCGTGCAGGTATTGGTTTACACATTCATAGCGTTGGCGGCGCTTGGCGTCGGCTGCACGGCCTATTTCGGGCTGACGTTCACGCCTGCCGAGGCCATCATGGCTGCCCTGAGCTTTTCTGCCGTCGCGGTGGTCTTGATGGAGCGCAGCCTGCGTCAGCGCGCCGAGAATCGCCTGGAAAAGGCCATCGAGGATCTTGGATTGCTGCTGGCCGCCGAGGGGCAGGTCGGCACCACGCTGGGTCAGCGCGTCAATGCCTTGGCCGATCTCAATGCCGGCCGGCGTCTCGAAGGCGTCGAAGCTGACGTGTCCGTGCTGGGTACCGTCATCCGCCAGATCGCCGAGGCCGTCTCCGATATCGAGGAACGCGCCAACAAGCCGCAGTTTAGCGCCGCGCCGACGCCCCTGGCCGCCGTTCCCGCCATCGTCACACAAACGCCCCAACCCGTCGCGGTGCCGGTACAACGCGAGCCCGAGCCGCCCCTGATCCCGATCGAAACCCTGCGTCAGGCGCTCGCCGAAAACCGTCTCATCTATCATGTGCAGCCCATCATCACGCTGCCGCAGCGCCGCCCGCATGGCTACGACTTAGTGCCGCGCCTGATGCTGGATAATGGCGAGCTGGCCGACCGCGCCGCCTTCATGCCCCGCCAGAGCAATGAAGACGTGCTGCGTCACATCGAAGGGCTGGGCCTGATCGAGGCCATCGCCATCGGCCGCCGCTCGCGCAGCGCCGATCAGCCGATCAATCTGTTCATTCCGCTATCGCGCGCCACGCTGGGCGAATGGGTCGCCTCCGAACAGCTCATCGTCTCGCTCGAAGCCAACCGCGCCATCGCGTCCAGCATGGTTTTCGTCGTTACCGAAGCCGAATGGCAGATGCTGGCGGCCGGCGAACGCGCCATTGTCGACGGGCTGGTCAAGAAGGGCGCCGGTTTCTCGCTGTCCGAGGTCAAGTCGCTGCGCGTCGATGTCGCCGAACTGGCCGGGCAGGGGGTTCGTTCGCTGCGCGTCGATGCCACCCGCTTCATCGATGCGCCCGAAGCCTTCACCGATTTCCACGCCTCCGATATCGCCAACTACCTCAACCGTTTTGGCGTCAGCCTGATGGCCACCGGCGTCGTCAGCGAGCGCCAGATTCTCGAACTGCTCGATATCGGCATCGCCCAGATTCAGGGCCCGCACATTGCCGCGCCCGGCCCGGTCCGTCCCGACCTGATGCTGGAGCGTCCCAAGACCGCCGCGCCGGTTCTGCGTCGGGCCGAAGGCATAGCCTGATCGCCAACCGCGCCGGCGGCCGATGAAGGGAGCACGCGCATGATCGTCGTCGTGCTCAATGGCTCTATCAATTCGGGGAAGACCACCACCGGCCGGGCGCTCGCCGCTCTGCTCCCCGGCGCCCGCTTCATCGACGGCGATGACCATGGCATACCCGAATCCGTCCCCTTTCAGCAGATGATCGACCGCGCCGTGCTCTGGGTTGCCGACCAGATCACCGCCGCGACAGAACCCGTCCTGGTCATCGCCTATCCCATGCGCGACAGCGATTTCGCCATGCTCCAATCCGCCTGTGCCACCCGCCATGCCCGCCTTTTCGTCGCCACCCTGGCCCCACCGCTCGCCGTCGCCCTCACCAACCGCGGCGCCCGCGAACTCGACGACGGCGAGCGCGCCCGCATCCACGAAATGTACGCCGAAGGCTATCCGGCGCGCACCTTCAGCGACATCATCGTCACCGACCTCGCCACCCCCGAGCAAACCGCCGCCATGCTCGCCCTTCATATTGCCCGACTATGAGCCATGCGCCGGCAGCCGTCGCTATTGCTGCTTCCGCCCTTGATCCTGGCTGCAACCTGCACCATAGAACCCCCAGGCAATCCCGCTTCCGGAGCCTCCGATGACCGCCCCCCTGCCTCCCATTTCCGGCCTAGCCGATCTTGCCGGCCGCTACGATGCGGTTCTCAGCGACGTGTGGGGCGTCGTCCATAACGGCGTCGCCGCTTTCCCCTCCGCCGTCGACGCTCTCGTCGAGTATCGCAAAGCCGGCGGCAAGGTGGTCTTCATCACCAATGCGCCGCGCCCCTCCGCCCCGCTGATCGAGATGCTCGATCGCCTCGGCGTGGTGCGCGAAGCCTATGACGCCATCGTTTCCTCGGGCGACGCTACCCGCGTCATGATCGCCAAATATTCCGGCCGCCCGATCCATCATGTCGGCCCGCCCACCGAGGACGACGCGCTCTACGAGGGCCTCAACGTCCGCCGCACCACGGCCGAGGAAGCCGAGGTCGTCGTCGTCACCGATCTGGATACCGATGACGACACCCCCGAAATGTACCGCGACCGCGCCAAGCTCTGGCTGGCCCGCAAGCTGCCCATGATCTGCGCCAATCCCGACCGCGTGGTCGAGCATGGCGACAAGATCATCTATTGCGGCGGCGCTTTGGGCGATCTCTACGCCGCCATGGGCGGCATGGTGCTGATGGCCGGCAAGCCCTATCAGCCGATCTACGAGGAAGCCTTCCGCTTGGCCGAAGTCGCCGTCGGCCGCTCGCTCGAAAAATCCCGTACTCTCGCCATCGGCGACAGCGTACGCACCGACGCCACCGGCGCCGCCCAGTTCGGCATCGACCTGTTGTTCGTCACCGGCTCCATCCACGCCGCCGAACTCGATGCTTTCGGAAAACCCAGCCCGCAAGCCATCGCCGATCTCGTCGCCCCCAGCCGCGCCCACATGGCCGGCTTCCTGCCGCGCCTAAGCTGGTAGTCTCTATGTCCGACTTTCTCCGCCTCTCCAGTCTCGACACTGTCCCCGCTGCGTTGCGCGGCGCTTACGTGGCCATCGGCAATTTCGACGGCTTCCACCGCGGCCACCAATCGGTGTTCGACCTGCTGCGCCGCCGCGCCGCCGAGGCGGGGGTGCCGGCCATCCTGCTCACCTTCGAGCCGCATCCGCGCGATGTCTTCGCGCCCAGCCCCTTCATGTACCGGCTCACCGATGGCAACGCCAAGGCGCGCCTGGCCGAAGCGCTCGATCTCGACGGCATCGTCATCCTCAATTTCGACCGCGCCTTCTCCCAGATCGAAGCCGAGGATTTCGTCTCCCGTTTCCTCGTTGATGCACTTGCCGTCGCCGGCGTCATCGTCGGCGCTGATTTCCATTTCGGCCGCCAGCGCCGCGGTACCCCCACCTTCCTCACCGCCGCCGGAGAAGCCCAGGGTTTTGCCGTCGAGGTCATCGACCTGCTCGACGAGGGCTCGGAGGTCATCTCCTCCTCGCGCATCCGCGCCGCGCTTTCGGAAGGCGATATCGCCGCCGCCAATCGGCTTCTGGGGTATCACTGGTTCATGGAAGGCTGCGTCGTCAAAGGCGACCAGCGCGGCCGCGAGCTAGGCTATCCCACCGCCAACACCGTCACCCACGACAATTTCCAGCTCGCCCAGGGCGTCTACGCCGTGCGCGCCCGCTTGGGCGATCGGGTGTTCGACGGCGTCGCCGCCTATGGCAAGCCCATGTTCAACAACCAGCGCCCGCCCTTCGAGACACACCTGTTCGATTTCTCCGAGGACATCTACGGCCAGACCATCGTGGTCTGCCTGATCGAGCACATCCGCGGCCAGGAAGTCTTCTCCGGCCTTGATGAGTTGATCACCGCCATGAACCGCGACAGCAACAAAGCCCGCAAGATGCTGGCCGAGGCCAAGCCGTTGAGCGAATTGGACAAGCGACTGGGGTTTTTCGGGTAGTCGTTCTTCACCTCGCCCCTTTGGGGAGAGGTCGGCGCGTAGCGCCGGGTGAGGGGGCCTTTACTGGGTGGAGTGCGTGGGAAAGGCCCCCTCACCCGACCCAAGAGGGTCGACCTCTCCCCCAGGGGGAGAGGTGAAGCCCCCCAACCAAACCCTTTGCCCCATCGTCCCCACCTTGCTACAACCCCCGCAAATCTCCCCAACCGATTGCCGTTCCATGACCGATACTGCCACGGGCGCCGCCGAAACCGATTACTCGTCGACGCTCTTCCTCCCCGAGACCCAATTCCCCATGCGCGCCGGCCTGCCCGATCGCGAGCCGGGTTGGCTCAAGCGCTGGGAAGACATGGACATTTACAAGCTGCAGCGCGAGCAGGCGCAGGATCGCCCGCTGTTCACGCTGCATGATGGCCCTCCCTACGCCAACGGCAACATCCATATCGGTCACGCGCTCAACAAGACGCTCAAGGACATCGTCTCCCGCTCGATGCAGATGCTCGGCTTCAACTCGGCCTACGTGCCGGGCTGGGATTGCCATGGTCTGCCCATCGAATGGAAGATCGAGGAACAGTACCGCGCCAAGGGCCGCGACAAGAACGAAGTCCCGATCAATGAATTCCGCGCCGAATGCCGCGCCTTCGCCAGCCAATGGGTCGATGTGCAGCGTGAGGAATTCAAGCGCCTCGGCATCCTCGGTGAATGGGACAACCCCTATTTGACCATGAGCTTCGACGCCGAAGCCCAGATCGCGCGCGAACTGATGAAGGTCTCCACCTCCGGCCAACTCTATCGCGGCAGCAAGCCCGTCATGTGGTCCGTGGTCGAACGCACGGCTTTGGCTGAAGCCGAAATCGAATATGCCGATTACGAGAGCGACACCATCTGGGTGAAGTTCCCCATTCTGGGCGCATCCTCGGAAGTGCAGGGCGACGACTTCGTCGGCAGCGCCCAGCTCACCCGTGATCTGGCCGATGCCTCGGTGGTCATCTGGACCACCACGCCCTGGACCATCCCGGCCAACCGCGCCATCAGCTTCTCGTCAAAAATCGCCTATGGCCTCTATGAGGTCACCCAGGCCCCCGAGGGCAATTGGGCCGCGACCGGCGAAAAATACGTCCTGGCCGATAAGCTCGCCGCCGACGTCCTCGCCAAGGGCAAGGTCGAGGCCTTTACCCGCCTGCGCGATGTGAACCCCGCCGATATCACCGCCTGCGCCCACCCGCTGCGCGGCTTTGATGGTGGCTACGAATTCAAGGTGCCGCTGCTCGATGGCGAACACGTCACCGATGATGCCGGCACCGGCTTCGTCCATACCGCGCCCGGCCACGGCCTCGACGACTTCGAGATCTGGATGAATTCCGGCCGCCTGCTGCTTGAGCGCGGCATCGACACCGCCATCCCCTATGTGGTTGGCGACGACGGCTTCTACACCAAGGACGCCCCCGGCTTCGACGGCGCCCGCGTCATCGACGACAGCGGCAAAAAGGGCGACGCCAATAACCGCGTCATCGCCGCTCTCGCCGAGCGCCACGCCATGCTCGCGCGCGGCCGCGTCAAGCACTCCTATCCCCATTCCTGGCGTTCCAAGAAGCCGGTGATCTATCGCAACACGCCGCAATGGTTCGTCTATATGGACCGCGATATCGAGGGCGCTGCGGGCGATACCCTGCGCACCCGCGCGCTCAACGCCATCGACGCCACCAAGTTCTACCCCGCCGCCGGCCAGAACCGCCTCCGCGCCATGATCGCCGACCGCCCCGATTGGGTGCTCAGCCGCCAACGCGCCTGGGGTGTGCCGATCACCGTCTTCGTCAACAAGACCACTGGCGAAATCCTCAAGGACGAGACGGTCAATCACCGCATCGCCGACGCCTTCGAGGAAGAGGGCGCCGATGCCTGGTACGCCGCTGGCGCCGCCGAACGCTTCCTCGGCACCAGCCACGCTGTCGCCGATTACGAGATGGTCACCGACATCCTCGATGTCTGGTTCGATAGCGGCACCACCCATTCCTGGGTGCTGCGCAACAAGCAGAAGTGGCCGCACCTGAAGTTCCCGGCCTCGATGTATCTCGAAGGCTCGGACCAGCACCGCGGCTGGTTCCATTCCTCCCTGCTCGAATCCTGCGCCACCAATGGCTTCGCGCCCTATTCCAGCGTGCTCACCCATGGCTTCACCATGGATGGCGAAGGCAAGAAGATGAGCAAGTCGCTGGGCAATACCGTCGCCCCGCAGGACATCATCAAGCAATACGGCGCCGATATCCTGCGCCTCTGGGTGGCCTCGTCCGACTATTCCGAGGACCTGCGCCTCGGTAAGGAAATCATCCAAACCACGGTCGACAGCTACCGCAAGCTGCGCAACACCCTGCGCTGGCTGCTGGGCAACCTCGCCCATTACCAGCCCGCCGATGTCGTCACCTTCGACGCCATGCCCGAGCTGGAGCAGTTGATGCTGCACCGTCTGGCCCAGCTCGATGAGCAGGTCCGTGGCGCCTACAAGGAATACGACTACCGCCGCGTCGTCTCGCTGCTCACCAATTTCATGAACATCGAACTCTCGGCTTTCTACTTCGACATCCGCAAGGACGCGCTCTATTGCGATCCGATCTCCTCGGTGAAGCGCCGCGCCTCGCTGACGGTGCTCAATCACCTGTTCGATTGCCTCACTGCCTGGCTCGCCCCCATCCTGGTTTTCACCATGGAAGAGGTCTGGCTCGAACGGCATCCCGGCGCCGATAGCTCCGTCCACCTGCGCCTGTTCCCCGAAGTGCCCGCCGAATGGCTGAATGACGGCCTCGCCGATAAATGGGCCAAGATCCGCACCGTCCGCCGCGTCGTGACCGGTGCTCTCGAAATCGAGCGCCGCGAAAAGCGCATCGGCTCCTCGCTCGAAGCCGCCCCCCGCGTCTTCATCACCGATGAGGACCTGCTGACCGCCCTCGCCGGCGAGGACCTGGCCGAAATCGCCATCACCTCGGCCATCGAGATCGGCAATGCCGACGCCCCCGATACCGCCTTCCGCCTCGACGACGTCCCCGGCGTCGCCGTGGTCTCGGCATTGGCTGAAGGCACCCGCTGCGCCCGCTCCTGGCGCATCCAGCCCGATGTCGGCTCCGACCCCGAATATCCCGACGTCACCCCGCGCGATGCCCAGGCCCTGCGCGAACGCGCCGCGGCGGGGCTCTAGGCTTTGAACGCGTTCAAGGCCCAGTCGGTCATCATCTCCCTCATGGCCGCGATCCTCGCCTTCGGGCTGGACCGCGCCCAAAAAGCCTTTGCGGTCTCCGCCGACTGCATAGCCATCGGCGCGGCCCCCTGTGTCGATATCTTCACCTCCTACGTTCCCGCCACGCTCACCAATTGGCGCGGCGGCGAGGTCGTGCGTGTCACCGATTTCTTCGATTATGTCCTGGTCTGGAATACCGGCATTTCCTACGGCCTGCTGACTGACCTGCCCAGTTGGGGCCTCGGCCTCATCATGCTGGTCGCCGTCGTGGCGCTGGCCATCTGGTGGGTGCGCGCCGACTCGTCCCTGATCCGCCTGGGCCTGGCGTTCTGCATTGGCGGCGCATTGTCCAATGGCCTCGATCGCCTGATCTACGGCGCTGTCGCCGACTTCTTCCATTTCCACATCGGCGCCAGTTCCTTCTATATTTTCAACGTCGCCGACATGGCCATTACCTTAGGCGTCATCCTGCTGATCCTCGATTTGCTCGGCGTCGGCCGTGTTCGCGCCGCCAAAACCTGAGCCGCTAACCCAGTGTGAACGCATTGCTGCCAGAATCTGGCCTTAGCTGCTGTGATGCGCTATAAGCGCGCCAATAACCGAAGTCGCCGCGGCTCGCCGCTCTTGAAGGACGTTTCATGCATATTGGATTGACCCGGGCGGGCCTTTTCTCCCTTGGCCTTTTGCTGATGGCAGGCCTTGCTGGCTGCACGACGGCCGAAGGCACCAATGCGATGACCGATTTCGGCACCTTCGAGCGCGAGGTCATGACCTCGACCGCCCGCGGCGTCGGCCTCGTCCCCGGCGAGGCGCCCAAGGCCGACCTGACCCAGGCGCGCGCGCCGCTGGTGTTGCCGCGCGATGAGAGCCAGTTGCCGACCCCCACGGTCGCCATGGCCGACCAATTGCCGGTGGATAGCAACGCCGTGCAGATCGACGCCTCCAATCTGAGCCAGGCCGATCTGACCCGTCTGCGCAATGCCCGCGTCGTCGATATGCAGACCATTGCCGGCCGCCCGCTGACCGAGATCGAGGCCAAGCAGCTCACCGCCCGCATGCGCGCCGCCAATGTCGGTATCACCGGGAACGCCAAGCGCCCGATCTATATGCCTCCGGCCGATTATTTCACCCGCGTCGGCGATGCCGATCTGGTGTGCCGTGCCCCCAACGGTGCCATCGTGGCGCTCAACGATGCGGCTTGCCCCGAGGACGTGCGCAAGGCCATCAAGGCCGCCATGTCCCGTCCGGTCAATGGTGTCACCACGCCGGACAGCGGAGGCATGCTGGGCGAATTCGACGATAACAACAGCAGCTCGTCTAACTAGCTGCGTGCACTATTCCAGAATTAATCGCCCCGCGTAACGCGGGGCGATTTCCTTTTCCGCGCCGCCCATCCGGGTCCCGCATGACATGAAAGCTGCCCCATGACCGACCAGTCCGCCGTACCAGACACCGGCGATCGCCTCGCCAAGGTCATCGCCCGCTCCGGGCTCTGCTCCCGCCGCGACGCCGAGACCTGGATCACCGAGGGCCGCGTCGTGGTCAACGGCAAGAAGGTCATCACCCCCGCCTTCAACGTCACCGCCCGCGACAAGATCATGGTGGATGGCGCCCCGCTGGCTGCCCGCCAGGGCACCCGCGTCTGGCTCTACCACAAGCCCGCCGGCCTTGTGGTCACCGAGAAGGACCCCGAAGGTCGCGAGACCATCTTCGAGGCCCTCGAAACCCATGGCCTGCCGCGCGTCGTCACCGTCGGCCGCCTCGATATCAATACCGAAGGGCTGATCCTGCTGACCAATGACGGCGGCCTCAAGCGCGTGCTCGAGCTGCCCGCCACCGGCTGGCTGCGCCGCTATCGCGTCCGCGCCCATGGCACCGTCACCCAGGCCGCGCTCGACCGTCTCAAGGACGGCATCGAGATCGACGGTATCAAATACGGCTCCATCGAAGCCACGCTGGAACGCGACCAAGGCTCCAACGTCTGGCTGGTCATGGCCCTGCGCGAAGGCAAGAACCGCGAGGTGAAAAACGTCCTCGGCGCCCTCGGCCTTGAGGTGAACCGCCTGATCCGCGTCTCCTATGGCCCCTTCCAGCTCAATGACATCCCGGTCGGCGGCATCGAGACCGTCAAGGCCTCGACCCTGCGCGATCAGCTGGGCAAGAAGCTCGCCGACGCTGCCGATGTCGATTTCGACAGCGAAATGCCCGAAGCCAATGCCCTAGTCGGCAAGCCCACGCGCGATCGCCTGACCGGCCGCGGCACCAATACTGTCGAAATCGCCCGCCAGCGCTTCCGCTTCACCGACCACGCCGAAAAGACCGAGGAAGAAACGCGCGCCGAGCGCCCGCGCCAGGATCGCCCCGGCCGTTTCGACAGCAAGCGCCCCGCGCCGAAGAAATTTGACGATCGTGCCGAAGAAGAAATGGCGCCGCCCCGCCGCATCATTTTCGATGATGGGCGTGAGGAGGACTTCGTGCAGAAACGTTCCGGCAAAGGCACAACCTGGCGCGATCCCGACGATCAGCCCGCTCGCACTTTCGGCCAGCGCCCTGATCGTCCGGCCAAGCCCGCCCGCGCCCCGCGCGCCGAAGGCGCTTCGCGTCCGGCCCGCTCCGATGGTCCGGCGCGCCCGAGCCGCGACGCTGCCGGCAAGCCGCGCGGCGACTTCAAGGGTCCCAAGCGCGAGTTCGGCGATCGTCCCGCCCGTCCCACCAGCAAGGCCGTTTCCGGCCGCGTCGCTGCCTCCAAGTCCTACGGCGAGCGTCCCCGCACCGCGCGCCCCGAGGGCGATTTTGCCGATCGTCCCAAGCGCGATTTCGACGCGCCACGCGGCGCTCGCCCAACCGGCGCTGCCGGTCGTCCCGACCGCGCCTTTACCGGCACCCCGCGCGGTCCCCGTCGTGGCGATGCCGAGGCCCAGCGCCCGTCGCGCGATTACGCGCCCCGCACGCGTCCCGATAATGAACGCCCCGGTGCCGAAGGCCCCAAGCGCGCCTATGCGCCCCGCACCCGCCCGGACAATGAACGTGGCGGCAATGATCGCCCGGCCCGTGATTACACGCCGCGCACCCGCCCCGATAGCGAACGCGGCGAAGGCGCTCGCGCCACGCCCAATCGCCCCGGCCGCAATTTCTCGGAGAAGCCAAAGTCGTTCCGCCCCGATGGCGGCCGCCCGCAGCGCTCCGAGCGTCCCGATGGCGATCGTCCGGCGCGCAGCTATTCCGACAAAGCCAGCCGTCCCGGCCGCGATGCGCTAGGCCTTGAATCCAAGACCTATGGCAAGCCGAAGTCGCGTCCCGATGGCAAGCCTTATCCCAAGCGCGACGGCGCTGCCCCCGCCCGTGGCCCAAAGCCCGGCGGCTTCGGCAAGCCCGCGTTTGGTGGCGGTCGTCCCGCCGGTGTCGCGGGTCGCCCTGCTGGCGGCGCTGGTCGTCCCGCCTTTGGCGGCGGTCGTCCTGCCGGTGGTGCCGGTCGTCCTTCGGGCGGTGGCCGCCCCGCTGGTGGCGGTGGTCGCCCAACTGGCGGCGCTGGCCGTCGTCCCAAGTCCTAACCGATCGCGTTTGCGCTGCTCCCTCAGTCGACACCCTCCCCCTTGTGGGGAGGGATCAAGGGTGGGGGTAAGCCGCCGCAAACTCGGAACTCCCCAAGGCCCATCCATGCGCATCGTCGCCGGCAAATTCCGCGGTAAAACCCTGACCTCCCCGTCAGATGACTCCATCCGCCCGACCGCTGACCGCGTGCGCGAGAGCATGTTCAACATCCTCGCTTCGCGCCTCGACCCGGTCTTCGATGGCGTGCGCGTGCTCGACCTGTTCGCCGGCACGGGCGCGCTGGGCCTCGAAGCCCTCTCGCGCGGCGCCGCCCACGTCACCTTCGTCGATATGGGTGCCGAAGCCCGTGGCCTGATCCGCGACCACATCGAGGCCTTTGGGGCAGGGGGCATCACCAAGCTCTTGCGCCGCGACGCCACCGATCTTGGCACCCCCGGCTCGCTAAAACCCTTCGATCTGCTGTTCCTCGATCCGCCCTACGGCCAGGGCCTGGGCGAACGCGCCCTCACCAACCTCGCCCCCCAGGGCTGGCTCGCCCCCGGCGCCACCGTGGTGTTCGAGGAAAGCGCCGACGCCACCATCCAAATCCCCGCCGGCTTCACCCTCGACGATCGTCGCACCTACGGCGCCGC
This sequence comes from Devosia sp., assembly GCF_028290435.1. Lineage (GTDB taxonomy): Bacteria > Pseudomonadota > Alphaproteobacteria > Rhizobiales > Devosiaceae > Devosia. The sequence goes on along the minus strand of NZ_JAQGJV010000093.1, from coordinate 29,917 downwards.
GGCGGTCCACTTCCTGACCTTCGCATAAGTAATTTTACCGATCACTTTTTCCGACTTTTTCGCGCGCTGCCACGTTCGTTCTGGACCAGTAATGTGGAACAAAAGCATGCGGTTATGTCGATTGATGAAGCTAGGGTTGGCGGTGGCTACAATGGTCGCCATCATCCCGGTCGCAACCCGCGGTCAGATCCCGACAATACCCAGCCAGATCGACCGCAGCGTCACCCCGCTCGATGGTGCCAAGCTGGCAAACTAACCTAGTTCGCCGCCTGGCAGCCTTCGCACTTGCCGCGAATTTCCATCGTGGTGCGCTCGACCTTAAAGCCCTTGGCGGCCGCCCATTCCCCCAGCCGATCCTCGATCACCCCATCGGCGAACTCATCGACCTTGCCGCAGCCATCGCAAATCGCGAACGCGATTAGCCCCGAGCGGTGGCAATGCTCATCTGCGCACGCCACGAACGCATTGAGGCTCTCCAGCCGATGCGCCAGCCCGCGCTCCACCAGCTTGTCCAGCGCTCGATACACCTGCAACGGCGCCTTGAGCCCATCCTCGCGCAGCCGATCCAGAATATCGTAAGCGCTCAGCGGCGCGTCCGAATGCGCCAGCGCGCCCAGCACCAGCCCCTGGTTCTTGGTCAAATCATTGGCCCACACATGATCGTGGCCCGCGTGACTGTCATCCGAATGTGCCATCTCGTCCGCCTTTCCAGCCGCCGCGCCCCCGCAAGGCGCGGCGGCATTGCAATCCTACTTGCCCAACATCGCCGGCACCAGCAGGCCGATATTGTGCTTGAACATATCTAAATAGCTCGCCGCCCCCTGACCGGGTTCTGACAGCGCATCGGCATACAACTCCCCGCCCACTTTCACGCCGGTTTCATCGGCGATCTGCTGCACCAGCCGTCCATCGCTCATATTCTCGATGAACAGCGCCGTGACGCCATCGGCCTTGATCTGCGTGATCAACTTGGCCACGTCGGCGGCGGAGGCCTCGCTGTCGGTCGAAATCCCCTCCGGCGCGAGGAACGTCACGCCATATTCCTCGCCGAAATAGCTGAACGCATCATGGGTAGTAATCACCTGCCGCTTGTTTTCCGGCACCGCCGCGATATCGGCGATAAGCTGATCGTCCAGCGCACTAATCTCCGCTGAATACGCCGCCGCATTAGCCTCGTAGGTCACACAACCCTCGGCATCCACAGCGCACAGCCCCGCCGCCACGTTCTTGACATACAGCAGCCCATTCTTGAGGCTCTGCCACGCATGCGGATCGGTCGCGCCATGATCGTGTCCGTGCTCATGCTCGGCCTCGCCGCTATGCTCCTCCTCCTCCGCCATCTCGTGGGTTTTGACCCCATCGCTGGCGACCACTACTGGTCCGGAAAATCCTGACGACTGCACGAACCGGTCCAACCACCCTTCGAATCCCAATCCATTGACGAACAGCACATCCGCCTGGCTCACCGCCACTGCATCGGACGGCTTGGGCTCATAAACATGCGTATCCGCATTAGGCCCGACGATCGTCGTCACCGCCACCCGCTCACCACCGACCCGCGCAACGATATCCCCCAATATCGAGAACGTCGCCACCGCCTTGACCTCCGCTGCAAACGCCGGTGCGGCGAGCGCCGAACCAACCAGCATCGCCAGCATCATCGATTTCAAAGTCTTCATCGCACATTTCCTTTATCTCTGAAGCCACCCGGCCCACCGGGCCACTCCTCCCCTACAGGGGAGGCTGGGTGGCGGGGCCGGTAGCCACGATCCGGCTCGCGTCCCCACTGCCTCAGCCCCCGGCTCGAATTTCGAGCCGGAGCAAAACGACCATCACTGCGGTGCGCTTCACGCCACGCGATGCCGCGGCGCCTGCACCCGTGTAAAAATCACCCCACGCCGCCCGAAAAACAGCGAAACCACATAAATCCCTCCTGCCACGAGGATAATCGACGGCCCCGACGCCACCCCCAGATAGTAGGAAATCAGCAGCCCGAAATAACTCGACACCACCCCAAACCCCACCGCCAGCGCGCACATTCCCTCGAGCCCCCGCACCCAAAACCGCGATGCCGCCGCCGGCAGCATCATCAGCCCCACCGCCAGCAGTGTGCCCAGCGCCTGGAACCCGCCGACGAGGTTCAACACCACCAGCGCCAGGAAAATCAGGTGCACCGGATGCCCCGCCTTGCTGACGCTGCGCAAAAACGTCGGATCGAGACATTCGGCGAACAGCGGCCGCCAGATCACCGCCAGCCCCACCAGCGACACCGTCGCGATCGCCCCGATCATCACCAGCGCATCGTCGTTGAGCGCCAGCACCGTGCCGAACAGCACATGCATCAGGTCCACATTGGAGCCCTTGAGGCTAACCAGCATCACCCCCAGCGCCAGCGAAATCAGATAAAACGCCGCCAGCGACGTATCCTCGCGCTGGATGGTGAACCGCGATACCAGCCCCGCCAGCAGCGCGACCACCAGCCCCGCCGCAAACCCGCCCAGCGTCATCGGCAAAATCGCCAGCCCCGACACCAGGAACCCTGCTGCCGCCCCCGGCAAAATCGCATGCGCCATGGCGTCCCCGGTCAGGCTCATCCGCCGCAGCATCAGGAACACGCCCACCGGCCCGGCGCTCACCGACAGGATGATCGCCCCCACCAGCGCCCGGTTCATGAACCCGAACTGCGCAAACGGTTCGATGAAAAGCTGCACCAAATTCATGCCGCATCCCCATGATGATGGTGCTTTGCCACATGGTCATGCCAGGGCGCGTGCTCGTCCCACGCCTCCGTCATCCGCCGCGCTTTCAGCAGGTTTTCCGGGTGCAGCGTCTCGCTCGTCGCCCCCCAGGCGATCGGCTCGCGCGCCAGCAACAGCGTCTGCGGAAACACCCGCCGCACCATCTCCACGTCATGCAGCACCGCGATCACCGTCCGCTTTTCGTTATGCCAGTGCTGCACCAGCGCGATCAGGTCGGCCACCGTCTTCTCGTCGATCGCCGTAAACGGCTCATCCAGCAGGATCACCCGCGCATCCTGCAACAGCACCCGCGCAAAGAGCGCCCGCTGCAACTGCCCGCCCGATAGCGTATCGATCGGCCTTTGCTCGAACCCCCGCAGCCCCACCGCCTGCAACGCCTCGTCCAGCGCCCCACGATCCACGCCTCGAATAGCGCCAAACAATCCCCGGCTCTTCCAAAACCCCAGCGAGACCAGATCGCTCACCACCGCCGGAAACGTCCGGTCGATCTCGGCAATCTGCGGCAAATAGGCGATCTCGCGCACCGAAATTCCGGCATGCTCGATCCGCCCGCCAAGCGGCTTCAGCGCCCCGGTAATGCCCTTGAGCAGAGTCGATTTACCCGATCCATTCGGCCCCACGATCGCCGTCAGCGACCCCGTCTCGAATGCGCCATCCAGATGATGCACCGCCGGATGCCCATCATAGCCCAGCGTCAAATCGTCCAGCCGAATGACGGCGCTCATGCCAGCAACGCCCAGATCGCCACCCAGATCAGCGCCACCGGCACCAGCACCAGGCCAACCCGCGCCGTCGCACTCATCTGCGCCAGACTAAAAGAGATACCGCTGACGTTATGATTGTCGTGCTGCTGTTGTGTCATATTGCTGTCGAGGCTCTGGCTTGGCCAAATGGCTGATTGGCCGATGTAACGTAATAACATTGCAATCGTCAACGCGCCTTGCATCAAAGATAGCGCATCTTTCCACTTGCGATTTGTAACGTAATAACATTACAAATCCGACTGCTCGGCCTTTCTCTAGGCGCAGGCTGGGCTCCTTACACCTCCTTGTGCTCGACCAATTTTCCGAGGTCCCATGTCGAACAAACTCCCCGTCACCGTGCTTTCCGGGTTTCTCGGCGCCGGCAAGACCACTCTTCTCAATCACATCCTCAACAACCGCGAGGGTCGCCGCGTGGCGGTCATCGTTAACGATATGAGCGAGGTCAATATCGATGCGGCTCTGGTGCGCGACGGCGGCGCCAATCTCAGCCGCACCGAGGAAACCCTGGTGGAAATGAGCAATGGTTGCATCTGCTGCACATTGCGCGATGATCTGCTGGTCGAGGTCACCAAACTCGCCGCCGCCAACAAGTTCGACTACTTGCTGATCGAATCCACCGGCATCTCCGAGCCGCTCCCGGTTGCCACCACCTTCGACTTTCGAGACGAGAACGGCGTCTCGCTCTCCGACATCACTCGTCTCGATACCATGGTGACGGTGGTCGATTGCGCCAACCTGCTTAAGGATTATGCATCGTCCGATTTCCTGCGCGATCGCGGCCAAACCATGGGCGAAGCCGACGAACGCGCCTTGGTCGACCTGTTGGTCGACCAGATCGAATTTGCCGACGTCATCGTGCTCAACAAGGTCTCAGCCGCCACCGCTGCCGACCGTGCCACCGCCGTCCAGATTATCAAGGCGCTCAACCCGGTTGCCCGGATCATCGAAACCGACCACTCGGTCATTCCCCTCGAGGCGGTCCTCGATACCGGGCTGTTCAATCTCGAGGCCGCCGAGGCCAATCCCCTGTGGTTCAAGGAACTCAACGGCTTCACTGATCACGTGCCGGAAACGCTGGAATACGGTATCCGCTCTTTCGTCTACCGCGCCCGCCGCCCGTTCAATCCGGCGCTGTTGAACAAATTCGTCAGTCGCGCGTGGCCTGGCGTGGTGCGCGCCAAGGGCTTCTTCTGGCTGGCCACGCGGCCCCATCACGTGGGCGAACTCAGCCATGCCGGCGCCCTGGTCCGCACCCAGCGCCGCGGCTTGTGGTGGTCCGCCGTTCCGCGCCAGCACTGGCCCGACGATGCGGATTGGCGCGCTTCGATGGCACCCTATCTTGATCCGGTGTGGGGTGATCGCCGCCAGGAGATCGTCTTTATCGGGCTCGACCCGATGGACGAGGCCGAAATTCGCCGCGACCTCGATGCCTGCCTGATCCCGGCCAACACCTTCACGCCTGAAAGTTGGACACGCCTCCCCGACCCATTCCCGAGTTGGGTTGGCGCTACTTCAGCGGCCCCTTGAAAATGAAGAACGCCCCGCCAAAAATCAGCGCGAAGCCCACCGCGTGGTTCCAGGTCAGCCGTTCGCCCAGCACCGTCACCGCGAAAATCACGAATACGCTCAGCGAAATCACCTCCTGGATGGTCTTGAGCTCCGCCCCGGTATAGGCGCCGTAGCCGATCCGATTGGCCGGCACCGCCAGCCAGTATTCAAACAGCGCGATGCCCCAACTGCTCATCACCGCCACCCACATCGCCATGGCTGGAAACTTCAAATGCCCATACCAGGCGAAGGTCATGAACACGTTTGACGCGATCAGTAGCCCGATCGGCGCGAGGGTAGCGAAATTGAGGCCCATGAATGCTCCGGTCAGTAACAGGATCGCGCGTCAACGCAGATGTTGGCCGCCGGTTCCCGCGCAAGCTCGACTTGCTGGGTGAAGTCCCTTTCAGCACTCGTTCATAGGCTGAGTCGGCTATAGTGGGATGATCTGGCCAAGATCATTTTCGTCACAAAGGACATCCGCCATGCTTGCCCGTGTATCCTTCGCCTTGCTCTGCGCCTGCCTTGTTGCCACTCCGGCTTTGGCCAAGGACAAAACCGCGTTTTCCTGCACTGGCGTTTTCGGCCCGGACAGTTCCGAGGCCCTGCTGATCAAGACTTATGGTGCCGATAACGTGGTCACCGGCCAGGTGCCGGGCGCCGAGGGCATGGACATGCTGGCCACCACGGTGTTTCCCAACGATCCGGACAAGACCATGGTGTTCGGCTGGATGAACGAGGATACGCGCGAAGGCCTCGGCTTCGTCGATCTGCCCGCCTCGGTCGAAGGCCCCCATGGCGTCCATGTCGGCATGAGCGTCGCCGACGTCCTCGCTATCAATGGCAAGCCTTTCAACATCGGCGGCTTCTGGTGGGATTACGGCGGCTATGCCCAGATCGAACAAGGCACGCTCGCCAACGCCGATGACGCAAGCTGCTTCGTCTCGCTGCGCTTCTCTCCGGCCGAGGAATATCCCCAGGATCTGGACGTCAGCGCCGTATCGGGCGAAGTCTCCATTCCGGCCGACGAACCGCTGCTCGAAAAACTCGATACCCGCCTCACCGTCGTCAGCATCGGCTTCCCCAGCGCCGAATGAGCCGGCAGGCGGCGGGGCGGATTGACCGCCCTGCCGCCGCGGCGTACACCCATCATGTGTTGGTTCCCCGCGCCCGCTGCGGCAAGGGGATCAAAAGGGAATACGGTGCGGATTACCCATCAGGGGCCAAAACCGGAACTGCCCCCGCAACTGTAAGCGGTGCGCTCTTCTCATATGCCACTGGCGAAAGCCGGGAAGGCGAGAGGAGCTGTATCCACCGCGAGTCAGGAGACCTGCCAACACATATCCGGGCGGAAAACGCCCATGCTTTCATATGCACACGGAGGGTGTTGCCTTGACCACTGCTACCCAGACTGCCGGCATTGCCGGTCTTACCATCTCTCAACGGCTGATCGCCGGGGGCCTGGCCTTTCTCATTGGCATGACGCTGCTGTTCGGCGTCGGTTTCGCCAGTGACACGCGCCTGCACAATGGCGCGCATGACACCCGCCATTCCATGGGCTTCCCCTGCCATTAAGCACCCGCCGCTCAGCGGCTTGAGAGACACAAAATGAAACTGTTCCAGCGAATCTTTTTCGCTGCGGTCCTTGCCGGGCTCGCAGCAGGCCTTGTCATGTCCGCGCTCCAGCAATGGAAAGTCGCGCCCCTGATCCTGGCCGCCGAAGTCTATGAAAACGCCGAGCCCGCTCCTGCGCACGAACACGCCGCCGCATCCACCGATGCCACGACCGCGCCCGTCGCCGCCGAAGCCCACGAGCATGACGAAGACGCCTGGGCCCCCCAGGATGGCATCGAGCGCACCGCCTATACCGTCCTTGCCGATGTCCTGGGCTGCCTCGGCTTTGCCCTCGTCCTCGTCGCGGCTTCGGTCATCTTCAAGATCGAAATCACCGTCGCCAATGGCGTGGTCTGGGGCCTCTGCGGCTGGATCGTCTTCCATCTCGCCCCCGCTTTCGGCCTGCCGCCCGAGCTTCCCGGCATGCCCGCCGCCGATCTCGCTGCCCGCCAAACCTGGTGGTGGGGCACCGCCATTGCCACCGCAGCCGCGTTCCTGCTCGTTGCCAAATGGCGCAATTCGGCCGCTATCGCCATCGCCGCCGCGCTGATCCTTATCCCCCACATCATCGGCGCGCCGCCCCAGCCCGAAGAAGCCAGCGCCGTTCCTGCCCATCTGGCCACCTCCTTCGCCGCCTCGGCCCTTACCGTGTCGGCCGTGTTCTGGCTGCTGGTCGGCCCGCTGATCGGCTTCTTCAATGAACTGCTGTCGCGGGCCGAAGCGCCCGCCGCCCGGAGTGTTCCCGCATGAGCAAGATCCCTACCACCGTCATCACCGGCTTTCTCGGCGCCGGCAAAACAACCCTCGTGCGCCATCTTCTGGCGCACGCCCCCAAGGGCAAGCGTATCGCCCTGATCATCAATGAGTTCGGCGATATCGGTGTCGATAAGGACATTCTCGCCGGCTGCGGCGACGATACCTGCCGCGAAGAGGACATGATCGAGCTCAGCAATGGCTGCATCTGCTGCACCGTGGCCGAGGATTTTATCCCCACCATGCAGGCGCTGCTGGCCCGCCCCGAAAAGTTCGATCATATCATCATCGAAACCTCGGGCCTGGCTTTGCCCCAGCCCCTGATCCGCGCCTTCAACTGGCCCGAAATCAAGGCCCAGGTCACCGTCGATGCCATCGTCACCGTCGCCGATGCGGCGGCGCTGGCCGAAGGCCGCTTCGCCAGTGATGAAGCCGCCATCGATGCCCTCCGCAAGTCCGACGAGATGCTCGACCACGAAACGCCCTTGGGCGAACTGTTCGAAGACCAGCTCTCGGCCGCCGATCTGGTCATCCTCAACAAGACCGACCTTGTCGACGCCGCCACCCTCGCTAAGGTCGAGGCGAGCCTCCGCGCCGAAATGCGCCCCGGCACCGGCCTGATCCACGCCCATAATGGCCACGTCGATATCGGCGCTCTCTTGGGGCTCGGCCTCGGTTCGGAATCCGACATCGCCAACCGCCCCAGCCACCACGAGCTGGAACATGGCGGCGAGGCCCACGAGCACGACGATTTCGACTCGTTCTCGCTGCGCTTCCCCTCGATCCTGGGCAAGGACGAACTCCTCGCCGCCATCGAAACTACCATCCGCTCCCACGACGTACTGCGCCTCAAGGGCTTCGCCGCCATCCCCGGCGCCAGTGCCCGCCTCGCCATCCAGGCCGTCGGCCCCCGCCTCACCACCTATTTCGACCGCCCCTGGAAGGACGGCGAAGTTCGTGAAACCGCGCTGGTAGTGATCGGCGAAAGCCCCCTCGACCATGCCGCCATCACCGCCAGCCTGCAAACCGCCGTCAAGATCGCGGCTTGAAGCGATCTGATGCCCCTCCCCCTTGAGGGGAGGGGCTAGGGTGGGGGGAACTCTCCACCCGAGTGGAGCCCCCCACATGCCCGGCCGCGCCCGCACTCTCCGCAATAACCCACCCGAGCCCGAGCGTCGCCTCTGGCAACTTCTCCGCGAGCTCCGTCCCTTGGGTTTTCATGTCCGTCGCCAGGTCCCTCTGGGCCCCTATATCCTCGACTTCGCCTGTCATCACGCCAAGCTTGCCATCGAGGTCGATGGCGACACTCACTTCACCGACGAGGCCATAGCGCGTGACGAGGTTCGCGACGCCATGCTTGTTGCTGCCGGCTATCAGGTCATTCGCGTCACCAATGACGACGTCATGACCAATCTCGATGGTATCGGCATCATGCTGCACGACGTCCTCATGAGGAAGTCTCCACTCCCGCCCCGGCTTCCCCCCACCCCTAACCCCTCCCCTCAAGGGGGAGGGGAATCCGCTCCACTCCAAAACACCGGTCCCTCGGTCCCATCCTCCCCTCCCCCCGGAGGGGAGGGCCAGGGTGGGGGGAACTCTCGACAAGTCAAATCTTCGCGGAGCGTTTCCTGATGCACCTCCTCTCCGCCCAGGCCGGCGCTATCCAGCAAGAGGGCGAGGCCATCGATCTCGCACAGTCCCCCGGCGCGCTGGTCTTCGCCTCCGCCGCCGATAGCGAACTGGCCATGCTCGCTGCCGCCGCCGACCGCGCTGGCGAAACCGAACTGCGCCTCGCCAACACCTTGCGCCTGTCGCACAACCTCTCCGTCGATCTCTGGCTCGACCAGACCGTCGCCCACGCCCGCCTCGTCGTCCTCCGCCTCATCGGCGGCGTGGCCTATTTCCAATACGGCGTCGACGAACTCACCGCCCTCTGCGCCAATCACAAAATCCCCCTCGTTCTCCTCCCCGGCGACGCCAACCCCGATCCCATCCTGCAATCGCGCTCCACCATCCACCCCGACGACTGGCAGCGCCTGCATTCCCTCCTGATCGCTGGCGGCCCCGAAAACGCCGATACCCTCCTGCAAGCGTTCAAGCTGCTCGCCGCCCCTTCTTCACCTAGCCCCTCCGAGGAGAGGAACGGGGAAGCGCTGAACTCTCTAGATTCCTCTCCCCATCGGGGAGAGGGTCGCCGAGCGCAGCGGAGGCCCGGTGAGGGGGCTTCTCTGTCCGAGCTCAACCCCATGCCCTTCGCCCGCTTCGGCCTCTGGCACCCCGCCCTCGGCATGACCGACGAAGCCGGCCTGCGCACCAACATCGGCACCGACCGCCCCCACATTACCATCCTCTTCTACCGCGCCGCCCTCGAAGGCGCCGGCACCGCCACCATCGAGGCCCTCATCGCCGAACTGGAGCGCCAACACCTCGCCCCAGTCCCCATCCTCGTCTCCTCCCTCAAGGAGGCCCCCTGCGTCCGTTTCGTCCAGAACGCACTGACTGCCTTCCCCCCATCCGCCATTTTCAACCTCACCGGCTTTGCCCTCGGCCTCGACAGCCTCGACGAAAAATCCAATCCCTTCTCCACCACCGACGCCCCCGTCATCCAACTGATCCAGTCAGGCCGCTCCGAGGGGCAGTGGCGTGCCGACCCTCAAGGCCTCTCCTCCAAGGATATGGCCATGTTCCTCGTCATGCCCGAACTCGATGGTCGCCTCGCCGGCCTCATCGTCGGCCACAAAGCCGACGCCGTCTGGCACGACCGCTGCAAGGTCCCGCTCACCGCGTACACCCCAGACCATTCCGGCATCACCCGCGCCGTTACCCTCGCCTCCAACTGGTCCCGCCTCCGCGCCACGCCGCGCGCCGACCGCAAAATCGCCCTCGTTCTCGCCAACTACCCCATCCACGACGGCCGTCTCGCCAACGGCGTCGGTTACGACGCCCCGCAATCGACCGTCGAGATGCTGAAGGCTCTCGAGGCCGCGGGCTATGACCTTGCTTCACCTCGCCCCTCCGGGGAGAGGTCGACGGCGCAGCCGTCGGGTGAGGGGGCCTTCCCTTCGTCCGGCAATGCTTTGATAGAGCGCCTACAATCCGGCCCCACCAATGCAGAGCCCCTGCGCGGCTTTTCCTCAGCCACAATCAGCCTCACCCGCTATCGCGAGCTCTTCTCGGCCCTGCCGATCAAAATCCAATCCGAGGTGTCGGAACGTTGGGGCGACCCCTCAACCGACCTTTTCATCCGCGAAAATACCTTCCATCTCCCCGCTCTCATCTTCGGCAACGTCGCCATCCTGCTCCAGCCCGCCCGTGGCTATCACCTCGACGAAACCACCAGCTATCACGACCCCGCCCTGGCCCCACCTCACGCCTACATCGCCGCCTATCTTTGGCTGCGCCACGACTTCGGCGCCCACGCCCTGATCCACAACGGCAAGCACGGCACCCTCGAATGGCTCCCCGGCAAGGCCACAGCGCTCGACGACGCCAGCTATTCCGACGCTCTCTGGGGCCAGCTTCCGCACCTCTACCCGTTCATCGTCAACGACCCCGGTGAGGGCACCCAGGCCAAGCGCCGCACCGGCGCTGTCATCATCGATCACCTGGTCCCCCCGCTGACCCGGGCTGAAACCTACGGCCCCCTCAAGGACCTCGAAGCCCTGCTCGACGAATATTACGCCGCCTCCGGCATGGATCGCCGCCGCCTCGCCGATTTGCGCCGCCGCATTCTCGATTTCACCCGTGACGCCCGCCTCGATCGCGACATCGGCCTTCCCGAAGACGAAACCGCCGCCCTGATCAAGATTGACAACTTCCTCTGCGATCTGAAGGAGGCCCAAATCCGCGACGGCCTCCACATCTTCGGCCGATCGCCGACCGGCGATCTCGAACGCGACCTCACCGTCGCCCTGGCTCGCGTCCCGCGCGGGGATAACGGGGGTAAGGACGCCTCCCTCATCCGCGCCCTGGCCGATGATCTCAAGCTCGGCTTCGATCCCCTGACCGCCAAATTGAGCGATCCCTGGACCGGTCCGCAACTCCCGTTATTTTCCGTTCATCGCGATGACCAAACCGCGGCGGATGCCAGCAAGAAATCCAGCAAGCTGGTTCATCTTCGCACCATCGGCGATGTCGTCGAGGCTCTCGAACTGCTCGCCGCCGACCTCGTCTCAGGATTGGCCCCCCACCCATCCTGGACCGCCACCCAGTCCGTCCTCACCACCGTCACCGACATCATCCGCCCCCGCCTTGCCGCCTCCGGCCCGGCCGAAATGCAGGCGCTCCTCGATGGCCTCGACGGCAAGTTCATCGCCCCCGGCCCCTCTGGCGCTCCCTCACGCGGCCGGCTCGATGTCCTCCCCACCGGTCGCAATTTCTACTCCGTCGACAACCGCGCCATTCCCACACCAACCGCTTGGGAACTCGGCAGAAAATCCGCCGAAAGCCTGGTTCTCCGCCACTTTCAGGACCACGGCGTCTACCTCAAATCCGTCGCCCTCTCGGTCTGGGGCACGGCCAATATGCGCACCGGCGGCGACGATATTGCCCAGGCCCTGGCCCTGATCGGTGCCCGCCCCACTTGGGATCCATCCTCCCTCCGCGTCTCCGGCTACGAAATCATCCCCCTGCCAAAACTCGACCGCCCCCGCGTCGATGTTACGCTGCGCATTTCCGGCTTCTTCCGCGACGCCTTCCCCGCCCAGATGGCCCTGTTCGACCGCGCCATCCGCGCCATCGGCGCGCTGGATGAACCCACCGACGACAACCCCATCGCCGCCCGCATGCGCACCGACGCGCTGGGCCTCATGGCCGAGGGTAACTCCGAGCGCGACGCTGCCCTTGCCGCCGGTCACCGTATTTTCGGTTCCAAACCAGGCACTTACGGCGCCGGCCTGTCCGCCCTGATCGACTCAGGCACGTGGACAACAAAGGCCGATCTCGCCAATCGCGCGCTCGATTGGGGCCAATACGCCTACGGCGCCCAGGCCGCCGGCGTCCCCGAACGCGCCCGCTTCGCCGCCCGCTTGTCCGACCTCGATGCCGTCATCCACAACCAGGACAATCGCGAACACGACCTGCTCGACAGCGACAACTACTACCAGTTCGAGGGCGGCCTCGTCGCCGCCTCCGAAATGCTCAGCGGCACCAAGCCCTTAGGCTATCACAACGATCACTCCCGCCACGAACGCCCGCTCATCAAGACGCTGGAGGAGGAAATCTCCTTCGTCATGCGCTCCCGGGTGGTTAATCCAAAGTGGCTCACCGGCGTCAAGCGCCACGGCTACAAGGGCGCGTTCGAGATCATTGCCACGCTCGATTTCATGTTCGCCTTCGCCGCCACCACCGGCGCGGTCAAAACCCACCATTTCGATCTGGCCTTCGAAGCCTTCGTCGAGGACGACGCCACGCGCGATTTCATCAAGCAAAACAACCGCTTCGGCTATGACGAGCTGATCGCCAAATTCAACGAGGCCCGCAGCCGTGGCCTCTGGACCCCACGCTCCAATTCCGCCTACGCTTATCTGGAGGACACCCCATGATCGATCGCGCGCCAAAGAAAACCGACCTGATGAGCGAAGCCGAGCGCGATGCCTATCACGCTGAAAAGATGCGCAAAAAGAAGGATGCGCGCGACAAAATCCTCTCCACCAAGACCGACGAAAAGGGCCTGCTCATCGTCCATACCGGCAAGGGCAAGGGCAAATCCACCGCCGCCTTCGGCATGGTGTTTCGTGCCATCGGCCACGGCTTCAAGGTCGGCGTCGTCCAGTTCGTCAAAGGTGCCTGGGACACCGGCGAGCGCGACGTGCTGCTGAAATTCCCCGATCTGGTGACCATCAACGCCATGGGTGAGGGCTTCACCTGGGAAACCCAGGATCGCCAGCGCGATCTCACCGCCGCCCGCGCCGCCTGGGAACAGGCCAAGACGCTGATCATGGACTCCACCTACAAGCTGGTCCTGCTCGATGAGCTAAACATCTGCCTGCGCTATGATTATCTGCCGATCGAGGAAGTCGTCACTTTCCTCAGGCAGAAGCCGCACAATACCCACGTCATCGTCACCGGCCGCAACGCCAAGGATGAACTGATCGAAATCGCCGACCTCGTCACCGAAATGACCGAGATCAAGCACCATTTCCGCGCCGGAGTGAAAGCCCAGGCGGGCATTGAGTTTTAGCAGGCGCCTCGCAACGAGCCCACCAGCTTGTCGACCACCGGGTCCATGGCGGCCGAGTCTCGCACCGAGTATTCCAGGCTGAACGCGGCAAAACTCTGCCGATCACACAGCATGATCATGCGCTGGTAGAGAATGCGAAAGCCCTTGATGGCGGAAAAGCTGGCCCATTCCGGCGTCGTGGCCTGATAAGTCACATGCCAGGCGCCGGCCTCTTCCTGCGCCATCCGCCATTTGACTTCGGCCTCGAAGGCCTCATTGACGGTGCCGAGCAGGCCGCCCCAGATCGTCAGCCGCTGCGCGCCTCGAACCCGCTGAAATTCTTGCCCATCGTCATTGCCGCTTTCGCCCTGGCCCAGATATTCCGGTGGTATCTCGACACTATAGCCATAGCGAGAGTTGTCGTAGTGGCCCCAATCCTGGGCCGAAGCAGGGGCCGCAATCAGGGCAATCAGCAGGGCGAAAATCAGTGTGCGCATACGCCAAATTTGCCTGCGCCGCCCGAGCCCAGCAAGTCAAAACATCGTTCAGAGCACCACGATTCCGGCATGCTTGGCCTTGTTCTCGGGCTCGACATGGATGGTGATCTGAATGTCTTCGACCGCCTCATGCAGCTTGGCTTCGATATTGTCGCAGATCGCATGGGCTGCATCCACGCTCATCGCGCCCGGCACCACCAGGTGGAAATCGATGAAGGTCAGCGATCCGGCCTGTCGCGTGCGAATATCATGCGCCTCAATGGCGCCATCGGCATTGCCGGCTATGATCTCGCGAATGCGCTTGAGCCGGTCTGGCGGCGTTGCCGCGTCCATCAGCCCGCCAACGCTGTCGCGCATAACGCTCCAGCCCGACCACAGGATGTTGAGCGCCACGAGGCCAGCCAGGACCGGGTCGAGCACGGCCCAGCCGGTCAAAAACACCAGCACTAGCCCGATCAGCACACCGACGGTCGAGACCACGTCGGTCAGCAAATGCTTGCCATCGGCCTCCAGCGCCGGCGAGCGGACCTTGCGGCCATAGCGGATCAGCACGAACGCCCAGACGACGTTGATTGCCGTCGCGCCCAAACTGATGGCCAGCCCCTGCGCCGGCGCCATCAATACATGCGGGTCGAAAAAGCCGAGCACCGCCTCGCGGATGATCAGGATTGCCGCCACGATGATCATGACGCCCACGATCACCGCGGAGAAATATTCGGCCTTGTGATAGCCATAGGGCAGGGCGGCGTCGGCCGGCTTCTGCGCCAGCCGCACCGCGATCAGCGCCACCACGGCGGTCACCACATTGACGATCGATTCCAGCGCGTCCGAATAGAGCGCGACCGATCCGGTGGTCCACCAGGCCAGCAATTTGAGCCCGAGCACCACCAGCCCCACCAACAGGCTCAGTGCGGCGATCGTCACCGTCTTGTTTGCCGCTGCAATTGCCAAAATACTGCCCCGCTGACCCCGGCGAGTTTATGCGACCCGCCACGACTGGGGCATAACTCTCCCCGTCCGTTCGCGCAAGTCATTGTATTTGCAAATCATTTTCAGAAGCATTCCGAACTGGCTGCGTCCGGGCAAGCCTTTGATTGACCACACGGTTTGCCCGGCTTAGAACCAAACCAATTGCAGCGTTCCCTCAAGGAACTGAAACAGAGTCCGGTGCGGTCGACCCAAATCGGGGACCAAGTCCGGAGCTGCTCCGGTCTTTTGCGAACCTGCCTCTTGCGTTCAAAGAGGCGATCATGGCCAAGCCTGCCCCCTCGGCATCACCTTTCGGTGCCGCCACAACGCGCGCCATCGTCGCCGGCATTGGCTGCCGCCGGGGCGCCGCGGCCGCCGAAATCATCGCGCTGATCGAAGCCGCTTTTGCCGCCGCCGGCCAATCGCCATCACTGCTGATCGCGCTCGCCTCGCTGGATCGCAAGTCCGTCGAGCCCGGCCTGCTGGCCGCAGCCGCCTATTTCGGCGTCCCCCTCAAAACCTTCAGCGCTGGCGCGCTAACGGCCTCATGCGCCAGCGTTTCCACCAAAATCCAGGCCCTGGTCGGCGCCTCCAGCGTCGCCGAAGCCGCAGCCCTTCGCGCCGGCACGTTGCTCACGCCCAAGCTGAAATCCGCCCACGCCACCTGCGCGCTGGCCGCCACGGGCCCCGATTTCGATCTTGCCAGCTTCGGTCAGACGGCTCCCGGCAATACGCCCGCTTCCACCGCCAGCATGGCCGCATCGAGGTCGCTGACCTCCAATGCCGGGCCATAGGCGGGCCGCGCGATCATGAGCACCTTGACCCCCAGGCGCCGGGCAGCCTCCAGCTTGGCCGCCGTCTGCCCACCGCCCGAATTCTTGGTGACCAGATGAGTAATCCCCTCGCGCTCCATCAGCCGCAATTCACCGACCACATCATAGGGCGGTCGCGACAGCAGCACGCTGGCATGCCGGGGCAGCTCGAACGCTGGCGGCTCGATCAGCCGCACCACGAACTGGCAGTCATCGCGCGTCATAAAAGCCTCCAGCCCCATATGGCCGGTGGTCAGCAACACATCGGCATTGGGGGGCAGGGCCGCCGCTGCCTCGGCCACGGTTTGCAGCGTCAGCCAATCATCGCCCTCGCGCTGCTCCCAGGACGGGCGCATGAACCGCACCAGCGGAACGCCGGTGACTTTCGCGGCCGTCACCGCATTGATCGAAATCAGCCCCGCATAAGGATGGGTCGCATCGACCAGGCGCTCGGTGCCCACGGCGCGCATATAGGCACAAAGCCCCGGAATACCGCCGAATTTGCCCATGCGGATATCGCCCTCCGGCAGCTTCGGATCACTGGTGCGGCCCGCCAGCGACGACATGACATCGTGCCCCTTGGCAACCAGCCGGTCGGCCAGTTCGCGCGCTTCCGCCGTTCCGCCCAGAATCAGGATTTTCATTGGCCGCCCGCTCTCCTCGCTCCACCCGACAACTGTGCCCGCGCTCGGGCGACGTCGCAAGATTGTCCGGTGCGATAATGTTCGATTGGATCAAGCCCCGCCGCCGCCCCGGTCATTTCGCCGCGCTGGACAGTGCCGACTTTCCGCCCTTTACGCCGGGCTCGGTCTGGCTCGTCGGCGCCGGCCCTGGTGGCCCCGGGCTGATGACGCTGTTGGGCTATTACGCCTTGGGGCAGGCCGATGTCGTTGTCCACGACGCGCTGGTGTCCCGAGCACTGCTGACCATGGCCCGTCCCGGCGCTCAACTCGTCTTCGCAGGCAAGCGCGGCGGCAAGCCCTCGCCCAAGCAGGCCGATATCTCGTTGCAACTGATCGATCTGGCTCGTGCCGGCAAGCGCGTGCTCCGCCTCAAGGGCGGCGATCCCTTCATGTTCGGCCGGGGCGGGGAGGAGGCTGGGACGCTGGCGGCCGCCGGCATTCCATTCCGCATTGTCCCTGGCATTTCCTCGGGCCTCGGCGGACTGGCCTATGCGGGCATTCCCATTACCCACCGTGACACCAATCAGGCCGTGCTGTTCCTCACCGGCCACGATGATAGCGGGGCGGTGCCACAAGCGGTGGATTGGCCCGCCGTCGCCCAGGCGGCCCCGGTCATTGTCATGTTCATGGCGGTCAAGCATCTCGGCTCCATGGCCGACAAGTTGCTGGCCGCCGGCCGCGACGGCGCCGATCGCCTCGCCATCATCTCCAACGCCGCCACGCCAAACCAGTCGGTCATCGAGACCACCTTGGCCCAGGCGCACCTTCTGCATGACGTTCCCACCCCCGCCATCATTGTCCTCGGCCCCGTGAGCCGCTATCGATCCTCGCTGGATTGGTATGTCAGTAAGGCGCGTGAGCATGGGTTTGGCTAAAGGCCTCGTTATCGCTGCGCCGCGCTCCGGCTCCGGCAAAACCGTCATCACCCTCGGCCTGCTCGCCGCCCTACGCCAGCGCGGCGTTGCCGTCGCACCAGCCAAGACCGGACCCGACTATATCGATCCGGCCTTTCTCGGCCGCGCCGCCGGTCGCGACGCGGTCAATCTCGACCCGTGGTCGATGTCTCCCCACCGCCTGAAACACCTCGCCGCGCAGCAGGCCGGCAAATCCCTCCTGATCGTCGAAGGTGTCATGGGCCTGTTCGACGCCTCCGCCGATGGCACCGGCTCGACCGCAGACCTCGCCGAACTGCTCGAGCTACCCGTGATTCTGGTGGTCGATGCCGACAAACAGAGCCAATCCGTCGCCCCGCTCGTCGCCGGCTTCGCCAATTGGCGCGTCGGTGTCCGCGTCGCCGGGGTTATCCTCAACCGCGTCGCCTCCACCAAACATGAGCGTATGCTGGTCGACGCCCTGGCACCCACGGGCATTCCCTGCCTCGGCACTATTCCACGAGACCCAGCGCTCGTCATCCCTGAACGCCATCTTGGCCTCGTCCTCCCCGGCGACATCGATAGTTTCGAGCCGTTCCTCGCCGCCGCCGCCCAAGCCATCAGCGATTACATCGATCTCGATCGCCTGCAGTCCCTCGCCACGCCCATCGCCGAAACCCAAGATAATCCGGCCCCTCTCCCGCCACTTGGCCAGCGCATCGCCATCGCCCACGACGCGGCCTTTGCCTTTCTTTATCCCCACCTGCTCGACGGCTGGCGCGGGCAGGGGGCCGAACTCACTTTCTTCTCCCCCCTCGCCAATGAAGCGCCCGCCGCCGATGCCGATGCCATTTTCTTGCCCGGCGGCTATCCCGAATTGCACGGGGCAACACTCGCTGCCGCCCAAACATTCAAGACCGGCCTGCTCGCCGCCCGCGACCGCGACGTGCTGATCTATGGCGAGTGCGGTGGCTTCATGGTGCTGGGCGAAGTGCTGGTCGATAAGGCGGGCATGCCGCACGAAATGGCCGGCCTGCTGCCGGTCATCACCCAGATCGATCGCCCCAAGCGCACCCTCGGCTATCGCCGCCTCACCCAGTCCGCGCTCCCGTGGCCGACCCGCCTTAACGGCCACGAATTCCACTATTCCTCGGTCAAGCAGTCGCGCCTGCCGCCGCTATTCGAAGCCACCGACGCCACCGGCGCTCCACTGCCGCCCATGGGCGCCGCCATCGGCCGGGTCATGGGCTCCTACGCCCATGTGGTGGACGCCGCATGACTCGCGCCCTGATGTTCATGGGCACCGGCTCCGATGTCGGCAAATCGCTGCTCGTCGCCGGCCTCTGCCGAGCCTTCGCCAATCGTGGCCTCCGCGTCGCGCCGTTCAAGCCGCAGAACATGTCCAACAATGCGGCCGTGACCGAGGACGGCGGTGAAATCGGCCGCGCCCAGGCCCTGCAAGCCCGCGCCGCCAAGCGCCCGCCGCTGACCGCGATGAACCCCGTCCTGCTCAAGCCCGAACAGGAAACCGGCGCCCAACTCGTCGTGCGCGGCCAGCGTCGTACCTCTATGTCCGCCCGCGATTACTTCGCCCGCCGCTCGGTCCTGCTCCCTGAAGTGCTCGCTGCTTATGCTGAACTGGCCGCCGATGCCGATCTGATCCTCGTTGAAGGCGCCGGCAGCGCCTCCGAGGTCAATCTGCGCGCCAATGACATCGCTAATTTCGGCTTCGCCCAGGCGGCAAACGTCCCGGTCATCGTCATCGGCGATATCCAGCGCGGCGGCGTCATTGCCTCGCTCGTGGGCACCTTCGCGGTCATCGACCCCGCCGACGCCGCCCTCATCGTCGCCACGCTGATCAACAAATTCCAGGGCGATCCAACTCTGTTCGACGCCGGCAAGGTCTTCATCGCCGAGCGCACCGGCGTGCCCTGTCTCGGCCCCATCCCCTATTTCGCCGATGCTCACCGGCTCCCGGCCGAAGACGTCATGGCCCTCGATACCCCCCAGCGCTCCGTCACCGGTCAATACGTCATCGCCGTCCCCCGCCTGCCACGCATCGCTAATTTCGACGATCTCGATCCCCTCCGCGCCGAGCCCGGCGTCTCCGTCGTCATCGTCGAACCCGGCCACCCCCTGCCGCGCGACGCCAATCTCATCATTCTCCCCGGCTCCAAAGCCACCCGCGCAGACCTCGCCGCCCTTCGCCACAATGGCTGGGACATCGACATCTTGGCCCATCACCGCGCCGGGGGCAGGGTGCTGGGCATCTGCGGCGGCTATCAAATGCTGGGCCAAACCATTGCTGACCCCGACGGCATAGAAGGGGCCCCCGGTACCAGCCCCGGCCTCGGACTGCTCGAACTCGACACCACCCTGACCCCGCTCAAACAACTCCGCGTCGAGCACGCCACCGATGCCCATACCGGCCTGCCCATCGCCGGCTACCACATGCATATGGGCGTCACCCGAGGCCCAGACTGCGCGACGCCCTTCGCGTATGTCGACGCCACGCCCGAAGGCGCCATAAGCCCCGATGGCCGCGTTTCCGGCACCTATCTACACGGCCTCTTCACCGCCGACGATTTCCGTCGCGCCTTCCTCGGCAATGCCGCCACTGCGGGTCTCAACTACGAAGCCGGCGTGGACGCGACACTCGATGCCCTTGCCGCCCACCTCGAATCTCATCTTGATCTCGATGCGCTGCTAGCGCTCGCCCAACCGGTCCGGACCGCCTGATGCAACTTCTCATCCCACCGCTCGCCCTGTTGGTCGAGCGCATCTTCGGCTACCCCGCCCGATTGATCGTGGTCATCGGCCACCCAGTGATGTGGTTCGGCTGGCTGATCGACTACCTCGAGCAACGCTCGAACCGCCCCTATCGCACCGCTGATGAACGCCGCACCGCCGGCATCGTCAATCTCGCCATGCTGCTGGCTGTGACCCTCGTCGCCTCTGTCCTCGTCCAGCAGGCTTTCCGCGCCATCCCCGGTGGCTGGACTATCGAAATCCTGCTCGCCACCCCATTCCTCGCTCAAAAGGAACTCGGCCGCGCCGTCAATGCCGTCGCCGAGGCCATGCGCACCTCGCTCGCCGCCGGCCGCGAGGCGGTCAGCCACATCGTCGGCCGCGATCCCCAAGCGCTCGATGAAGCCGGCGTCTCCCGCGCCGCCATCGAAACCTTGGCCGAAAGCACCTCCGACGGTGTTATCGCTCCGCTATTCTGGCTGGTCCTGCTCGGCCTGCCCGGCATCGCGCTCTACAAGGCCATCAACACCGCCGATTCGATGATCGGTCACCGCAACGACCGCTATCGCGACTACGGCTGGGCCGCCGCCAAGCTGGACGATGTGGCCAACTGGATCCCCGCCCGCCTGACCGCCGTACTGATCACCGTCGCCTGCTTTTTCACGCCCTATGCCAGCCCCAGCAAAGCCTGGAACACCACCCGCCGCGATGCCCGCAAACACGCCTCGCCCAATTCCGGCTGGCCCGAAGCCGCCTTCGCCGGCGCCTTGGATTTCACCCTCGGCGGCCCGCGTAGCTATGCCGGCGAAATGGTCGATCTCCCCGCCTTCGGCACCGGCAAGCGCGACCTCGTCGGCAGCGACATTTTACGCGCTCTCCAGCTTTATCGCTCGACCCTGAACGTGACGCTGTTCGTCAGCACCGCCGTGGCCTTGCTGTTGTTTTCGGCCCGCTTCTAGGCCTCGTAGATCCGTGGCGTGTCCATGCTCGGTGCCTCGCCCTTGAGCACCATCGGCAATCCCGCGACGACAAAATACACATCGTCGCAAATCTCGGCCAGTCGCTGATGCGCCGACCCCGCCAGATCGCGAAACGTGCGCGCCATCGCATTATCCGGCACGATACCCAGGCCTACCTCATTGCTGACCAGCACGATCTTGGTCTGGCGCACCTGCACCAGCGTTTCGGCCAATTGCTCGACCGCCCCCGCCACCTCCTCGCCCGCCATCAGCATGTTGGTGATCCACAGCGTCAGGCAGTCGACCAGAATCACATCGTGCTGCTTGGCGGCCGCGATGATGGCGTCCGATAGTGCCAGCGGCTCCTCAATGGTGGCGAATCGCCCAGCCCGGCCGCGCTGGTGGCTTTCGACTCGTTCGCGCATTTCGCCGTCCAAGGCAGTTGCCGTCGCCAGATAGGCCGGCTTTTGCCCTTCATGCATTGCCAAACGCTCGGCAAAAGCCGTTTTGCCCGATCGTGCGCCGCCCAGCACCAGCAGATGTCGTGTCATGCTCAACCCCTTCCGTCCCGCAACGGTCTTGATGATTAAAAGCGTGAGCCGCCAGCCGGTTGCGTCTGCCCGCCGCTGCCCGTAGACAAGCTATGCGAAACTGTCGCTTCGGTCGCGCGGAACAGCAGCTTATTGTACTTTCGTCTTAGCATCTTTCGCATTATGGTCCGCGCCGAACCGACCCAATACACTGTTGGCATAGAGACGGAGGCGCCCGCGTGCCCAGATACTATCTTGGCGTTGACGGTGGCGGCACCAATTGCCGCATCCGCTTGGCCGACGAGAACCTGAACACCCTTGCCGAGGTCAGGAATGGCCGCTCGAACCTGCAGATCGACGATGGCAATCCAGCCTATCAGGCGATCTCGATGGGTACCAAGGAAGTGTTCGCCCAAGCCGGTCTCGATGCCGGGCAAATGGCCAATACCTATGCGTGTTTCGGCATGGCCGGTGCTCGCCTGATTTCCGCGCGCGACGAATTCGAGGCGCGGCCCTGGCCGTTCGCCGCCGTCAAGGTCTACGACGATATCGATATTGCCCATGCGGGCGCGCTTGGCGGCGGCGACGGCGCCGTTATCATTGTGGGCACCGGCTCGGCCGGTCTCGCCATTGTGGGTGGCCAGCGCTACCAGCTCGGTGGCTGGGGCTTTCCTGTGGGCGACCAGATGTCAGGCGCCATTTTGGGCCGCGAACTGGTGCGGATTACCGTGGAGGCCGAAGACGGCTTGGTGCCGGGCTCTGACCTGACCAAGGCCGTTGTCGCGCAGATGGGCGACAACGACGCCATCATGGATTGGTCGTTCAAGGACGAGCGCAATCCTGCCGACTACGGCGCCCTGATGCCGATGTTCATCGACTATTTCGAAAAGGGCGACCCGATCGCTCGCCAGTTGATGGATTTGCAATTCAGCTACATCGACAACTATGCCAACTGGTTCAAGGCGCGCGACGCCAAGGTCATGGCCATCGTCGGTGGCTTCGGCCAGCGCCTGTTCCCGCTATTGCAGCAGCGTTATGGCGATTTCGTCGCCTTGCCGCTCTACGAACCGCTGCATGGCGCTGTCATCCTCGCCAAACAGAATTTTGCTTAAAGACTGCCTAAAGAAGGACTTAGCCTCGTGTCCAGCCGTATCATTCCGGTCCAGCCTTTCGATTATGTGGTGTTCGGCGCCACTGGCGACTTGACCAAGCGCAAGCTTATTCCGGCGCTGTATCATCGCTTCAAGGACGGTCAGTTCGACGAGCAGTCGCACATTATCGGCATGTCGCGCTCCAAGCTCAGCGACGCCGATTTCCAGAAGCTGGCCCGCGACGCGGTCACCGAATTCGTGGAAAAGGAATATCAGGACGCCGCGGTCATCGATCGCTTCGTCACGATATTCTCCTACGTGGCCAACGACGTCAGCGACCCGACCAAGTGGACCGATCTGGGCAAGGCCCTGCGCGATGATCCCAAGATCGTCCGCGCGTTTTACCTCGCTGTCGCGCCTGACCTGTTCGAGCCCATCGCCGAATATCTGTCCAAGAAAAAGTATTACCGCCGCGACGCTCGCGTGGTGATCGAAAAGCCGCTGGGCCACGATCTCGCTTCGTCGATGGAAATCAACGATGGCGTCTCAAAAATCTTCAAGGAAGATCAGGTCTATCGCATCGACCACTATCTCGGCAAAGAGACGGTGCAGAACTTGCTGGCGCTGCGTTTCGCCAACACGCTGTTCGAGCCGATCTGGAATTCGGCCCATATCGACCATGTGCAACTAACGGTGGCCGAGTCGGTCGGCGCCGGCCTGCGCGGCTATTACGACGAATCTGGCGCTCTGCGCGACATGATCCAGAACCACATGTTGCAGCTGCTGTGCCTCGTCGCCATGGAGCCGCCAGCTTCCGACGATGCCAATGCCCTGCGCGACGAAAAGCTCAAGGTGTTGCGCTCGCTAAAGCCCATCGTCAATGGCGACGTCGCCCGCATGACCGTGCGCGGCCAGTACCGTGGCGTGAAGTCCGAGACCACTTCGGTCGCCGGCTATCAGGATGAATTGCCCGAAGCCAAAAAGGGCAGCCGCACCGAGACTTTCGTTGCCCTCAAGGCCGAAATCGAAAACTGGCGTTGGGCCGGCGTGCCCTTCTACCTGCGTACCGGCAAGCGCATGGCTAGCCGCGTTTCGGAAATCTGCATCCAGTTCCGCTCCATTCCGCATTCGATTTTCGATCATGCCGAAGGCGCGCCCAAGGCTAACAAGCTGATCATCCGCCTGCAGCCCGATGAGGGCGTCAAGATGATGATGATGATCAAGGATCCGGGGCCGGGCGGCATGCGCTTGCGCGAAGTGCCGCTGAACCTGAGCTTTGCCCAGACCTTCAGCGAACGCACGCCCGAAGCCTATGAGCGCCTGCTGCTCGACGTGATCCGCGGCAACCAGACCCTGTTCATGCGACGCGACGAGCTGGAAGCGGCCTGGAAGTGGGTCGATCCGATCCGCGAAGCCTGGGACAATTCCTCCGAGCCGACCCAGTCCTATACGGCTGGCACCTGGGGCCCGACCGGCTCGATCGCCCTGATCGAGCGCGACGGCCGCACTTGGTATGAAGGCGAAAACTGATGACTATCGAACGCCGCAGCTTTGCCGATAAGCCGACCCTGGCCAAGGAATTGGCCGAGTCGGTTGCCGACCGTATTCGTACGGCCATCGCGGAGCGCGGCACGGCGTCCATCGCCGTCAGCGGTGGTTCGACGCCCGGCCGGTTCTTCCAGGCGCTGGGCAAGACCAAGGATATCGACTGGTCCAAGGTCATCGTCACGCTCGTCGATGAGCGCTGGGTCGATGAGATGAGCAACCGCTCCAATGCCCTTTTGGTCAATGAGCGCATGCTGCAGGGTCCGGCGGCGATCGCGCGATTCCTGCCCCTCTATTCGGGCGGCGACGAGCCGACGCCCGAGCTGGTCGCCAAGACAAATGCCTCGCTCGCCAACCTGCCACGCCCGTTTGCCGCGGTCATTCTCGGCATGGGCAGCGACGGCCACACGGCTTCGTTCTTTCCCGGCGGCGACACGCTCACTGAAGCTTTGTCCGCCCCCGGTCCCGCACTCGCCATCCACGCCCCCGGCGCCGGCGAGTCGCGCATCACCCTTACCCTTCCGTATCTGTTGAACACGGATGGGCTCTACCTTCACATCGAAGGGGAAGAAAAGGCCGTCGTTCTCGACACGGCATTGAGTGAAGGCCCCACAGAGGCCATGCCCATCCGTGCCGTCTTGCGCTCCGGCCAGACTGTAACCGTCTACTGGTGCCCGTAGTCCCCGTCGCGGTCCCCAATCGACCGCTTCGGCCACTTAAGGCTCCACCAAGGAGCTAAAATGTCTGTTCGCCAAGCCATCCAGGATGTCACCGATCGTATTGCCGCCCGCAGCCGTGACAGCCGTCGCGACTACCTCAATCGCCTCGACGCCGCCAAGGAAGCTGGCGTCTACCGCTCGACGCTGAGCTGCGGCAATCTCGCCCACGCTTTTGCTGCCTGCTCGCCCTCCGAAAAGGCCGCTTTGGCCGGCAGCAAGACGCTGAATCTGGGCATCGTCACGTCCTATAACGACATGCTAAGCGCCCATCAGCCGTACCAATTCTATCCCGATATCATCAAGGAAGCCGCTCGCGCCATCGGCGCCACGGCCCAGGTTGCCGGCGGCGTGCCGGCCATGTGCGATGGCGTGACCCAGGGCATGCCGGGCATGGACCTCAGCCTGTTCAGCCGCGACGTCATCGCCATGGCGACGGCGATTTCGCTCAGCCACAACATGTTCGACGCCGCCGTTTACCTCGGCATCTGCGACAAGATCGTGCCCGGCCTGTTGATCGGTGCGCTGACCTTCGGCCATCTCCCCGCCGTCTTCGTGCCCGCCGGCCCGATGCCCTCGGGCATGCCGAACGACGAAAAAAGCAAGATCCGCCAGCTCTATATGGAGGGCAAGGTCGGCCGCGCCGAACTGCTCGAAGCCGAATCCAAATCCTACCACTCAGCCGGCACCTGCACCTTCTACGGCACCGCCAATTCCAATCAGATGCTGATGGAAATCATGGGCCTGCATCTGCCGGGCGCCAGCTTCGTCAATCCCGGCACGCCGCTGCGAGATGCGCTGACGAAAGAGGCGACCAAGCGCGCGCTGTCGCTGACCGCGCAGGGCAATGACTACACTCCCGTCGGTCACGTCATCGATGAGAAGTCGATCGTCAACGGCCTCGTTGGGCTGCACGCCACCGGCGGCTCCACCAATCACACCATGCACCTGATCGCCATCGCGGCCGCCGCTGGCCTGCACGTCACCTGGGATGACATGAGCGACCTCAGCGACGCCACCCCGCTGCTGGCCCGCGTTTATCCCAATGGCGTCGCCGACGTGAACCATTTCCACGCTGCCGGCGGCATGGGCTTCCTGATCCAGGAACTGCTCGCCAGCGGCCACTTGCACGAGGACGTCAAGACCGTCTGGGGCAATGGCCTGTCCGGCTACGCCGTCGAAGCCAAGCTGATCGAGGAGAAGCTGACCTTCGAGGCCTCGCCCAAGGAGTCGGCACTGCCAAAAGTTCTGACCGGGGTCGCCACCCCGTTCCAGACCTCGGGTGGTCTCAAGCTGCTCTCCGGCAATCTTGGCCGCTCGGTCATCAAGGTCTCCGCCGTCAAGCCCGAGCACCGCATCATCGAGGCCCCCGCTCGCGTCTTCCACGGACAGGAAGGCCTGCAGGCGGCGTTCAAGGCCGGCGAACTCAATGGCGACATGATCGCTGTGGTCCGCTTCTCCGGCCCCCGCGCCATCGGCATGCCCGAACTGCACAAGCTGACCCCCGCGCTCGGCGTCTTGCAGGACCGCGGCTTCAAGGTCGCGCTGCTCACCGACGGTCGCATGTCCGGCGCTTCTGGCAAAGTGCCTGCCGCCATCCACATGACCCCCGAAGCCGTCGACGGCGGCCCGATCAGCAAGCTGCGCGATGGCGACATGATCCGCCTCGACGCCAATGAAGGCACATTGACCTTCCTCGGCGACGAAAAGGAACTGCTCTCCCGCACCCCCGCCACCGAAGACTTGCGCCCCCAGCACTACGGCATGGGCCGCGAACTCTTCGCCGGGTTCCGCAGCCTGGTGGGTGTCGCCGATCGCGGCGCCAGCGTTTTCCAGTAGAGGCCGTGCACACACTGGCCGCCGGGTGTGTCCCGGCGGTCTCGTCTCAGGCGGCCGGCGTTTGGGGCAAATCGGCTGGCGCTGCACAGGTGCGGTTTCGGCCGCCTCGCTTGGCCGTGTACAGCGCCTGATCGGCGGCGCGCAGCATGGCCTCGGAGGAGCCGGTCAGGGAGAGCGAGGAAATCCCCAGGCTCGCCGTAACGGCCAAGTCCTGGCCCCCGGGCAGGCTCAACGTTGACTCCGCAATGCGCAATCGCATCCGCTCTCCAAGGGAGGACGCCGCGGCAATATCGCAATTGGGCGCGATAACGACAAATTCCTCGCCGCCATAGCGAAAGACAGTGTCATTGGGCCGAACCGAAGCAATAATCAGCGAACACACGTGCCGGAGCACCAAGTCGCCGACATCGTGCCCATAGGTGTCGTTGACGTGTTTGAAATGGTCCAGGTGGATCAAGACCGCCGATAGCGGCAGGTTCAACCTTGTGGCCCGGCTCACTTCCTCGATCAGCTTGCTGTTGAGATAGCGGCGGTTATAGGTGCCGGTCAGCGGGTCCTCGATGGCGTCGCGTTCGAGCTTGGCGATCCGCACCACGTCATTGGTGGTGACAAAGGACAGGCGTGTGACGACCAGGGTAAAGGCCCCCGCCACCATCAGGATCAGCGCCACAAGCTCATTGGCCACCAGCGCCCGTTCTTCCCAAAGAACGACCAGCCCCACATAGCCCACAATGAAGAACACGATCAGCGCACTCAGCCCGATCCACTGCCGGCGCAACGTGCTCGACGCACTGAGCAGGCGGATGATCGAACGCACCGTGAGCAGTGCCGCGGCCAGCAACCCCACCCCGATGACGAGCATCACATCGTCGACATACATCATTGTTCTTTCCGGCATATTCGGCATTCGTCTATTACCACTCCCGGGCTTCGAAACCCACGCCTACCGGCTCCGCCCAAACAACCGCTCGATGTCCCGCTTCTTGAGCTCCACATATGTGGGCCGCCCATGGATGCACTGCCCGGAATGCGGCGTGGCCTCCATGTCCCGCAGTAGAGCGTTCATCTCATCCACCCGCAGGCGCCGTCCTGAGCGCACCGATCCGTGGCAGGCCATGCGGCCGATGATGGCGTCCATGCGGTCTTGCAGCGCCGAGCTGGTTTCCCATTCGGCTAGGCCATCGGCAACGTCGCGCACCAGCCCCGAAATATCGGTCTGGCCCAAGAGGGCCGGGGTTTCGCGCACCGCGACGGCGCGGGGGCCAAAGCGTTCGAGGTACAGCCCGAAGCGTTCGAGTTCGGGCGCGGCCTCTTCGAGGCGGGCGCAGTCTTCCTCGGGCAATTCGATGATCACCGGAATGAGCTGCGCCTGGCTGGCGACCGGGCCGGAGGCGAGTTGCGCCTTGAACCGCTCATAGACTAGCCGTTCATGGGCCGCGTGCTGATCGACCAGCAGCAGGCCTTCGCCGTTCTGGGCGATGATGAAATTGTCGAACATCTGCGCCCGCGCCGTGCCGAGCGGAAACTCCATCAGTTCGGGACGCGCGTCGGGCATTTCGACCCGGGCGCTGGGTTCCGACAGGCCTGCCAAGTCCGATTGGGCGCTATAGCTGGGGGAGAACGGGTTAGCGTTGCCGGTTCCTGAGACGCGCTCATAGCCAGCGGAGGGGGGCGTCGGGCCGGTCCAGCGATAGGCGGTGGACGGATTGCTCGCCGCAGGCGCAGCCGCATATTCGGGCGCCGTGAATGCCCCCAGTACATCGTCGGCCACGCTGGTCGAGGCCTTGAACCCGGCCGCAGCCAGGGCCTCGCCGACCGCCCGGATCACGGCGCTGCGCACCCCGCCGGCATCGCGAAAGCGCAGTTCGGCCTTGGCTGGGTGCACGTTCACATCCACCTCACCCGGATCGACCGCGAGATAGAGCGCGATCACGGGAAAGCGGTCGCGGAACGTATAATCCGCATAGGCCGCTCGCACCGCGCCCACCAGCACCTTGTCGCGCACCGAGCGGCCGTTGACGAAGTAGAACTGGCTGAGCGAATTGGCCCGCGTGTAGGTGGGCAATCCTGCCAGCCCCGCCACCACCACGCCATGGCGCGCGGTCGCCAACTGCACGGAATTCTGGGCGAAATCATCGCCGATCACCTGCGACAGCCGCGCTTCCAATGCGCCCGCACCGCTAACTGCCGGCCAGTTAGCCGGGCTGCGGTCGCTGCCATTGAGCACAAAATGCACGCCGGGATTGGCCATTGCCAGCCGCTTGACCACATCGGTAATCGCCCCTGCCTCGGCCCGGTCGGTCTTGAGAAATTTGAGCCGCGCCGGGATATTGGCGAACAGGTTCTTGACCTCGACGATGGTGCCCCGGTTCATCGCCTGCGGCACCGGACCATGCCGCACCCCGCTGCGAACCTCGATCCGCAGACCACTCTCCGCATCGCTGGTGCGCGAGGCAATGCCCAGCTCCGCCACCGAGCCGATCGACGCCAGCGCTTCGCCGCGGAACCCCAGCGTGCGGATATCGTCGAGATCGTCGGCGCTGAGCTTGGAGGTGGCGTGCCGCTCGACCGACAGCAGCAGGTCGGCCCGGTCCATGCCATGCCCATCGTCCTCAATGCGCATCAACCCTTTGCCGCCCATGGCCGTGGTGACGACCACGCGGGTCGCCCCAGCATCGATGGCATTTTCGACCAGTTCCTTGACCACGCTGGCGGGACGCTCCACCACCTCGCCGGCGGCGATGCGGTTGATCAGGTCTTCGGGCAATTGGCGGATGGGCAAGGGCGATTCTCCTTGGGCCAATATAGGCCATGCCGGCGCGGTTTCCGACCCGGTTCGCGCACTTGCGCAACGCCAATTGCCGCGCGGGTGGACCGGGCGGTTTGGAAAGACTGCGGCATGCGGCGAGACGTGCCTCATGGTGTGTTTAGTAAGCGAGACAGCGCCTCGCCGCATGCGATGGGGTTTCTGGCCGCCCGAACGTGGCCTCCACTATTTCAGGAGACGAACGTCGCGCTGGCCCAGGGATCGCGCGACCGCATTCCCCTCCCACCAAAC
>NZ_JAQGJV010000092.1 GCF_028290435.1 Devosia sp. | reverse complement strand
TCGTGCCGCTGGAGCAGGCGAGCCTGCGGCTGCCGGTGGCGGGGGTGGAGTCGACAGGGTCGATGACCTATGTGACGACCGCGACCACGCCGGAACTCACCGTGGTCGAGACCGGCCGCACGGCGGCCAAGGCTGGTGACAATGTCGGCGTACGGATCGAGCCCACGAACGTGCACCTGTTCGATCGGCAGACCGAGAAGGCGATTTAGTGCTGCCAGACGACGAGGCCGGCGGCCGTGGCCATCATGGCGCCGGCGGTCTTGTTGAGACGGCCCAGCGCCTTGGGGCTGCGGAACATTTCGCGGGCGGCGGAGGCCAACCAGGCATAGCCGCAGCCGATGATGAGTAGCACCACGACCACGATGAAAGTTAGTTCCGCGAAGGCGACCGGGTTCATCTGGTCGAGCGGGATCACCGTGGGCAGGATGGCCAGGTAAAAGACGATGGTCTTGGGATTGCCCATGGTCAGCGAGAAACCGGCGAGGAAGGTTTTCAGCGGGCTCTCGCTCTTGGGCTTCATCTGTTCCGCGCCGGGGCGTGCGGTCCAGAATTTATAAGCGACATAGAGCAGGTACGCGGCGCCGGCCCAGCGGATAACGACGAAGATCGGCCCGAAATAGTGGGCGACGGCCGCAAGCCCGAAGACCGCAAAAACGAAATACACCAGATCGCCCGCCAGGATGCCGAGCACCATGGGGAAGGCGCCGCGAAAGCCGCCGCCCAAGGCGCGCGCCACCACGGCAGCGACGCCGGGGCCGGGCACCAGCACGGCGATGGCATAAGCGATGGTGAAGGTCAGAAGCGTGAAGATATCCATGATGGGCCCGCCAGATTGGAGGCGGACCCTAACGCTGGTCGGTCAGCTTCGCAATCGTTACGGCAGCAGCGCGAGGCGTTCCAGCAGGAGCGCGTAGAAGCCAGCCGCGTTGCCATTGCGCATGTAGTTCACGTTCCGGGGCTTATCGGTGACGTGCCAGTAATCGGCCACGGTCATGCCGACGGTCAGCTCGCTGGCGGTCTCGATGGAGACGTTGCAGAGGCGGCCGGTGAACAGTTCGGGGCGCAGCAGGTAGGCGATGACAGTGGGGTCGTGCAGCGGGGCGCCGTCCCAGCCATATTTTTTCAGGTCAAAGCTCTCCGAGAAGCTGAGCATTTCGTAGACCGCGGTGCCGCTCTTGTTGCCGATGGCGCGGATGGCGTTGAGCCGTTCGGGCGTCGACTGGATTTGATGCGTCACGTCGAGCGTCATCATGGTGATCGGCGCGCCGCAGCGCATCACCAAGTCGGCGGCCTCCGGATCGACATAGATGTTGAATTCAGCGGCCGGGGTGATGTTGCCGGCCTCGAAATAGCCGCCGCCCATCATGACGATCTCGGCGATGCGGTCGGCAATGGCCGGCTGCTTGACCAGCGCCATGCCGATATTGGTCAGCGGTCCCAGCGTGCAGAGCGTGATGCTCTTGGGTTCGGCGGCCATCAGCGTGTCGATGATGTAGTCGACGCCGTGCTGGGCCTGAAGCGGGGTCTTTGGAGCCGGCAGGTCGGGGCCGTTGAGGCCGGTATCGCCATGCACATGCTCGGCGGTCACCAGCGTGCGGCGCATCGGGCGGGCACAACCGGCATAGACCGGGACATCGGCACGGCCGGCAAGCTCGGCGATCTTGAGGGCATTGTTGGCGTTGTGGTGCAGGCCCACATTGCCCGCCACGGCCACGATGCCCAGCACTTCAAGCTCGGGTGAGGCCAGCGCGAGCAGGATGGCGACGGCATCGTCCTGGCCAGGATCGGTGTCGATGATAATTTTGCGGGGCATGAGAAGGCCTTAGCTCCAAAGGTTGAATCGCCGCGATG
This sequence comes from Devosia sp., assembly GCF_028290435.1. Classification (GTDB taxonomy): domain Bacteria; phylum Pseudomonadota; class Alphaproteobacteria; order Rhizobiales; family Devosiaceae; genus Devosia. The sequence goes on along the minus strand of NZ_JAQGJV010000092.1, from coordinate 18,660 downwards.
ATAGCTGGCGCCGACAAGGCGGTCGACCGGAACGTTTGGACTGCGCCGCCGTTGTGCGCACGGGCATAAAATATCGAGAGACAACAGATGGCACGCGCGTCGAGCAGCAAGGTCGACCAGGAGCTGTCGGAGAGCCAGTTCGAGCGCATTTTGCGCAATGCCGGCAGTGTTGCGCTAGTGTTCCTGGGCTTCATGGTGCTGGTGGTTGCGTTGCAGGTTGGGCAGGTGTTCCTCGCCCCGGTTTTCCTCGCCATCGTCATCGGCTTGATGTTCGGCCCGGTTGCCGATCGGGTAGAGCGGTTCGGCGTGCCACCGGCGCTATCCTCCGCCGTGGTGGTACTGCTGCTGATTGCCGTCATCCTGGTGGGCATGGCGCTGTTTGCCGTGCCGCTGTCGGAATGGGTCGCCAAGGGCCCGATGATCTGGCAGAAATTGCAGGCGGAACTGGCCAATTTCAAAGAGCCGCTGGCCGCCATCGGCTCGTTCCAGGAGCAGTTGGGGTCGGTCTTCGGGCGATCCAGCGCGATGAGCGTGACGGTGGACAATGGAGGCGGCGCCGTTACCAGCATTGCGCTGCTTGCCCCAGCAATTCTGGCTCAAATGCTGATCTTCCTCGCCAGTCTCTACTTTTTCGTGGCGACGCGCGACCATATCCGTCTGTCGGTTTTGTCGCTCTGCGTCAGCCGCCGGATGCGCTGGCGTACGGCGCATGTGTTTCGCGATGTCGAACAGAAGGTGTCGCGGTTCCTGCTGTCGATCACGTTGATCAACATGTGCGTCGGCGCTGCGGTGACGCTGGTCATGTGGGCCATCGGCATGCCTTCACCACTGCTGTGGGGCGCGATGGCGGCGGTGCTGAACTATATTCCCTATGTGGGGCAGGGTGTCATGATCCTGGTGCTGGTATCGGTGGGTCTCGGGACCCAGACCGGGCTGGAACATATCCTGCTACCGGTGGCCTGTTATCTGGTGATTACCTTTTGCGAAGGGCAGGTGGTTACGCCTCATTTCATCGGTCGCACGATGACGCTCAATCCTTTCCTGATCTTCCTGTCCATTACTTTCTGGCTTTGGGCCTGGGGTCCGGTGGGGGGGCTCGTGGCTGTGCCATCGCTGTTGATCACCACGTCAATTATGGCGCATCTGTTGCCCAGCAAACCGCTGGAGCCAAGCCGGCGGGTGCGGCGCACGCGCAATATGACCGACCGCGACGAGTTGCTCGCCAATGCGGCCAAGGCCATTCGCGAACAGGCTGAAGCTGCCGCAACCCCGGCGGAAAAGCGCAAGGATGCCCGCCTTCAGCCACCCGAAGGTACGCTGCCGAGCGGGGTCGAAACGGCGACCTGAGGGACTGCCCTGCAGCCATGACGCTTGACGCCGTGGTGAGCAGGCGAAACACTTGCCGCTTAATGCAGGAGAGTGTTCGTGGCGGTTGAAGTAGTGGGGCATGCGGCAGAGGCGGCGAGCCATGGCATAGATTTGGTGCCGGTCGTGGTGCTGCTGGCGGCGGGCGTGATTGCCGTGCCGTTGTTCAAGCGGCTGGGGCTGGGCAGCGTGCTGGGCTATCTGGCCGCGGGCCTCCTGCTCGGACCATCCGGTCTCGGCCTCATCCATGATCCTGAATCTGTGCTGGCGGCGGCCGAACTTGGCGTCGTCATGTTCCTTTTTATCATCGGCCTCGAAATGGAGCCCGCGAAGTTGTGGGCGCTGCGCAAGCAGATTTTCGGGCTGGGGGTCATCCAGGTTGCCACGTGTGGCGCGCTGCTGACCGGGATTGGCGTGCTGCTGGGGTTTGCGCCGGTAGTGGCTTTCGTTTTCGGCATGGGGTTCGTTTTGACCTCGACGGCAATCGTCATGCAGATTCTGGGTGAACGGGGCGAGTTGTCGACCGATAGCGGGCAACGCATGGTGTCGATCCTGCTGCTGGAAGATCTCGCAATCGTGCCGCTCCTGGCCGTTATCGCCATCTTGGCGCCGACGGGTGAAGATGGCGGGCTATGGGCGCGCTTGACTAGTATCGCCATCGCGCTGGGTGCCGTGGCGCTGCTGATTTTCCTGGGGCGACGGATCATGAATCCGCTGTTCGCGCTGCTTGCCGCCAGCAAATTGCGCGAGGTGATGACAGCGGCGGCGCTTCTGGTAGTGCTGGGGGCGGCACTGCTGTTCCAGGTCAGCGGCTTGTCGATGGCGATGGGGGCATTCCTGGCGGGCGTGTTGCTGTCGACCTCGACGTTCCGTAACCAATTGGAGGCCGATGTCGAGCCGTTCCGTGGCATTCTGCTCGGGCTGTTTTTCCTCGCCGTGGGCATGTCGCTGGACCTGTCGGTTGTGGCCGGACACTGGGTCATCATCGCCATGAGCGTGGTCGCCTACATGCTGGTCAAGGCAGGCGCGATCTATGTCATTGCGCGGCTACTCAAGTCCAAGCATGCCGAAGCGCTGGAGCGCGCGGTGCTGATGTCGCAGGGCGGCGAATTCGCTTTCGTGCTCTATACAACCGCTGCGACGGCGGGGCTGATCGACGGGCCCACCAATGCGATCTTCACCGCTACCGTGATCGTCTCGATGGTCATTACCCCATTCGCCATTATTGGGCTGCGGTATGTGATGCCCAAGGCCAAGCAGTCGATGGAGGGCGTCGAGAAGGCCGACGGCCTCGATGCCCGCATTCTGTTGATCGGCTTCGGCCGTTTCGGGCAGATTGCCAGCCAGCCGCTGCTGGCGATGCGCCACACGGTGTCGATCATCGATAACGACACCGACATGATCCGGGTGGCCGCGCAACTAGGTTTCAAGATTTACTACGGCGACGGGACACGGCTGGACATTCTGCGGGCGGCGGGCGCGGAGACGGCCGACGTGGTGATGATCTGCGTCGATAACCGCGAATCCGCGATCCGCATCGCCGAATTGCTGCGGGACGAGTTCCCCCTGGTCAAGGTGATGGCGCGGGCGTTCGACCGTGGCCATGCCATCAAGCTGATCAATACCGGGGTCGAATATCAAATCCGCGAGGTTTTCGAATCATCGCTGGCATTCGGGCGGGCGGCGATCCGCATCCTTGGTGCCACCGACGAAGAGGCGGACGAAGTTCTGGAGGGCGTGCGCCAGCGCGACCGGCAGCGCTTCGACCTGCAACAGGCCGGCGGGCCCGCAATGGCGGGGCGGCATCTGCTGCTCAGCAATGCCGAGGATCAGGCTCGCGAGAGCGGCGTGGACATCGATCCCGAGGCGATCGAGGAAACAGTTTCCAAGACTACGCATCCGGTCGAACCGGCATAGAGCCATGCAAAATTCTGGGGGTTTCAACTGCCCAAATTAAGTGCAAGACTAAAGTCTCTAGAGGGGAATACATCGTCATGAAACCTGGATTGCGATATGCCGCAACAGCCGATCGTTTACGACGCCCCTACGCCGGAGCCACGTGCCACAACCGTTGAGGCCATCCAGGCCGAGATCCTAGAAAGACTGATTTATTCAGTCGGGAAAGACCCCATTGTCGCCCGCCCACATGACTGGCTCACCGCCACGATCATGGCTGTGCGTGACCGGGTCATGGACCGCTGGATGGAGTCCTCACGCGAGACGTGGCGGACCTCGCAGAAGCGCGTCTATTATCTCAGCCTCGAGTTCCTGATTGGTCGCCTGATGCGCGACGCGATGAGCAATGTTGGGCTGATCGAGCCGGTGCGCGATGCACTCAAGAACCTCAATGTCGATCTGGGCGACCTGATCAACCTGGAGCCCGATGCGGCTTTGGGCAATGGCGGTCTGGGGCGGCTGGCGGCGTGTTTCCTTGAGTCAATGTCGACGCTCAAAATTCCCGCCTACGGCTACGGCATTCGCTATGTGCACGGCCTATTCCGGCAGGAAATGAGCGAGGGCTGGCAGGTCGAACTGCCCGAAGAATGGCTCGCCCACGGCAATCCATGGGAATTCGAGCGGCGTGAAAGCGCCTACGAAGTCGGCTTCGGCGGCCATGTCGAGCCGGTGACCGATCCGGACGGCACGATCCGCCAGGAATGGCGGCCGAACGACCATGTGCTGGCGGTGGCTTTTGACACGCCAATCGTGGGTTGGCGCGGCGCGCGGGTGAATACGCTGCGGCTGTGGAGTGCGCAGCCGATCGATCCGATCCTGTTGGATAAGTTCAACTCGGGCGACCATATCGGGGCGCTGGAGGAAAGCTCACGGGCTGAAGCGATCACGCGGGTGCTGTATCCGGCCGACTCGACGGCGGCGGGCCAGGAATTGCGGCTGCGACAGGAGTTCTTCTTCTCGTCGGCATCGCTGCAGGACATCGTGCGCCGGCATTTGCAGCAATATGGCGATCTGGGTTCGCTGCCCGACAAGGTGGCAATCCATCTCAACGACACCCATCCGGCGATTTCGATCTGCGAGCTGATGCGCATCCTGGTCGATGACAATGGGCTGAAATGGGCCGAGGCCTGGAAGCTCAGCCGTGGGGTGTTCGGCTATACCAACCACACGCTGCTGCCCGAGGCGCTCGAAACCTGGCCGGTGGCCCTGCTGGAACGGCTGCTGCCGCGCCATATGCAGATCATCTACCAGATCAACGCCGACGTTTTGACCGAGGCGCGGGTGCGCGCCAAGTTCACCGACGCGCAGATCGCCAATGTGTCGCTGATCGATGAAGCAGGTGGCCGGCGCGTGCGCATGGGTCAACTGGCGTTTGTCGGCTCGCACTCGATCAACGGCGTTTCGGCGCTGCACACCGAGCTGATGAAAAAGACGGTGTTTTCGGACCTGCACAAGCTCTATCCGGATCGCATCAACAACAAGACCAACGGCATCACGCCACGGCGCTGGTTGATGCAGTGCAATCCGGGGCTGACCAAGCTCGTGATCGACCGCATCGGACCCGGATTCCTCGACGATATCGAGCTGCTCAGGGGGCTCGATGCGCATGCGGACGATCCCTCGTTCCAGGGGCAGTTCGCGGCCGTCAAGATGGGCAACAAACGCCGGTTGGCGCAGCTGATCAAGGATCGGCTGGGCATCGTGGTATCGCCGGACGCGATGTTCGACGTGCAGATCAAGCGCATCCACGAATACAAGCGACAGTTGCTGAACATTATCCAAGCTGTTGCTGCCTATGATGAAATTCGCGCGCATCCGGAACGCGAATGGGTTCCGCGCGTTAAGATTTTTGCTGGCAAGGCGGCTCCGGGCTACTGGAACGCCAAGCTCATCATCAAACTCATCAATGACGTGGCCAGGGTCATCAACAATGATCCTGCGGTGCGTGGCCTGCTCAAGGTGGTCTTCCTGCCCAACTACAATGTCAGCCTTGCCGAAGTGATCGTACCTGCCGCGGACCTGTCCGAGCAGATTTCGACGGCTGGCATGGAAGCCTCGGGCACCGGCAACATGAAGTTCATGGCCAATGGCGCGATCACCATCGGCACCATGGATGGTGCAAATGTGGAAATGCACAAGGAAGTGGGCGCGGACAATATCGTGATCTTCGGCCTGACGACCGACGAAGTGAACGAAAAGCGGGCCAAGAGCGAAGTGCCGCGGTCGGCTATCGACGTCTCGCCGCGCCTGAAGGAAGCGCTGGGGTCGATTTCATCGGGGGTGTTCTCGCCTGATGATCCGAACCGCTATCGCGACTTGATTGGCGCGCTCTACGACCATGACTGGTTCATGGTGGCGCGTGACTTCGACGCCTATGTCGAAGCGCAGGCGCAGGTGGATGCGATCTGGACCGACAAGCGGAAGTGGAACGCCATGGCGATCCGCAATACCGCCCATGTGGGGTTCTTCTCGTCTGACCGCACCATTCGGCAATATGCCGCTGACATCTGGGGCGTGACGGTGCCCGCATGACGAGTCGACTGGCGGTAACTGACCTCAAGATCAGGCCGGCGGAAAACGTAAGGTCACACGCGGCGCACTGGTGCGCTGCAACGGACCATAGGGGGACGGACGTTTGAGTAAGGAAATCTGGCAGGCCGACTCGGCAGAGGTGGAGGCAATCGTCGCCGGACGGCACGCCAATCCGTTCGGCTTCCTGGGGCTGCAGCAGGTCGGGACCGACTGGGTGCTGCGCGCGTTTATCCCGCATGCCGAACTGGTCGAAGCTTTTACGCTCGAGGGTACCGAGCTCGGTTTTTTGACACCACGGCATCCTGCTGGCTTTTTCGAAGGTAAGGTCAAGGTCGATAAGCGCCAGCCGATCCGCTATCGCGCCAAGAATGCCGGTGGCGAATGGGAGGTCTATGACGCCTATAGCTTCGGACCGGTGCTTGGGCCGATGGACGATTACTATATCGGCGAAGGCAGCCATTTGCGGCTGTTCGACAAGCTCGGCGCCCATGAGATGGAATTCGAGGGCATTCACGGCACGCATTTTGCGGTGTGGGCGCCCAATGCCAAGCGCGTCAGCGTGGTTGGCCCGTTCAACGAGTGGGACGGGCGGCGCAATCCGATGCGCAACCGGTTCGAGAACGGCATATGGGAAGTGTTCATCCCGGTGCTGGGAACGGGCACGCTGTATAAATTCGAGATCGTTGGGCCCGATGGCGTTGTGTTGCCGCTGAAGGCCGATCCGTTTGCGCGGCAATCGGAAATGCGGCCCAAGACGGCTTCGGTGGTGCCCGATCCGACGCCGTTCATGTGGACCGACCAGAAATATATCGAGGAACGCGCGACGCGCGATTGGCGCCGCACGCCGATGTCGATCTATGAGGTGCATCTCGGCTCATGGCGCCGGCGACCAGATGGCGGGTTTTTGACCTATGACCAGTTGGCCGAGCAGCTCGTGCCGTATGCGGCCGACATGGGTTACACCCATATCGAGCTGATGCCGATCACCGAGCATCCGTTCGATCCGAGCTGGGGTTATCAGCCGACCGGGCTTTATTCCCCCACCGCGCGGTTCGGCGATCCGGCGGCGTTTGCGCGCTTTGTCGATGCCGCGCATGAGGCAGGGTTGGGGATTATCCTTGACTGGGTGCCTGCGCATTTCCCGACCGACGAGTTCGGCTTGGCGCATTTCGATGGCACGGCGCTCTACGAGCACGCCGATCCGCGGCAGGGCTATCACCCTGACTGGAACACGGCGATCTACAATTTCGGCCGGCGCGAGGTCGTCAGCTTCCTCGTCAACAATGCGCTCTATTGGCTCGAGAAATTCCATATCGATGGGCTGCGAGTCGATGCGGTGGCGTCGATGCTGTATCTCGATTATTCGCGCCAGGCGGGGCAGTGGGTGCCCAACAAGCTGGGCGGTAACGAGAACCTGGAAGCCGTCGAGTTCATCCGCAAGGTGAATATCGAGGCCTACCGGCTGCATCCCGGCACGTTCATGATCGCTGAGGAATCCACCTCATGGCCCGGTGTCAGCCACCCCGCCTATACGGGCGGGCTGGGCTTCGGGTTCAAGTGGAACATGGGCTTTATGAACGACACGCTGCGGTTCATGAGCCGTGAGGCGGTGCATCGCAAATACCACCACAATGACATGACCTTCGGCATGGTCTACGCGTTCTCCGAGAATTTTGTGCTGCCGCTGAGCCATGACGAAGTGGTGCATGGCAAGGGCTCGCTGATCGAGAAAATGCCGGGCGATGACTGGCAGCAATTCGCCAATCTGCGGGCGTACTACGCCTTCATGTGGGGCCATCCCGGCAAGAAGCTGCTGTTCATGGGCCAGGAATTCGCCCAACGCGAAGAATGGGCCGAGAGCAAGTCGCTGGACTGGTGGCTGCTCGATGCGGGCATGCATGAAGGCATGCGCCGGCTGGTGACGGATTTGAACACCGCCTATCGCCAGTTGCCGGCGCTGCATGAGCGCGATTGCGAGCCGGACGGGTTCGAGTGGATCATCGGTAATGACTATGCCAATTCGGTGTTTGCCTGGGTGCGCAAGGCGCCGGGGGCCGATCCGGTGCTGGTGGTTTCCAATTTCACCCCGGTGCCGCGCGAGAATTACCGCATCCCGATGCCGGTCGCTGGCAAGTGGGTGGAGCGGATCAATACCGATGCCGGCTGGTACGCGGGCAGCAATACGGGCAATCAGGGCGCGGTCATAGCCAAGCCCGTCACGGGCCAGCATTGGCCGGCGGAGGCGGAACTTTACCTGCCGCCGCTATCGACACTATTCCTGAAATTCGAGCCGGAATAAGCCGGTTTCATTGCGATACGTCTCGGACCAATCCGGGCATTTGTGGAGGGTAAAATGGCAGACTATCGAGTTCCTTCACCGCTGGCACGCGAGGCCATGGCCTATGTGCTCGCCGGTGGCCGCGGTACGCGGCTGATGGAATTGACGGACCGGCGCGCGAAACCCGCCGTATATTTCGGCGGCAAGTCGCGCATCATCGATTTTGCGCTCTCCAATGCCATCAATTCGGGCATTCGCCGAATTTCGGTCGCCACGCAGTATCAGGCTCATAGCCTGATCCGGCATCTAGGACGCGGCTGGAACTTCCTGCGGCCGGAGCGGAACGAAAGCTTCGACGTGCTCCCCGCCAGCCAGCGCGTGGCCGAGGACATGTGGTACGCCGGCACCGCCGACGCCGTGTACCAGAACATGGACATCATCGAGGATTACGGCGCCCGCTACATCGTCATCCTGGCCGGCGACCACATCTACAAGATGGACTACGAAATCATGCTGCGCCAGCATGTGGACACCGGCGCGGACGTGACCATCGGGTGCCTGGAAGTGCCGCGCATGGAAGCCGCCGGCTTCGGCGTGATGGCCGTCGACGGACGCGACCGCGTGGTCGATTTCGTGGAAAAGCCCAAGGACCCGCCGGGCATTCCCGACAATCCGAACATGGCGCTGGCGTCGATGGGCATCTATGTGTTTGAGACGCGGTTCCTGATGGAACAGTTGCGCCGCGATGCCGCGACCGAAGGCTCCAGCCGCGATTTCGGCAAGGACATCATCCCCTATATCGTCAAGAACGGCACCGCCTGGGCGCATCGCTTCAACCGCTCCTGCGTGCGCTCGTCCAAGGAAGATGTCAGCTATTGGCGGGACGTGGGCACGATCGACGCTTATTGGAAGGCCTCGATCGATCTGACCGATATCCAGCCGCAGTTGGACCTCTACGACCGTGACTGGCCGATCTGGACCTATGCGGAGATCACCCCGCCAGCCAAGTTCGTGCATGACTTCGACGGTCGGCGCGGTGCGGCGGTCAATTCGCTGGTGTCGGGCGACTGCATCATTTCGGGCGGTTACCTGCAGAAGACGCTGCTATCGACCGGCTCAAGGGTACATTCATATTCCGAGCTCAACGAGGCGGTGGTGCTGCCCTATTGCGATATCGGGCGCAGTGCGCGGCTGACCAAGGTGGTGATCGACCGCGGGGTGAACATCCCCGAGGGGCTGGTGGTGGGCGAGGACCCCGAATTCGACGCCAAATGGTTCCGGCGCAGCGAAGAAGGGGTGACGCTGATCACCCAGGCGATGATTGACAAGTACTTGGCGAGCCGATGATCGAAGTCCTCTCCGTTGCGGCCGAAGTCTATCCGCTGATCAAGACCGGGGGGCTGGCCGACGTGGCCGGCGCCCTGCCTCTGGCGCTGGGCGACAAGGGCGTGACCCTGCGCACACTGCTGCCGGGTTATCCGGCGGTGATGAGCAAGATCGACGGCGGCCGGGTGGTCGCGGAAATCGACGACCTGTTCGGCGCCCCGGGCAAGCTGATCGCGGGCCGGTTCGCTGGGCTCGACCTGATCGTCATCGAGGCGCCACATCTCTATGACCGTCCGGGCAACCCCTATGTGGCGCCGGATGGCTGGGACTGGCCGGACAACTGGAAGCGCTTTGCGGCGCTGAGCTGGGTGGCGGCAGAACTGGCCTGGGGGCTGGTCGACGGCTATCGCCCGCAGGTGATCCACTGCCACGACTGGCAGGCGGGGCTGGTGCCAGCCTATATCAAATACGGCACGCCCTCGGGCATCAAGACGATCATGACTGTCCACAACATGGCCTTCAAAGGCTTTTTCGGACGCGAAATCTTCGGGCAGCTGCGATTGCCGCCGCAGGCATTCGATGTCGGTGGCGTCGAATATTACGGCGGCATTTCGTATCTGAAATCGGGCATGGAATGCGCTGACTACGTCACCACGGTGAGCCCGAATTATGCCGACGAGATCCGCACGCCGGAGTTCGGCATGGGCCTGGAGGGCTTGCTCAACGGGCGCGCCGATACCGTGATCGGCATTCTCAACGGCATCGACACCGCCGCTTGGGACCCGATGACGGATGCGGCGCTGCCGCAAAAATACTCTGGCAATACTGTGCATCTGCGCCGGGCCAACAAGGCGCTGCTGGTGGAAAAGTTTGGCCTTGATGGCGAGGATGGTCCGCTATTCTGCGTCATCAGCCGGCTGACCGACCAGAAGGGCATGGACCTGCTGCTGCTGGCGCTGCGGGGCCTAATCGAACTCGGTGCGCGGCTGGTGGTGCTGGGCTCGGGCGAGGGGTATCTGGAAGACGGGTTCCGGCATGCCACCGGGCTTTATCCCGGCAAGGTCGGCATCATTACGCGCTATGACGAGGAACTGTCGCACCTTATCCAGGGCGGGTCGGATGCGATCCTGATCCCGTCGCGGTTCGAGCCGTGCGGGCTGACCCAACTTTATGGGCTGCGCTATGGTTGCGTGCCGGTCGTCAGCCGCATCGGCGGGCTGGCGGATACGGTGATCGACGCCAATCCGGCGGCGCTGGATGCGGGCGTGGCGACCGGCGTGATGTTCGACGCCAATAGCGCGCATGCGCTTTATGAGGCGATCCGCAAGACGGTTCGGCTCTACAATGACGACAAGACCTGGAAAAAAATTCAACGGCGGGGGATGAAGTCCGACGTGTCTTGGGAGGCAAGCGCTGGCCGCTATGCCGATCTCTACGCCACACTGACAGGGCTGAAATTAAATGACGATTCAAACGATTAACACGACGCCCTACGACGATCAGAAGCCGGGGACCTCGGGCCTGCGCAAGCGGGTGAAAGTCTACAGCCAAGAAAACTACGTCGAGAACTACCTGCAGGCGATCTTCGATAGCCTTGACGATTTCCAGGGCAAGACGCTGGTGATTGGCGGGGACGGTCGTTTCTACAATGATGTCGCCATCCAGACGGCGATCCGCATGGCAGCCGCCAATGGGTTCGGCAAGGTGATCGTGGGGCAGGAGGGACTGCTATCGACCCCGGCCGCGAGCCATCTGATTCGGCACTATAAGGCGTTTGGTGGGCTGGTGCTGTCAGCCAGCCATAATCCGGGCGGCCCGGACGGCGATTTCGGGATCAAGTACAATATCGGCAATGGCGGGCCGGCGCCCGAGAAGATCACCGACGCGGTCTTCGCGCGCACCAAGGTGATAGAGAGCTACAAAATCGCCAATGACCGCGATGTCGAGCTGGGGCGGCTGGGCATCCAGAATTCCGGCGGGATGGTCGTCGAGGTCATCGATCCGGTCGCCGACTACGCCGCATTGATGGAAACGCTGTTTGATTTTCCGGCCATCGAAGCGCTATTCGCCTCTGGCTTCCGCATGACGTTCGACGCCATGCACGCGATCACCGGGCCGTACGCGCATGCCATTCTGGAGCGCCGGCTTGGCGCACCGGCGGGGACGGTTATCAACGGCAAGCCGCTGCCCGATTTTGGCGGCGGGCATCCCGATCCCAACCTGGTCTATTGCAAGGACATGTTCGACCTGCTGATGACCCCGGAGGGCCCCGATTTCGGGGCGGCTTCGGACGGCGACGGCGATCGTAACCTCATCATCGGCAAGAACCGCTTCGTGACGCCATCGGACTCGCTGGCGCTGCTGGCGGCCAATGCGCATCTGGCGCCCGGCTACAAGGATGGCATTGCGGGCATTGCGCGCTCGATGCCGACCAGTGCGGCGGCGGATCGTGTGGCGGAAAAGCTCGGCATCGAAATGCATGAGACGCCCACGGGCTGGAAGTTCTTTGGCAACCTGCTCGACGCAGGCCGGGTGACGATCTGCGGCGAGGAGAGCGCCGGCACAGGTTCGAACCATGTTCGCGAAAAGGACGGGCTGTGGGCGGTGCTGCTCTGGCTCAATATCATTGCCGCGCGCAAGCAGAGCGTCGATGAGATTGTGCGCGACCATTGGGCCACCTATGGCCGCAATTATTATACGCGGCACGACTATGAAGAAGTCGACGCGGGCATTGCCAATACGCTGGTGGATGACCTGCGCGCCAAGCTGCCAGGCCTCGTGGGCCAAAACTTTGGCGATGACCTGCAGGTCGCCTATGCGGACGACTTCACCTATCACGATCCGGTCGATGGCTCGACCAGCGCCAAGCAGGGCATTCGCATCGGTTTCACCGATGGCTCGCGCGTCGTGTTGCGCCTGAGTGGAACCGGCACGGTCGGGGCAACGTTGCGGCTGTATCTCGAAAATTATGAGGCAGCCGATGGACGACACGATCTTGAGACCCAATTCGCCCTCGAGCCCCTCGCCAAACTCGCCGACGAGCTCTCCGGACTTAAACAGCGAACAGGCCGTCAGGAACCCAGTGTCATCACCTAATGTCGGCAATCTGATGAAACCCAGTTTGGTCCCCGGCGCGGGCAGCATCGAAAAACTCGGCGCGACTATCGTCGATCAGGGCGTGAATTTCGCCGTCTATTCGGAGTCGGCAACCAACATCTGGGTCTCGATCTACGACGAGCAGGACCAGGAGACTGATCGGTTCGAACTCGACGTGCATCAGGACAATATTCGTGCCGGACTGGTCGCAGGGCTGGGCGCTGGCGCGCGCTATGGCTTGCGGGCGGATGGCGAGTACAATCCATCGCAGGGGTATTTCTTCGATCCTGCCAAACTTCTGGTGGATCCCTATGCACGGCGGCTGGACCGGGTATTCGTGCGCTCGCCGCGGTTGCGGCTGCATCGTGACCTGTCCGAAGATACGGCGCCGCTGATCCCCAAGGCGGTTGTGGTGGGTGATGGCAATGAGTCCATCATGCCGCGCAATCGTGCGCCCAAGCTGATGTATGAGCTCAATGTGCGTGGCTTCACCATGCGCCATCCGAGCGTGCAGGGGCCGTTGCGCGGCACTGTGGCGGCCTTGACGACGCGGCGGGTGATCGACCATTTCAAATATCTGGGCGTCGATACGGTCGAACTGATGCCGATCGCGGCCTGGATCGATGACGGGCATCTGCCCAGCCTGGGGCTGACCAATGCCTGGGGCTATAATCCGGTCAGCTATTTCGCGCCCGACCCGCGGCTGATGCCGCGCGGGCCGCAGGAATTGCGGAACATGACCGATTTGTACCGCAAGAACGGCATCTCGGTGATCCTCGACGTGGTCTATAACCACACCGGCGAGGGCGACGAAAACGGTCCGATGCTCTCGCTGATGGGGCTGGATGCCAAGACCTATTATCGCTTCGTCGAAGTCGACGGACAGCAGCATCTGGTCAACGATACCGGCACTGGCAATACGCTGCGCTGCGATCATCCGGCGACACAGCGGCTGGTGATCGAAAGCCTGCGCTATTGGGTCGAGGAAATGGGCGTATCGGGCTTCCGCTTCGATCTGGCGCCGGTTTTGGGGCGCGAGCCGGGGTTCAATCCGAATGCCGAGCTGTTGCAGAAGATCAAGGCCGATCCGGTGCTGAGCAAGGCGATCCTCGTCGCCGAACCTTGGGATCCGGGCCCGGGCGGCTATCAGCTCGGGCAGTTCGGCAAGGAATTCCGCGAGTGGAACGACACCTATCGCGATGAAGTGCGCAGCTTCTGGCGCGGCGATGACGGCAAGATCGGCGCACTCGCTGGCAAGGTCGCCGGCTCTGCCGAGATTTTCAACTTTGCCGGGCGCAAGCCGACGAGCGGTGTGAACCTGTTGGCGGTGCATGACGGTTTCACGCTGCGGGATCTCGTCAGCTACAATGACAAGCACAATGAGGCCAATGGCGAAGGCAATCGCGACGGGCACAGCAATAATTCCTCGTGGAATTGCGGTGTCGAAGGCGAGACCGACGACGAAGCCGTCAATGCGGCGCGCAAGCGTGATGTGCGGGCACTCCTGGCCACGCTATTCCTGTCGCGCGGCATGCCGTTGATCCAGCAGGGCGACGAAATGTACCGAACGCAGGGCGGCAATAACAATGCCTATGCGCAGGACAATGAAATCACCTGGGTCGATTGGGAAACCAATGACGGCGATCTGGTCGATTTTGTCGCGGCCGCCCAGCGGTTCCGGCGCAGCCATCCGGCGCTGACGCATGAGCATTTCCTGACCGGGGCCGCCGACAAGGCGGGTATCCGCGACGTGGTGTGGCTGCATCCGGATGGACGCGAAATGTCCGAAGGCGACTGGCAGGAGTCGGGCGCTTCGGTCCTCGGAATGCAATTGCGGACTAAAGACGATGAAGTGCTGGTGTGGTTCAATCGCCGCACCGAGCCGGTGGTGGCGAGATTGCCCGAAGGCGATTGGGTGGTCGGGATCGAATCCGACGACCAGGCCGATGTGGCGTTCTCCGAAGGCACCGTTACACTGACGCCGCGCTCGGTCGTGGCCTTGGTGCGCGACCAATAGGTTCCAGGCAGGGCGCCCCGCTTATTCGGCGGCGACGGCGTCCTGCAAACCGCCGGCATGCTCGATATAGGCGATGATCTCGTCGAGCGCTTCGCGGCGGAGCAGGTCGGTGAAGATATAGGGGCGGCCCTCGCGCACCTTCTGCGTGTCGCTTTCCATCACCTCAAGGCTCGCGCCCACATAGGGGGCGAGATCGGTGTGGGTGATGACCAGCAGGTCGGAGCGCGAAATGGCGGGGCCGCCCTTGCGGGGGATTTTTTCGCCCTGCGCTACCGAGATGACGTAGATCGTCAGGTCGGCCAGATCGGGCGAGAAGGTCGCGGCCAGGTTATCGCCGCCGCTTTCGATCAGGATGATGTCGAGATCGGGGAACTTGCGGTTCAGATCGGCGATGGCGGCGAGGTTGAGCGAGGCGTCTTCGCGGATCGCGGTGTGCGGGCAGCCGCCGGTTTCGACGCCGACGATGCGGTCTTCGGAAATGGCTTGGGCACGGGCTAGGATCAGCGCGTCTTCCTGGGTGTAGATGTCATTGGTGACGACGGCCATGGAATAGCGGTCGCGCATCGCCTTGAGCAGCATTTCGCAGAGCGTGGTTTTTCCGGAACCCACTGGGCCGCCGATGCCAATGCGCAATGGACCGTTGAGCGACTTCATACCAACCTCATCACGACGAGAACCAGAAAGCCGGCGCCGAGCGCCAGGCATAGCGGCGAGTATACACGCCGGTCGTTGAGGCGGAAGTTCGGTTCGGGGGTTTTGGCCTGGAACCAGGCGGTGTAGCCCGCAATGCCGCGGGCCAGGAAAATGGCCGCAAAAGGGACGCCGAGCAGCGTCATGCCCATGCCGCCGCTATCGTGATCGGCGAGGGCCAGCGCGGTCACGCCGGAGATGAGTGTGAAGACGGCGACGCCGAATGAGGCCAGTTTGGGTGGCATACGCTGGATATTGCGGGTGCCAACGACGGTCTGGGCCAGCAGCTTTTCCTCGCGGATCGGCCAGGTACGACCGATCGACCAGAGCAGGTGGGCAAAGCAAACCGCCAGCAGGGCGACGAACATGAAGGCGGCGATCAGCATGCTCATGAGCGGAATATTCTTGTCGTGAGGGTTTCGTGGCGCATCTGGGCGATGTCAGCGGCGTAGGCGATCGTGCCGATATCGTCCAGTGCGGCATGCTGGCACAGTTCGGCACGGGCGAGGATAACCGGTTCCAAGGCGGCCATGATGGCGAGGCCATCGGACTGGCCGATGGGCACAAGGCGGACGGCGACCGAGACCTGAGCATGGACAGTGGCGGTCAGGAACGCGACCAGCGTGGCGGCCAGGTCGATGCCATGGGCGGCGGCGATAGCGCCGACGGCGATGGGGTAGGGACAGGGCTGCGGCAGCGATGCATAGACCGGCGAGGGCCAGGCGCGGGCGGCGCTGGCAAAGGCGTCGCCGGTGATGGTGGTTTCGTCGTGGCGCTCGCGGGCCGGGGTGAGGGCGAGGCAGAGATCGGCGAGGTCGGACAGAGCGGCTGCATTGGTGGACGAGCGGTGAGCGTGGGCGAGCAGGATAGCGTCGGTGCGCAGGCCGCCATGGGCGAGATTGGCTTCGATCCATTCTTGCGTGGTGGTGCGGTCGTGAATGCGGCGATCGACGATGGCGGTTTCGAGCCCGGCAGACCAGGCGAAAGCGCCCACCGGGAAGGCGGGGGATAGCCAAGTCAGCAGCTTTTGCAGATCGCCTTGCTCAGTCATCGGGCGAGCAGCGCGTGGCCGGATTCGGCGTGGCTGTGATAGGCGCCGTGCTCGGCGAAGAAGGGCTCGGAGACGTTGGTGACGAGGGCGCCGAGGCCTTCGAGCATGGTCTTGAGCACATGATCGCGCTTGATCAAGATGCGGCTGGCTTCGAGCTGCGCCGAGGTGTGGCGATTGCCGATATGCCAGGCGAGACGGACCAGATGATCGGTGTCGAGGGCGCGGATTTCGTAGAGCAGTTCGGGGGCCGCGATGACTTCGACCAGGCGGCCGTCGTCGAGTTGGATGGCGCCCTGGTGGTCCAGCGTGATGGTCTGGGGGAAATCGAGCATGATTTCCTCGCCGTTCTGTAGCCGTAGCAGCTTGCGGCGAAGGCGGCGTTCGTCGTGTTCGAGGACGACACGGTCGAACGGGATGCCCTGGCCGTGCTCGGCGGGGAGGTGGGATACGGCACGCAGCATGAAGGGCTTTCCGGGGTCAGGTGACAGTGTTGAAGAGGCGCAGAATCCACGAACCCTGGTAGATCAGGTGGACGCTGACCAGCGCGAGGTGAAACCGCCTATCGGCGGTGCGGATGGCGATGGCGCAGAGGATCAGGCCAATCGGGACCTGGATGTAATATTCGAGGCCGAACTTGTCCCAATGGGCTTGGCCCTTGATCAGCGTATCGGTGGCGTCGAACAGGAAGTTGGCGGCGAACAGGCCAAAGAACCAGTTGCGGCGCTTCAGGAAGAAATCCTCGTAGCCATCATATTCCGAGATGTTGTCGGGGAACAGGATGGCCGCCTGCAGGAACAGCAGGATGGTGTAGGCGATGAGGAAGAAGAAAATGCCGAACGTCCAGTTGGTAAGCTGGAACAGGGCGAACTGCCACCACCAGAAGTGGATCAGCTCGATCAGCATCGAGCCGGCCCACAGCAGGTGAATGGCCGAGAGTTTCGCACGCTTGGGGTGTTGCACGAGCCCCGCAACGCCCATCAGCAGGCGCGTGATGCCGAGGCCGATGACCATGCCCATGACGATGCGAACATGGGGAAACAGCTCTGGAGCCGGCACAGTATCCATGGCCTAGGGTGTATTTATGATTTCGGAGCAGGTGGCGAGGGGCGGCGCATCCTGGGCGGCGGTGACATCGAGCAACGTGGCTTCAGGTCCCTTGGTGGCCCATTCATGGGTGCCCGAAACGTAGCGGGCACCGGAGCCGCTCAGCACGGTGGTGAAGATCAGCGTCTCGCCTTCAAAGGGCACGAGGGCGAGGAAATTCGAGCCGGCATTGATATAGACGACGCTGATCTGGCCGAAGTCGCCACAGTCATATTGGGTGGTTTTCTTCTCGACATCGCCGTCGAGGTTGAGCGTCACGCTGGACTGGACAGACTGAGCCAGGCTTGGCGCCGCCGAGGCGGCGAGCAACAGGACTGACAGAACGATACGGTCGAGACGAACGGTCATTTTCAACTCCGTGGCGCACCCTGCGCAGCCTGGTTAGGCGATGCGCAGGGCGGAAGTTTGGCCGCCGATCAAACCACGTAGTAGACGATCAGCAGGGCGGCGACGACGGCAACGACGTCCTCGACCAGGCCGGCCGGCAGGTCGCGGCCGAAGGCCTTGGCCAGCATCGAGCGCACTTCGGCGCCGCCCAGCGTGCCGAGCACGGCGCCGACGGCACCGATGATCAGCCCGATGATCCAATTGGCGGGGAACAGCAGGGCGCCGGCGATGGCGCCCATGACGACGCGGCCGCCGAATTGCATCGGCACCTTGCGACTGGGCGTCGATGGCAATTGGTCGCCGACCAGTTCAAGGATGGCGAGCAGAACCAGGATGATGACGGCCGGTAGCGAACCGAGGAAACTGTACCAGGTGCCGGTGAAATCGAGCCAGCCGAGATAAGCGCCAAGGCTGATGGCCGCGATTGGCGTGGCGGCGCGCAGGCCGGCGACGATGCCGATCAGCAAGACGAGAACGTAGATCATGATGAGTCCCCCAAAGACATTTGTGAAGCGAGCAAAGTCTAGCGTGGAAATCGGTGATTGTATCGATCGATATTTGAATGGACGCGCGGAAACGCCGCCCGGAATCGCCGGGCGGGTTCCTTGCCATTCGAGCGTAGCTCTCATGGCCTTCTCTCCTCAAATCGATCCACTGGATCGATTTGCCCGCAGAGCGGGACGGCTCGAAGACTGCGGCATGCGGCGAGACGTGCCTCATGGTTTTGTAGATAAGCGAGACAGCGCCTCGCCGCATGCGATGGGGTTTCTGGCCGCCCGAACGTGGCCTCCACTATTTCAGGAGACGAACGTCGCGCTGGCCCAGGGATCGCGCGACCGCATTCCCCTCCCACCAAAC
>NZ_JAQGJV010000081.1 GCF_028290435.1 Devosia sp. | reverse complement strand
ATCATCAGCCGTATTCTTGGCGGCAACCCCATGGGCGCCACCCAGATGAACACCGGCCGCGATGCCGAGCAGCTCATCCAGGCTGGCCTGATGCAGGACCTGACCTCGGTTGCCGACGCTGAGCATTGGAAGGACGTCATCCGTCCGGCCAAGCTGATGGATTCTTGCATGTTCGAAGGCAAGATGTACTGCGTTCCGGTCAACATCCACTCCACGCAGTGGCTGTGGCTGAGCGACGCCGCCTTCAAGACGGCCGGTATCCCGACGCCGACCAACTGGAATGAATATGTCGCCGATTTCCCAAAGCTGAAGGAAGCCGGGATCCTGCCGATGGCTATCGGCCAGGGCTGGCCGATCAATACCATGTGGGGTTCGCTCCTGGCTGGTATCGGTGGTCTTGATCTGTTCCGTCAGGTCAACGTCGACAAGAACGCCGATGCCGTCCGTGGTCCTGAATTCAAGGCTGTGGTTCAGGCTCTCGCCGACGTGCGCGAAGCCACCGACTCCAATGCCATGGTTCCGCAGTGGAACGACGCGATCAACCTCGTGATCGAAGGCAAGGCAGCCGGTAACGTGATGGGCGACTGGGCTCAGGGCGAATTCGCCGTGGCCAACCAGGTTGCTGGCAAGGACTATGAATGCCTGCCGGGCCTTGGTCTGCATGACGTGGTCGACACCGGCGGCGACGCTTTCTACTTCCCCAAGAACAGCGATCCTGAAGTCACTCGTGCTCAGCTCGAGCTGGCCAAGATGCTGCTGACCCCCGAAGTGCAGGTTGCGTTCAACCTGAAGAAGGGCTCGATGCCAGTTCGCGGCGACGTCGATCTGAACGCTGCCAATGACTGCATGAAGAAGGGTCTCGCCATCCTTGCGAACCCCGAGAACGTACTGCCCACCGGTGACCAGAGCTTCAGCTCCGACACCCAGGGCCAGCTGCAGGATCTCGTGCTCGCATTCTTCGCCGACAAGTCGATGACTGTCGACGACATGCAGGCTCAGTTCGCCGACATCGTCGCCGCTGCCGATTAATTGGTAGTCCGACCATAGGCTAGGCGTGGCCGGCTTGGGGAAATCCCGGGCCGGCCATGTTTTCCACGAAGGCTCACAATGGGGCATCTATCCATGGCCGACGCGACACTGTCTGCGCAAAGCAAACCGGAACACGCAACCCGGCCAAGCTTCCTGCGCAACCTGCTACTGAAAAATCTGAGTGCCAAAATCGCGGCGCTCCCGATGATTGTCACCGTGCTCGTGGTGTTCGTCGGCTGCAGCGCCTGGAGTGTGTATTACTCCTTCACCAATTCGGGACAGCTCCCCAGCGGCAAGTTTGTCGGCTTTGCCCAATACGAGCGACTGTTTCATACGGCGCGATTTATCGGCGCCGCCAAAAATCTGGCGATGTACGGGGTGATGGCGCTGGTCTTCACCATGGTCATCGGCTTTTTGCTGGCCGTGCTGATGGATCAGAAAATCCGCTTCGAAAATACCTTCCGCACCATTCTGCTCTACCCGTTCGCGCTCTCGTTCATCGTGACGGGCCTGGTCTGGCAGTGGATCATGAATCCTAACTACGGGATCGAAAAGGTCCTGCATGACTGGGGCTTTACCAACCTGCATTTCGACCTGCTGAACAATGGCAACACCGTCATTTATGGCCTGGTCATTGCTGGCCTGTGGCAGGGCACCGGCTTCGTTATGGTGCTGATGCTGGCTGGCCTGCGTGGCGTCGACGAGGAAATCTGGAAAGCCGCTCGCGTTGATGGCATTCCCACCTGGCGCACTTACCTGCAGATCGTGCTGCCGATGATGCGCGGCGTGATCGTCACCACGCTGGTGATCGTCGGTTCGGGCATCGTGCGGCTATACGATCTGGTGGTCGCGCTGACCCAGGGCGGCCCGGGCTTCGCCTCCGACGTGCCGGCCAAGTATGTTTATGACTACATGTTCGGCCGCGCCAATCTGGGGCAGGGCCTGGCTGCATCCACCGTCATGCTGGTCACCGTGGCCATCATCCTCATCCCCTGGGCGTACCTCGAATTCGGCCCGAAGAAGAACAAATGACCGGAAGCGTCAGCAAGGGAGGCCAATCGTGGCAGTCGACACTTTAGAGCCCCGCGGCATGCGTCCGCGTCCGTTCTTCACACCCCGCAAGATCATCATCTATTCGCTGCTGTTCTTCGTATCGGTCTACTATCTGTTTCCGATGTACGTGATGATCGTGACCTCACTCAAGGATCTGGACGAGGTTCGCGGCGGCAACATCTTTGCCCTGCCGGTGCGCTTCACCTTCGATCCCTGGTTCAAGGCCTGGAACAGCGCCTGCACGGGCCTGTATTGCGAGGGGCTCAAGGTCGGGTTCTTCAACTCGGTCAAGATTACCGTCCCCAGCGTTATCGTCTCGGTGCTGATCGCCTCGATCAATGGCTATGCCCTGGTCAACTGGCGCTTCAAGGGCTCGGAAGTTTTCTTCGTCATCCTGCTGTTCGGCTCGTTCATCCCCTACCAGGTGATGCTCTATCCAATGGTGATCATCCTGCGCGAACTCAAGATGTTCTCCACCTTGCAGGGCGTCATCCTCATCCACACCATCTTCGGCATGCCGATCCTGACGCTGCTGTTCCGCAATTACTTCGCGTCCCTGCCGCCTGAATTGTTCAAGGCGGCGCGCGTCGACGGGGCAGGGTTCTGGCGGATTTTCTTCCAGATCATGGTGCCGATGTCGCTGCCGATCTTCGTGGTGGCAATGATCCTGCAGATCACAGGTATCTGGAACGACTTCCTGTTCGGCGTCATCTACGCCGGCAACCAGAATTATCCGATGACCGTGCAGCTTAATAACATCGTCAACTCCACGCAGGGCGTGAAGGAATACAACGTCAACATGGCCGCAACCATCCTGACGGGCCTCGTGCCCCTGGCGGTTTATTTCATCTCGGGAAAATGGTTCGTCCGCGGCATCGCTGCCGGCGCGGTGAAGGGATAACCTATTATGGAATCTAGTGTTTCAATCAAAAACCTGTCGCTCGATTTCGGCAGTGTCAAAGTGCTCCAGTCGCTCGATCTGGAAGTGGCCAGGGGCGAATTCATCGTCTTGCTGGGGCCCTCGGGCTGCGGCAAGTCGACCCTGCTGAACTGCATTGCCGGCCTGCTCGACGTCACCGAAGGGCAGATCTTCATCGGCGGCAAGAATGTCACCTGGGCCGAGCCCAAGGACCGTGGCATCGGCATGGTGTTCCAATCCTATGCGCTCTATCCGCAGATGACAGTGGAGCGGAACCTGTCGTTCGGCCTGCGCGTCGCCGGCATGCCCAAGGCGGAAATCGAGCAACGCGTGAATCGCGCCGCCGAAATCCTGCAGATCCAGCCGCTGCTGGCTCGGAAGCCCGCTAACCTGTCGGGCGGCCAGCGCCAGCGCGTCGCCATCGGGCGTGCCCTGGTTCGCGACGTGGATGTGTTCCTGTTCGACGAGCCGCTGTCCAACCTCGATGCCAAGCTGCGCAGCGACTTGCGCGTGGAAATCAAGCGGCTGCATCACCGTCTGAAGAATACGATGATCTACGTCACCCACGACCAGATCGAGGCACTGACCCTGGCCGACCGCATCGCCATCATGAAGAATGGCGAAATCCAGCAACTGGCCGATCCGCACACCATCTACAACCGCCCGGTCAACCTGTATGTCGCCGGTTTCATCGGCTCGCCCTCGATGAACTTCCTCGAAGGCACACTCAATGCCGCCAACCAGACCTTTGTTGCGGATGACGGCACCGTGGTGCCGATTGCGACCTATCAGTTTGCGACCCCGGTCAGCGGTTCGACCAAGGCTGTGCTGGGCGTTCGCCCTGAGCACATCGTGATCGGTGAGGAAGCCAAATCCAAGCCGTTCAATCAGGAAGTCGAAATCGAGATCGTCGAGCCCATGGGGTCGGACACGCTGGCCTGGACCAAGATCGCCGGCAAGGCCGTGACCTTCCGCTGCGACAGCGACGTGGTGATCACGACCGGCCAGAAAATCCTGGTCGGCTTCGATCCGGCGCGCGGCTCGCTGTTCAACGCCGAAACCACCAACCGCATTTGATGAACTGTTGCCGGCGCCTCGACGCCGGCAACGCTCACCGCGCCCGATCTCGGCCGATGTTACTTTTCAAGCAACAAACCTGTCGAACTGGCGCGATGTCGCATGACGAATGCGCTATCTCAGTGGTACTGATCTCCGTATGAACGTTAATCTGAGGCCAAAAGTGACCGAACTGTCCTTCCAGCTCTACAGCGCCCGCAATTTTCCGCCCACTGACGCCGTCCTCGCCAAGCTCAAGGCGCTGGGTTACGGACAGGTGGAAGGCTATGGCGGGCTTTATGCCGATGCTGCCACGCTGGCCGCTTCGCTCAAGGCTAATGGGCTGACCATGCCCACGGGCCATTTCGGCCTCGATATGCTCAAGGACATCTCGACCACGCTTAAGACCGCCGAGACGCTTGGCATCAAGACAGTGTTCTGCCCGGCCATTCCGCAGGACCAGCGCAAGCAGCCTGAAGCCGGCTGGGTGCAATTGGCCGAGACGCTGGCCGAGCTGGCCGTGACCTACAAGAAGGCCGGTCTCGGCTTTGGCTGGCACAATCACCACTTCGAATTCTGGCCGACCGAAACCGGCAAGCTGCCGATGAACATCATCCTCGATACCGCCAAGGATATCGAGTGGGAGGCCGACGTGGCCTGGATCGTGCGCGGCGAGAACGATCCGCAGAAGTGGTTCGACGCTTACGGCCAGCGCATCACCGCCGTCCACGTCAAGGACATCGCCCCCGCCGGCGTTGCCGAAGATGAAGATGGCTGGGCCGATCCGGGGCAGGGCACCATGGGCTGGGACAAGCTCATCGGCACCATTCGCGCCAAGACCCGCGCCCAGTATTTCGTTGCTGAACACGACAACCCGTCGGATGTGAATCGCTTCGCCACGCGCGCCATGGACGCGTGGAAGAGCTGGAAATAATCGGCTTCCCTCAGAAGCCACTCTATAAGGACCAAAATTATGGATATGTCGTTCCAGATGTTCAGCGGGCGCAATTACCCGCTTGATCAGGTGCTGAAAACCGTCGCCGATGCCGGCTACAAATATGTCGAGGGCTATGGTGGGCTCGATTACGCCTCCACCGACGGCGGCTTGGGTGGCCTTTATGGCGACCTGCCGGGCCTCAAGGCTAAGCTCGATGCCAACGGCCTGAGCATGCCGACCGCGCATGTCGGTCTAGATCTGCTGGAACAGCCCGATCGCGCATTGGCGATTAACGAGGCGCTGGGCACCACGGTGTTCATGTGCCCTTGGCTGTCGCCCGAGCAGCGCCCTACCGATATTGCCGGTTGGCAAGCCTTTGGCGAGCGTCTCGCCAAGCTGTCCGCGCCCTTCACCAAGGCCGGCATCACCTTCGGTTACCACAACCACGATTTCGAATTCGCCGTGCTGCCCGATGGCCGCTATCCAATGGACGTGCTGCTTGAAGCCGCTCCGGATATCTACACCGAAGCCGATATCGCCTGGATCTACCGCGGCAAGGCCGACGCCTTCGCCTGGCTGGAAAAGTTCGGCAAGCGCATCGTAGCCGTCCACGTCAAGGACATCGCGCCAGCCGGCCAGAACCTCGATGAAGATGGTTGGGCCGATGTCGGCTTTGGCACGCTGCCGTGGAAAGACCTGCTGAATCACGTCAAGGCCAAGACTGCGGCCCGCTACTTCGTGGCCGAGCACGACAATCCAAACGACATCACCCGCTTTGCCATTCGGTCCATCGCGACCGTCAATTCTTTCGGAGTCTAACATGGCCAAGACTTATGGCGTCGGCATCATGGGTGCCGGCAATATCTCGGGCGCCTATCTGCGTCTCGCGCCGCTGTTCAAGAATCTTGAAGTGCGCGCCATCGCCGATATCGTTCCGGCCGCCGCCCAGGCGCGCGCTGCCGAATACAACGTCAAGGCGCAGACCCCCGACGAGCTGCTGAAAAACAGTGAAGTCGATGTGATCGTCAACCTGACCATCCCCTCGACCCACTTTTCGGTGTCCAAGGACATCATCACCTCCGGCAAGCATGCCTATTCCGAAAAGCCCTTCGTCCTCAGCGTCGAAGAAGGCATCGCGCTCAAGGCCCTGGCCGCCGAGCACAAGGTGCTGGTCGGCTCGGCTCCGGACACGTTCCTGGGCGGCGCCCACCAGCAGGCTCGCTCGATCATCGACAGCGGCAAGATCGGCCGCATCGCTTCGGGCACCATGCACGTGCAAAGCCGCGGCATGGAACACTGGCATCCCAATCCGGACTTCTTCTTTCAGTCCGGCGGGGGCCCGATCCTCGATCTCGGCCCCTATTACATCACCGACCTGATCAGCCTCGTCGGGCCGATCAAGCGCGTCACCGCCTTTACCGGCATGGCCCGCGCCGAACGCGAGATCACCACGCCTGACTCCCCGCTCAAGGGCACGATGATCAAGGTTGGCACGCCAACCACGATCCACGCCGTGATGGAATTCCACAACGGCGCCATCATCACCTTGGGCGCGAGCTGGGACGTGGCCAGCCATGGCCACCACAATATCGAACTCTACGGCACCGACGGCTCGATTTTCGTGCCCGATCCCAACTTCTTCAATGGCGACCTGACCATTGCCAACCTCGAAGGCACCAAGGAAGCCGTAACGCCGTGGGACCACC
Organism: Devosia sp.; assembly: GCF_028290435.1. Taxonomy (GTDB): domain Bacteria; phylum Pseudomonadota; class Alphaproteobacteria; order Rhizobiales; family Devosiaceae; genus Devosia. The sequence goes on along the minus strand of NZ_JAQGJV010000081.1, from coordinate 15,182 downwards.
CGTTCGGCAAGGCGAACCAGGAGCTCGACAAGCCCAATCCGCGCGCCAACTACCGCAATGCCGGCCTGTCCGACATGCTGTTGTCGCTCGAAGACGGCCATACGCCGCGCTGCGGCCTCGACGTGGCGCTCCATGCGATCGACGTCATGACGTCGATCCTGCGGGCTGGCGAAACCGGTCAGGTCATCACGCTGCAGACCACCTGCGAGCGTCCGGCAGCCCTTGGTCCCGACGAAGCGCGGGCTCTGCTGCGCGCCTGATGTGCGTACCTCATTGACAGGGGCAGTGCGCCGGTCAAGATTGATATCGGAATAATGAGCAGGCGGCGGTCACTCGCCGCCTGTTCCATAAAGCCGCAACAGAAGACTTGGCGCCAAGCGCCGACAGAGGAGAAACGACATGCGCACCATCAAGGGGCCAGCGATCTTTTTGGCCCAGTTCGCCGGCGACGCGGCACCATTCAATTCCTTCGACGCCATCTGCGGCTGGGCTGCCAATTACGGCTACAAGGGCGTGCAGATCCCGACCTGGGTTGGTAGCCTGATCGACCTGGAAAAGGCCGCTACATCCAAGACCTATGCCGACGAATTGGTCGGCACCGCCGCCAAGCACGGCATTGCCATCACCGAGCTATCAACCCATCTGCAGGGCCAGCTCGTCGCTGCGCATCCGGTCTATGACACCATGCTGGATGGCTTTGCCCCCGCATCGGTGCATGGCAATCCCAAGGCCCGCCAGGAATGGGCGGTGCAGCAGCTCATGTGGGCCGCCAAGGCTTCCAAGAATCTCGGTCTCACCGAGCACGCGACCTTTTCGGGCGCGCTGGCCTGGCCGTTCCTCTATCCGTTCCCGCAGCGTCCGGCTGGCCTCGTCGAGGAAGCCTTCGACGAGCTGGCCCGCCGCTGGACGCCCATCCTCAATGCCATGGACGAGAACGGCGTCGATCTCTGCTACGAGATCCATCCCGGCGAAGACCTGCACGACGGCGTCACCTACGAGATGTTCCTCGAGCGCGTGAACAACCATCCGCGCGCCAACCTGCTCTATGATCCCAGCCACTTCGTGCTGCAGCAGCTCGATTATCTCGACTACATCGACATCTATCACGAGCGCATCAAGATGTTCCACGTCAAGGATGCCGAGTTCAATCCGACCGGCCGACAGGGTGTTTATGGCGGCTATCAGAGCTGGATCAACCGGGCAGGGCGCTTCCGCTCGCTTGGCGACGGCCAGGTCGATTTCGCCTCGATCTTCTCCAAGATGGCGCAATACGACTTCGCGGGCTGGGCCGTGCTGGAATGGGAATGCGCTATCAAGCATCCCGAGGACGGCGCGCGCGAGGGCGCCGAATTCATCAAGAACCACATCATCCGCGTCACCGAACACGCCTTCGACGATTTCGCGTCGTCAGGTACGGACCTTGCCGCCAATCGCAAAATTCTCGGGCTCTGAGGGGAACAAAAATGGCTGAAAACGGCGCAAGGCGCATTCGTCTGGGCATGGTTGGCGGCGGCACGGGAGCTTTTATCGGCTACGTGCACCGCGTCGCCTCCCGCATCGATGGCGACTACGATCTAGTGGCAGGCGCCCTGTCGTCGCGCCCCGAAGTGGCTAAGGAATCCGGCCGCAATATCGGGCTGGCCGAAGACCGCATCTATACTAGCTACGAGGAGATGGCCCGCGCCGAAGCGGCCCGGCCCGATGGCATCGAGGCGGTGTCCATCGTCACGCCGAACCATATGCATTTCGGTCCGGCCAAGGCCTTCCTCGAAGCCGGCATCCATGTGATCTGCGACAAGCCGATCACCTCGACGCTGGAAGACGCCCGCGCTTTGGCCAATATCAAACCGAAGAATGGCGCCAAATTCCTGCTCACGCACAACTATACCGGCTATCCGTTGATCCGGCAGGCCCGGCAACTGGTGGAGTCGGGCGCGCTGGGGACCATCCGTGTCGTCCAGGCCGAATATCCGCAGGATTGGCTGACTGAAGCCGCTGCCGACGACAACAAACAGGCCTCCTGGCGTACCGACCCGGCCCGCTCTGGCGCTGGCGGCGCCATCGGCGATATCGGCACCCATGCCTATAACCTGCTGCGCTTCGTCACCGGCCTCAAGACCGAGGCCGTCTCGGCCGACCTGACCAGCTTCGTGCCTGGCCGCCAGCTCGATGACAATGTCCACATCATGCTGCGCTTCCAGGGCGGCGCCAAGGGCATGCTCTGGGCCAGCCAGGTGGCAGTCGGCTGCGAGAATGGCCTGCAATTGCGCGTCTATGGCGACAAGGGTGGCCTTGAATGGCGCCAGGACAATCCGAACTACATGTGGTTCACCGAATTCGGCAAACCCAAGCAGTTGCTGACCCGCGGCGGCGCCATCTCCGGCAATGCCGCCTCGACCATGAACGTGCGCGTTCCCTCGGGCCATCCCGAAGGGTACCTGGAAGCGTTCGCCACGCTCTATAGCCAGTTCGCCGAAGTCATTCGCGGCAACGGCGCGCCCTATGACGGCCTGCTGCCGACCCTGGCCGACGGCGTCGAAGGCATGGAATTCATCGTGGCCTCGGTGCAGTCTAGCAAAGCCGATGGCAAGTGGACCAAGCTCAGCGAGGTCTGAGTTCTCCGGTTGAGAATGACGGGCGTCGCAGCAATGCGGCGCCTTTTTATTGCAGCCGCTTCACGCTGAAGCCCGACTTTTCCAGCAGGTCCACCAGGCTGCCATCGCCCACCAGGTGGCCGGCGCCGACGACGATCAGGTCCTGCTCATTGTCTGCGAGCATGGTGTCGATCTTGGCCACCCAAGTCTGATTGCGGTCGAAGATCAGGCGCTGGGTGAAGGCGTCGTAGCCGGCAAGATCGTCGAAAAAGGCATCGGCCATCACGTCCGGCGTGCCGGCGGCCCAGGCGGTGACCATGGCGTCGAGCTGGCCGGGCAGGTAGTCAAGCTTGTCAAGCGTATCCACCAGCATGCCGACCTGCTCCTCCTGCGGCGCGCTGGCGAGAAAGCTGAGCTGCTCGTCGCTGGTCTCGAAATAGGCTTTCCGTTCGCGCGGCAGCTCGCGCTGCAAGGCAATATCCACCCCGCTATTGGGATCATATCCAAGCGCCACGATCACCGCCGTACTAATCATATTGGTGGCAAGCCAGGGCTGCATCGCCTGGATCGTCCCCACCGGCAGGCCAAGTCGGGTGATGGTGGAGCGTAGGGTGGTCGCGTCCGCCGTGTCCAATTGGCTTGAAAGCGTGGTGCCGAGCGGATTGAGGCCCATGGCCATTGCCTTGGCGAGGATTGCTCCCTGTACGGCGGAGCCGACATCGGTCTCAAAATAGACGCGGTCGGCGCCGGCCATGGTGCGCTCGAAAATGTCGGTGCGCCACTCGGTGGCGGGCGGCAGCAGATGGAACGATCCGAACAGCCATATCTTGCTATCGCCGTCGCTGACTTCCCACAGGGCAGGGGCCGCATTGGCCGGAACGGCGGCAGCGAGCAGCGAAGTTGCGACGGCGAGAACGCGGATGGACGGAGTCATGGTGAAATCCAGTTGGTTGACCGTACTTTGACAGATCACCGTAGGCCGCCAAACCAAAAACCGCATTACGCGGGACGGCTACAGCCAATGCGCCACGGTGCCCCAAATCAGCGTCAATCCGGACGCCAGCAGCAATAATAGAATCATGCGGCGGAAGGCCTGCGCGTTGAGCCGGTGAAACAGCAACACGCCCAGCAGGGCGGGCAGCGCCAGCGCCGGCGCGATGATCGCGAACATCTGGAGCGCCTCGCCGGTGATCGAGCCGGTAAACGCGTAGATCGTCAGCGTCGTCGTGTGCATGGCGATGTTGAACGCTTGCAGCACGCCGCGCTGCGTTTCCTTGCTCCAACCGCGCAGATTGGTCCACAGCGTCGGCACCGGGCCGGATATGCCGCCAATGCCGCCCAGAAGGCCGCCGCAGAAACCGGCCATTGCGTCGGCGACACGCCCGCCGCGCTCCCATTTATAATCGTGCGGCAGCAGCAGCATGACCGGGCAATAGACCAGCAGGAATACGCCAAGTCCGAATTTGAACATTTCGGGGTCGAACCAAGCCAAAAGCACGACGCCGAACGGCACGCCGATCAAGCCGCCGATGAGCAATGGCAGCAGTTTCTTGAACTCAAACCCGCGCCACACGAAGGGCAGGGTCACCAATTGCCCGACGAAGGCGCCAAACACCGACATCGGCGCCGCCAGTTGCGGCTCGACCGCCCAGGCCCAAACCGAAAGCGCCACCAGCGAAAACGCAAATCCCGAAACGCCCTGCGCAAAGCCGGCCGCCGCAGCGCCGGCAAGGACGATCAACAGTGCGGCATCCATCGACAACACTCCAAAAAATCAAAAGCGCCACAATGGCTTGCGGCGCTTGGGTGATTCTTTTTATAGCGAACGCAGATGACGCTAATGCGTCCAGGGCGTCTTCCGGTCGGAGCGGAAATTGTCCGGATAGCTCACCTTTTTGGGCGTCGCGTCATGCGCAGGCTGCACCGAATAGGGGATGCCGTTCTTCTGGGCATAGGCCTCGGCGGCTTCGAGCGTATCGAAAGACAGCTTGATCTGCTGGCGCGTGTCGCTCGAGGTCGTATAGCCCATCAACGGATCGATGCCGCGGGCCGAGGCCTGCTCGTGCACCAGGATCCAGTCTTTGGATTTGCCCTTGCCTGACTGCATGGCGTTCGGGGCGGGGCGGTAGATGCGGGCAGTCATGCGAGGTCCTCAACAAACCTTGTTGCTGCCTGGATCATGCAGCAGGCACGAAGAAAATGCGATGGTCGGAGTACAAAGATTCGAACTTTGGACCCCTGGTTCCCAAAACCAGTGCTCTACCAGGCTGAGCTACACTCCGAGATCGCCGCATCCCGATACCGTGTCCGATCGCAAAGGGCAAGTGCGCACACTGTTTTACATGCGCTATTGACGCTGCCGCGCCGCCACCCGAGAAAGCTTCCCATGATCGATCTGACAAAACCCTGGCCCCCTGGCCTCAATCGCGACACCTGGCTGCTGTTTCTGCTCGGTTTTGTGGTCGCCCTGCTGCTGGTGTCGCAGGTCGACGTGTGGGCATCGCGCGGTGCCATCGGCTGGCCCGAAGCGTGGCGCGCGCCGTTTTTTGCCATCACCGACTATGGCGTATCGGATTGGGTGCTGATTCCCTCCCTGGCCCTTTTCTTGATTGCCGTTTTTGCGGGCCACTTTCTGCGCGGCCTGAAACGGTTGGCAGCCTATGAGGTCTCGATGCTCGCCGGTTATATCTTCGTCGGAGTCGGCCTGCCTGGATTAGTGGCAAACCTGATCAAGCGCGTGATCGGGCGGGGGCGTCCGGATATGTTCGAAGAGTTCGGAGCCTACAGCTTCCACAATGTGGTCAACGATTGGACTTTTCAGAGCTTCCCCTCGGGCCACGCGACAACAGCCATCGGCATTGCCTTCACGGTCGGTTTCCTGGCGCCGCGGCTGTTCTTATGGCTGCTGGCTGCGGGCATTTTCGTCGCCATCTCGCGGGTGCCCGTGGGCATGCATTACCCCTCCGACGTATTCGGAGGGGCCTGCCTGGGCCTGATCGGCGCTTATGTGGTGCGTTACTTTTTCGCCAGGCGCCGCTGGATGTTCAAGTTCCGCCCCGACAACCACATTGTCACGCGGCCATTATGCGCGATCCGCCGGCTCTATCAGCGGGCGCGCGCATAGCGCTCCAGCGCGGCGGCGAGATCGGCCTTGAGGTCGTCGACGCCCTCCAGCCCGATATGCAGCCGCAGCATATTGCCCTCGCGCGTCCATGGCACGGCGGTGCGCATTTTGTGGGGATTGGAGGGTATGCAGAGGCTTTCGTAGCCGCCCCAGGAATAGCCCATCGTGAAGATATTGAGATGATCGAGGAAAGCTGCGAGCGCATCGCGCGGCGCAGGCTTCAGCAAAATGCTGAACAGGCTGCCCGAGCCGCTGAAGTCGCGCTTGAAGATCGCGTGGTCGGGATGGCTCGGTAAAGCCGGGTGGAACACCGTGTCCACCTCCTTCTGACCCTCGAGCCAGGTGGCGATCTCCAGAGCGCGCCGCTCGTGTTCCTTCATGCGGATCGCCAGCGTGCGCAATCCGCGCGCCACCAGATAGGCATCGTCGCCGGAGGCAAAGAAGCCCAGTAGTTTGCGGGTCCCCTCGACATCGTCCCAGCACGCTTCCGTCGTGGAAATCGTGCCGGCGAACGCGTCCGAGTGCCCAACGAACATCTTGGTGCCGGCATGAATGACGATATCGGCGCCAAGCTTGAGCGGCTGGTGAAACAGAGGGCTGGCCCAGCTATTGTCCACAATCAAGCGGACACCCGCAGCGCGGGTCGCGGCCGAGATAGCCGGCAAGTCGTGTACTTCGAAGGTCACCGAACCCGGGCTTTCAGCCAACACGGCCCGCGTGCGCGGCCCGATCATGGCGGCGATACCCGCGCCGATATGCGGATCGAAATATCGTGTCGTCACCCCCATACGGGCGAGGAAGCCGTCGGCAAAGTTGCGTCCGGGCTCATAGGCGGTATCGGTGATCAGCACCTCGTCACCCGCCTTGACGCAGCTCAGCAGCGCGATGGTGATTGCTGCAAGCCCCGAAGGCACCAGCTTGGTGCGATAGGCTCCCTCCAGCGCCGTAACGATGGCTTCAACGCCCTCGGTGGTGGGATTGCCCGCCCGGCCATAGAGAAACCGCTGCTCCTGGGCATCGATATCGGCGAGGGTTTTGAACAATACCGTCGAGCCGCGATAGACCGGCGTGTTGACGAAACCGAACTGTTCGTCGGGTTCGCGCCCCAGATGAGTGAGCAGCGTTTCCATCGACGGCGTCCGTAAATCGCCCGCGTTTTCATCAGTCATCGCACCAGCCTGCCCAAAATCAAATCACTCTCGGTATAAAGCTCAAAAAAGCGACAGCCTTGCTGTCACAACGGCCTATCGGGCCTTGACGCCCGTACCATTAGCCGCTTCGATGGTTACCAGCATCACAACCGCCGTCAAAGCGGTGGTGCAACCGAGAGCCATCAAAGCGCTCCGGATAAAAGAAACAAGGTCAGGAACAAAGGCAAGGCAATGCAAATAAAGTTTCTCGCAATAGCGGCAGCGGCCGCACTCACCTTCGGCGCCACCGCCGCTCATGCCGATACTCTGGCCGACGTAAAGGCCAAGGGCTATGTGCAGTGCGGCGTGACCGGCGGCGTCGCTGGTTTCTCGGCACCAGATGCCAACAATGAATGGGCCGGCCTCGAAGTTGACTTCTGCAAGGCCGTTGCTGCTGCCATTTTCAACGACGCGACCAAGGTTCGCTACACCCCGCTGACGTCGCAGGAACGCTTCACGGCGCTGTCCGCCGGCGAAATCGATATCCTGTCGCGCACCACCACCTGGACCATGAGCCGCGATACCCAGCTCGGCATCAAGTTCATCGGCACCATGTACTATGACGGCCAGGGCTTCATGGTCCGCAAGGCCGACGGCATCAAATCGGCGCTGGACCTGTCGGGCGCTGCCATCTGCATCGAGTCGGGCACCACCACCGAGCTGAATGCGGCTGACTACTTCGCCACCAACAAGCTCGAATTCAACACCGTCGTGTTCGTCGATCAGGACGAAGTCGTGAAGGCCTATGAAGATGGCCGTTGCGACGTCTACACCACCGACGCTTCGGCACTGGCGGCCGAGCGCTCCAAGTTTGCCGTTCCCGACGACCACATCATCCTGCCCGAAATCATCTCCAAGGAACCCCTTGGCCCCGTGGTTCGCCAGGGCGACGACACCTGGTTCAACATCAATCGCTGGACCTATTTCGCCCTGCTGCAGGCCGAAGAACTGGGCGTGACCCAGGCCAACGTTGACGAAATGCTCGGTTCCGATAATCCGGAAATCAAGCGCCTGCTCGGCGTTGAAGGCGACTTCGGCACGCCGCTCGGCCTGACCAAGGACTGGGCTTACCAGATCGTCAAGCTCGTCGGTAACTACGGCGAATCGTTCAACCGCAATGTCGGCCCGGATACCCCGATCGGGCTTGCCCGTGGCCTGAACGCCCTCTGGAAAGACGGCGGCCTCCAATACGCTGCGCCGATCCGCTAAGATTATTGATGCCCGGCGCCATTGAGTTGGTGCCGGGTTTCTCTCTTATCGGGCACGGCCAGCCATCACTGGCTTGAATTCAGGGTGCAAGGGGACCGGCGTACCTATGGCAATGCTTGAGTCTGCGGGGCAACAGCCACCGCGAACAGCTTTCTACAATGACCCCGTCGTTCGGGGCATCATTTACCAAGTCGTCGTCGGCGTGTTGCTGGTCGTGTTCGTCACTTGGATCGTCCACAACACCTCGATCAATCTGGCCGCTCAAGGCAAAACCACGGGCTTCGACTTCCTGGGCAAGACCGCCGGTTTTCCGATCGGTTTCTCGCTGTTCGAATTCACCCGCGAGTCCACCTACTGGCAGGCGTTCCTAGTCGGCATAACCAACACCCTATTGGTGGCAGTCATCGCCATCTTCTTTTCGACGATCATCGGATTCACCCTTGGTATCGCCCGGCTGTCCTCGAATTTTCTGATCTCGCGGCTCGCCACAATCTATGTCGAGACCATCCGCAATATCCCGCTGCTGCTGCAATTGTTCTTCTGGTATTTCGCCGTGCTCAAGGCGATGCCGGCGGTAAAGGACTCTTTCGCGCTGCCGTTCGATATGTTCATCAACCAGCGTGGCCTGTTTGTTCCGAGGCCGCAGCCCGATGCCCAGTTCAGCTGGATTTATGTCGCCATCCTGCTTGGTCTGGTTGGCGCATTCCTGATCCAGCGCTGGGCCAAGCGCCGCCTTGAGGCGACCGGCAAGCGCTTTCCGGTGTTGCTGTCCTCTGCAGCACTGATGATTGTTCTGGTTCTCGTCGTCTGGTTTGCCAGTGGCGCCGCGGTCACCTTCGACCCGCCGGTTCTGAACCGCTTCAATTTCAAGGGCGGCCTGGAACTGCCGCCCGAATTCGTGGCTTTGGCCTGGGGGCTGAGCATCTACACGGCCTCCTTCATCGCCGAAACCGTGCGTGCCGGTATCCTGGCGGTCAATCACGGGCAGACCGAGGCCGCGCAATCGCTTGGGCTCAAAGACAGCGATCGGCTGAGGCTGGTGGTCATTCCCCAGGCCATGCGGGTCATCATTCCACCGCTGACCAGCCAGTATCTCAACCTGACGAAGAACTCATCGCTCGGCGCCGCCATCGGTTATTCCGAGGTGGTGAACGTGTTTGCCGGCACTGCCCTGGGCCAGAGCGGCCGCGCCATCGAGGTCATCGCCATGACCATGGCGTTCTATCTGACGATCTCGCTGCTCACCTCGGCAATCATGAACTGGTACAACGCCCGCGTGGCGCTGGTCGAACGATAGGAGCGCGCAATTGACCGATATTTCCTTCGTTCGCAGTGAAATGACCGGCGCCTCGCCGGCCCCGAATCCCACGTCGGGCCCGCTCGTCTGGGTGCGTAAGAACCTCTTCGCCACGCCGAGCGATACCTTACTGACGCTGCTTGGCCTGGCGTTCCTCGCCTGGATCGTCCCGCCACTTTATGGTTTCCTGATCGGGCGGGCCGTGCCGCCGGGTGGTACGGTCGAGCAATGCCGTGTCGAGAACGTCGGCGCCTGCTGGGCCTATATCGCCAGCGAGCTCGATTTCTTCGTCTATGGCTTCTATCCGGCCGCAGAATATTGGCGCGTCAATATCGTCTTCGCCATGCTGGCGCTGCTGATCATTCCCTTGGCCATGCCGAAGGCACCATACAAGCGGCTCAATGCCATCCTGTTTATCATCGCGTTCCCGATCGCCAGCGTCATCCTGCTGAGCGGCGGGGTATTCGGTCTGCGCTACGTTCCCACCGAGCAATGGGGCGGGCTGATGGTGACGTTGATTATCTCGGTGGTGGGCATCTGCCTGTCGCTGCCGCTGGGCATCGTGCTGGCGCTTGGCCGGCAATCGAGCATGCCGATCATCAAATCGATCTGCGTCGCCTTCATCGAATTGATCCGTGCCGTGCCGCTTATCACCATTCTGTTCATGGCATCGATCATGCTGCCACTGTTTATGCCAGCCGGCGTGACGGTGGATAAGTTCCTGCGCGCTCTGGTCGGCGTGACGTTGTTCTCGTCCGCCTATATGGCCGAAGTTGTCCGCGGCGGTATGCAGGCCATCGGCCGCGGCCAATATGAAGCGGCAGCGGCGCTGGGCCTCAGTTACTGGAAGCGGATGGGTTTCATCATTCTGCCCCAGGCGCTGAAACATGTCATTCCCGGCATCGTCAACAGCTTCATCGCGCTCTTCAAAGACACGTCCCTAGTCTATATCGTGGGTATGAAGGACTTGCTGGAGGCGGTGAAGACCAAGAACGACGCCATCGAATGGGCTTCCCCCACTCAGGCCATCACCGGCTACATCTTCGCCGCCGCGGTGTTCTGGATGTTTTGTTTTTCAATGTCGCGCTATTCGCAGTTCATGGAACGGCGCCTGAATACCGGCCACAAGAGGTAAATCATGTCCATCGCAACCGACCCCACTGCCGGGCAGCCCGTGACCCGCTCCAAGATGCAGATCTCCAAGACCGACGTGGCGATCGACGTCATCGGCATGAACAAGTGGTATGCCGATTTCCACGTGCTGCGCGATATCGACCTCAGGGTGATGCGCGGCGAGCGCATCGTCATCGCCGGCCCCTCGGGTTCCGGCAAATCGACGCTGATCCGCTGCATCAACCGGCTGGAAGAGCACCAGCAGGGCCAGATCATCGTCAACGGCACCGAATTGACCAATGACCTCAAGCGCATCGATGAAGTGCGCCGCGAAGTGGGCATGGTGTTCCAGCACTTCAACCTGTTCCCGCATCTGACCATTCTGCAGAACCTGACGCTGGCGCCGATCTGGGTGCGCGGTATTCCCAAGGCCGAGGCGGAAGCGACCGCCATGCATTATCTCAACCGGGTCAAGATTCCCGAGCAGGCGCTGAAGTTCCCTGGCCAGCTCTCCGGCGGCCAGCAGCAGCGCGTGGCGATTGCTCGTTCGCTCTGCATGCAGCCCAAGATCATGCTGTTCGATGAGCCCACCTCGGCGCTCGATCCCGAAATGGTCAAGGAAGTGCTGGAGGTGATGATTTCGCTGGCCGAAGAAGGCATGACCATGATCTGCGTGACCCACGAAATGGGTTTCGCCCGCCAGGTCGCCAATCGGGTCATCTTCATGGACCAGGGCCAGATCATCGAGCAGAACGAGCCGGAGGCTTTCTTCTCCAATCCGCAGCATGAGCGCACGAAGCTGTTCCTGAGCCAGATCCTGCACTGACCGGTTCCGCGAAAAGCTGGGGCAATCCGCTTGTTGGCTTGACCGCTTCGGGCCAGGGGCAGATATGCTTCGCGCCATGACAGGGCAGGGCAGGTTTGGGCTGAATACAATGCAAGGGTGGCGAGTTACGCTCGCCGCCCTGTTGCTTGCCGTTATGGTCTTGCCTGCCTGGGCGCAGACGCTCGATGTGCCGTCTCCCAAAATCTCCACGCTGCAAACGGTTCGCGACCGGGGCTTTTTGATCTGCGGCGCCACCAATCCACTGCCCGGCTTCGCCCAGCAGGATGCGGACGGCAAATGGAGCGGTTTCGACGTCGATTTGTGCCGCGGCATTGCCGCCGCCGTGTTCGGTGATCCCGACAAGATTGAGTTTCGTTCCTTGCGCGGCGAGGCCCGGTTCGCTTGGCTGCAGACCGGTGCCGTTGATGTGCTGACCCGCAACGGCGCCTGGAGCCAGCAGCGCGACACGCTCTATGGCGCCAATTTCGTGGCCCCGACATTCTTCGATGGCCAGGCATTCATGGTCCCGCAATCGCTGGGCATCGTCTCGGCCTATGAGCTCGACAATGTCAGCGTCTGCGTCATCGATAGCGGCGACGAGCTCGAACGCATGGAAGAGTTCTTCTTCACCAACCAGGCCACCTATTCGGAGGTGGTCTATGAGGACGCGGCCGATCTCGCCATCGCCTATCGCGCCGGGCTGTGCCAAGCGGTGTCCGCCACTGGGCGCCAGCTCCAGGCCATCCGCCGCGGCCTGCCCGAACCCGCGACCAATCGCATCCTGCCTGAGCATATTTCCAAGGAACTGCTCGGCCCGGTGGTGCGTACCGGCGATGACCAGTGGTTCGAAATCGTGCGCTGGACCATCTATACCCTGATCAATGCTGAGGAACTTGGTGTTACCTCGCTGAATATAGACTCGCTGGCCGCGACGAGGACAACTGGAGTTCGTCGCCTGCTTGGCCTCGACGGCGACTTCGGCACGGCGCTCGGCCTGTCGCCCAAGTTCATGAGCAATGTCGTCCGCGCCATCGGGAACTACGCAGAACTTTATGACCGCCATTTCGGCCCGCAGACCGGCGCGGCCCTGCTGCGCGGCCAGAATGCGCTGTGGAGCAATGGCGGATTGCTCTATGCGCCGCCCATAAACTAGGGACCGCTCCTGCGGATTCTAATCGGCAAATAACAGGCTTACGCGCCTGTTTTGCTTGCCTTTATTCTCGACCTTGCCAATCGACAGCGCGCCGATTTCGCGGGTGTTGCGCACATGCGTGCCGCCGCAAGGCTGCAGGTCAACAGTCCCGATCCGTACCAGCCGGACGCGACCCTGACCCATTGGAGGCTTGACGTTCATGGTCTTGATCAAGTCCGGATTGGCGGCCATTTCGGCATCGGTGATCCATTCGGTGGTCACATCATGGGCGTCCGTGACCATGGCGTTGAGCTGGGCTTCCAGCTCGGCCAGGTTCTCGGGTGCCTCCGGCATGTTGAAATCGAGCCGCCCCTTGTCCTCGCCGATCGAGCCGCCGGTGACCGCAAAGGGCAGCACCACCGAGAGCAGATGCAGCGCCGTGTGCATGCGCATCAGCTTGTAGCGCCGATCCCAGTCGATCTTCGCCGTGACGAGCTCACCGATGGCAGACAGGGCGGAGCCTTCGGCCGGGACGTGCACGATGGCGGTCTTGTCTCCCTCGGGATGGATCGCCGTGGCAATGGCGATGCTCGATCCGTCGGCGCGCACCAGAGTGCCACTGTCGCCGGGTTGTCCGCCCGAGGCGGCATAGAAATTGGTACGGTCGAGCACGATGCCGCCAGCGTCGGTCAGGGCGGTCACCGTGGCCGGTGTTTCCTGCTGATAGCTGTCATCGCGAAACAGAAATTGCGTCATGGCATAAAGGTCTTTCAGAGAACTGGCGACAGCAGCCGCGCCGCCTGGGTGGCAAAGCGCATGCGCATCGGTCGGGTTTTGACTTCGTAAAGATCGACCTGGCGGCAATTCTTGAAGTCATCGAGCAGCATGGTTTCCACCGCGGTGATGGTCTTGGGATCGGTGAACCAGAGGGTGATCTCGAAATTTATGGCGAAGGAGCGGTTGTCGAAATTGGCGCTGCCGACGCTGGTGATGCGATCATCCATCAGCACCACTTTCTGGTGCAGGAAGCCGGCGGTGTAGCGATAGATGGAGATACCGTGCTCGACCATGGCGTCGGCATGGGCGATGCTGGCGAGCCAGACGATTTTATGATCGGGTTCTTCCGGCAGCATGATGCGCACGTCAACGCCGCGCAATTGTGCCGCGTATAGCGCGGTGCGCACGTCGGTATCGGGCACGAAATAGGGGCTGACGATCCATAGCCGCTCGCGCGCCTGCGAGATCGCGTCAGTGAAGGCGATGGCGCATTCCTCGAGCTTGTCGGCCGGCCCGCTGCCCATCACGAGCACCGATTGATCGCCGGGCGTCGGCACCAGGGCAGGCGGCGTCGAGGACAGCAGTTCGCCGGTGGCCCAGGCCCAGTCCTCGCGGAACAGCAGCGCACAGCCGAGCGTGGCGGGACCAGCCACACGGACATGGGTATCGCGCCAACGGCCGAACTTCTTGTTTTCGCCGAGATATTCGACGCCGACATTATGCCCGCCGACCCAGGCCACTTCGCCATCGACCACGACGATCTTGCGGTGATTGCGGTAGTTGATCTGCGTCGGGCCGTAAAAACGCATGAATTTGTGGCGCTGGTTGAAACCGGCGACCTTGACGCCGGCATCGCGCAACCGGGTGCGGAACCGCTTGGGCATGCCCGTGCTGCCAACGTCGTCGTAGAGCAGGTAGACCTTGACCCCGGCCAGGGCGCGCTCAATCAGGCGCTCGGCCAGTTCTTCGCCCAGCCGGTCGTCGCGCACGATGTAGAATTGGACGAAGAGGTAGGTCTTGGCCTTGCTGATGCCCTCGAAAATTGAGTCGAACGTAGCCTTACCGTCGATCAGGAGTTCAACTTCGTTACCGCTCAGGAACGGGACCTCGGAGACCTTGGTCTGCACCGGCCAAAGCGCGCCGCTGTCGTGATCGATCAGGGCCAGATCCTTGGCGCGTAGCGGCCGGGCCGAGCGGCCGTTGCGAATCCGGTCGGTGGCGTAATCGTCAAAGGCCTTCCAGCCGAAGATCAAATACAAAAAGGCGGTCGGAAAGGGCAGCAGCCCCAGCGACAGCAGCCAGGCAATCGAGCCCTGCGAGGTGCGCGAGTTCATGATCTCGCGCACGGCACAGACAAAGGCCAGCAGGTAAACCGCCCCGGTAATGGCGGCGACGATGTGCAGATCCCGGACGATCATGCCCAGAATGTATTCGATGCCAACCACGGGCTCTCATCCAGTTTCGTTGCGCGGCACTGTAGCAGCGATGCGGGCAGGGGCAATGGCCTGCGTCCGCTGGGCCGGTGTGGCTCACGGTTTTGGAAAGACTGCGGCATGCGGCGAGACGTGCCTCATGGTTTTGTAGATAAGCGAGACAGCGCCTCGCCGCATGCGATGGGGTTTCTGGCCGCCCGAACGTGGTCTCCATTATTTCAGGAGACGAACGTCGCGCTGGCCCAGGGATCGCGCGACCGCATTCCCCTCCCACCAAACTCCCCACGGCCGTTCGTCGCGAACCCGCAGCCATTGTGGAGATATCGGGGGTGATTATGGCGGAGGTTTTTGGGGTGGGGATTAGTTGGGTAAGTTGGACGGATCGGGGCTAAACGTCACCCCCTCCCAGCCTCCCCCATCAAGGGGGAGGTGTCTCTCCACTCCTGGGGTAAGATCGCGTCCAATCCGCTCATTCTGGAGACACAAT
>NZ_JAQGJV010000051.1 GCF_028290435.1 Devosia sp. | reverse complement strand
GGTGAGGTCTTTGATGGCCATTTGTCAGCTATCCTTAAACTAAAACCGACGCGGGGGACGCGAGTCACGATCGCCACGGCCGAAGCCGCCGCGGTCGGGACGGCCACCCGGACGATCTGAACGGTCGTCGTCGCGATCACGCTTCTGCAGCATGGCCGACGGGCCTTCCTCGAGCTCGTCGACGCGCACCGTCATGAAGCGCAGGATGTCTTCATTGATGCGCATCTGGCGTTCCATTTCGACCACTGCGGCCGACGGAGCGTCGATGTTCATCAGGCTATAGTGAGCCTTGCGGTTCTTGCGGATGCGGTAGGAGAGGCCCTTGAGGCCCCAATATTCGTTCTTGGTGACCTTGCCGCCATTGGCGGTCAGGATTTCAGTCAGCGACGCGGTCAGTTCTTCGACCTGCTGCTGGGAAACGTCCTGGCGCGCCAGGAAGATATGCTCGTAAAGGGCCATGAATGCGGCTTCCTCAGTGGTTTAACACGGTGCACTTGCTGGCGCGGAGCCTCCTTGAAGCCGGGAAAGGGCATCAAAGCAGTCTTGCAAAGAGCGGGAACACGGGAGGCCGGGAATTTCACCCTATCTGCTTGTGGCTTTCACCAATAGCAAACCCTCCGTTCAGCCCCCGGCCAAACGAATGCTGGCGGTCAGATAGGCCAAAGGTGGGTAAAACGCAAGGGCTAAGCCGCGATGCCGAGCTGTTCGGCGGCTTCGCGCAGACGGTGATCACGCGTGAGCACCCGTGTCGACCCGTGCAAAACGGCAGCCGCGAGCAAATGCGTATCGACATAGCCAATTCCGCGGCTAAAAAGTCCGTGCCGTTCGATCAGATATAAAACGTCTTCAGGCGACGCCACCTTAACGCTCCCTAGATCCGCTAAGTCAGCGATCGTCTTTTGTCGTCCCTTAAGGCTGCCGAGTGCCAATTTCCCGAGCACAAATGGGTGCATTAATACTTCTCCGTCCGTTACCAACCGGGCGAAAGTTAAATTGGCCATTCTAAAGTGATCGATCCAGATCGAACTATCGGCAAGGATCATTCTGGTTCTTGCCGGCGCTGCGGAATGTATTCAAGGTTGGGCATGGTTCCGCCGAGGCTGGCGAGCCTGCGAGCCGCCTCTCTTGCCAGCAAAGTCTTGAGCGCCTCTCTAACAAGGTCGCCCGTTTCAGCAATTCCACTGGATTCCTTCGCCCTGGCGAGCAATTCGTCGTCGATCGTCACCGTGGTTCTCATTCGAACCTCCTGAGTTGCGCATCAAATATAGCATCACTTGATGCATATTTCCATGCACGTAGGTCGGTCGCCTCCAATCACGCGGCTGTGAATTATCGTAAGTTCGACACGACGGTGACACATCTTCGCCCAATTCGGTCTGCTATCCGAACCGAGCTTGAAACTCTCAAGCCCAAACATGTGGGAAATATTGCATGACCGTCAAATTTCTTCTGCCCCTGGTTCTTGTGTCCGCCCTGGCTCTGACCGCTTGCGGCAAGAACGACGCTGAGACGACGCCCGCCGCTGCCGCAACCCCGGCTCCCGTCACCGCTCCTGCCGCAACGCCTGCTGCCGTCGCCCCCGCCGAAACCCCCGCAATGGCTCCGGCAACCACTGCACCCACGCCCGAAGATGCCATGAAGGCAATCCAGGCCCAGGCCGCAACGATGACCGACGCGCAAAAGCAGGAAACCATCGCGGCCGCCCGCAAGGCTGCCGAGGACGCAGGCAAGGCGCAGGGCCTGACCGACGAGCAGGTCAAGCAGGCCGCCGATATGGCCGAAACCGCCACCAAGCAGATGCTCGGCGTTCAGTAACACCGTCGTCCACGGGGGCGGCCACACGGCCGCTCCTGACCCTGCCCAGCGGCCTGCCGCCTTGACTCTGCCGCACACTCCCGGCAAACGCCGCGCAACTGGACATCCCATTCGGGGTTGTCATACTGCGAGCAAACGAGGGGTTCACCATGACCAGCTACGCATTCACCTTTCCCGGCCAGGGCAGCCAGGCCGTCGGCATGGGTAAGGATCTGGCTGCGGCCTATCCCGAAGCCCGCGCCGTATTCCAGGAAGTCGATGAAGCGCTCGGCCAGCGCCTATCGGCCATTATGTTTGAAGGCTCCGACGATATCCTGCGCCTGACTGAAAATGCCCAGCCCGCACTGATGGCCGTCAGCCTCGCCATTATTCGCGTGCTGGAGGCCAAGGGCGTTCGCCTCGCCGATCACGCCGCCTATGTTGCCGGTCATTCGCTCGGCGAGTATTCCGCGCTCGCCGCCACCGGCACTTTCACTATTGCCGATACCGCGCGCCTGCTCAAAACCCGCGGCCAAGCCATGCAGAAGGCCGTGCCCGTCGGTCATGGCGCCATGGCGGCTCTGCTTGGCCTCGATATGGCCACCACCCATGAAGTTGCCGCCGAGGCCGCCCAGGGCGAAGTCTGCGACGTCGCCAATGACAACGCCCCCGGTCAGGTCGTCGTCTCCGGCACCGTTGCCGCCATCGAACGCGCCGTGGAACTGGCCAAGGCCAAGGGCGCCAAGCGCGCCCTGCTGCTGCCCGTCAGCGCGCCGTTCCATTGTTCGCTGATGCAGCCCGCCGCCGACGCCATGGCGCAGGCCCTTGCCGAAGTCACCATGAATGCGCCCCTCGTCCCGCTGGTCGCCAACGTGCTCGCCACCCCGATCACCGATCCGGCCGAAATTCGCCAGCGCCTGGTCGAGCAGGTCACCGGCGTCGTCCGCTGGACCGAGAGCGTCACCTGGCTCACCGGCCCCGGCGGCGTGACCAATCTGGCTGAACTCGGCACCGGCAAGGTGCTGACCGGCCTCGCCAAGCGGATCAATGCCGAGGCCATTGGTACGTCGGTCAGCACGCCGGCCGACATCGATGCCTTCGTGGCCGCTCTGCTCGCCTAAGCATCTGATTCAACGCCTTAACGACCCGATTCACTTTCTCGCCGAGGACGCCTAAATGTTTGATCTGACTGGAAAACGCGCCCTCGTCACCGGCGCCAGCGGCGGCATCGGCCGCGAGATCGCCAAGGCTCTGGCCGCCGCCGGCGCCCGCGTCGCTCTCAGCGGCACCCGTGTCGGGGCGCTCGAGGATACCGCCAAGGAAATCGGCGCCGATTGCCCGATTCTCCCCTGCAATCTCTCCAATCTCGATGAGGTGGACCGCCTCGTCCCCGCCGCAGAAGCCGCCCTCGGTGGCCTCGATATCCTGGTCAACAATGCCGGCATGACCCGCGACAACCTGCTCATGCGCATGAAGGACGAAGAGTGGGACGACGTCATCGCCGTCAACCTCACCGCCGCCTTTCATCTGACCCGCTCCGTACTGCGCGGAATGATGAAGCAGCGCCACGGCCGCATTATCGGCATCTCGTCGGTCTCGGGCGTCATGGGCAATCCGGGGCAGGGCAATTACGCCGCCTCCAAGGCCGGCCTGATCGGCATGAACAAGGCGCTGGCGCATGAAGTCGCCTCGCGCGGCATCACCGTCAATTCGATCGCGCCGGGCTTCATCGCGTCGGCCATGACCGACGAACTCAACGACAAGCAGCGCGAATCCATCCTGTCCACCATTCCGTCCGGCCGCCTCGGAACCGCCCAGGAAGTTGCGGGTTGTGCAGTATTCCTTGCCAGCGACGCGGCAGCCTACATCACGGGACACACACTGAACGTCAATGGCGGCATGGCTATGATCTGATAGCCAAACCACTGATAACGCGGGTAATTGCTTGATCGAACGGCCGCATCTGTCTGTGTACGGAGCCTTGGTCGACCTTGCGAGCCCGCACCGCGCCCCATAGATTGCGGGGGTGCAAGCCAACACGGCGCTTGAAGATTTGGCGCCACGCCAATAAGAAGCGAAACGAAACCTCGATTTCGAAAAGGGAAGTCAATATGAGCGATGTCGCTGATCGGGTCCGCAAGATCGTTGTGGAACACCTCAATGTGGATGCCGAGAAGGTTGTCGAGAAGGCAAGCTTCATCGACGATCTGGGCGCCGATTCCCTTGACCAGGTCGAACTGGTTATGGCGTTCGAAGAAGAATTCTCGGTCGAAATTCCTGACGACGCTGCCGAGTCTATCCAGACTTTTGGCGACGCAGTCTCGTTTCTGACCAAAGCCGTCGGCTAAGAAACGGCTCTAAGCCTGGGGCCCGTTGATCATGGAATTGCGCCGTGTCGTCGTCACCGGAATCGGTCTCGTTACCCCTTTAGGGTGTGGTGTCGAGACGACCTGGGCCAATATTCTCGCCGGTAAATCCGGTGCCGGGCGTATCGAGAATTTCCAGGTCGACGACATAGCCTGCCAGATCGCCGCCCAGCTTCCGCTGGGCGATTACGCGGACGGTGCATACAATCCGGACGAATGGATGGACGTGAAGGATCAGCGTAAAGTTGATCCCTTCATCGTCTATGCCATGGCCGCCGCCACCCAGGCCATCCAGGATGCGGGCGTCGAGCCCAAGACCCAGGAAGACCAGGAGCGCA
The DNA here is from genome assembly GCF_028290435.1 of Devosia sp. Classification (GTDB taxonomy): domain Bacteria; phylum Pseudomonadota; class Alphaproteobacteria; order Rhizobiales; family Devosiaceae; genus Devosia. The sequence continues at coordinate 72,078 of NZ_JAQGJV010000051.1, read as the reverse complement.
CTGGCGTCCTGATCGGTTCGGGCATCGGCGGCATTAGCGGCATTTACGATGCCTCCATCGTGCTGCACGAAAAGGGCCCGCGCCGCATCAGCCCCTTCTTTATTCCGGGTCGGCTGATCAACCTGGCCTCCGGTTACGTTTCAATCCGGTTCGGGCTCAAGGGCCCCAATCATTCCGTTGTCACGGCCTGCTCCACCGGCGCCCACGCCATTGGCGATGCCTCGCGCCTGATCGCCTTCGGCGATGCTGACGTGATGGTCGCCGGCGGTGCCGAAAGCTGCATCAACCGGCTGGCGCTCGCCGGTTTCGCCTCTGCGCGCGCACTCTCCACCAATTTCAACGATGCCCCCGAAAAGGCCTCGCGTCCCTACGACAAGGACCGCGACGGCTTCGTCATGGGCGAGGGCGCCGGTATCGTGGTGCTCGAAGACTATGAGCGGGCCAAGGCCCGCGGCGCCAAGATCTACGGCGAAATCATCGGCTACGGCCTCTCCGGCGATGCCTATCACATCACCGCGCCGTCCCCCGATGGCGATGGAAGCTTCCGCTGCATGCAAGCCGCCATCAAGCGCGCTGGCATTGAACCATCCGAAATCGACTATATCAACGCCCACGGCACCTCGACGCCGCTCGGCGACGAAATCGAGCTTGGCTCGGTCACCCGCATGCTGGGGGCCTCGGCCTCCAAGGTGGCCATGAGCTCGACCAAGTCGGCGATCGGCCATCTGCTCGGTGCTGCCGGCTCGGTCGAAGCGATCTTCTCGCTGCTGGCCATGCGCGACAATATCGCCCCGCCGACCATCAATCTCGATAATCCCTCCGTTGAGACCGAGATCAATCTTGTGCCGCACACGGCGCTCAAGAAGGAAATCAACGTCGCACTGTCCAATTCCTTCGGCTTTGGCGGCACCAACGCGACCCTGGTCATGCGCAAGGTCGCCTGACTCTCCTTCCACCTCTCCCTTTGGGGGAGAGGTCGGCGCGTAGCGCCGGGTGAGGGGGCCTTCTTTCCCGTTCAAATGCCGTACCTTGACAGTGTTTCCGCTTGTCTTTGCTGGGGGCCGTGAGAAGAATGCGCCCGGCCTTGCCATGATTTGGCGCCAATACGATGAAAAGACCCGGCATAGTAATGACCGGGCTTTTGGGGTGACGCAGCAATGAATGATCGCAAGGCCAAGCGTTCGCGGCCCCGCCGCCGCAACGGACTGATCGAAATCCTCAATGGGTTCCTGACCTTGGCCGTGCTGGGCATGCTTGTGGTCGGAGGGGGCCTCGTCTTCGTCGCCTCCCAGTTCTACGGCGATAGCGCCATCCCCGACGGCACCACGTTCGTTGTGCAAAGCGGTGATACGCTGGGCTCCACCTCCGAGCGCATGGAAAGCTTGGGCCTGATTTCCAACCGCTACGTCTTCGATTTTGGCCGTCGTGTCTCCAATGTCGAAGGCACGCTCAAGCCCGGCGAATACCGCATTCCCGCCAATGCCAGCATGTCCGACATTCTCAACGAACTGCTGAACGGCAAGCCGATTCTCTACGCCGTCACGGTGCCGGAGGGCTTCACCTCCTTCCAGGTGGTTGAGCGCCTGAACGAGGACAAGAACCTCATCGGCGAAATCACCGCTCTGCCGCCGGAAGGCTCGATCCTGCCCAATACCTACCAATACAATCCCGGCGATAGTCGCCAATCGGTCCTCGACGCCATGGAAGTGGCGATGAAGACCGAGCTGGCCTCCGTATGGGAAGGCCGCAACCCCGACCTGCCGCTCCAGACGCCCGAACAACTCGTGGTCCTCGCCTCGATCGTCGAAAAGGAAACCGGCGTCGCCTCCGAGCGCCCGCAGGTCGCCGCCGTCTTCGTCAATCGCCTCAAGCAGAGCATGCGCCTGCAGTCCGATCCGACTATCATCTACGGCATCACCAAGGGCCAATCGGTCCTGGGCCGTGGCCTGAAGCGCTCCGAGATCGAGGCGAAGACGCCTTACAACACCTACCAGATCGACGGCCTGCCGCCGACGCCGATTGCAAATCCTGGCATTGACGCGCTCAAGGCCGTCGCCAATCCCGATACCCACGAATATCTCTATTTCGTCGCCAAGGGCGCTACCCCCGATCAGGGCCACGTGTTTGCCGCGACCTATAAGGAGCACCAGGCCAACGTCGCCAAGTTCCGTGCCATCGAGCGCGAGCAGGCCCAGATCGACGCCGAAGCGGCCAAGGCTGCGCTCGAGGCCAGCGAGGCCGAAGGCGCTACCGAAACAGCGCCCCAATAACTGTCTTGACCATGCCATCGCGATCGCGCAACTACGCCGCACAAATCGGAATTTCCAATAGGGTCGTGTCGTGATCGAATCTCAACGCCGTGGCGTCATGCTGGTGATTGCCTCGCCCTCGGGCGCCGGCAAGTCGTCCATTTCACGCTCGCTGTTCGGGCAGGACCCCAATATCCGCCTGTCGGTATCCGTCACCACCCGCGCCCGCCGCACTGACGAGGTCGAGGGCACGCATTACTACTTCGTCGATGTCCCCACCTTCGAGCGCATGAAGGCCGAAGGCGAGCTGCTGGAATCCGCCAAGGTGCACGATAATTACTACGGCACGCCCCGCGCCAAGGTCGAAGAGCAACTGGCCGCCGGCAACGATATCCTGTTCGACATCGACTACCAGGGCACGCTGCAGCTCTATGAGCGCAGCCGCTCGGACATGGTGACGGTATTCATCCTGCCGCCCACCATCAAGGAGCTGCGCGCTCGGCTCGAGCGCCGCGCCCAGGACAGCGCCGGCACCATCGAAAAGCGCCTGCGCAACGCCAAGCTCGAAATGCAGCACTACAATGAATACGACTACATCATCATCAACGACGATCTCGAAGCCTCGACCCAAAAGGTCCGCTCCATCCTCGCCGCCGCCCGCCTCGCCCGCCCGCGGCTAACCCAGCTGGACCACTTCGTTAAAGATCTGCAGAACCAGATCGATTTGCTGTAAGGCGTCGGGTTCGATAGCAACCCCCCTCGCTGCCGTCATTGCCGGGCTTGTCCCGGCAATCCAGCGATATCAGTGCGTTCCCTGGAGCACCCAGGCAAGCCCGGTGGTCACGGCGTGGCGGAGCGGGCAACAAAGCCTAGAGCCCTTCTGCTCTTAACAAAGCTCGCAGTCGACACCTTCCCCTTGCGGGGAGGGATCAAGGGTGGGGGATGTTTAGCCCGGATGTCGACTATCCTCGCCTCAACTCCGGCAACGCCTTCGCCATCTGCAAAAACACCCCCACCGGCAATTCCTCGGCCCGCTCATCGCCCTTGAGCCCGCCTGCGGCCAGTAGCCCCTCCACCGGCACGCCAGTAGCCTTCAAACTCTGCCGCACCATCTTGCGGCGCTGCCCAAACGCCGCGCGGGTGATCTGCTCCAGATCCTTCACCGCCACGTCGCCCGAAATGACTTTGGGCACCAGATGCACCACGGCCGACGTCACATTCGGCGGCGGCGTAAACGCCTGCCGCCCGACATTGAACGCAATCCGTGCATCAGTCCGCCAGCCCGCCAATACCCCCAGCCGCCCATAGGCATCGTCATTGGCCTTGGCGCAAATCCGCTCCGCTACTTCGCGCTGGAACATCAGCGTCAGGCTTTCGAACCATGCCGGCCACGGATCGGTCGTCAGCCAGCCAGTGAGAAGGGGGGTGGCGATATTATAAGGCAGGTTGGCAATGATCCGCGTCGGCCCATCGGCTAGCAGCCGATAGTCGGTCTCCAGCGCGTCGCCCGAAATGACCGTCAGCCGCCCCGGATAAGCCTCGGCGATCTGCGCCAGCGCTGGCAGGCACCGCGGATCGCGTTCGATGGCGATCACCTCGCGCGCGCCCTCCGCCAGCAGCGCCCGTGTCAGCCCGCCAGGCCCCGGACCCACCTCGATAACCCGCACGCCCTCCAGCGGGCCGCTGACCCGGGCGATACGCGCCGTCAAATTCATGTCGAGCAGAAAATTCTGCCCCAGCTCCTTTTTCGCGCGCAGGCCATGCTCGGCGATGACTTCGCGGAGCGGCGGCAAATCGTCAATCTGGCTCATGCTTCTGCCTGGTTGCGCGTCATCGCGTCGGCCATCTGGATTGCAGCGATGAAGCTGCGCGGCGAGGCCCTGCCGGTGCCCGCCAGGTCGAACGCCGTGCCGTGGTCCGGCGACGTGCGCACGATCGGCAGGCCCAGCGTTACATTGACTGCGTCCTCGAACGCTACCGTCTTGATCGGGATCAGCGCCTGGTCGTGATACATCGCCACCACCGCGTCGTACTTGGCCCAATAGGTCGGATAGAACAGCGTATCAGCGGGCAGGGGGCCGGTCACCCCAATCCCCTCGAACTGCAATTGCGCCACTGCCGGCGCAACGATCTCCAGGTCCTCGCGCCCGATAGCGCCGCCCTCGCCCGCATGCGGATTGAGCCCCGCCACCGCAATCCTGGGCTCGGCAATCCCAAAGCGCAGCTTCAGGTCATAGGCGACGACCCGCACCGTCTCCACGATCAGCTCGCGCGTCAGCAGGCCCGGCACGTCCTTGATCGGCACATGGATGGTCACCGGCACCGCCCGCAACCCGCCATGCGCCAGCATCATCACCGGCAGCCGCGCCTTGCCGCCTTGGGCGCACAGTTCAGCCAGAAATTCGGTATGGCCCGGATGCTTGAACCCGGCATTATAGAGCGCGCCCTTATGGATCGGCGCGGTCACGAGGCCACGGCACGCGCCGGTCAGCGTCGCCGCCACCGCCGCCTCGATCGAGCCGATCACCGCACCGGCAGACACCGGGCTGACCTGGCCCGGATGGTCTGGCAGCAATCCTTCGATCGCCACCACGGGCAGGGCGGTCGCAAAGATGGAGCCGGCCTCTTGGGCGCTCGTTGCTTGCATGGCGATGTCGAGGCCAAGCCGCTGAGCCCGGGCCTGCAGAAAATCCACCTGCCCGAACACACAGAACGGCGGCAGCGCCAGTTCGGCGCGCCGCGCATAAAGCTGCAGGATCAAATCCGGACCCACGCCCGCAGGTTCGCCCATGCTGATGGCCAGCGGCTTGTCCAATTCGGCCCTCATGGGTGTCGGTGGCGCGCCCTTGCCGGACGCGCCGGTCGATCAGTTATAGATGATCTTGGCCTGCTTGCGCAGATTGGCCAGGTATTCGGTGACCTTGCCGCTGAGGGCAGCGCCGCCGGCTTCCTGCTGCATCTGGCCCTTGATGAAGGTCAGGTCTTCGGCCGGAGTTTTCTCGCAGATCGCCAGCATCGACACGCCGGTATCGGTGGTGCGCGGCTTGCCGATGCCGCCGACATTGAGCCCGGCCAATTCCTTGGCCACGGCTTCCGGCAACTGGGTTGCATTCCGGCGGCCCACGTCGATCACCGCGACATCGGTATAGTTCAGCGACAAGTTCACCGCGCTATCGCAGCCCGCGAACGCGCTGCGATAGCGGTTGGCCTGCGCGGTGCGGGCGCCCGCGCCCTGGCCACCGGGCGCAACGAAAATGACTTCCTTGAGGATGTAGTCGAACTTCTGGTAGTCGGCGAGTTTGCTTTCCGCCTGCTGGTCGAGGTCCAGGTCCGAAACCCGCACGGTCGGCGTAATGGCCGCATCGGTGATGGCGCCCCAAGCGATTGCCGCCCGCAACCGGTCGCGCAGCGTGTCCATGCCGACGCCGTTGCCTTCCAGCATTTGAACCAGCTTGTCCTTGCTCAACTTGACGTTACGCGCCACGTCGACCAGCGCACTGTCGATCTGTGCATTGGACACGGTGATGCCCAGGCGCTTGGCTTCGCTCATCTGCAGGGCTTCGTCGATCAACTGGTCGGTGGCGCCACGCTGGCCCGTCCGGTTGCCTTCCATGGAGAACAGCTTGACGCGCTGCGACACCTGGGTGTCGGTGATGGGCGTTCCGTTGACGGTGACGATAACCGCCGCGAAGGACGGCATGGCCGTTGCCATGGTGACCAGCAGTCCCAGGATCATGGCGCCAGCTGCGCGCCCCAAAACACTGTTCGCCATCATCGTCATCCGCCTGTCCATTGTCGTCCCACTCTCAATGCGGTGGGAAACCCGCCCTGTCAATTGCCGAAAAATTGCGGCTAAAATCCGGGCGCGGCGACAGCGCCGGAATAGCCCAGGTCCAGCCCGGCAGGCGCCTTCAGCCGGAAGCTGGCGGTAAAGCGCGTATCGTCGGGGGACGTATGGGTCGGCCCGGTCCGCGTCGCCGAGCCGCCGATGACCAGATAGCCATCGTCATAGGTGAGGCCCGCGCCGACCTGTAGGAACTGGTTCGAGGTAATGTCCCAATAGGCATTGCCCGTGATCGTCCAATAATCGGCCACGGGCACGCCCGCATAGGCGCCGATCTGCTGCTGGTCGATCAGCACGCCTAGCGCCGGATTGGCCGCGATATAGGCATATTTCACCCCGGCTGAATAACCCGAATTGGTATAATCCGCGCCTGCCTCGGCGCGGGTCACGCGGCCTTCGCCCGTATCGGCCTGCACCTTGCCGCCGACCGTAAGCCCCTCGATGAACGACCCATAGGCCCCGAGCACCGCATAGGATGGCGATACATCCAGCCCCGAGCCGACACCGACCAGCGTCGGGTCGCTCAGCCCATAGGCATTGGCCCCAGCCAGTTGGAACGACTGCCCGGCGACGAGCTCGACATAGCTGCCATTGGCGAAATTGGCCTGATACCGCCCCCCGATATTGGCGCGCAGCCCAGTCTCCTGCCGGTCCATGCCCGAAAACCGGTTATAGCTGAACAGGTTCGTATCGTCGAAAACGAAGCTCTGGGAATCGTCGTTGGTGATCCCCGGCAACCCGTTATCCGTGCCGCGATAAACGACCTGAACGATCGGCTCCACCAGGTGCACCGTCGAGCCATCGCTGCCCGACAGCGGGAACCGCACATCCATGGCAGCGATCGGCGTGGCGCTCCACAGCGTCGCATCGGCCGGACCGATGGCGCTTGCACTGTCGTAATTGGCGATGTCGAGCCGCCCGCCCAGATACGGCGTCGCCACGAACCCGCCGCCGCCGATATACTGGTTCTGCCAACCCGCCTGGAACACGGCATGGTTCTTGTTGCCCGCATAACCGAACTGATAAGGCACGCCATTGGCGCTGGTATTGTAGTCCAACTCCCGCCGCACGCCCAGCAACCGCCCGGTGATTTCGACCCGGCCCATGCCCGGCGCCAGCTCCAGCATCTGCTCGAACCGCACCTTGGGCAGCGCGTTGCCCTGCAAATCCTGCGAATCCCGCGTGACTTGTCCCAGCACATTGAACTGCTGCAAACGCGCATCGAAATACGTGTCGTCGGTCAAGTGCGTGGCATAGACCTCGTTGACCGAGGTTTCAGCCGTCGAAATCCGGTAGTCCTCGAAGTACGCGAAGTCGCTGAACGCGGTGTAAGACCAGCCGGCCTTCCAGTCCTTAGCGGGCACGAAAGTACCCGAAGTCTGGATCGCCCCGCGCCATTCGCGCTGCGAGGGCGCAAAGGTGAATGCCTCCGGATCGAGCTGATACAGCCCCGATCCCTTGATCCGGAACGACCCCGCCTCGAACCGCTGTACCCATTCGGCATCCAGCAGCAGGCCCTGCCGGCTGAGCAGGGTAGGGGTCAGGATGACGTCGGTATATTTGCTGGAATAGGCGTTGATCGGCACGGCGAGCTTGACGCCGATCTGCTCGCTGTAATCCACCGTCGGCGAGCGCACATTGGCCAGAGCCGACTGGCTGGTGTCCGGCAGCCACAGATAGGGCAGCCAGGCCACCGGAAAACCCAGCAGCGCCAGGCTCGGCTGCTCCATCGCCAGCGAGCCGTCCTTGGCATTATAGGTGATCCGCTTGGCCTTCATCGACCAGCCGATCCGGCGCCCCTTGTCGTCGATGCAATCGCCGCACGGCGAATACGTCGCGTTTTCCAGCAGTGTCTGCAGGGCCTTGTCGTAGTCGGTGCTGTCCGCGGTGATCCGCGCGCCGTCATAGGTCGTGATGGTCATGGCGCTGACCAGCGCGCGCTTCATCCCGTCCTTGACCTCGAAATCCTGCGTCTCCAGCACGTTGCCGGATGGGTCGGTGATGGTCACCGCGCCGATGAAATGGGCATCCTGGGTGCTGCGGTTGAACACCAGCTTCTGCCCCTTGATGACGTAGCCGCCATAGCCCAGCACCACGTCGCCCGTGGCGGTGATGATGCTGGTGGGCGCATCGACCTGCAGATCGTCGGCTTCCACCGAAGTCGGTGCTTTGGGATCGACCGGCGCATTGAAAAAGTCAGCGGGAACCAATTGGGCCATGGCGACGCTGCCAAGCATGCACAGCGCCACGGCACTGGCAACGGCCAGGCGCAACGTACTCTTGATGCTTGCCCAGCCCCGTTTACTCACGTACGCCCGTCTTCTTTGTAGAGCAGCACCGTCACGCCGATGACGATGGCCACAAATGCAGGTCCGATTGCCGCGAATGTCGGATCGAGAACGCCGGCAGACCCAGCCCGGTCAGCCATCTCGGTAATCACAAACACGACAAAACCCAGCACGATCCCATAAAGGACCGCCCGACCATATTTATCGGACCTTCGATAACCTGCGGTAAATGCAAATGCAATGAACAGCGAACCGGTTAGCACCAGCGGCATGGCCAGCAGCTTGATCAGCCGCATCGTCGCCGCCGACTTGATGGCATTGTCCGAAACGCCCGCCTTCAACAGCGCTGCCAGTTCAAAAAACGTCATGTCTTCCGTCGAGGATAGGCGCAGATCCAGCTCCGCCGCGGTCGATGAGGTCGAGAGTTCGTAGTTTTCCACCATGCGCGCCGGCGCATCCGGGCTGCGGAAAATCGCTACCGGCAACACCCAGTGCCCCGGCTTGAGAATCGCTTGTTCGGCCTCGATCCGGCGCCCGGTGGTGCCGCCGATCTGGAACACCGTCACCCCGCCCAGCACGGCGCCACCTGTCTGCATGCCGGTCGCCATCATCACGTAATGCTGATCGCCGCTGCGCTGCTCCAGCCAGATTTCGCCCGGCGGAGTCAACAGCGCTGCTTCGCCCGGTGGTGTGGGGACCAGCTCCCGCACCACTAGCGTGCTGGCCGTCTCCGCCCCCAGCGAAATGCCGAAACTGGCGATCAACAGCGCCACGGTTGGCGCGCGAACCACCCGCCATATCGAGATCCCGCTGGCCTTGATGATGGTCAGCTCATGCTTGGCCTTAAGGTCGATGAGGCCGAGAATCGCCCCCATCAGCACCGTCACCGGCAGCGTCTTGATGGTCCAGCGCATGCCGCTGGCCACCACGCTGAGGATCGCCATGCCGACGCCGCTGTTTTGGGCGATGAAGTTGAACCGCCAGGTATCCAGCGATTCCACTAGCGCAATGATCCCGTAGAACACGATCAGCGTCACCGCGATCCGGCTCATCACCCGCTTCAGCACCAGCCAGTCGATTCTGGTCATGCCATCACCGCGTATTGGATGCGGCGCGGGCGGGCACGTACGAAGATGATGATCGCCGCGGCCCCCATCATCAGCAGCGCCCCGGTCGCCGGTCCAAGGGGACTGTAGGAACTGACCCCGCGCTCGGCGAAAGCCAGCAGCAGGACCGCCACTTCCATCGGCACCGCGATCCGCCCGCCCCGTCGTCCGCTCGGAAAGCCCGAAAGCGCCAGCACCAGCATGCAGATGCCGATAACGCTGAGGGCTTCGTTCATCCGCTTGAGCAATCTGTCGACCACCGGCTCCGGCCAGTCGCCGCTCGCCAGCGCATCGCTGACCAGTTGCAGGCTATCGCGCTCCGCCAGCGGGTCCGGCTGCGCCAGCGGCTGGGACAATTGGTCCACGCTCAGGTCATAGCGCGCGAACGAAATTTCCGAAAACCGGCCGACTTGCTCGGAATATTGCAATGTCCCGTCATGCAGCTCGAGCACATAGTTCTTACCGTCGCTCGAAATCCGCGCGGATTTGGCGATATAGGTGCGCCGCACGGCGGGGTCGCGCCGGTCGTCGGCGAAAAACTCGGTGATTTCGCCCTCGCCTGAACGCCCGCCGATCAGCAGCACCACGCCCGGCGTCACCTGGGTGAAGCGCTTTGGCTTGAGCGTCGAGCTCACCAGGTCCGCCGCCACGCTGGCGGTCAACTGGTTCAGGCCCCGCGTGGCCCACGGATCGAGGAAGTTGGACAGCACCAGCACGCACAGCACGCCGATCGTCGCCACCGTCGCGGTCGCGCCGAACAGGCTGCGCAACCCGTCGGTGGTGTGGATAATGTGCAATTCGTGATTGGTCTTGAGCGCCTGCAGGGCCCGCGCCATGCCGATGCCGACACACACATAGAAGAAAACCAGCGCCAGCGGCGGCATGGTCAGCAGGCCCTGATAGGCCAGCGTCAGCACGCCCTGGCCCTTGACCGAAACCACGTCGAACGAGCGCAGGCAGTTGACCATCCACAGCAGTCCACACACGACCGCAAACAGGATCAGCGCATCGACGGCAAACAATCTTGCCAGATAGCGGGTCAGTCGCCTCATGTGCTCGCTATGGTACCCAATATGACGTGCCATCATTCGGCCAGTTCGCCGTCTCAAACAAGGACGCGTAGACGCCTGCGCGGATTTGCCTTTGCCGTGTTGCGGGATTGACGCGGCCGGCAAACCCAACAATCCTGAACACCCTGCCCAAGCCACCTGAAGACTGCCCAAGAAGGCCCATTGCATGTCCCAAAGTCTGATTATCCACACCGCCGCCCAGTCGGCTGCGGGCGCAGCGCTGACCGTCATCTACGCCGCCGAAGGCGTTCCCCCTGCGGGCGCCGGTGCGGAAATCTGGTCTGCAACGGGGCTGGATTGGCAGGCGGTGTCCAATACCGCCGGCTTCAAGGGTCGCCAAGGCCAGGTGCTGGACCTCCTGGCGCCCAATGGCGTCGCCGCGTCGCGCCTCCTGGTGCTCGGCACCGGCAAGGCCGGGGAGGGGGCGGCCCTCAATGCCTGGACAGATCGCGGCGGCTCGCTCCTCGGCAAGCTCGGCCCAATGCGCGCCGAAACCGTTGCGGTGATTCTCGACGGTGCCGATGCCACGCCGGCCGCCGTGGCCGAACTCGCCGCGGGCCTCCGCCTGCGCCACTACAGGTTTGACAAATACAAGTCCGCCAAGCCCGATGACGCTCCGGCGACACTCACCATCACCCTCGTGGTTAATGACCAGCCGGCCGTCGATGCCGCCATCGCCGACCGTGCCGCCACCGTCGAGGGCACATTACTGGCCCGCGACCTGATCAACGAGCCCGCCAACGTCCTCGGCCCGCTGGAATTCGCCGCCAAGGCAGCCGAACTCAGTAAGCTCGGTGTCGAAGTCGAAATCCTCGAACCCGAGGAAATGCAGCGCCTCGGCATGAATTCGCTGCTCTGCGTCGCCCAGGGCTCCTCCCGCCCGGCGCGCCTCGTAGTCATGCGCTGGCTCGGCGGCAAGTCCGGCGTGCAGCCGATTGCCTTTGTCGGCAAGGGCGTCGTCTTCGATACCGGCGGCATTTCCATCAAGCCCGCCGGCTCGATGGAAGATATGAAGGGCGACATGGGCGGCGCCGCGGCCGTCACCGGCCTGATGCTCGCCCTCGCCACGCGAAAAGCCCCCGTCAACGCCGTCGGCGTCATTGGCCTCGTCGAAAACATGCCCGATGCCAACGCCGTTCGCCCGGGCGATATCGTCAAGGCGATGAGCGGCACCACCATCGAGGTGATCAATACCGATGCAGAAGGCCGCCTCGTGCTTGCCGACGCGCTCTGGTACACGCAGGACCGCTTCAAGCCCAAATTCATGATCAACCTCGCCACCCTGACCGGCGCCATCATCGTGGCCCTCGGCCATGATCACGGCGGGCTGTTCTCCAACAATGACGAGCTCTCCGCCCAACTCCTCAATGCCGGCATCGCCGCCAACGAGAAGCTCTGGCGCATGCCGCTCGGGCCGGCCTATGACAAGATCATCGAGTCGCGCTTCGCCGATATCAAGAATTCCGCCGGCCGCGCCGGTGGCTCCATTCTCGCCGCCCAGTTCCTGCAGCGCTTCGTCAATGGCGTGCCCTGGGCCCACCTCGATATCGCCGGCACCGCCTTCGGCACCAGCGCCACCGAAATCAACACCTCCTGGGCCTCCGGCTACGGCGTCGCGCTGCTCGATCGGCTGGTCAGGGACTATTATCAGGGCTAAAGAACGCTATGCCCGACGTTCTCTTCTATCACCTCGAACAGCGCCCGCTCGAAGCGGTCATTCCCCAATTGCTGGAGAAGACCCTGGAGCGCGGCTGGCGCGCCGTGATCGAAGTCGGCAGCACCGAGCGGGCCGAAGCGCTCGATGCCCATCTATGGACCTATCGCGACGACAGTTTCCTTGCCCATGGCCTGGCCGGCGAGGACACCGACGCGCTCCAGCCCATCCTCATCACCACGGCGAACGACAATCCCAATGGCGCCGCCGTCCGCTTCTTCATCGATCGCGCCGTGCCCCAGACCGCCGAGGGCTACCAGCGTATCGTCTACATGTTCTCCGGCCACGACCCCGACGCCGTCAGCGAAGCCCGCATTGCCTGGCGCAACCTGCTTCCCGGCAATACCCTGACCTACTGGCAGCAAGAACCCGACGGCCGCTGGGTCAAGAAGGCCTGACGCCAGCGGTCCCGTTGGTTGAAGCCGCCCGCTATTCGGTCACTTCCTCGCTGTCGTCGGTCTCGCCGGTATCCTCGTCGCTGGTGTCCTCATCGCTGCCCGAGCCGATGATGTCATTGACGTAGAGGTCGTGCATGTCGCCGGTCAGCGTGTAGCAATAGGTGATCTGCGCATCGCTATTGCTGTACCAGGCATTGGCCGTATCGCACTGCGTTCCGAGGAACGTGATCGGCCGCGGCAATACGAACTTGGCCGAGACCAGCGCCGCTGCATTGTCCAAAATGGCGCGCGACTGCAATTCGTCCTTGTACTGCTCGAAGCCCGGCGCCGCGTCCTCATAGACGACAGTGATCGGCTCGCCCACCGGTCCCCCCTCGACCGCAAGGAACGGCTCCAGCAGTTTGTTCCACGCCCGCTCGGCATCCGAATAGGTGTAGGAACACTGCTCCTGCCCATCGGCGTCCATGTTGAACCCGTCGGCGGTTTCCTTGAACGCTTCGGGCTGGGCCCCCACCATCATGCAGACCATCGCATAGGCGCGCTGGATATCCAGGCTATGCGAGTCGTAATACATCAGGTCTTCCACCGTCGCCCGGTTGGCCTTGACCGCGTTATAATACCAGCCATCGGCGCTATCGACCAAGGCGTTGGCCGACTCATCGAGGTCCGCGGTGTCGTTGAGCATCAGGATAACGGCCAGCGCATCGGCCGCGTCTTCCTCCTTGCCCAGCACCGGCAGGTCCAGCTCGTTGACCAACAGATGCCCGATCTCATGATACATTGTGTATTCGGCATCGTGCAGGGCAAAGTCTATCGCGTCTGACTCGACTTGTTCGGGGTCATCCTGCGCGATGGCGGTGGCAGTCCACATGGCGCAGCAAAGCAGCGCCGCCGCAGCAGTTCGTAGCAAGTCCATCCCTCAAGTCCCCGTATTTCTGGCCCGCATAGCGCGGAAATCTAATTCTTCTGCGACACGCTCGTGCCCGTCGACGTGGGCTGATTCTTCGATTTGCCCGTACCCGTAGGGCGCGGTTCGGCCGACACGTCGCTGGCCGGAATATCGGCCGAATACAGGTCGATATAGTCCTGCATCAGCTCGTAGCAGAAGATCACTTCGTCATTGTCCGGATCGTAGAACGCGTTGGCCTCGCCACAGCGCTCCGCATTGAACTTGAGCGGGGTGGAAATGCTGTAATTGGTGCGCACTTCCTCGGCCACCTGGTCGAACACGCCGCTGGCGCGAAAGGCATCGGCCGCCTTTTTCAGCTGCCCGCCGGCATCGTGATAAGTCACGGTGACCTTGGTGCCGTGGCCGTTCTTACCCGCGCGCGAGCCGAGCAGACCCTCCAGACTTCGGTTGACGGTATAATAATCGTCGGCGCAACTGGTCTGGCGATCGTTGTCGATGGCATATTCGTTGGCGATCGGCCGGAACGCGGATTCATTGCTGCCCACCATCAGGCAGACGATCTGGAAGGCCCTTTGTCGGTCGAGGCTATGGTTGCCGTAAAGGTCCTCGTCTTCGATCGTGCTGGCATAGGCCTGGCCCGACAGCAGCCAGCCATACGCCGCGTCCGCCAGCGCCTGGTCGGCCTCCGGCGTGCCTTTGCGCAGCAGGGTCCAGGTCGCCATATTGTCGGCCGCGTCCTCTTCCTTGCCCAGCACGGGCAGGTTGAGCTGGTGCACCAGCATGTGCCCGATCTCATGATACAGCACGAACAGGCTATTGTTGGCGGCAAAACGGTTGATCGTGGCGCGTTGCGCCTTGCTCGTCGGCTGTGCAGCGACCGAACCAGCGCCAAGGATTACCGCGAGGAGAACGAGGACCAGGCGGATGCGTGACGCGCGCATGTACTGACTTTCAGCCGGAGTAGCTGGCGCCACCAAAGTGCAACCGGGCGTTCGTGTCAACTCACGTCACGCCACCCAGTTAATCGCTGCTCTCGCCAAGACTAGTCCGCACGGAATAGCGCCACGTGCGGCCAGTTGCACTAGGCGTTTTCGGCGCTCTCCAGCTCGGCGCTCAGCGCCAGCCATTGCTCTTCGGTCGTGTCGAGGTCGGCGCCAAACCGCGCCTTATCCTTGCCCAGCGCAATCAGCCGGTCAGCCGGCCCGTTGTAGATCTTCGGGTCGTCCAACTGGTTCTGGATTTTCCCGATTTCCACCTTCAAACGCGCGATCTTGGTTTCCGCGTCCTTGATGCTCGCCTTGATCGGTGCGATCGCCTCGCGCTTGGCCGCGGCCTCCTGCTTGGCCGCCTTGCGGTCTTCCTTGCTGCCCTTGGGCTCCTTGCCGCCCACGATGCTGCGCTGATAGCTGTCCAGATCCTCGTCCAGCACCTTGATCGTGCCGCCCTCGGCGATCCACAGCGTATCGCAGGTCGCCTCGACCAGATGGCGATCGTGGCTGATGATGAGCACCGCGCCCTCATAATCGTTCAGCGCATGCACCAGCGCGTCGCGGCTGTCGATATCGAGATGGTTGGTCGGCTCGTCGAGGATCATCATCCCCGGCCCGCCGAACGTGATCAGCCCCATCAGCAGCCGCGCCCGCTCGCCACCGCTCAGGTTCTTGGCCGGGGTATCCATGCGCGACTTGGTCAGACCCATCTGGCTCAATCGCGAGCGGCGCTTGCTTTCGGGGTCCGTCGGCATCAGCTCGATAATGTGCTCGAACGGCGTCCATTCCGGCTTGAGCTTATCCATCTGGTGCTGCGCAAAATGCGCGATCTCCAGCTTCTTGCCCTTGTTGAACGTCCCGCTCAGCGGCTTGATATCGCCCGCCAACAGCTTGGCGAAGGTCGATTTGCCATTGCCGTTGACCCCGATCAGCGCGATCCGGTCTTCCGGGTCGATGCGCATGTTGATGTTGCGCAGAATGGTCTTGTCGCCATAGCCCGCCGAAACGCCATCCAGCGAAATCATCGGCGTCGCCGCTTCCGCCTTGGGCTGCTGGAAGGTGAACGGCGCCGAATATTCGTCGAACATCGCCGCCGGCGGCTTCAGCTTCTCGATCATCTTGATGCGCGCCTGGGCCTGTTTGGCCTTGGTGGCGGAAGCGCGGAACCGGTCCACGAACTTTTGCATATGCGCAGCCTGATCCAGCGACTTCTCGCGGCTCTTGTTGTTCAGCTCCATCTGCATGCGGCGCGTGGCTTCGAACGTGTCGTAATTGCCCTTGTAGAAGGTCAAATGCTTGTGCTCGAGATGGATGATTGAGGAGACCGACTTGTTCAGCAGGTCACGGTCATGGCTGATCATGAACACGGTATAGGGATAGGTGGCGAGATACTTCTCCAGCCACAGCGTGCCTTCCAGATCCAGATAGTTGGTCGGCTCGTCGAGCAGCAGCAGGTCCGGCTGGCTGAACAGCACGCCGGCCAGTGCCACGCGCATGCGCCAGCCGCCCGATAGCTCGTGCGTCGGCCCGTTCTGCCGGTCATGCTCGAAGCCAAGGCCCTTCAGAATCGTCGACGCCCGCGCTTCGGCGGTATGCGCATCGATATCGGCCAGCCGCATATAGATTTCGCCGATCCGCTCCGGGTCGGTCGCCGTCTCGGCCTCGGCCATCAGCGCGGTGCGCTCCTTGTCGGCGGCCATCACCACTTCCAGCACGGTCTCATTGCCGGCCGGCGCTTCCTGCGCCACCGCGCCGATGCGCGCCTTCTTGACCAGCTCGATACTGCCCGCGTCCGGCGCCAGATGGTTCTGGATCAGGTGGAACAGCGTGGTCTTGCCCGTGCCGTTCTTGCCCACGAACCCGGTCTTGGAGCCAGTCGGCAGCGTCACCGACGCGCCGTCGAACAATTCACGGCCCTGGATGCGATAGATGAGATTATTGATGGTCAGCATGGCGAGACGATCTGAAAACGAGGAAATTGGTGAAGCCGCAGCGAAAAAGCGCGCGTGCTCGCGAATTACCGTGCTGGATAGAGTTTCAACGCGCCCTTGGCAACCGCCCGCCGCACATGGCTGCTTCGTTCGACCGGGTCAGCGCCGAGGCTAGGCTGGCGGCTGCGCCAACTTCCATGTCAGGTTGGACCGCACGGCGGGCCATTCCGATGCGATAATGCTGTAGACGCAGGTGTCGCGCAGCGTGCCATCACGCATCCGCATATGCTGGCGCAAGACGCCGTCGAGCTTGGCGCCCAGGCGCTCGATGGCGCGGCGGCTTTGGTGGTTCATGAAGTGGGTGCGAAATTCCACGGCCAGGCAGTTTACCCGCTCGAACGCATGGCTGAGCAACAGCAGCTTGGCCTCCGTATTCAACGGGCTTCGCTGCGAGCTTTTCGCATACCAGGTGCCGCCGATCTCAAGGCGCGGCGCGTCGAGATCGATATTCA
Source organism: Devosia sp. (assembly GCF_028290435.1). GTDB lineage: Bacteria > Pseudomonadota > Alphaproteobacteria > Rhizobiales > Devosiaceae > Devosia. Next base: position 55,067 of record NZ_JAQGJV010000051.1, on the reverse strand, counting down.
TATACGTCGTCATGCCCGCCACCCGGTTTCGCGCTTTGTCGAAAACCGCAAACGGCAGCACCGCCCCTTTCGCCTGAAGGTCCAACAGGCGATCGATATGGGCGGACACCGCCTCAGGCCTGGGCACGCCCGTATACCACAGCTCCCAAAGATTGCCGTCCTGCACCACCTCGACCAGAGCGTCGTGATGTTCCGCCGTCAGCGGAACAAGCTCCGCCCACTGGCCTGACAGGCTCACCGCTTCCAAAGCCACAACCGCCCTCCATTTCGTTTATGCCTAGCATGCTTTTCAGGGGCGGTTCATTTGCCAGCCGGCGCATTGCTCAAGATGCGCGCCGGCGGGGCAGGGCGGCAAATTCAAGCCGCGTTGACCGCCGCGCCCAACGCCTGCCGTTCCGCGGTCGTGAACTCGACTCGCTCCAGCGCCGCATCCAGCAGGATCATCATCCCACCCTGCCTGGGCACGGCCCCCAACAGCACGCTCTTCTTGCCATTCATCCCCAGCACGAACGGCCGCTCGCCCCGCTTGAACCCACTATGGGCGTCCTGGTACTTTTTACCATCCAGCGTGTATTTGACCGTGTAGGTCGTGCCCATCAGCCCGAAGAACAGCTTGCGCGCAATGGCGACTGTCGCCGGCACCGGCACCAGTTGCACCGGCACCCTCAGCGTCCGCGCAAAACGAGAATCGCGTCGCGCCTTGTTCAACAGCCCCAGCCCCAATGCCAGGAAGCCGGCGCCGATGGCCGCCGCCACGATGGCGCGATTCCACAGCATGTCGAGCCCCAGGCTGAGCGTGGCCATGCTCGGATGGCTGGCCGAGCGCACGACGCTGACCTGATAGTCCCCATTGGACGGATCGAGAAACAGATAATGCAGTGACGCCTCGAAGTGCTTGCCCTTGATCTCATAAGAAATATCGGCGCCACAGCTTTCCATGAAGCCGCGATAGGTCGAGCACTCGCCATTGCGAATATCGGCCTCCGGCACTTCCACGGGGTCGGCCTGGATAATGAAATCGCGCACCAGATTGGGCCCAACCCAGATGGCCCCACCGACCACCAACGCAAACATGAACAGCGCCAGCACCACAGTGGCCTTGCCGATCCGATGCCGCTTTTCGCCACCATCAGGGGCCGCGTCGGAAAGGCGCTTGAAATATCGCTCATGAAAAGACTCGACCATTGAAAACCGGACAATGGAGACAGCCATCCCATTGCCCGCGCGATTTTGGCAAGACCGCTGTTGAACACAATTTTAGCGGCCTATGCCGGTGAGCCATGCGATCCACCAGTCTTGCCTCTGTCAAACTCTGACGCTACAAGGCGCGACCCTTACAAAAATCAATCCAAAATCAAGGACCAGTTTCAATGGCTCTCGAACGCACCTTTTCCATTCTGAAGCCCGACGTCGTCCGCCGCAATCTGATCGGCAAGGTTCTCGCCAAGTTCGAGGAAGCCGGTCTGCGCCCCGTCGCGCTCAAGAAAATCCACATGACCCGCGCTCAGGCCGAAGGCTTCTATGCCGTCCATAAGGATCGCCCCTTCTTCGGCGAACTGGTCGAGCAGATGATCGCCTCGCCGGTTGTCGTTCAGGTCCTGGAAGGCGAAAACGCCATTCTCAAGAACCGCGAAGTCATGGGCGCTACCAACCCGGCCAACGCCGCTGACGGCACCATCCGCAAGGAATTCGCCCTCTCGATCGGCGAAAACTCGGTTCACGGTTCGGACGCTCCCGAGACCGCTGCCGAAGAGATCAAGTTCTTCTTCACCGACGCCGAAATCGTCGGCTGATCATGCCCTACGTCAACGTTCGCATCCTCGATGACAACGTCACCGCCCAGCAGAAGTCGGACGTGATCGCCGGCATCACTGACGTGCTGGTCAAGGTGCTCGGCAAGAACCCCGACAGCACCTTCGTCGTCATCGATGAAGTGCCGTTGGAAAACTGGGGCCACAAGGGCAAGTCCATCGCCGAATTGCGGAAGCAGCCCAAGGCCTGACTAATTTCACCTGCTGAATTTGGAAGGCCGCCCGCCGGGCGGCCTTTTTGCTTGTTTGTGCTATACTGCACCCAATCCAGAGCTCCTTCGCTGCCTCCCGACGACAAAGGGGAGGGCCGGGTAGGGGTTCTCACCCCACCTGAAAGAACTGCATTGTCACTTCCCGACACTATCATCGCCCCACTCGCCCGCGCCCTTGCCGCCAAGGGGTATGAAACCCTGACCGCCGTGCAGGACGCTGTCATCGCCGATGACGCCGCTGGCCGCGATCTGCTCGTTTCCGCCCAGACCGGCTCCGGCAAGACCGTCGCCTTCGGCATGGCCATCGCCCCGACGCTGCTGGGCGACGCTGAACGCTTCACCGAACTCGGCGCCCCCCTTGCGTTGATCATCGCGCCCACCCGCGAACTGGCGCTCCAGGTTCAGCGCGAACTCGATTGGCTCTATGCCGAAGCCGGCGCCAAGACCGCGTCCTGCGTTGGCGGCATGGATATGCGCACCGAGCGCCGTGCTCTCGAACGCGGTGCCCACATCGTCGTCGGCACGCCCGGCCGTCTGCGCGATCACATCACCAAGGGCGTGCTCGACATGTCCGCCCTGCGCGCTGTCGTCCTTGACGAAGCCGACGAAATGCTCGACCTCGGCTTCCGCGAAGACCTCGAATTCATCCTCGACGCCGCCCCCGAAGATCGCCGCACCCTGCTGTTTTCCGCGACCGTTCCCAAGCAGATCGCCCAACTGGCGAAAACCTTCCAGAACGACGCCCTGCGCATCTCGGCCACCAACTCGGCCGAACAGCATGCCGACATCGACTACAAGCTGATGCTGGTTCCCGCCGCCGAGCGCGAAAACGCCATCATCAACACGTTGCTCTATTTCGATAGCGCCAATACCCTGGTCTTCGCCTCGACCCGTGAAGGCGTCAAACACCTCTCCTCGCGCCTGCACAATCGTGGCTTCGACGTCGTCACCCTCTCGGGCGAACTCAGCCAGGCCGAGCGCACCAACGCGCTACAGTCCATGCGCGATGGTCGCGCCCGCATCTGCGTCGCCACCGACGTGGCTGCCCGCGGTATCGATCTGCCCAATCTCGATCTCGTCATCCACGCCGACATGCCCACCAATCCCGATACCCTCCTGCATCGTTCGGGCCGCACTGGCCGGGCAGGGCGCAAGGGCACCTGCGTTCTGATAGTGCCAATGCACCGCCGCAACGCGGTCCAGCGCACCCTCAAGCTCGCCAAGCTCGACGTCACCAATATGGCGCCCCCGACCAGCGCCGATATCGATGCCCGCTACCGCGAATCCATCCTGACTGACGTCGCCCTGACTGCCGCCATCGGCGAAGAGGAGGCACCCTTCGTCGCCGAACTGCTGTCGCGCTACACCCCGGAAGCCATCGCCGCGGCCTACCTCCGCCAACAGCTCGCCGCCCGTCCAACCCCCGAGGAAGTCACCGAAAACGCTCAGCCCGGCAAGCCCGGCGACAGCGATCCCCGCGTCCGTGAAAAATTCGAAGGCGGCACCTGGTTCAAGGTCTCCGTTGGCCGCAAGCACAAGGCCGAACCCCGCTGGCTCCTTCCCATGCTGTGCAAGGCCGGCAACGTCACCAAGGTCGCCATCGGCTCGATCCGCATCTTCGATACCGAAAGCCACTTCGAAGTCGCCGCCGGCAAGGCCGATGCCTTCGCCAAGAGCGTTGAAAAGAATGGCTCCGGCGAACGCGGCGTCTTCATCACCGCCATCGATGGCCCCGGCGAACGCACCGAAGGCCGCACGCGCCCACCGGCCGCCCAGCGTCGCCCTGAAGGTCCGATCGAGCGGTTTGATCCGTCCGCGCCACGCCCAGAGCGTGCCGATCGTCAGTCCCGCTACGGCTCGGGCGGCCTGCAGCCTGACGATTTTGCTGCCCCCGCCACTGGCGCCTGGAACCCCGCCGCCGAAACGGCAGCTCCGCGTGCGCCCAAGCCCGACTTCGACAAGCCCCGTCCCCCCAAGGTGACCAAGGCCCCGCCGAGCAAGGACAAGGGCAAGCCAAAGTGGAGCGCCGACAAAGCTGCCGGTGCCCCGCCGAAAAAGGAAAAGGTCTTCAAGCCCAAGGACCACAAGGCCAAGCGCAAGCCGCAGGTCTAGTTGCCATCAGCCGGACAACCGACCAGAATGGCCATCGCTAATCGCCTTGGCCATTCTGGAGGATCACTGATGAGCGAGAACGCCACCCCTTTCGACGGCCAGGTCCTGCGCGACACCCACTACCGCCGCGCTGACATGACCGGCTCCAACTTCGACGCAGTCAACCTCACCGAAGCCCGGTTCCACGCTCTGCTGACGAGGGCGGCATTCACCGATACCAACCTCGGCGATGCCGTATTCGATGACGTCAATCTGGCCGGCGCGACGTTCAATAACGTCAATCTCTCCGGCATCGTGGTAACGGACGCCAACCTGTCCAACGCCACTTTCGCCGGCGTCTCACTGGTCAATGCCTCGATCAACGACGCCGACCTGACCGGCATGCGTATCAACGGCATCCTGGTCAGCGATCTGCTCGCCGCCTACGGGCGAACATAGTCCTCGGCTCACCGTGGCCCGGGCGACTTCCTCACACTCGCCCCGGCCACCGCCTCGCGCGGCAATAACCTTGCATTGATGGCCATGCGATCCCGCTTCGGGTCCACCGCCGTCCAATGCGTCGTGCATCCGCACACCGTGCAAAAGTGGAAACGGGTATGCTCGTGGCCCCACACATAGCTGGAGCCGGCGCCCGTCACCGTCACGTCCTTAGGCGTGTAATATGCCCACAGCACGCCGCGCTTCTGGCAATGATCACATTGGCAATCGTTGATATCGGTCGGCGCATAGGCCGCCGTAAAATGCACCGCGCCGCAATGGCAACTCCCCTCGACCTCAGCCATCACACCACCCGCTTCTTGCGCAAATGATACGTCAGCGCCTGCGCAATCACATGCCGCAACGCCGCCTCGTCCGGCGCATCCCCAATCACCACCGCCCGCGTTCCCTGATACGCGAACGCCTCGGGATAAATCTGCCGATACTCATCCACCAGATTGGTCTGGCAGTTCACATAAATCGCCGGCTGACCGCTCGCCTTGTCCACATCGATCCGCACCGTCGTCCCGCTGCCGCTCTGCGGCGTCAGGTAACTCACCTGACCCCATTTCAGCGTCTCCTCCAGCGCCCCGACACCAGCCGTACTGGCCGCCGTCTCAATGATCAGCTCCCGCAACCGCAGCAGCCGTTCCCGCGTTGCAATCGGATATCCGTCCAATACTGCCGCCACCGCCGCATCCATGGCGTTACCCCCTCGTTCTATGGCCATTCATTGCGGCTCCTCCCGTCCCGGTCAAGCTGCCGGGGTCGCGCGGTCATGCGAACAGGGACCATCTGCTGGTCCTCGCCGCCTCTTCACAATGGGCCCGATGGCGACTATCTAGCACCTGTCTGGACGGCCAGGCACTTTCATCTTTTCCTCGGGACGACCCGAAACCACGGAGCAATCCAATGGCCTGGGTCTATCTCGTTATCGCCGGCCTGTTTGAAATGGGCTGGGCGATCGGCCTCAAATATACCGACGGCTTTACCCGCCTTACCCCCACCGTCCTGACCGTCGGTGCCATGATCATCAGCGTGGTGCTGCTCGGCATCGCCCTGCGCGACCTGCCCGTCGGCACCGGCTACGCCGTCTGGACCGGCATCGGCACAGTCGGCACCGCCATCCTCGGCATGATGCTGTTCGGCGATGCCGCCACCGTGGCCCGCTTGGTGTCGATCGGTCTGATCATTGCCGGTATTGCGGGCCTAAAACTGTTTTCCTGACAATGACTTAGCGCGGCCGTCGGATTCAACTCCGGCGGCAGTTGAATCACTGCGCGAGCCAGTTGATTCAAAACCTGAGCCACCAAGGTGTGACAAAAAAGTACGGGTTCCGCGCCATCTGCGCTGCTCCCGAAAATGTTAGTAGGCCGATTCAAAAAGTTTGTTAGCCTCCAGTCCATTGGAATGCCGTGTTCGCGTCACCGGCCCTCATTTTTGGAGAGCAGATAGTGCCCTTGCGCTGGCAGGAAGTGGCTGTGCCACTGATCGTGATCGTTTCCCTTCTCATTCTCAAACACATTCCGGGCCTTGAAACTCTGCCTCTGGCACGCGCTGCCGGCGTTGTCGCCTTCGCCTATGCGGCCTTTCTGGCGCTGCGCATCGTGCAGTCCGAAGAGGCCATCCAGGTCGAGGGCTGGGCCGAATTGCGCCCCTCCATGGTCGAATATTTCGCCTGCTATGGCGCCGCTGCCCTTGCCATCGTGCTGATGTCCGCCGTCATCGTTATCGGCGGCACCCGTGTCGTCCCGCCCACCCAGATGATCGCCGCTTTCATCGCCTCGATCAGCCTCGGCTCCGGCGCGGTCTCCATCGGGCTTGGCGGCCTCTTCGTAAAAGTGCGCTGGAACAACTCCGCCCTCGAACGCCAAAACGCCTTCGGCAAGACCACCACCATTGCCTGGTCCGACGTCCGCTCCGTCCGCCCCAACTGGCGCGGCATCACCGTCGCGACCCACGACCGCCAGAAGGTCACCTTCTCGCAGTTCCACTCGGGCGCGGCCGCATTGGCCAAGCACGCGGCCAATCGGGCCCGGCGGAATGCCGAGACGGCAACGAAGGCTTTCGCGCTTTAGCCCATCGGTCACCGCCTGCCCACCCCCTCCCAGCCTCCCCCATCAAGGGGGAGGTGTCTCTCCACTCTTTGGACTCGATCCAGTTCAACCCACCGGCAGACACCTCCCCCTTGATGGGGGAGGCTGGGAGGGGGTGACCGTTTAGCCCCGATCTGTCGATAAGCCCGGCCCATCACTCCTCTTCATCCCACCCATCACCACAATCACATTTACCCCCTGACCGCCCTCGCGTACCTTGCCCCCACAGCAAGCCCCGAGCCGCCGCCCATGAACAAGCCCGTCGTCGCCCGCATCGCCCGTTCGGTCTGTCCGCACGATTGCCCGTCGGCCTGTGCCCTCGATGTTGAAATCATCGACAACCACACCATCGGCCGCGTCCGTGGCGCCAAGGACGATCCCTACACCGCCGGCGTCATCTGCGAAAAAGTCGCCCGCTACGCCGAGCGCGTTCACCACCCAGACCGCCTGACCCAGCCGCTCCGCCGCATCGGCCCCAAAGGGGCAGGGCAGTGGGCCCCCATCTCATGGGACGACGCCCTCGACGAGATCGCCGCCCGCTTCACCGCCATCGAAGCCGAACACGGCGCCGAAGCCATCTGGCCCTACTACTACGCCGGCACCATGGGCCACGTGCACCGCGACGGCATCGATCGCCTGCGCGCCGCTAAAGGCTATTCCAACCAATACGACACCATCTGCACCGGCACGTCATGGCCCGGCTACATCGCCGGCACCGGCATGCTCGGCGGCGTCAATCCCGAACAGATGGCCGAAAGCGACTGCGTCGTCATCTGGGGCACCAATGCCGTGCACACCCAGGTCAACGTCATGACCCACGCCATGCGCGCCAAAAAGGAGCGCAGCGCCAAGATCGTCGTCATCGACATCTACCGCACCGCCACCATGGCCCAGGCCGATCTCGGCCTCATCCTGCGCCCCGGCACCGATGGCGCGCTCGCCGTCGCCGTCATGCACGTGCTGCTACGCGATAATCTGGCCGACCGCGCCTACATGGAAAAATACACCGATTTCGGCACCGACTTCGAAGCCCATCTGGCGACCAAAACCCCAGAATGGGCCGCCGCCATCACGGGCCTCACCACAATCGAAATCGAAACCTTCGCCCGCCTCGTCGGCACCACGCCGCGCACCTATTTCCGCCTTGGCTATGGCTTTACCCGCCAGCGCAACGGCGCCACCGCCATGCATGCGGCGCTGAGCATCCCCGCCATGACCGGCGCCTGGCAGCATCGCGGCGGTGGCGCTTTCCATTCCAATTCCGGCACCTGGGCGCTAGACAAATCCCGCATCACTGGCCCCCACCTGCAAAAGGGCGCGCCGCGCGAACTCGACATGTCCGAGATCGGCCCCATCCTGACCGGCGACGCCAAGGCCCTCAAGCATGGCGGCCCGGTCAAGGCGATGATCGTGCAAAACACCAATCCCGCCAGCGTCGCCCCCAACCAGAACCTGACCCGTCAAGGCTTCGCCCGCGAGGACCTGTTCCTCGTCGTCCACGAGCAGTTCATGACCGAAACGGCCGAAATGGCCGATATCGTCCTGCCCGCCACCATGTTCCTTGAACACAACGATTATTACACCCGTGGCGGCCACACCCGCGTGCTCTACGGCCCAAAGGTCATCGAACGCCCCGGCCAGACCTGGTCCAACCATGAAGTCATCAACGCCCTGGCCTTGCGCCTCGGCCTCGACGACGACATTTTCCGCACCGTCGACCGCGACGTCGTCGCCGAAACCTTCCGCCGCTCCAATTACGGCAATCTCGACGACATCGAAAAAGTCGGCTTCGTCGATCGCGAGCGCCCCGACGATGTTGCCCGCTTCGCCACCGGCTTCGCCTGGCCCGACAAGCGCTATCGCTTTGCCCCCAACTGGCAAGGCACCGCCGACAAGAAGGGCTATCTCTGGACCTGCGACCCGGCCGACATGCCCCGCTTCGCCGACCACTGGGACATCATCGAGAACGCCACCCCCGAGCATCCCTTCCGCCTCGCCACCAGCCCGGCGCGCGGCTTCCTCAACTCAACCTTCAACGAAACCCCCGGCAGCCAGCGCCGCGAGGGCCCACCCTCGGTCTTCATCCACCCCGACGACGCGGCAGCCAATGCCATCGCCGACGGCGACTACGTTACCCTCGGCAACGCTCGCGGCTCCGTCGACCTGATCGCCCGCATCTCCACCGGCATGTCGCTCGGCGTCCTCGTCGCCGAAGGCCTCCACCCCAACAAAGCCCACCGCCGCGGCCAAGGCATCAACACGCTAACAAGCGCCGCCCCCGCGCCACCGTTTGGTGGGGCGTCGTTTCATGATGCCGCGGTGTGGCTAAGGAAGGCCGACTGAGGGGAAGCGAGCACCGCTTACCGCTCGCCGCCCACTTATGCTTGCCCCGCACTGTCCCCCCACTCGATCTTCCCGCGGGAAGGCCGGTGGGTGGACTGGCTCGAGTTTAACGAGTGGAGAGAAACCTCCCCCTTGATGGGGGAGGTAGGAGGGGGTGACGCACCGGACTAGGGGCTAGGCCGCATAAGCCTTCCAGAAAAACCACCCCGTCATCCCGATCCCATAAATAATCACGCCCGCCCGGATCGCCTCCCTCGGAAACCGGTGCGCATTCCGCGCCGCCACATAGGCGCCCACCGTCACGCCCACCATGGCAATCGAGCCATGATACCAGTCGATCGACCCGCTCAGCGCAAACCGCGCCACCGCCACGATCGCCACAACGGCGGCGATCCACATCTTGAGCCCGTTCATGGCGTGAATATCGCTCAGCCCCGCCGTTGCCAGGAACGCCAGCGTCAAAATCCCCAGCCCCGCATTGAAGAACCCGCCATAGATGCAAACCAGCGCCAGGAACGCCAGCAGCAGCACGCCGCCCACCAGCTTCATGCCGCGCCGTCCACCACCGCGCTGCGCCATCCACGCATTGATCCGGTTGCCGAACGCGAACAGCACCACTGCGAACAGCATCAGCCACGGCACGATCACCGAAAACTGCGCGTCCGAAACCACCAGCAGCAGTTCCGCCCCGACATAGCCGAAGATCAGCGCCACGATGGAATAGAGCGGCAGCAGATGCTTGTGCGCCCAGATCCCCGACCAGTAGCCCGCCGCCCCGCTGACATAGCCGGGCAGGGCGGCATATGTATTGGACGCATTGGCGATCACCGGCGGCACGCCCACCGCCAGCAGCGCCGGAAACACGATGAACGAGCCGCCCCCAGCGAGCGAGTTCACCGCCCCACCCAACAACCCCGCGATCAGCAACAGCAGTTCAGTCATCTCTTATCCTTAAGCGCCGCTCGTCGGCTCCCCTCCCCCTTGAGGGGCGGGGGTGGGGGTTGTTCGGCTGGTCCGAAACGCCTCAACTGCTTATCCTTTTAATCCACCCCCCGCCCAACGCATTTCCCTGATTGCCCCATCACCCACCCTGATACCGCCCCGTTGACAAATTCCGTCGCCGCGCTCATTACCCCACCCAGGTTACTGGCACCCGCCGCTCGCCGGGAGCAATCCCGATGGTGAAGCCAGTTCGTTGAGCAAGAAGTCCAGCATGCTGGTTCCCTTTGCGAGGCGTTTCATGGCAAGGCGAGCCCCATGGATTTGACGCCTCACGCATTGTGAAGGACCTCGTCATGTCGTTTTCCCTCGACACCCCAAGCATTCTCACCCTCAAATCCGAAGCCAAGGCCCTGCGCGACGAACGCGCCAAGGCCGGCACCCCGCTGACCCACGGCGCCGCCCTCGAAGTCATTGCAAAAGCTCACGGATTTTGCGATTGGAACACCGCCCGCGCCATGCTGCCCGAGCGCGTCGCCACCCCGTTCCAGGTCGGCTGGCGCGTCAAAGGCACCTATCTCAGCCATCCCATCAAGGGCCTCGTCGTCGCCGTGCAGCTCATGTCCGACATGCAACACCACAAGGTCAGCGTGAAACTGGACGAACCCGTCGACGTCGTCACCTCCCAGCTTTTCTCCGCCTTCCGCAAAAGACTAACCTCAACCCTTGATATCTATGGCGTTTCTCCCGCGCGCACCGGCGATGGCCAGCCCCAAATGCGGCTCACGCGGGAGTAGAAACCGGCGGGCAGGGCACCCGCCTTGCCCTCCATCGTCATTTGCCGATAGACTGCCTGCACTCCCACCGAATTGGACCGCGCCATGACCACCCAGACCAAGCCGATAGAAGCCTATTCCCTGCCGACGCCGAACGGGCAAAAGCTGCATATCATGCTGGAAGAGCTAGGCGTTCCGTACACTTACCACCGCATCGACATCGGCAAGGGCGAACAATTCACGCCCGAGTTCCTCGCCATTTCGCCGAACAACAAGATCCCCGCCATCGTCGATCCCGAAGGCCCCGGCGGCACTCCGATCTCGGTCTTCGAATCCGGCGCCATCCTCAAATACCTCGCCCTCAAGTTCGGCAAACTCTACCCCACCGATCCGCGCCAGCAGGTCACGGTCGATGAATGGCTGTTCTGGCAGGTCGGCGGTTTCGGTCCCATGCTGGGACAAAACAATCACTTCTCGGTCTACGCCCCCGAGAAAATTCCCTACGCCATCAAGCGCTACAGCGATGAAACGCATCGCCTTTTCGGCGTTCTCGACAAGCGCCTCGCCGGTCGCGACTACATTGCCGACGACTATTCCATCGCCGATATCGCCGCCATCGGCTGGGCCCAGAGCGCCGAACGCTACGGCATTACCCGCACCGAGTTCCCTCATTTCTATGCCTGGTTCGATCGCCTCAACGCCCGCCCCGCAGTCGCCAAAGGCCTCGAGATCGGCAAAATCCCACAGGCCACCAGCTTGGCCGACGACAAGGAAGCCCAGAAAATCCTTTTTAATCAACGCGCTCGCTAGTCCAGTCGCCGCGCCTACGGGCGCGGCTTTTATTCCTCTGCGACCGGCGGCACTCGCACCCAGTCTTCGCCCTTGCACACCACGTTGAACAGCACGCAGCCATTGAGCCGCGCCACGTCCGGGCCGGTCATCTCGACATAGCCCGAATACATGTTTCCGTCCTGAGGGTTATAGATTTCCCCGTCATAGATATTCGGCTTGGTGCTGGGCAACAGCGTCAGGATTTGCAGCCCCAGCATCGGCCGATTTCGCAATTCCGGATCCTTGTTGCGCATGTCGGTAAACGTCGCGGGGTCCATCGCCTGCGCCGCCGCCAGCTCTTCCGGCGTCAGCCCCTCGCTCGGCACGATAATCTTGCTCAGCGCGCCGCAAAAGCCCTCGGGACAGGCCGCAATGGTGATTTCCGAGAGCAGCACGGTCTGCCACGCCCCCTCGATCGGGTCCGGCGCAACCACGCCCTCGGTTGGCGCTTGCGCCATGGCGCCTGCCATTCCCACGGCCTGAATGAGCAGCGCCAGCGCCGCCACCCTCAACCCGGCCAGAAGTCCCGTGTGCGCCATGCCAACCCCCCCCTTGCCGGACCACGCCGATTCGACCGCGTGAATATTGTCCCGCGATTATGCCCAGGATCGCCTCGGAACAAAGAAAATTGCAGCAGCAGGTCTCCTGCCGCGCCGATCCACGACGCACAGCACCAGCAATCCGGCGCTCCACCGCCCCGTCTCCCAAGGAAAACACCTTGCCCCGAGAAAAGCTCTTGCACACCCGCTAGGTTCTCATGTACCAGCCCGTCTTGGAGAGGTGGCCGAGTGGTCGAAGGCACGCCCCTGCTAAGGGCGCAGATGGTCAAAAACTGTCTCGAGGGTTCGAATCCCTTCTTCTCCGCCATTCACCCCAGCGAACCGGTCGACCACAATTCGGTTCTCGCTGCGGTGTTACCCAGGCGCCCAAGTCACTGCACATAAACGAAAAAGCTGGCGCCTTGGCGCCAGCCTTTGATGCGTGCGGGTAGGGCGCTCAGAGCGTCTTGACCAACGCTTCCAGTTGATCGGTCGCCAAGCCCCAGCCTGTGTAAAAGCCCATGGCTTCATGCGCCTTGCGATCTTCAACTGTCCAGTGTCGCACTACGGCCGTGTAGCGCGTCTTGCCGCCTTCATCCGCGAAGGTGAGAGTTCCAGTCATGAAAGGCTTGGGGGAGGGCACCCAGCCGCCGATATAGGCATCGGTGAACACCAGTTTCTCGTTCGGCACCACTTCCAGATACTGCCCCGGATTGGGGTATTCGTTGCCGTCGGGGTCGGCCATCACCACCATACTGGCGCCGCCGGGCCGCACGTCCATATCTGCTCGCAGCGTAGTCCAAGGCTTGGGCGTAAACCATTGCACCAGCAGGTCCGGCTGCGTCCAGGCGCGATAGACTTTCTCGCGCGGAGCATCGATCAGGCGGGTGAGGCTGAGTTCGCGGCTTTCGTCTTCAGTATCGGTCATTTTGGCTTTCCTGTTCGCTGGATCGTTGTTTCATCCTTACAACGAACAGGCCAAGTGCCATTCGACACGCCAGTCAAAATTTTCAGCCCTTCGCTCGCGCCGAGCCAATCACCGCCGGCGACCAGGCGAAATCCTTGTCGAACGGATATTGCGGCACGGACTTGTGCTGGCGCTCCAGCCGCTCGACGAACTGATCCACAACGCCCGGCGACAGCGCCATCAGGCTCGGATTGGCTAGTGGCCCCAGGTCCGGCGACAGATAGCCCGATTTGACCACGAGGATTTTCGCCGCTTTCGGATCGAGCCCCAGCCGGGCAAAGTCCACCAGATTGTGAAACGGCCGCCGTCGCGCTGTCACCACCAGCTCGACACCGTCGATGCGCAACACCGCCTCGCGCAGTCGCGGCTCCGGCGCATCCAGCAGGAACACCACCTCCGCCGTCACCTGTGCAGGCGTACTCGATGGATCCAGACTCCCCCCGATGCTCGCCTCAATGGTCCCGCCGACTCCAGCGGCATAAGCCGCCTCGGTCGCCGCCGCATCCATGATCCCGGCGAACACCACGCCCTGCGCGCCCTTGGCCAGCAGTGTGCTCAGCACCTCGGCCCGATCACCGACTCCGCCACCCGTCGGATTGTCCCCCGATTCGGCAATCACCGCCGGCCCCGTAGCTGCCGCCATCGCCCAATCCACGCATTCCTCAATGGTACCGGTCTGGGGCCCGAACACAAACTGCTCCCGGACATCCCAATAGCCCTGCGCCAGCCGCTTCGCCGCCGCGTCCATCGCCGCACGATCCGTCCCCGTCACCAGCGCACAGGCTGTCGCGCGCGGCTCGTCCGCCCACACATAACCCACCTGAAACGACGCATCCCAGATGCCGGTCGGCTCTTCAGCCTCGTGAATGGTGGTGTAAAACGTCCGCGCCGGTTCATCCTGAGTGCTGGTCCGCTCGCCTGGCAGCAGCACCGGCACCGGCGCCCACACCAGGAACGGCCGCACGCCTGTCCGCAGCGCCCGCACCAGCATGGTCACGGAGCGCCGCATCGTGTCCTGGATGTCGATATGCGGCGCCGTCCGATAGGTCGAGAACATGTCGAGGTTGTCGACGATCCGCTGGCTGATATTGCCATGCAGATCGTAGCTTGCCGCGATCAGCACATCCGGCCCGACCACGCCGCGCACCGCCGCGATCAAGTCGCCCTCGGCGTCGAACATGCCTTCCACATACATCGCGCCATGCAGCGCCAGATAAACCCCGTCCAGCTTTCCCGCGGCCTTGAGGCCATCGAGTATTTCCGCTTTCCAGCGCTCGTAGATCGCCCGCTCCACCGGCCCGCCGGCAATCGCCCTGGCATGCAGGATGGTGACGAACTCGGCCGGAAAATGGGTCAGGAAATCGAAATAGGCATCCTTGAGCATCCTCGGCCCGCGCAGTACGCGGAAATCGGCCTCGCGCGCCAGCACCGGATTATAGGTGCTGCATTCGGTGTGTAGTCCGGCAACGGCAATGCGCATTCAATACACTCCTGGAATTTCAGCTTCCGGATCGCCCACTCGTTTGGCCGTGGGCTTGATCGCCAGTCGGCCTGTCAGCGCCAGGCTAATTGCCAGTACCGGCAGCAGCGCCGCCAGCCCGATCCGCATTTCCACATGCTCAGCGATGAAGCCGATCACCGGCGGCCCGATCAGAAAACCCAGCAGCGCCACGAAACTCAGGATCGCCACATTGGCCGAACTCGACCGGTCGGTCAGGCTCGCGGCCGCCGTCACCGCCAGCGGGAAGCCCACCGATACGCCGAGGCCAATCACCGCAAAGCCGACCAGCGCCAGGGCCGTATTGGATGCCACGAGCAGGATGGCAACGCCGAGCAGCCCCAGCAGGCCCGCGCCACGCGCCAGCGGCACCGCGCCGAATCGCGCTTTGAGCCGATCGCCGCCAAACCGGCCGGCCGCCACCATCATGGCGAACACCGAATAGCCCAGCCCCGCCGTGCCGCCATCGGCGCCGAACACCTTGCGCAGGAATACCGCCGACCAATCGGCCATCGCCCCCTCGGTCATGGTGATGCCGAATACAAAGAAGCATATTCCCAACAGGGCCAGGCTCGGCAGGCTCCAGGCCGAGCGCTTGCCGGTCTCGCTGTGATGCGGCTCCGGCGCCGCATCCGGCAATTGCCGCGACGCCAGCAGCGCAATCGGCAGCACGACAATCGCCACCAGTGGAATCGCCCAGCGCGCTTCCAGCCCAATCGCCGCCAGCGCCGAACCGATCAGGCTGCCGGTCATGATGCCGAGCGACCAGAAACCATGCGACGTGCTCATGATCAGCGAGCCGGTGGATTTCTCCACCGCGTCGGCCTGAACATTCAGTCCCAGCTCGGTGAAGGAAATCGCCCCGCCCGCCAGCATCAGGCAGAGGAACAGGATGATCGGCGTCATCGCCAACGCCGGTAGGCTCACCGCAATGGTATAGAGCACGAAGCCGATCAGCAGTGTCCGGCGCGGCCCGATCTTGCCGACGATCGGTCCGGCGAATGGCAGCGTCAGCAGCGTGCCACACGGCAATCCCAACAGCGCCCAGGCCAGTCCCGCCGGCCCTAGTCCCAGCATTTCCTGCACATCTGGAATCCGCGGCAGCCAACTGCCGAATGCCACCGGCTGCAGGAAAAACACCAGCATGGTCAGGCGCTGGACACTCAAGAACGACATCTACTTATCCCTGCATTTCCAGCGAGCACGATCTGACTGGGCTTTCACGCATGTTTGGAGTTGAATGGCCGGTAGGCTTCGGAAACCACAATTCTCCGGCGCGCCTGCAGCGTCGCCGGCCCGGCCGTTGTGTTGCAAATTTTCATTAGTGACAGCATCGTCGTCTCCCGATGAAGAGCCCACATCGATACCAATTCAAGCATCATTCGGCGTCGTCGCCGACTTGTCCACATCCATTTGTGCAATGAAGCGTCAAAAACCGCCCAGTTTTTCGGCACTTTGCGCAAAAGTGCGCCGTTTTTCGGGGTGGCTTAAATTGGTATTGAAGTTGGTTTGTTTTCGTGTTGACATGACACTTGAGACAATCCTAGTCTTGAAAATAGTTTACAGAATTCCTTACCATTCCGTTTAAGAGAATGGCGGGGCAACAGGGTTACGGCATTCATGCGGGTTGGCATTATTGGCCTCGGCTATCGTCTTGGTTATCTGGCGCGGGTGTTCTCCGCTGCCCGGGATGACTTTTCTGTCGTCGCTTACGTCGATGACGCGCCTGCGGGCCTCGACTACACCAAGGAACATGGCGTTTCTGTCGGTAAGGAATACCCGACGCTCGAAACCATGCTGGATGGCGAACAGCTCGACCTGCTGATGGTGGGCTCGCCCAACCACACCCACCTCGAATACATCCGCATCGGGCTGGAACGCGGCCTCAAGATTTTCACCGAAAAGCCGGTCGTGACCTCCGTCGAGGACACCATGGCGCTGGCCGAGTTGATCGCTCAATACGGCTCGGACAACCTCATGGTTGGCCTGGTGCTGCGCTACGCCCCGCTCTATGTCGATCTGCGCAAAGCCCAGGCCGAAGGCCAGCTTGGCGACATCACCTCGATCGAGGCTTCAGAGCATATCCCGCCCTATCACGGCGCTTTCTTCATGCGCGATTGGCGCCGCTACGAGAAGTATTCGGGCAGCTTCATGCTCGAAAAATGCTGCCACGATCTGGATCTCTATAACGGCGTAATGGGCTGTCGCCCCCGCTACGTTTCCAGCTTCGGCGGCCGACGCACCTTCGTGCCCAAGAATGCCCCCGCTGCCACCGGCATCAACGATATGGAAGTCTACCATCGCAAGCCGAGCGGCTGGATGGGCAGCGAAAAGGTGTTCGACAGCGACGGCGACATCATCGATTTCCAGACCGCCATGGTGCAGTACGAAAACGGCGCCGCGCTCACCTTCCACACCAATCTCAACGTTCCTGACGATTTCCGCCGCTTTGCGGTGATGGGTGCCAAGGGCATGGCCGAGGGCGACTTCATCCGCAATTTCCTGCGCGTCACCGATAGTCGTACGTCGGACCGCCTGGTCGACACCACTTACAAAACAAGCGGCCTCAGCCAGCATTACGGCGCCGACGAGCAGATGGCCGCCGATATCCTCAGCCACATGGTTGATGGCGTTCCGCTGCCGGTTTCGGTGGTCGATGCGCTCGAAGCAGGCCTGCTGGCTCTCACCATGGACCAGGCCATGCGCACCAAATCGGTCATCGACATGGCCCCGATCTGGCAGCAGTTCGATGCTGCGCTCGGCCGAACCAGCTGAGGGGATAGACCATGACCAGCACTCGAAACGCTACCCTGTTCGCTCTCGCTCTGCTGGCTCCGGCCCTTCTCTATATCATCGGAATCGTCGCCTATCCGCTGGTCGATACCATCAATCTCAGCTTCACCAATGCGGCGTTGAAAAAGACTTACGAGTTCGTCGGCTGGGCGAACTACGAAAAAATCTTCAAGAACAACTTCAACGATGTGATCGTCCGCACGTTCGTCTGGACCTTCTTTTCGGTCTCCATCAAGATGATCGTCGGCACCTTCGGCGCCGTGTTGCTCAATGCCGCCGTGCCCGGTCGCGCGCTGTTCCGCATCCTGACCATGCCGCCTTGGGTCGTGCCCATGGCCATCGGCATTTTCATGTGGGGCTGGATGTATAATGGCCAGTTCGGCATGATTTCCGGCCTGCTGCAGAATTTCCACATCGTGGACGGCCCCATTGCATGGTTGGCCTATGGCAATACCGCGTTCTGGGCCACCATCGTCACCGACGTATGGATCGGCGTCCCGCTGGTCACCATCTACCTGCTGGCCGCCATGCAATCGATCCCGCGCGATCTCTACGAAGCCGCCTGGACCGATGGGGCAGGGCGCTTCTACCGCTTCCGCCGCATCACCTTCCCCATGATCATCCCAGCTTTGGTGACCATGTCGCTGCTGTCGCTGATCGCCACCTTCAATTCGTTCGACATCATCTGGATCCTGACCCGCGGTGGTCCCTCGGGCTCCACCACCACCATGATCATTGACACCTACAAGACCGCCATCGGCTCCTACAAATACGGTGAAGGCGCCGCCCGCGCGGTGATGATCTGCATCTTCCTGTCCCTGTTCTGCCTGGCCTATTTCCGCGTCGTCGGAAAGATTAACACGGGAGAAAAGGCATGACCGACCAGCCCCTCAACATAGCTGCCGAAAAGACCGCCCATCCTGCCGACGATCTGGCCGTGGTTCCCGCCGTCAAGAAGCCTGCCAAGGCCGTCCGGGCGATGATCGACCGCTATACGTGGTACGAATACGTCGCGATCTACGCCGGCATCTTCGTCTTCCTGTTTTTCGTGCTGGCGCCCTTCATCGAAGGCTTCATGGTCTCGCTGAAGCCGCTGTCGCGCCTGTTCTCGACGCCCTACAGCTTCTGGCCGGAGCAAGGCTCACTCACCGCCTATTTCACCATGTGGCAGAGCGTGCCGGGCTTCTGGCGCTACATTCTCAACTCGCTCGGCCTTTCCACCGTCATCACCGTCGTCGTGCTGATCATGGTGGTCCCCGCCGCCTACGCTTTCGCCCGCTTCCCGTTCAAAGGCCGTGGCATCATGCTGGCCGGGTTCCTGGCGGTGAACATGTTCTCCGGCGCCGTGCTGCTCATCCCGCTCTACCGGCTGATGCGCTCGCTGGGCTTTCTCAATACCTACTTCGCCATGATCGTGCCCGGCGTGGCCTTCCTCATCCCCTCGGCCATCTGGCTGCTGCGCACCTACATGATGCGCATTCCGCGCGAACTGGATGAAGCCGCATGGGTCGATGGCGCCAGCCGCCTTTACACTCTGCGCCGCGTCATCCTGCCGATCGCCATGCCCGGCATTTCCGTCGTCGCCATCACCACATTCATTGGAGCCTACGCGCAGCAGTTCATCTTCGCGCTGACATTCAACTCCAAGACCGAGTTCATGCCGCTTCCGATCGGGCTGTTCGCCTATTTTGGCCGACAGGAAGTAGTGTGGAACGAGCTCATGGCTGCCAGCTTCGTTGGCATCAGCCCAGTGCTCATTCTGATCGTATTTCTACAGCGCTATCTCGTCGCTGGCCTCACCGCCGGTGCCGTCAAGACATAGGGCGTGGTGTCAAAGCCGCGTTCGACAAAGGACTCGCTCCTTCGGGAGCCAGTAAAGCAAGGGAAGGTAATAACAATGAAAAATACCAGGATTCTGGGTGGTGCGATGCTCGCACTGCTTGCGTCGACGGCTTATGCCGCCGCGCAGGACCAGACCATCAGCTTCGTGGAATGCGGCGATACGCTCAGCGCCGTCCACGTCGCCACCATCGCCAAGTGGGAAGCCGCCAATCCAGGTTGGAAGGTTGCTCCCGAGGTCGTTGGCTGGGGCCAGTGCCAGGATAAGGTGACCACGCTTGCCGTTGCCGGCACCCCCGTGGGTCTCGCCTATATCGGTTCGCGCGCGCTCAAGCAGCTCGCTTCGAACGATCTCATCGTCGACATTCCGATGACCGACGAAGAAAAGGCCGGCTACTATCCTTACGTCGCCGACACGGTGACGTTCGATGGTAAGCAGTGGGGCCGTCCGGTCGCATTCTCCACCAAGGCCCTGTACTGGAACAAGGACCTGTTCACCGCAGCGGGCCTCGATCCCGAGAAGCCACCGACCACGTTCGCCGAGGAAATCGCCGACGCCAAGGCAATCTCCGAAAAGACCGACGCAGCCGGCTTTGGCGTTGTCGCCAAGACCTTCGACAACACCATGCACCAGTTCCTCCATTGGGTTTATTCCAATAACGGCCAGGTCATCGATGCCGATGGCAAGATCGTTCTGGACAGCCCGCAGAACCTGGAAGCCCTCACCGCGCTCAAGGACATCGTTCCTTATGCCGAAGAAGGCCCGACCGCCTACGAACAGAACGAAGTGCGCGCCATCTTCCTCGATGGCAAGCTGGGCATGATCCAGGCCGCCTCCGGCGCGATCAACCTGCTCAAGGACTCGCCCTTCAAGTGGGGTGTCACCACTCTGCCCCAGGGCCCATCTGCCAAGGGTCCCGGCACGCTGCTGATCACCGACTCGATGGCTGTGTTCAAGGGCACTGGCGTTGAAGAAAAGGCCATCGATCTGGCCAAGTTCATCACCAACGATGAAAACCAGACCGCCTATGAAGCCGAGCAGGGTCTGACCCCGCTGCGTCCGGGTGCCGCTGCCGACGCCATCGTCGCTGCCGATCCCAACTGGAAGCCGTTCTTCGACGGCATCGCTTATGGTGGCCCAGAGCCGCTGCTGACCGACTATCTCGGCCTGCAGAACGTCATGATCGAAATGGTTCAGTCCGTCGTCACCGGCGCTGCCGAACCTCAGGCTGCCCTCACCAAGGCCGCTGCCGATCTCGAGCAGTACAAGTAAGCCTTTCGCTTCCCGCTGCCGCCTCCGGGCGGCAGCGGACCTCATTTTGAACTGTCGGCACACCCGACCGGAGACTCTGCGCCCATGTCCCAGCTCAGCCTCAAGCACCTCGAAAAATCCTTCGGCGATACCCAGATCATCAAGGGCATCGACCTGGAAGTGTCCCAGGGTGAGTTCGTGGTCTTTGTCGGGCCCTCCGGCTGCGGCAAGTCCACCCTGCTGCGCATGATTGCTGGGCTGGAAGATGTCACCAGCGGCGAGATCAACATTGCGGGCAAGGTGGTCAACGACCTGCCACCCGTCAAGCGCGGCATAGCCATGGTGTTCCAGTCTTATGCGCTCTATCCGCATATGACCGTGTTCGAAAATATCGCCTTCCCGCTGCGCGTCGAGAAGCTGCCCAATGACCAGGTCAAGGAGCGCGTCGCCCGCGCCGCCAAGGTCCTGCAGCTCGATGCCCGCCTCGAACAGCGCCCCGGCACCCTCAGCGGTGGTCAGCGCCAGCGCGTCGCCATCGGCCGCGCCATCGTGCGCCAGCCCCAGATTTTCCTGTTCGACGAGCCCCTGTCCAACCTCGACGCCGCGCTCCGCTCCGAGATGCGCATCGAGCTGATGGAACTGCACAAAAAGCTCGGCTCCACCATGATCTACGTCACCCATGACCAGGTCGAAGCCATGACCATGGCCGACAAGATCGTGGTGATGAATGCCGGCCTGATCGAGCAGATCGGCTCGCCGCTCGAGCTCTACCACAAGCCCGACAACAAGTTCGTCGCCAGCTTCATCGGCAGCCCCAAGATGAATTTCATCAGCGGCAAGGCCACGACCTCCGACGGCACCAATGTCACCGTTGATCTCGGCAGTCTCGGCACCATCACCCTGCCGCGCGCCACCAAGCGTGTTGCCGGCGACACTGTCACCCTGGGCATTCGCCCCGAGCATCTCGTCCTCGGCAAGAGCGATTTCACCCTCACTGTCACCCCCAAGATCGTTGAACACCTGGGCATCCACACCGTGCTCTACGCCGATCTCCCCGGCGGCGAGACCTTCATCGCGCTGTTCGAAGGCGCGCCCGATATCTCCGAAGGCGTTCCCCTTGAACTCGGCTTCAAACTCTCCTCCGCCCACCTGTTCGACACGGCCGGCCTGGCGGTCTATTAACGCGAGCAGAGACTAGACGCCCTCGTTTCGAGAGTCCCGATCTATCCCTCCCTCTCCGGGGAGGGCCGGGGTGGGCGGCTTTGTAGACTATGGTATCGATCCCAGTTTCAGAGACCAAAACCATGCTCGATATCGTCGGCGTCCTGCAGTCCGAAAAGAGCGAGTTCACCCGGTCCGAGCGTGTGCTGACCGACATCATCTTGCTCGATGTCGAATCCGTGCTGAAAATGTCCATCGTCGACCTCGCCGCTCAGGCCGAAGTCTCCCCGCCCACCGTCACCCGTTTCTGCCGCCGGCTCGGTTGCGATAGCTATGCTGATTTCAAGGTCCGCTTGGCGCAGAGCCGCTTCGTCGGCCAACGCTATGTTGTGCCCGCCAACGGCCCCAAAAGCGTGCGCGAAATCGCCCAGGGCGTAGTCAACGGTATCCAGTCCACCATTTACGACACCTTCGACCACCTCGATTTCGACGCCATCGAACGCGCCGCCGAAACCATCATCAAATCCAGCTTCGTGCTCACCTTCGGCTCTGGCGGCTCGTCCTCGATGGTGGCCACGGAGACGGAAATGCGCCTGTTCCGCCTCGGCCTCAAGGTGGCCTCGTCGATCGATCACCAGGCCCAGTTGATGCGCGCCGCCAGCGCCCCTGCCGGCACCGTGATCATCGCCTTCTCGCTCAGCGGCAATAACCTGCCGCTAGTCAAGGCGCTCACGGCGGCCGGTGAATATGGCCTGCCGCGCATCGTGATCACCCGCTCGCGCTCACCCATGGCTGAGCGCGCCGACGTGCTCCTGCCGATCGACCGCGCCGAAAACGCCGACATTTTCCAGCCCACCACCGGCCGCTACGCGTTCCTGTCCATGGTCGATATCCTGTCCCAGACCATCGCCACCCGCCTCGGCCCTCCCGCCGTCGCCAGCATGCGGCGCATCAAGCACCAGCTCGTCGTCAACCGCGACGGCGACGACTCCCAGCCCCTCGGGGACTGACTAAAACCTTATCCAGGAATTCGATCATGACCGTCCCCGTGTTGAATCTCGCCACCATCTGGACCCCGGCTACCGCTACCGAGCCTTTGTCCTATACGATCAAGCTGACCAACAACGGCACGGCCCCGATCAGCAATTTCAAGCTCGGCCTCAGCGGCCCCGCCCGCATCGATCCACAGGCGGAAGTCGAGGGCGGCGTGCTCGAAAAGCGCCTCTCCAACCATTCGCTGTTTGCCCCACCAGCCGGCTACGTCCTCGCCCCCGGCGAAACCTGGACCGTCACCGCCCGCGGCCTGTCCTACGGCCTGCGCCACTGGAGCGATGGCGCCAATTCGTCGTATGTGACCCTGGCCGACGGCACTATTCTGTCCGTCATCACCACGCCAACCCATTCCACCGCCGGCAATGCCCCGCTGCTGAAGGGCGCCGCACGCTTCCCAATGCCCGCCAAGGCACCCGTCTCGGTCTCGATCATTCCCTGGCCCAAAAACGTCTCCGTCACCGGCGCCCGCGCCGTTCCGCAAGGCCTCAACCCGCTCCCTGAAGGCGACGATGCCACCAAGGCCGCAGCAGCTTTCGCCAAGCTGGTCGACGATCTCTTCCCCGTCGAAGCCCTCGTCCGCCCCGCCTCCGAAGGCGGCATACCAGTTTACTTGAGGGCCAAATCCGGCCTCGGCGCCGAAGCCTACGAAATCGCCTTCGCCGAAGACGCCGTCACCATCTCCGCCACCGCCCGCGCCGGCTTCCTCTACGGCTTGATCACCACCGGCCAAATTCTGCGCGGCGCCAAGCAACATCCGAACACCCTCGTCTTCCCGTCCGGCGGCACCATCAGCGACGAGCCCGGCCTGGTCTGGCGCGGCACCCATCTCGACGTCGCCCGCCAGTTCTATACCGGCGCCGAAGTCAGTCGCCTGCTCAAGCTGATCGCCTGGAACAAGATGAACCGCTTCCACTGGCACCTGTCGGAGGACGAGGCCTGGCGCGTCGAAATCGACGCCTATCCTGAGCTGACCGAAATCGGCGCCTGGCGCGGCCATGGCAAGGCCCTTCCGCCCATGCTCGGCAGCGGCCCGCACCCCACCGGCGGCTATTACTCCAAGCCGGTGATCCGCCAGATCGTCGCCCTGGCCGATAGCCTGGGCATTCAGGTCGTCCCCGAAATCGACATGCCCGGCCATTGCTACGCCCTGCTGCAATCGCTGCCGCAACTGCGCGATCCCAACGAGATCGGCGAATACCAGTCGGTTCAGGGCTTCCCGAACAACTGCCTGAACCCCGCCATGGAAGCGACCTACACCTTCCTGGAAACCGTCATCACCGAGATGTTGGAACTCTTCCCCGGCGGCATTTTTCACCTCGGCGCCGATGAAGTCCCGCTTGCCGCCTGGTCCGGTTCACCTTTGGCGCTCGACCTGCTCGAAAAGCTCGCCGGCCCCGAAATGCGCAAGAAGCATGAGGCCCAGCTCAACCAGCTCGGTAATCACGGTGGCGCCGACGAAATCGAAGACTCCCCCACCGCGATCCTGCAGGGCTATTTCGTCAAGCGCGTCCACGCCATCATCGCGTCCAAGGGCGCCATCACCGGCGGCTGGGAAGAAGCCGCCCATGGCGACGCCGTCGACAAGGCCAGTTCCTATCTCGTCGGCTGGCGCAATGTTGAAATCAACGCCGCCCTGGCAGCGCAAGGCTACGACATCGTCGCCTCGCCGGCCCAGCGTTACTACCTCGACATGGCCAATTCCGTGTCTTGGTCCGAGCCCGGCGCCGGCTGGGCCGGCTGGTCCGGCCCCGAGGAAACCTACATGTTCGAAGCTCGCGAGGGCATGACGACCGAGGCGCTCCAGCACCTGCTGGGCGTGCAGTCGTGCATCTGGTCCGAATCCATGACCGACCGCGCCATCTTCGACCGCCTGGTCTTCCCCCGCATCTCCGCCATCGCCGAAGCCGGGTGGACGCTCCCGGAACGCAAGTCCTGGACCCGGTTCAAGGCCTTCGCCGGCATGATGCCCATCATGTACGGCAACTGGGCCGCGGAGTAGGGCGCCCTACTCGCCACATCCACCGCACCGACTCCTCCCCCTTGACGGGGGAGGCGGGGTGGGGGTGTTCGGAGCCACGATATCCGCGCTCAATCGACTGTGCTAGTCTATCGGAAGGATACAACGGACCGTACTCTTGGAACCGCAGACCGATAATTTGGTGCTTCTTGAGCGCACGTCCGTCGACGGTGTGATTACGTGGCTATTGGAGCTCACTCGGAACTTCGAGGCCGAACTTATTACACGCGAGACGCCTAAAAAGCTGCTGCCACTGACGGATCAGATGCTGGGCCAAGATGAATTATGGCTCTGCCGAAGCCGTCGAATCGGCCCCCTATATGGACACAGGGGAGTGGCTTTGGTTCGTGCTGGGGAAATCATTCAGTACGTGAACTTCATCAACCACTAGCCGCCTTCAGTCCGCCCAAGGATTCTCCACCATCGGCCAGATCGTCCGTCTTGCCTTGCGATAATCCGTCGTCGCCGGCGTATTGGGATAGGGCCGCCCCGCCGAGCAATACACAATCTCGCTCGCGATCTTCGAAAACGAGTCATAAAAATGGTTCGTCGATTTAATCAGCAAAATCTTGCGCGATTTCGGATCGATCCCCAGCGCCGAAAACAGGCTCGGGTCAAAACTCTGCGCCCGTGTTGAATTCAAGATCACATCGATCCCATCAAAACTCACCCAAGCCGCATCCCCGAACGGCGCAAAGCTCTCCCCAAACCGCATCTGCGCATCCTTGACCAGCTTGCGCACAGTCACGCGCTTGTCGATCGGCGACCCCGTCTCCGGCGCTGACTTCGCCCCGAACCTCAGCGGAATTTCCCCGCCCTCTCCAGCGGCAAAACAGATCTGCACCGCAATCGGGTCCCAGATTGTCCCCACCGCGACATCCGTCGCCCCGCGCCGGATCAGTTCCGCCAGCAACACCGTCGCATCGCCCGCCGTCCCGCCGCCCGGATTGTCCCACACATCCGCGATCACCACCGGCCCAGCGCTCGCCGCCATCGCCTGCTCGACCGCCACAACCTCGTCCACCTGCTTGACCATGAACGTGCCGCGCATCGCGAACAGCTCACGCCCCAGCTTTTCCGCCAGTGCATCGCCTAGATCCGCACGGTCATCCGTGACCACCAGCATCCGCGTGCCCAGCTCCGGTACGTCCGCCGCCATGAAGCCATGGATTACCGAAATCGACAGGATCGCCGGATCGCTCTTCTCCAGCACGAACAATCGGTCCACAAAGCTGCGCATTGGGTCCTTGCTCGTCGGAAACACATCGATCATCCGGCAATCGAACACAGACATCACCGGCTTGATCTCGCCCTTCAGCGCCCGCACCGCGATGGCCCACAAGTCCCGCGCCCGATCCACGAAGTCCGTATGCGGAAACTCCTTGAACACCACGAAGAAATTCGCCGCCGCCACCCGCTTGGCCGTCAGATGACTGTGCGGATCAAGCTCCGCGCACACCAGCACATCCGGCCCGACAATTTCCCGCACTTGGCTCAGAAAATCGCCCTCGGGGTCATCGTACCCCTGCGCCACCATCGCCCCATGCAGGCCCAGCACTACGCCATCCACCGGCATGGCCGCGCGCAACTGCCCGAGAATCTCGTCACGCAATTCCTCATAGGTCGCCCGGTTGATCAGCCCCGCTGGATCGGCCCAAGTCGCGGTTCCCTCAATTAGCTCCCACCCCTCGCGAGCGCAAACTTCGCGCCCCACCGTGATCGGCGCCGTGCACAGTGTCGGCGTCGCGGGGTGCTCGCCCGGCCGCGCATACAGCGACGCCTCGAACGCGCGCTTGTCGATGCTGATGGGTGAAAACGTATTGGTTTCCGTGGCCAGGGCGGCGGTAAAAATGCGCAACGGATGAACTCACAATTGGGGATCAAATAGAGCTTGGCGACAATGCGTCGTGGCGTCACGATACCACAGCCAAACTAGGCCAATCACGTAAGGAATTTACAAAAATCACCCCATTTTGGGGAAGAAAAGCCAGCCAAGCCACGATATAGCTATCATCTACGAAATTCCCTTTCAGAAATCCCATGGAGGTCCGATGTCGATCAAGCGTTATGGAGCCGAAAAATCCGGTGCCGGCGGCCAGAACTTGCCCTTTGCCCGCGCCGTCGAAGCCGGCGGCTTTCTCTTCGTTTCCGGGCAGGTAGCTATGGAAAACGGCGAGATCATCAATGGCGGCATTGTCGAGCAGACCCACAAGACCATCGCCAACCTCGTCGCCATCCTCGAGGAAGCCGGCTACGGCCTCGAACACGTCGTCCGCTGCGGCGTCTGGCTCGATGATCCGCGCGATTTCTGGAGCTTCAATGCCGTCTACAAGAGCTATTTTGGCGAGAACCCGCCGGCCCGCGCTGCCGTTCAGGCCCACATGATGGTCGACTGCAAGGTCGAGATCGAATGCACCGCCTATAAGGCACCATGATATGAACGCGTTCCTCCGCCTCGACGGCCAGACCGTCCTCATCACCGGCGCCGGCGGCGGCATCGGCCACGCTCTGGTCGCTGCCTTCAAGGCCGCTGGCGCCCAGGTCTCCGGCGCCGATCGCGATCCGGCTCTGCTCGCCGACCTCGGCCTCGACCACACCCTGGTCTGCGACCTCGCCGACATGGCCGCGACCACCGCGGCGGTCACCGCCTACATCGCCGAACACGGCGTCCCTGACGTCGTCGTCTCCAATGCCGGCTTCACCCGCGCCGAAATCCTCGATCAGGTCGATCCCGCAGTCTGGGCATCCGAAGTCGCCATCAACCTCAACGGCGCCTACGCGCTGACTGCCCCGATCATCGAAGCCATGGCGGCCCGCGGCTCCGGCAGCTTGGTGTTCATCTCCTCGGTCAATGGAATCGCGCATTACGGCAATCCGGCCTATTCCGCTGCCAAGGCCGGCCTCATCGCCTATGCCAAGGCCATCGCGCTTGAGCGCGGCGGGCAAGGCGTCCGCGCCAATGTCGTCGCCCCCGGCTCGGTCCGCACTCCCGCCTGGGATCACCGCCTCGCCGCCAATCCGAACCTGCTGGATAACGTGCTGCCCCACTATCCGCTCGGCCGCCTGGTCTCGCCCACGGAGGTCGCCGACGCCGTAGCCTTCCTTGCCTCGCCCGCCGCCTCCGGCATTACCGGCACCGTGCTCCCGGTCGATGCAGGCCTCACCGCCGGCAATCTCCGCTTCGTCAATGATGTGCTGAAAGCTCCAAAATGACCGATTTCACCGACATCGACACCCCCGCCGTCCTCATCGATATAGATCGCGTCGAGGCCAATCTGTCCCGCGCCCAAGCCTATGCCGATGCACATGGCCTGCCGCTACGCCCCCACATCAAAACCCACAAGCTGCCGCGCTTCGCCAAGCGCGCGATCGAACTCGGCGCCATCGGCATCACCGTGCAAAAGCTCGGCGAAGCCGAAGTCATGGCCGATGCCGGCATCACCGATATCTTCCTGCCCTACAACATTCTCGGCGCCGAAAAACTCGCCCGCCTGCGCGCCCTCAACGAGCGCATCACTATCGCTGCCACAGCCGATAGCACCATCACCGTCGATGGCCTGTCCGCCACCTTCGCCAATGCCGAAAAACCGCTCCGCGTCCTAGTCGAATGCGACACCGGCATGGGCCGCTGCGGCGTCCAGTCACCTGCGGACGCCGTCATTCTCGCCCAATACATCTCCGCCGCGCCCGGCCTCGTCTTCGACGGCCTGATGACCTATCCGGCCGCCGGCCAGGTCGAAGCCAACGCCGCCTGGCTGGCCTCCGCGCGCGATGCGCTGATCGCCGCCAATCTGCCCGCCCGCATCATCTCCAATGGCGGCTCGCCCGATCTATGGCGCGCCCACGAAGTGACCGCCGCCACCGAGCACCGCCCCGGCACCTACATCTACATGGACCGCTCCCAAGTGGCGCGGAACGTCGGCACCTTCGACGACTGCGCGCTGACCGTTCTCGCCACCGTCGTCAGCCGCCCCACCGAAAACCGCGCCATCATCGACGCCGGCTCCAAATCCCTCACCAGCGACACCCTCGGCATGGTCGGCTTCGGCTATATCGAAGCCTATCCCGACGCCGTCATCACCGGCCTCAGCGAAGAGCACGGCCATATCGACCTGACCAACTGCGCCCAAAAGCCCGCCATCGGCGAAAAACTCCGAGTCATCCCCAACCACGCCTGCGTAGTCAGCAACCTGTTTGACGAGGTCAATTTGATTTCGGGTGGCAAGCTCGTTGAGCGCGCGCCGGTGGCCGCGCGGGGCAGGGTGGACTGACGGGCAGACGCCCTCATCCGTCCCGGCTGCGCCGGGCCACCTTCTCCCCGACGGCGAGAAGAATAAGAAGCGCCGATTTCTCAGGATTCCTCTCCCCGTCGGGGAGAGGGTGGCCGAGCGAAGCGGAGGCCGGGTGAGGGGGATTCTTACCGCTTGCCCAGAATTGCAAGTGCTGGCCGTAACTTGCCTTCGCTCTGTGCCAACAGCCCGGCCGCCCTCGACACATTCTCCGCTCCAGCAGCCAACACTATCGCCACCTTCACGCGCCCATCCGCCGCGTCCAACGCTTGCGCGGCTACGTCCTCCGAAACCCCGGTCACCGCCATCACAATCCGCCTGGCCCGATCCTTCAGCTTGATATTGTCCGCCAGTACGTTGACCATATAGCCGTCATGCACATGGCCGAGATGGATCGCCATCATGGTCGACAGCATATTGAGCGCGATCTTCTGTGCCGTGCCCGCGCCCATGCGCGTCGAGCCGGCGATCACCTCCGGCGGCGTCGGCAGGCAAATCGCCACGTCCACCAGTTCGAACAGCGCCGCACCAGCATTGTTGGCGATACCGATGGTTTTCGCGCCTGCCGCCCGCGCCACCCGCACCGCCGTCAGCGGAAACGGTGTCCGCCCACTCGCCGTCACCGCGATCACGCAGTCGCCGGCCTTGACGCCGGCGCCTTCCATGGCTGCCCGCGCCTCGTCTTCGTCATCCTCCGGCGCGCCCGCCATGTCGGATAGCCCGGCAACGCCGCCCGCCAGCAGAATCTTGATCCGCGCGTTGGGGATGCCGTAAGTCCCCGGCAATTCCAGCCCGTCCGCCAGTGCCATCAAACCCGAACTGCCAGCCGCCGCATAAATCAACTGCCCGCCGGCCGCCACGCAATCAGCCGCCAATTGCGCCGCAGCGGCGATCTCGGGGATTGCTGTTTCCACGACGCGAGCCGCCTCGGCTTGTGCCACGGCCAGAATCCGCAAAGCGTCATGCGGGGCGAGCAAATCTAGCCCCTTGGCGCTGCCATGGGTCATTTCCGTTTGTGCTGTGGCCATGCGAAACTCCTTCTCGCCGATAATGCCAAAAAAATACCACTTGTCCACCGGCTGCCGCTTTTCGGTGCGATAATCCGACCAAACTCTCCAGAAATGTGAGGCGGCCCATGCTTTGTGACGCTGTGCAGAAATCTTCCTTTTGCACTTGGTGAATGGTATTTTATTGGTATTATAAGTGGCGCCCAATTTTCCATTGGACGCATTGCCATGCGACGGTTACGCCTCTTAGTAGTTTGGCGTTGGAGCGGGGTTGAAGAGTTTTGGCTGATCTGTCCGAGCGTTTTTTTGCCGATCAGAGTGTGGTTCTGCCCTCCGGCGGGCCCCTATATCTGCAGCTCAAGCGCTGGATCGAAGACGCCATCCACTCAGGCCAGATCAATCCCGGCGATGCGCTGCCCTCCGAGCGCGATCTCGCGCAAAAAGTCGATGTCTCCCGCGTGACGGTGCGCAAGGCCGTGCTGCAATTGGTGCGCGATGGCATCCTGGTGCAGCGCCACGGCTCAGGCACCTTCGTCGCCCCACGCACGCAGCGTGTCGAACAATCGCTGTCGCAGCTCACTTCATTCACCGACGACATGGCCCGGCGCGGCATGGTTGTTCGCGCCCAATGGCTGGATCGCGGGCTCTATCTGCCATCGCCCGATGAAATGCTGATTCTGGGCCTGACCGCGTCTGACCGCGTCGCCCGCATTTCGCGCCTGCGCCTCACCGGCGATACGCCGCTTGCCATCGAGCGCGCCAGTCTCTCCAGCGAAATTCTGCCCGAACCCCTCGCCATCGTCGACTCGCTCTATAAGCATCTCGACAAAAGCGGCAATCGCCCGGTTCGCGCCATCCAGCGCATTCGCGCCGCCAATCTCGGCGCAGAGGATGCCGGCCTGCTCCAGGTCCCCGAGGGCTCGGCCGGCCTCAATATCGAGCGGACGTCCTATCTGGCGTCCGGTCGTGTCATCGAATTCACCCGCTCGATTTATCGCGGCGATACCTATGATTTCGTCGCCGAGTTGCGGCTCGGCGACAGTTCCGGAGGCACCAAGCCTTGACCCTGACCAACCAGACCCATATGCGCGCCGAGATCGAGCAGATCCCCCACGTCGTCGCCAACTTCCTCACCCAGAGCGCCGGCACGTTGTCCGCCGCGGCCGCGGCGTTGCGCGAAAAAGACCCCTCCATCGTGGTCACTGTCGCGCGCGGTTCGTCCGACCACGCCTGCGCCTATCTCAAATACGCCATCGAGCTGACCCTGGGCCTACCGGTCGCCTCCATCGGCCCCTCCATAGCCTCGATCTATGGCCGCGACCTCAAGCTCGATAGCGCCGCCGCCATAGCCATCTCTCAATCCGGCAAAAGCCCCGATATCGTCGGCATGGCGCAGTCCGCCCGCCGCAGCGGCGCCACCCTGATCAGCATCACCAACACCGCCGCCTCGCCCTTGGCTGAAGCCTCGGATTTCACCATCGACCTGCATGCCGGCCTCGAAAAGAGCGTCGCCGCCACCAAAACCTTTGCCACTTCGATCGTTGCGGGGCTGGCCCTGCTCGCCGAATGGAGCGGCGACAAGGCCTTGAATACTGCCGTCCATGCGCTCCCCGAATCTCTGGCCAAAGCCGTTGCCTGCGACTGGTCCGAGATGGTCACCGCGCTCGATGGCCACAACGCCCTTTACGTCCTCGGCCGCGGTCCCGGCTGGGCCATTGCCAACGAAGCTGCACTCAAGTTCAAGGAAACGTGCAACATCCAGGCCGAGTCCTACAGCGCCGCCGAAGTGATGCACGGACCCGTGGCCATTGTGACGCCCGGCTACCCGGTTCTGGGTCTGGCCGCGCGTGATGCCGCCGAGGCATCGGTGGCCGACATGGCCCACAAGCTGGCCGGGCAGGGCGCCCTGGCCTTCCTGACCAGCGAGCGTCCTGGCGCCGCCAAGGCGCTACCCTTTGCTGCCACTGGCCACCCGATAACCGATCCGCTGGCGCTGATCGTGTCATTCTATGGATTTGTCGAGGCGCTGTCGCGCCATCGCGGCCTCAACCCCGACGTTCCACCGGCCCTCAAGAAAGTCACGGAAACCATATGAGCGATCTTCTCGCCATTTCCGGCGCCCGCATCTTTGACGGGCAAGCCTGGCACGACGATGCGGCGCTGCTAGCCGAGTTCGGCTACGTCACCGGCATCTCCCCGGCCGATGCAGTGCCGGACAATGCCCGCCGTGTCGTGCTCGACGGCGGCATGATCGTCCCCGGCTTTGTCGACCTGCAGGTCAATGGCGGCGGCGGCGTCCTGTTCAATAACGATCCGTCGCTCGACGGCATCCGCACCATCTGCGCCGCCCACGCGCAATTCGGCACGACTGCACTCCTGCCCACGCTGATTACCGACACCGTCGAGGTCAACATTGCCGCCATAGCGGCGGGCGCGGCGGCTTATCGCGAGCGCGTCCCCGGCTTCATCGGCCTGCATCTGGAGGGTCCGCACCTGTCGGTTGCCCGCAAGGGCACGCACGACCCCGCCTTGATCCGCCCCATGGACGACGCCGACATGGCCCGCATCATCGCCGCCAAAGACCTCGTGCCCAATCTCATTTGCACGATTGCACCGGAAACCGTCACGCCCGCACAGATCGCCAAACTCACTGCCGCCGGCATCGTCGTCAGCATTGGCCACTCGGACGCGTCCTATGACGTCGCATCACGTGCCTTCGATGCCGGCGCCAGCATGGCAACGCACCTTTTCAACGCCATGAGCCAATTGGGCAACCGCGAGCCCGGCGTGGCTGGCGCCGTACTGGATCGGCCCGCGGTCTTTGCCGGCTTGATCGCCGATGGCATCCATGTCCACCCAGCCACCATCGGCAGCGCCCTGCGCGCCAAGCGTGGTCCCGGCCGGATCTTCCTCGTCACCGACGCCATGTCGCAGACTGGCACCGACCTGACATCCTTCACCCTGAATGGCCGCACCATTACCCGCAGCGACGGCGCCCTGCGCACCGCCGATGGAACGCTGGCCGGCGCCGATCTCGACATGATCGACGCCGTCAATTTCATGGTGGACCGCATCGGCCTCGAGCTGGACGAAGCGATCCGCATGGCCTCGTTCTATCCCGCCGAAGCCATGGGCCTGACAGCGAGCCACGGACACCTGATGGCCAATGCCTCAGCCAGCTTCGTGCACCTGTCCGACGACCGAAAAGTCCGCGCCACCTGGATCGACGGCGTCGAGGTTTTCCGCGCCTAGTTAGGTGCGATCGAGATCAGCTCAGGCCGAGTCGAAAATGTCGGTGTTCGAGAACCGGACCGGAGCGTACTTCTGTACGTGAGGACCGGAAGCGGAGAGAACCGCCGTTTGCAGACCGGCCTCAGCCAATTGGTTAGCCGCGACCGATGTAGGGCATGGTGGTGGCCATGACTGTCATGAACTGCACATTGGCGCTCAGCGGCAACCCGGCCATATACAACAACCCATCCACCACATTAACCACGTCCATGCGCGGCTCCGGCATGATCGTGCCATTGGCCTGCAGCACGCCGCCGCTCATCTTGCTGGTCATATCCGTCGCCGCATTGCCGATATCGATCTGCCCGCAGGCGATATTGAAGGCGCGTCCGTCCAGCGAGATGGTCTTGGTCAGCCCCGTGATCGCGTGCTTGGATGCATTATAGGCGGCGGCGCCCGGCCGGGGCACATCGGCCGAGATCGAGCCATTGTTGATGATGCGGCCGCCCTGTGGCGTCTGGTCCCGCATGATCCGGAACGCCTCGCGCGCCACATAGAAGGCGCCGTTGAGATTGGTATCGATCATGTCCCGCCAGGTCACCACGTCGACATCGCCAAACGACACCGCCGGCGCCGATCGCCCCGCATTGTTGAACACCACGTCGATCTGGCCGAACTCCGCCTTTACGCCCGCGAAAAACTTGGCGACCTCGGCCGGATCGGTGACGTCGCACTGTCCCCAATATCCGCCGGTCTCTGCGCTGACCGCTTCCAGTGCCTCGGTGCGGCGCCCGCAAATGGCGGTTTTGTAGCCCGCGCCCGCGAAACCCAGCGCCGCCGCACGGCCGATTCCCGAGCCGCCGCCTGTTATTACCGCCACCTTGGTCGCTGTCATTCTTGTCTCTCCCTTGGGCGCTTTTCGCCGCTTTCGGTCCACTATCCCGACGCAATTGCGCCGTTTGTCGCCACCAATGCCATAGCATCAGAATTCGATAATGCGCGGCAAAACCGTGTGTTTACCGTGCTGGTTAACTGCTAAGGCCTTGCGAACGCGCAATATTTAACCCCTCGTTCAGCCGGGTTAACAAGAGGTTTCGAAACCTGTGCTGAATCTGCAACAACAACCCTGCAACCATATTGTGGCGGCGCCAAAAGGGCTTTTGCATGATTGCGTCCTCGGTAGGCATGCGTAGAGTGGGTCTTGCGAATCCATGCATGGGATCGTTTGTCGGTCGCAACGCGACGGCAACACACTGCACCACGATAGTGTGGTCGCGTTTCGACAAACCGCCGGGTAACCGGCACCAAGAATGACTGACTTTGGAGGTCAAATAATGAAACTCAAGAGCCTTATCCTCGGTACCGTTGCTGCCGCTGGTCTCTCGACCGGTGCTTTCGCTGCCGATCTGGGCGTGCTGACGTCGCTTGACGTTTGCGACGCGCTTGGCATTTCCGGCCTGACGATCTCGTCCGACACCAACTGCCTGCAGATCTCGGGCGGCGTTTCGTATGAATTCAACTGGGGCGACTACCGCCAGGGCAATACTATCGGTAGCGATCTGATCGTTGCTGTGACGCCAGTTGGTTCCTATGGCATCATTGGTTCGAGCGGCGACGTTGTCGGTGCCGATGGTTTTGAGACCGACTATGACAGCAAGGTCGAAGCTTGGCTGAAGTTTGTTGGCACCGCCGACAGCGACTTCGGTCCTGCCAAGGCAGTTCTCAAGATCAAGTCGGTTAGCCAGACCCGTTACATCAACGAAGGCGAAGTTGGTGCCGATGGCGTTCAGCTTGGCGGCGCTGCCCTGACCGCAACGAGCATTGGCGAAGTCGACAACCGCGACTTCTACATCGACGAAGGTTACGTCTCCATCGGTGACTCGACCGTCATCATGGCTGGTAAGAAGTCCTCGATTGCTAACTTCGGCGACAGCGAGCCCTTCAACTTCACCAAGCTGTTTGCTTGGGACGCTGTCGATGACGGCGTTGGCTTCGACGCCGATGGCGATCGTGTTAACTTCACTGGCGAGCATGTCATCCAGGTCGTTTCCGACCTCGGCAATGGCCTGAACGTTGGCGTTGGCCTCGAAAACCTCAATGGCGCGGATGCTGATGGCCTTCTGACCAACGCACATGGCGCTGGCACCCTGGTTGGCGTGCTGAGCTATGCTGGCGAAGGCATCACTGCCCACGTCACTGGTCTTGCTATCGGCGTTCTCGACGGTCAGGTTGATGCTTGGGGCGTCCACGCTGGCGCAACCGGCACCTTCGACAACTTCCGCGTCCGTGCGGCTGTTGGCTACCTCGGCAAGGACTACACCAGCT
This sequence comes from Devosia sp., assembly GCF_028290435.1. GTDB lineage: Bacteria > Pseudomonadota > Alphaproteobacteria > Rhizobiales > Devosiaceae > Devosia. Next base: position 19,499 of record NZ_JAQGJV010000051.1, on the reverse strand, counting down.
TCGGCGGTGATGAGTCCAACACCCTTCACGCAATGCTGACTGGCGAAGCAACCTTCGACATGTTCACCGTTGCTCTGTCGGGTGAATATGCTCGCGCCGAGAACACGACTGCTGGCACTGAAAGCAACGGCTTCGGTATCGGTGGCTCGATCGGTGCTGCTATCACTGATGGCGTAAAGATCAACCTCGGCGCTCGTTACTTCAACAACGACCTCACCGTTGGTGATGAGAACACCCTCCAGGTTGCTGCTCAGCTGGTCGCTGCTGTCTCCGAGACCATCAAGGTCACCGGCGAAGTTGGCGCTTACTGGCGCGATACGACTGCTGTCACCGTGTTCGATTTCAACGATGCAGTGGTTTACGGTTCGGCTGAACTGGCTTGGGCTCCGGGCGGTGGTTTCACCTCCTCGATCAAGGGCCAGGCCACTTCGGAAGGCGCTTACCGCGCAACCTACAAGGCTGCGAAGACCTTCGAATAAGTCTTCTAAAGCTCCTTCTACGGAAAGGCCCGGCTCACGCCGGGCCTTTTCTTTTGTTCTGAAGCCGGATTTTGGGCACGGCACTTTCCGTTGAATCCCGTTCGCTCCCCACCGTCACCACCGGGCCCTCCAGGGTCTTTGCGAGATCGTTGAATTGCCCGGACAAGCCCGGCAATCCATGAATCTGCGATGCTTTAACCCGTCCATTTCCGTTCCATCGCGGCCCGAAATGCTCTAGCTTCCGGCCAGTGCGGAAAAGGCCTGGAATCGGAATGATCAAGCTCGTTGTGAAGTGGGTTACGCCTGGCCTGATAACGGTTCTGGGTGGAGCCGCGCTTGCCGCTACCATCAGCGGCGCCAATGCTGCGTCGGATGGCGATGCGCGAACAATCGCGGCACCGGCGACCCTCGAACTGGCCCAGGCCGGCTCCATCGTCACGGTCCAGTCGCCCATGATCTCCGATTACTGGATGAGCGCCACCCGACAGTCCGGTGGTGTCATCGTCTTCGATGGCTATGCCCCCGACGACGCCACCCGCAAGCGCCTCTCTGAGACCGAGGGCGCTGATACCAATTTCCTCAAGCTGGGCCGCGGCGCGCCTGAAAATTACCAGGCCGCTGTCGACTTTGGCCTCGCGATACTCGCGCGTTTGAGCGAAGGCCGCTTCGCCCTGGATGGCCAGAACGTCACTCTGGCTGGCGTCGCCCGTTCCAGCGCGGATTACACAGCGCTATCCGAACTGATTGCCGCCGGTTCGCCCCAAGGCCTCCTTCTGGCCCGCAACGAAATCCAGGCGCCGCCCGCCGCGCCCTACCTGCTGTCGGCAACCAAAACGGCAGATGGCTCGGTCGCCCTGACCGGCATGCTGCCCAACGTCGCCGCCAAGGCCAGCCTGGCCGTTGCGGAAGGAAATCCCTCTGTCGCCGCAGTGACTTATGCCTCTGGCGAGCCCGACGACCTCATCGTCTCCGCCACCACAGCGCTGGGGCTGCTGAAATGGCTGGACACCGGCACCGCAGCCTTTAACGGCACCGACTGGACCGTGTCCGGCACCGCCGCCACGGCTGCCGCCAAAACCGCGATCGAGGCCGCCTTCACCACCAGGCGGCTCTCGGCGTCCGGCTGGACGCTTAATGTCGACGTCGCTGCCGCCGCCAACCCGCCCCCAAAAACCAAGCCGGCGGCGACTGTCACCGAGCCTGCCGTGGAGCCGGACACCACCAAGCCGCTGCCGCTGCCCGCCGAAACGACACCCGCCGAGCCCAAACCCGTTGAGCCCGTCGCAAAGCCCGAGCCGAGCGAACTGACGCCCCCCGTCGCCGCGCCTGAAGTCACCAAGCCACCGGTCACCGAACCCGTCACCGCCAAGGTCGACCCCGCCTACACTTTCGCCGCTAGTCGCGGAGCAGGGGGAGCCGTTACGCTCAGCGGCCAGCTCCCTGCCGATCCGGCTTTGCGCTTCTTCGGCGTCATCACCGGCGCGCCGACCACCGGCGTCACCATTGCCGTCGGTGCACCCGATGACTTCATCATCAACGCCGAGACGGGCATTCGCGGCCTGATGGAGCTGGAAAACGGGCAGTTGAGCTTCGCCACCGGCAAGTGGAGCCTGTCCGGCAAGGCCCAGACCAATGCCGCCCGCGATGCCGTCATGGCCAGCGTTGCCGCATTGCCCGCCGGCGCATCCTGGACGTTGAACATTTCCGCGCCACCGCCACTCGATGCCTGCCAGGCCAGCGTCGCCGAATTCTCGACGCGCAACGCCATCCTGTTCCAGTCCGGCGCCGCCGTGCTTGCGCCTGAATCCTCCGCGCCTCTGGACGAATTGGCCGGTTACCTGGCCCTTTGCCCAGCGGCAGATGTCGATATCGAGGGTCACACCGATGCCGATGGCGACGATCAGCTCAATCTGGCGCTATCGGTGGCTCGCGCCGAGGCGGTGATCGATGCGCTGATCGCCCGCAAGATCGCGCCCGAGCGGCTCTACGCAGTTGGCTATGGCGAATCCCAACCCATCGCCGATAACGACACCAGCGCGGGCAAACGGCTGAACCGCCGCATCGTCATCAAGGTGCTCGAGCACCACGTGGATTAATGATGAAGGCAAGGCGGCGGCTAGGCCGCCTTGCCCAGCCTCTTGCTGCTGACCGCCATGGCGAATTCCGCCACGGCCTCGATTTCTTCATGCTGGTCGAACAGTGCCGGCGAGCCTTGGCCGGCGATGGTCAGGGCTACCGCGTCCGGCCGGCGCCGCACCATTTCCTCAAAAGTCTCGCGTCGCACTTGATCGGTCAGTTGCGTGCGCAGCAGCATCAGCGGCGTCCCTTCGAGCGCGTCGAACAATGGCCATTGCGCCGTCAGCACATCGTCGAAACTGAAAGCCTCGAGCGCGTCGATCAGCCGTTGATCGTGCAACGGCCATGCCCGACCGCGCTTGTCGAGAAAATGGCTGCGCGCCATCATTCTATCGAGCTGGCTTTCACTGCTGCCGGGATAATCGCCCAGCAGCATTTTGCGGAACCCCGCCGTCACCGCCTTGGCGCCCCGCAGGCTCTCGACATGCTTGAGATTATTGCGCAGCCGCACGATGCCGCGTGAATCTGTGACCGGCCCAGCATCGAGCAGTACCACGCCCGCGACCAGTAGCGGATGCGCCGCCGCGAGGGTCATGGTCACCTGCCCACCATAGCCCTGGCCGATGAACGTTGCCCGCTCGATACCCAGCGCCATCAGCACTGATGCCACATTGCGAGAATCGCGCGGGGAGCCGTAATCGTCGGCGCTGGCCCGGTCGCTGCTGCGCCCGCGTCCGGGCAGGTCGATCAACACGACCGGCCAGTTGCCACCGCCAACACGCTGAAAATAGTCGGTAAATTCGGCAAAATCCGTCATATTTCGCTGATAGCCCGGCACGCAGATCACCGGTATTCGCCGGCTCGACAGCGTCCCGCTCACATGCACGGCCGCCTGCAGGCCGCCGTCCCCCAGCGTCACCATCCGCACCGGCAGTGCCGCAAAGCTCGGATGATCGGCCGGAAATTTGCGTGTCTTGAACATAGGCGAACACTCGATTGCCCCGCCATTTACCGGCAGCGGGCATCGGTCCTCAAGCGCAAACTGTGTTTGCAAGCTCTTCTCATACCCGATGTTGGACGCACGGGCCTCTCACCCCGCTGTCCTTCCCGCGGACTTGATCCGCGGGCCACTATCAGCATGGCACAAGCGGCCCGTGGCCCGCGGGAAGGTCGGTGGATGGGGAGGGATAAAGCCACGGTGAATTAAGCAAATAGGCGAAGCAGCAGACCGTTCAGCCAGCCGAGGAACCCACCTTCACTCAATCGTCCGCAACGCCTGCGTCATCGTCATCCCGGTGTCGCCAAGCCGCTGCCGGTACACCAGATAATTCCCCAGCACCCGCTGCACATATTTGCGCGTTTCCTGGAACGGGATCAGCTCAACCCAGACCACCGGATCGACATTGTCGGCGCGCGGGTCGCCATAGGCGGCAATCCATTTGCTGGCATTGCCCGGCCCGGCATTATAGGCCGCCGCCGCCAATAGCAGCGATCCCTCATAGCGCTGCAATTGCTTGCCGAGATAGGTCGATCCCAGCAGCGCATTGTAGGCCGGATCGCTGGTCAGCCGCGCCGCCGAGTAGTCGACGCCGACATCGCGGGCCGTGTCCTTGGCGGTGCCCGGCATTAATTGCATCAGCCCCATCGCTCCCGATACCGAAACCGCATCGATCTGGAACATCGATTCTTGCCGGGTAATCGCGTAAACCGCCGCCCGATCAGCGTTTAGGGGAACGTCTGCCGCCAACCCATCCTTGGGAAAGCTGAACAGGTCGAGGGCAAAGCCTTGCTTGTCAGCATCACTGGCTATGGCGATGGCCAGATGATGCGCGCCGATTTCCTGGGCCAGCCGCGCCGCCAGCAGCAATTCGCCGCCGCTTTTCAGCCCCGCCGCATGGTTGCGCAACAGCGGCACCGCCCAGATGCCGTGCCCATTGGCCGCCAGCAGCTTCACGGCCCGCACCACCTCGTTGGCCGAAAACAGTGTCTCGCTATCCTGCCAGGCGGGCAGGGGCCTGATGCCCGCCCCGGTTTCGCCCAAAGCCGTCCGCGCCAGCAAACCGTAATAAACCGTGCCATGCTCCGCCGCCGCGGCATACGCCGCCTTGGCGCCAATGGCATCGCCCAGCGCCAGATCGGCCCGCGCCAGCCAGTAATTGGCCTGCGACACCGTATCGGGCAGCGTCGAATGCGACGCCATCTGGGTAAAATGCGCCTTGGCGCTCGCCGCATCCTTGAGAAAGGACAGGGCGATGAAGCCCGCGTGGAAATGCGCTTCAACCATTCGGCCCTCAGGCCCGTTCGTGTACCCCGCCGCCGCTTTGTAGGCGAGTTCCGGCTTGCCCACATTGAGCAGTGCCCGCGTCAGCGTCCGCCGCTCATACCACCACTCGGCGGCGTCGGGCAGTTCGCCCTTGGCCTTGGCGAGCCAGTCCACCGCGCTGTCCCACAGCTCGAACTGCCGCGCTCTTTGCGCCCGCGAAAAAATGAACACCGGGTGGCTTTGCATTGCCGGATCGACATTATCCAGCAGCTTCTTGGCGTCCGCGTCGTTGCGCGATACCGCCGCCCGCGCCACCACCAAGCTCTTTTGCGCCGCCGTCAGGAACGGCAACAGCCGCTCGCTGGCCGCCGCCCGATCATTCATCATCAGGTGCACCGCCCGCGCCCAATGCGTGTCGCGATCCAACAGGCCGCCCAGGCTATCCAGCGCCAGTTTTTCCTGTTCCACCGTCAGGAAATTATCCACCCACAGGCTGCGCGCTAGCGTCGTGGCCCGCGCCGTCTGCCCGCTGGCGACATAGGCCTGCGCCAGCATGATCTGCGCATCGACCGTATTGGGCACCGCCCCACCCAGTTGCGCAATGACCTCTGCGCCCGCCGGCTTCGCCTTGGTTAGCGACTGCTCCAGCCGCGTCTTGTAGATCTCGGCCGAGGCAAAGCCCGGCGCATCCGCGGCAAAGCGCGCAATGCTGGAATAATCAATGTCCCCGCCATGAAAATAGATCGCCGCCCACTGCAGCGCCCGGCGCTCGGTGTCATTGGGCAATGCCCGCGCCAGCACATAGGCATCCGCCGCCTTGCCACCATCCAACACGGCCAGCGCCGCCCTGAATTCCGGCGATCCCGCAGCGTCGGGCACAACGACGCTCGCGGCCCTGATCGAGCCGGTGGTGGTCATGTCGACAGGGTCGTCAGTGACCGCATGCGTGAGTGGGGCAATACTCAGGAAGCCCAAAACCGCAGCGAACACGCTGGCCCGAAGGCGAGTGTCCATAGTGCCGTCCTGCTGGTACTCGTTACGTCATCCAGCAAGGGCCCCATCCTTGCGGTTAACCCAAAGTTACCCTATCTAGGTGAACAATAGGTTTCGCGCCGATGATCCGTGCTGGCTGTGGCGTGCTTGTCCTTGTGATGGCGTCCAACAAAAAGTATGGTGCGCCGCGTTAATCGGCGGCCCATCACTGGGTTCTGCCATCCCGCCACGGCTGAACTGTGGCATATTCAATGAGGATTTTCCGACCATGCTGAGAGGCTCTATCACGGCGCTCATGACCCCCTTCGTCAACGGAGCGGTGGATGAGAAAGCCTTCTCGGCCTTTGTCGATTGGCAGATCACCGAAGGCAGCCATGGCCTCGTGCCAATGGGAACGACGGGCGAAAGCCCCACCGTGTCCCATGAGGAGCATCGCCGCGTCGTCGAAATCTGCGTCGAAGTCACCAACAAGCGCGTTCCGGTGATCGCCGGGGCCGGCTCCAATTCCACTGCAGAAGCCGTCGCGCTGGCCCGCTTCGCCGAAGAGACCGGTGCCGATGCCGTGCTGTCCGTCGTGCCCTACTACAACAAGCCCAACCAAGAAGGGCTGTTCCAGCACTTCTCGGCCATCGCCGGCGCCGTGGGCATTCCGATCATTCTCTATAGCGTCCCGAGCCGCACCATCGTCGATCTCACCGTCGATACCATTGCGCGTCTGGCCGAAGCGCATGACAACATTGTTGGCGTCAAGGACGCCACCGGCAGCCTTGAGCGGACGACCGCGCAGCGCAACAAGCTGGGCAAGGACTTCATCCTGCTGTCCGGCGACGACAGTACCGCCCTGGGTTTCAACGCCCATGGCGGCCATGGCTGTATCTCGGTGACCGCCAACGTGGCGCCACGCTTGTGCTCGCAGCTGCAGGAGCTGTCGCTGGCCGGTGACTTCGTCGGTGCGCGCGCCATCAATGACAAGCTGGCCTACCTGCACAAGGACTTGTTCATGGAGCCCAATCCGGCGCCGGCAAAGTACGTCGCCAACCGGTTGAACCTGTGTGCCAACGAACTGCGCCTGCCGCTGGTGCCGATTGGCAAGGCGACTCGCGACGCGATGGATTTTGCAATGGCCCATGCGGGGCTGATCTAGGTAGAGTATGGCCGGTCCCAAGAACGACAAAGCCAAGAACGGCGTCATCAGCCACGGTCTCGTGGCTGAAAACCGCCGCTCGCGCTACGATTATGCCATCGGCGAGACCATGGAAGCCGGTCTCGTGCTGACCGGCACCGAGGTCAAATCCCTGCGCCTGGGCAAGGCGCAGATCACCGAGTCCTATGCCTCGCCCGAAAAGGGCGAGTTGTGGCTGATCAACGCCCATATCCCGGAATATCTGCAGGCCAATCGCTTCAACCACGAGGAAAGGCGTCCGCGCAAACTCCTTGTTTCCAAGAAGCAACTCGCCCAGCTGGGCGAGGAAGTTTCGCGTGCCGGCAACACCATCGTGCCGCTCAAGCTGTTCTTCAACGACCAGGGCCGCGCCAAGGTCCTGATCGGCATCGGCAAGGGCAAGAAGAACTACGACAAGCGCTAAACCGAACGCGACCGCGACTGGAATCGCGACAAATCCCGCATCATGAAGAATGGTGCGCGGGAGTAGGGGACTTACTCTCGTGGCTAGAGGCTCGCAACGCTTGCATGTCACCCTGAGACATTAACGAGCCAACCCGCTTTCCCACCACCGGCCCTTCCCGCGGACTTGATCCGCGGGCCTTTCTCCATTCGCATTGTGTTGCGAGAGACCCGCGGATCAAGTCCGTGGGTGGATGGAGTATCAAATCGTAGAAGCCGCGAAGAGGAAAGTTTATTCCTCGTCCGGAACCACAGGCGCTACAGGCGAGACCGGCGCCACCACCGGCCGCGTGCTCGGCGGCCGCCCCACAGATTTCGCCAGTTCCGCGACATCCATGAAAAAGTCCGCCTGCCGCCGCAGGTCATCGGAAATCATCGGCGTCGAGCTGGTCAGCGTCGACACCACGGTCACGCGCTTGCCCTTGCGCTGCAGCGCCGCCACCAGCGCAGTGAAGTCGCCATCGCCCGAAAACAACACCATGTGATCGTAGAACGGGGCCAGCTCCAAGGCATCGACACACAGTTCGATGTCCATATTGCCCTTGATCTTGCGGCGGCCACTGGCGTCGGTGAATTCCTTGGCAGGCTTGGTCACTACGGTGAAGCCGTTATAATCCAGCCAGTCGATCAGCGGGCGAATTGACGAGTATTCCTGGTCTTCGACCAGCGCGGTGTAATAATTGGCCCGCAGCAGATACGCCTTAGCGCTGAATTCGGCCAGAAGTCGGCGATAGTCGATGTCCACGCCGATGGCCTTGGAGGTCGCGTACAGATTGGCCCCATCGATGAATAACACGATTTTTTCGCGGGGATCGATCGCCATACGAACTCCTAAACGGCCCTGCGGGTCCAAAAACTCAATGGCAACAATGCCTTGTGCCGTAATAAATTCCGCAGAAGACTTTAACTGGCTATTGGTATTGGCACATTTGAACCATTCTACGCAAGTTAACTCCGCGATAGGGTGTCACGCCTCTGACGCAGGGCAGGGGCATCATCACCGGTTAAGCCAAACCTTGTGTCTGTCGGCTCCCTCGTGTAAGGGAACCCTTCATCCCCCAAAGTGTGGAGACGTCCGTGGCCCGCGTCACCGTTGAAGACTGCATTGAAAAGATCGAAAACCGTTTCGATCTCGTACTCATGGCCGCCCATCGCGCGCGCATGATTTCGTCCGGCGCCCAGATCACCGTGTCGCGCGATAACGACAAGAATCCCGTTGTCGCCCTGCGCGAAATCGGCGATGGCGCCATTTCCCCCGATGACCTGCACGAGGATCTGATCCACTCGCTGCAGAAATATGTCGAGGTCGATGAGCCCGAACAGCACGCCGCGCCAATGATCGAAAACGACAGCAACGACGATTCGCTGAGCTTCGACACCATGAGCGAAGACGAACTCCTGCGCGGCATCGAAAGCCTCGCGCCACCGGAACGTCGCGACGACTGATTTTTTGCAGTCTGTTGAAATCAACACCCTCGGCCTCGGCCGGGGGTGTTTTGTTTTTGGCCGGTTGCTCCGCGCACCCCCACCCATCCTCCCCCATCATGGGGGAGGTGCCGTCTGGCGTGTTGAACTCCATAGAGTCACTAGTGTGGAGAGACACCTCCCCCTTGATGGGGGAGGCAGGGAGGGGGTGACCGGTTAGCTACAATCCACCCGTAACACCCCACAGGGCGGCTAACTCAATTCCCGCCCTTCCCACTGTTTTCCCAAAGCGCTAAGCTCGTTCCAAGAGTGAGCGGCACCCAATCCCATGATGCGTCAGTACGAACTCGTCGAACGCGTCCAGGCGTATAACCCGGACGTCGACGAAGACCTTTTGAACAAAGCCTATGTTTACGCCATGCAGAAGCATGGCTCGCAAAAGCGTGCCTCGGGCGACCCCTACTTCAACCATCCCCTTGAAGTTGCCGCCATTCTAACCGAGCTGAAACTCGATGACGCCTCCATCGCCGTGGGCCTGCTGCACGACACCATCGAGGACACCGACGCCACCCGCGCCGAAATCGACCAGCTCTTCGGCCCCGAGATCGGCGCCATCGTCGATGGCCTGACCAAGATCGAGCGCCTCAACCTGGTCTCCCGCGAGGAGGCCCAGGCCGAGAACTTGCGCAAGCTGCTGCTGGCCATTTCCCAGGATGTCCGCGTCCTCCTGGTCAAGCTCGCCGATCGCCTCCACAACATGCGCACCCTGCAATACATGCCGCCCGAAAAGCGCACCCGCATTGCCCAGGAAACCATGGATATCTATGCCCCGCTCGCCGGCCGCATGGGTATGCAGGACATGCGCAACGAGCTTGAGGACATCTCCTTCAGGATCCTGCAGCCCGATCACTACAATGCCATCACCGAGCGTCTCGACGAGATGCAGGCCGAATATCGCGAAACCATCTCGACAATTTCGACCGAACTCAGTGAACGCCTCGCTACCGAAGGCATCTCGGCCCGGGTCAAGGCGCGCGTGAAGTCGCCCTATTCCATCTTCAACAAGATCGAGCGCAAATCCATCGCGCTGGAACAACTCTCCGACATGATCGGTTTCCGCGTCATCGTCGGCTCGGTCGAGGAATGCTACCGCACTGTCGGCGTCGTCCACACCAAGTGGAAAGTCGTGCCCAACCGCTTCAAGGACTATATCTCGGTCCCCAAGCACAACGATTACCGCTCCATTCACACGACGATCGTCGGCCCCGGCCGCCAGCGCGCCGAACTGCAGATTCGCACCGAGGAAATGGACAAGATCGCCGAATACGGCATCGCCGCCCACGCCCTCTACAAGGACGGCGCCTCCGCCGATCTTAATCGCCTTGAGAACGAATCCCAAGCCTACGGCTCGCTGCGCACCACCATCGGCCACCTGACCGCCGGCTCATCCACCGAGGATTTCCTCGAATATACCAAGCTGGAGCTGTTCCAGGACCAGGTGTTCTGCTTCACCCCGCGCGGCCGCCTCATTGCGCTGCCACGCGGCGCCACGCCCATCGATTTCGCCTACGCCCTGCACACTGATATCGGCGACACCACCGTCGGCGCCAAGATCAACGGCGCTATCCTGCCGCTGGTCACCCAGCTCCGCAGCGGCGACGAAGTCGAAATCATCCGCGACCAGAACCACTTGCCCCCCAGCAACTGGATCGGCATCGCCGCCACCGGCAAGGCCCGCGCCGCCATCCGCCGCTCGGTCCGCAACGCCGCCAATCAGCGCGCTTTTGCTCTGGGCGAGCACGTCCTCTCGATGATGCTAGAGCGCGAAGGCGTTTCCCTCGACGACAGCGAGGCCAAAGCGCTCGCCGAGTCGCTCGGCGTCACCAGCCGCCGCGAACTGCTGATGGCCGTTGGCGAGGGCAAGATCGGCAGCGAGCCACTGGCCAATGAGCTGGCGCGCATCAAGGGCCTGCGCAAGCGCCGCCGCAAGCTGGAACTACCCGTCGCCGACACCGCCGACGGCTGGTTCGCGTTGCGCTCGACCGACCTGTTTCGCTTCCGGGTTCCCGGCGGCCAGAAGCCCGGTCCGCGCGCCAAGCTGGCCATGCGCCAGCTCGATTTCCACACCGAGGTGCAGGTCTCCAGCGAGGGCGTCGTTCCCGGTGATCGCCTCGTCGGCATCATGCAGCCGGATATGCCCATGCTGGTCTATCCGATCCATTCGGACGCCCTCAACGAGATGCACGACCAGGACGTCGCCTGGGTCGATGTCCGCTGGCATCCGAGCAGTGAGGACAAGCTCTATGCCACCGTCATCACCATGGAGTCCGTCAACAAGCCCGGCTCACTAGCGCAGATCACTTCCGCCATCGCCGCCTGCGACGCCAACATCAATAATCTAGTGATGCGGATGATTTCGCCCGATTTCCACCAGATGATCTTTGAAATCGAGGTCCGCGACCTTGCGCAACTGACCGATGTTCTGGCAACGCTCAAGCGCAGCCCCGGCCTTTCCTCCGTCCAACGTGCCGGCGTGCGCGAAGCCGGCATGATTTCGACGCTGGAATGGGACGGTCAGGTCGAACGGAGAGACGACAATGAATAAAGACGAAGTGCTCGCCATCTTCCGCGACTGCGGCGCCATGCTGGAGGGTCACTTCATCCTGTCGTCCGGCCTGCGCTCGCCGGTCTTCCTGCAAAAGGCCAAGGTTTTCCAATACGCCGCCCAGACCGAAAAGCTCTGCAAGGCACTGGCCGAAAAAATCCATGCCGAAGGCTACGGCGACGTCACCAAAGTCGTCTCCCCCGCCATCGGCGGCATCATCCCCGGCTACGAAACCTCCCGCCACCTCAATGTCCCCGCGCTCTACACCGAGCGCGTCGACGGCAAGTTCGAGCTGCGTCGCGGCTTCGAAATCTCCGCCGATGACAAGGTTATCGTCGTCGAGGATATCGTCTCCACCGGCCTGTCCATCCGCGAATGCGTCGCGGCCCTGCGTGCCATCGGCGCCAACGTCATCGCCGCCGCCTGCCTCATCGACCGCTCCGGCGGCGAAGCCGATGTCGGTGTGCCGCTGGTCTCACTGATCCAGTTCAAGGTCCCCGCTTACCCCGCCGACCAGCTCCCACCCGAACTCGCCGCCATCCCCCCCGTCAAACCCGGCAGTCGCGGCATTCAGGGGGTCAAATGATCATCGGCTTCGGCTCCGACCTCTGCCAGATCGGCCGCGTGGAAAAAACGCTCGAACGCTACGGCGAGCGCTTCACTCAGCGCTGCTTTACCGAGATCGAGCGCCGCAAGTCCGATCGCCGCGCCCAGCGCGCCGCCTCCTATGCCAAGCGCTTCGCCGCCAAGGAGGCCTGCTCCAAGGCCCTCGGCACCGGCCTTAGTTTTGGCGTTTATTGGCGCGACATGGGCGTCGTAAACCTGCCATCGGGCAAACCGACCATGCATCTGACCAATGGCGCGGCCAAAGCGCTCGCCCGCCTTGTGCCGCCCGGCCATGTTCCCCACATTCACCTGACCATCACCGACGACGCCGGCCTCGCGCAAGCGTTCGTGATCATCGAAGCGCTGCCAATTGACCAGACCCCCGCAACGCTCTAACCGTCTGCAAGCACCGTTTCGGGGATATCAATGAGCCAGTCCGCACCAAAAACCAGCAAGAAGTCCGCGACTAACGAGTGGTGGGATACCATCGTGGTCGTGGTCGAGGCGCTGCTGATCGCCATCGTGCTGCGCTCCTTCCTCTACCAGCCGTTCTCGATCCCCACCGGCTCGATGCAGCAGACCCTGATGATCGGCGACTACTTCGTCGCCAATAAGTGGGTCTGGGGCTATGGCAAGCACTCGTTCTCGCTCGGCCGCTACGGCGATTTCACGCTGCTGGATTTTGAACTCCCCATCAATGGGCGCATCTTTGGCCGCGACCCAAACCGCGGCGACGTCGCCGTGTTCCGCCCGGTGCCGCAGAACATCGAATACATCAAGCGCGTTGTCGGCCTTCCCGGCGATCGCATCCAGATGAAGGCCGGCCGTCTCTACATCAACGACGTCATGGTCGAGCGCGAGAAGGTCGGCACCATCATCGATACCGATAGCACCGGCGACGACCGCCAAGTGACCGTTTATAAGGAAACCTTCCCGGAAGGCACGACCCACATCATCCAGGAAATCTCCGACGACGCTCAGCTCGACAATACCCAGGAATACGTCGTCCCCGCCGGCCATTTCTTCATGATGGGCGACAATCGGGACCGCTCCGCCGATAGCCGCGTGCTGCAGTCGGTTGGCTATGTCCCCGCCACCAACCTGATCGCGAAAGCCGAAGCCACCTTCTTCTCCATCACCAACAATATTCCACCCTGGCAGATCTGGCAGTGGCCCGCCAACGTCCGCTGGGACCGTATGTTCCAGAACGTCAACAACTACACCCCACGCGTTACCGGGCAGTGAGCCAGCGCGCCCGGTCCCATTCAGGTCTGGAACAACGGCTAGGCTATCGCTTTGCCGACCCGGACCTGCTTGACCGCGCGCTGACCCATTCCAGCGCTCTCTCGCCCGCCAAGCGCATCGAGCGCTCCTACCAGCGCCTCGAATTCCTCGGCGACCGCGTGCTTGGCCTCGTCGTCGCCGATATGCTCTATCGCCGCCTGCCCAAGGCCAATGAGGGCGAACTCTCGCGCACCCTCAACACCCTGGTGCGCAAGGAAACCTGCGCCATCATCGCCCGCCAGCTCAATCTCGGCGCGGCCATGATCCTCGGTACCAGCGAAGCACGCACCGGCGGCGCCGAAAAGGAAGCCATTCTGGGCGACGTGGCCGAAGCCGTCATCGGGGCCATCTATTGCGATGGTGGTCTGGGCAAGGCCTATGAGTTCGTCGAGCGCATGTTCGGCGACCAGCTGCTTGAAGGCCAGCCCGACCGCGCCGATGCCAAGACCACGCTGCAGGAATGGGCCCAGGCCCGCGGTCTCGAACCGCCCGCCTATATCCAGTCGGCCCGCACCGGCCCCGACCACGCGCCCGAATTCACCATTACCGTAGCGCTCGGCGAGTTTCCCCCGCTCAGCGCCAGCGGTCCGTCCAAGAAGATTGCCGAACACAAGGCCGCCGAGGCCTTCCTCATCGCTCAAAACGTCTGGAAAACCCCCGCATGAACCAATTACCTCTCGTCGAAACCTCCTGTGGCTTTATCGCCCTCGTCGGGGCGCCCAATGCCGGCAAGTCGACGCTGCTCAATTCTCTCGTGGGCACCAAGGTCTCGATCGTCACCCACAAGGCGCAGACCACCCGCAGCCAGGTCCGCGGCGTCGTCACCCTTGAGGACAAAAAGGCCCAGCTCGTCTTCATCGACACGCCCGGCATTTTCGCGCCCAAGCGGCGGCTCGATCGCGCCATGGTGGATAGCGCCTGGGGTGGGGCAGGGGATGCCGACATCGTCGCCTTTATCCTTGATGCCGAAAGGGGTTTGGGCCCGGATCTGGAATCTCTTCTGGAAGGTCTGGCCAACGTCAACCATCCCAAAATTCTCATCCTCAACAAGGTCGATGCGGTCAAGCGCGAGCACCTGCTCAAGCTCTCCGAGACCATCAATGCCAAGCTGCGCTTCGAAGCCACCTTCATGATTTCGGCGCTCAAGGGCGACGGCGTGCCGGACTTCATGGATTGGTGCGTCAAGCACATCCCGCCCGGCCCCTGGCATTTCCCCGAGGATCACCTGACCGATCTCACCATGGCCATCACCGCCGCCGAGATTACGCGCGAAAAGCTGTTCCTGCGCATCCACGACGAAATTCCCTACAATTCCACCGTCGAGACCGAGAGCTTCAAGATCCAGAAGGACGGCTCCTACAAGATCGACCAGGTCATCTACGTCACCCGCGACACTCACAAAAAGATCGTGCTCGGCGCCGGCGGCCAGACCATCAAAACCATAGGCCAGGAATCCCGCAAGGAACTGATGGAGATGTACGAAGTCCCCATCCACCTCTTCCTCTTCGTCAAGGTCCGCGAAAAGTGGGGCGACGACCCCGAACGCTACCGCGAAATGGGGCTTGAATACCCACACGGAAAGAATTGAGCGAGCTGCTCTTCCTATTCCTCTCCCCATCGGGGAGAGGTCGGATCGGCACAGCCGATCTGGGTGAGGGGGAATCTCTCCACACCCATAAACCCTGTGAGTGCCCCACGCTCCCCCTCATCCGGCGCTTCGCGCCACCTTCTCCCCGATGGGGAGAAGAATAGATGGAATGGACCGGCGAAAGCCTGTTGACCGGTGTGCCGCCCCTCATATCGTCCCGACTGGTCCGTAATTGGCCATATCGGCCTCAATTCCCAACCGGGCGATAAACTCTTGCGGGTTGAACCCGCTGGCACGGCGCTCCTCCTGCATTGCCGCCTTGGCGTTCTGGAAAGCCTCGACATTGTCCCATTCCACTATTGTAACGAAGTTGAAGCGGTCGGACCCTGATTGAACCTCCAGCACCAGGTTTTGTCGGCATCCGGCCTGGCCATCGAGGAAATCCTTGGTCTCGTTGAGCTGGTTGAGGAATTGCTGGCGCGCGGCGTCTGGCACGCTGAACTTGTCGATGCGATAGATCGAGCCGTAGTGTAGTTGTGAGGGCGTCTTCATGGTGTCTCCATCCGTTAAAGTGGCACTTGGGCAGTTCGATACCGTCCCCAAGAGTATTTAATTGACAACAAGTTGTCTTATTGGTAATATATTGTCAATATGAAATCCGATGCAGCGCATGCAACATCGATGGCCTTGAGTGGTCTGTTTCTGGAAATCTTCCGTGCCAATGGAAGGCTTGTTGCTGCGGGCGACAAGCTGGTCTCCCCTCTGGGTCTGACCAGCGCACGGTGGCAAGTGCTCGGGGCGGTAGCCATGTCTAGCGCCCCGCAGCCGGTCGCCCACCTTGCCGGCGATATGGGATTGGCTCGGCAGGGTGTGCAGCGGATCGTCAATGAATTGGCCGACCAGGGCTTGCTCGCCTTTGAGGATAATCCGCGCCATCGGCGCGCCAAGCTCGTCCAGCTTACCGCCGACGGAAAAGCGATCATGGCCGCGGCGGCCAAGGTGCAGAGGCCGTGGGTGGACGACCTCGCCGCAGACCTTGATGCGGGCAAGATCGCAATTGCCGCCGAGGTCCTAAAAGCACTGTGGAACCGGCTGGATGAGGAGCCGGGCGTTGACGGAACGCTCGAGCAAGACTGAATGGAATGGACCGGCGAAGGCCTGCTGATCGGTGTGCGCCGCCACGGTGAAACCAGCCTTATCGCCGAGGCCATGGTGGTTGGCCGCGGCCGCTGGCTCGGCCTCGTGCGCGGTGGCCGCGCCCCCAAGACCGCCGCCATCTTCCAGCCCGGCAACACTGTCCAACTGGTTTGGCGCGCCCGCCTCGAAGATCACCTCGGCACCTTTTCAACCGAACTGCTCACCGCCCGGGCCGCCGACCTCATTGCCGACCGGACCCGCCTCTACGCCAGCCAGCTGATCTGCGAACTCCTTCACCTGCTCCCCGAACGCGATCCCCACGACCGCCTCCTCGGCATGGCCCTTAACCTGCTGGATTCGGCCCCCGACGGCGCCGCCATCGCCCGCTTCGAACTCGCCGTGCTCGACGAACTGGGCTTCGGCCTTGATCTCACCAGCTGCGCCGCCACCGGTGTCACCACCGACCTGACCCACGTCTCCCCCAAATCCGGCCGCGCCGTCTCCCGCGGCGCCGCCCAGCCTTACCTCGACCGCCTCCTGCCACTCGCCGCCTGCCTCACCCACCGCGGCAACGCCTCCCCCGACGACATCAGCAATGCCTTCCGCCTCACCGGCCATTTCCTCGAGATGCACGTCTGGGGCCCTCGCGATATCGCGGCCCCTTCAGTGCGCGACGCACTGATCGTCAGCCTGACCAAGCACCACGATTGAGCCGTCCAAACTCGCTTTAGAATGGGGGAAACTCCCCATAATCCGGGCGTTTGGCGTGTATCTCAACGCCCCGTCCGCTATAGTCCAATCCTGATTCGTTCTCACGAGACCTCTCCCCATGGCCGCATCCGATACCCTTCCTCCCGCCGACGATCAGCGCATCGTCGATCTGCGCGCGGCGTTGGAAGAGCGGTATCTGTCCTATGCGCTCTCCACCATCACCCAGCGCGCGCTCCCCGATGCCCGTGACGGCCTCAAGCCGGTCCATCGCCGCATCATCCATGCCATGCGCCTACTCAAGCTCGATCCGAACCAGGGCTACAAGAAATCGGCCCGCATCGTCGGCGACGTAATCGGTAAATTCCACCCGCACGGCGACCAGTCGATCTATGACGCCTTGGTCCGCCTCGCCCAGGATTTCGCCCTGCGCTACCCGCTGGTCGATGGCCAGGGCAATTTCGGCAATATCGACGGCGATAGCGCCGCCGCCATGCGCTACACCGAAAGCCGCATGACCGACGTGGCCACGCGCCTGCTCGAAGGCATCACCGAAGACGCCATCGATTTCAAACCCACCTATGATGGCGAGGACGAAGAGCCCGTCGTCCTGCCCTCCAACTTCCCAAACCTGCTCGCCAACGGCTCCACCGGCATCGCCGTGGGCATGGCCACCTCTGTGCCGCCGCACAATCTCGTCGAGCTCTGCAATGCCGCGCTCAAGCTGATCTACAATCCCGCCGCGACCACCGAGGAACTGATCCATCAGGACCTGTCGAGCCCGCTCAGCGCCGACGATCTGGTGCGCGGCCCCGATTTCCCCACCGGTGGGCAATTGGTCGAAACCCGCTCTGCGATCGTCAATGCCTACGAAACTGGCCGCGGCTCGTTCCGCTTGCGCGCCGTCTGGGAAAAAGAAGAAAAGGGCCGCGGCGTCTATCAGATCGTCGTTACCCAGATTCCCTACGGCATCCAGAAGTCGCGCCTGGTCGAAAAGATCGCCGAACTCCTGCTTGCCAAAAAGCTGCCGCTGCTCAAGGACGTGCGCGACGAAAGCGCCGACGACATCCGCCTGGTGCTGGAGCCGCGCGCCGGCACGGTCGACGCCAATATCCTGATGGAGCAATTGTTCCGCACCACCGATCTCGAGGTGCGGTTCCCGCTCAACCTCAACGTGCTCGACAAGGGCACCGTGCCCCGCGTCATGAGTCTCGGCGATGCCCTGCGCGCCTGGCTCGATCACCGCAAAATCGTGCTGCAGCGCCGCACCAGCCATCGTCTCGAACAGATCGCCAACCGCCTCGAAGTGCTCGAAGGCTACATCATCGCCTATCTCAACCTCGACGAGGTGATCCGCATCATCCGCGAGGAGGATGAGGTCAAGCCCATGTTGATGAGCACCTTCTCGCTCACCGACAACCAGGCCGAGGCCATCCTCAACATGCGCCTGCGCTCCTTGCGCAAGCTGGAGGAAATCGAGCTTCGCAAGGAGCACAGCGACCTGACCGATGAAAAGGGCCGTCTCGAGCTGCTGCTGGCCTCCGACAAGCGCCAATGGGGCGAAATCTCCAAGCAGGTCGAGGCACTCAAAAAAGCCTATCCGATGTTCGACGCCAATGGCGCGCTGCATCCGCTCGGGGGCCGTCGCTCCATGTTCGGCGACATGCCTAGCGCCGACCACGCCGAAGTCACCGAAGCCTTCATCGAACGCGAGCCGATCACCGTCGTGCTCTCCGAAAAAGGCTGGATTCGTGCCCTCAAGGGCCACAATGCCGAGGTCGACGAGAAGGGCTTCAAGGCCGGAGATCGCCTCAAGCTCAGCCTGAATGCCCAGACCACCGACAAACTCCTGCTGCTGACCACCGGCGGCAAGGTCTATACCCTGGGCGGCGACAAGCTGCCCGGCGGCCGTGGTCAGGGCGAACCCGTGCGCATCATGGTCGATATCGAGGAAGGCCAGGATATCCTCGACCTGTTCCTCTATCGCCCCGGCACCAAGCGCATCATCGCCTCCGCCGCCGGTTATGGCTTCATCGTTTCGGAAGACGAAATGATCGCCAATACCCGCAAGGGCAAGCAGATCCTCAATGTCACTGCGCCCGAGGAAGCGCGACTGCTCGTGCCTTGCGAAGGCGACCGCGTGGCAGTGATCGGCGAGAACCGCAAGATGCTGGTGTTCCCGCTCAGCCAGCTCGCCACCATGAGTCGCGGCCGCGGCGTGCGCCTGCAGCGCTACAAGGATGGCGGCATTTCCGACCTCAAATGCTTCTTTGCCGCCACGGGCCTCACCTGGACCAACAGCTCGGGCCGCACCTTCACCAAGCCAGCCGAAGAGCTGACGGACTGGATCGGCGATCGCGCCGCCGCCGGTCGCCAGCCGCCAAACGGCTTTCCGCGCAACAACAAGTTCGTTGGCTAACCCTGTCCGATCTGCTTCTGAAAGCTCTCACATGATCCGCCACTGCGTGTTCTTCCGCTTCCGCCCTGAAGTGCCACAGGCCGAGCGCGCCGCCATCTATGCGGGGCTGGGCGCCCTGGTCGGTCGCATTCCCGGGCTGCTTTCGGCAAAGTTCGGCCCCAACACTTCGCCCGAGGGAGCCGGGCAGGGCTTCAATGACGGTTTCATCATGGACCTTGCCGACGCTGAGGCGCGTGAGGTCTATCTCGCCGATGCCGAACATCAGCAGGCCGGAGCTCGGCTGGTTGCAGCG
>NZ_JAQGJV010000030.1 GCF_028290435.1 Devosia sp. | reverse complement strand
CCGGGCAAGCCCAACAAGGCGGCCTCGGGCTTTTTCTCGGGCATTCTGCGCGAACCACTGAACGGGCAGGAAGCAGTACTGCCGGTAGCCGATAGCGTGCGCAACTGTTTTGCCATCCAGCGCGCCGCCGTCGGCTTCCTGCTCCATGCCGCAACGCTGGACACGGCCCAGCTTGGCGCCCAGCGTAATCTCTCCATGCCGGGCATTAGCGCTACCGTGGCCGAGGAGATCGCCGCGCTCGAACGCGCCGCCGGCCCCAAGGCCGTCGCCCTGATCCGCCGCGAACCCGATCCCACCATCGTCAAAATCGTCGACGGTTGGGCGCAGGATTTCGACCCGCAGCGCGCCATCGCCCTCGGCTTCACGGCCGATGCGGACCTCGATGCGCTGCTGGCCGTCTATATCGATGAGGAACTGGGCGGCAAGATCGGCTAGGTCCGGGACAGGTTTGCCATGAGCGCCGATCAAGCAAATCCCCCGGCGGGCGGCCTTGAGGTCGCGCGCGTCGCCCTCAAGGTCGATATCGTGGTGATCGGGGCGGGGCAGGCCGGGCTGTCCTCGGCCTATCATCTGCAACGGTTGGGCCTGGCGCCGGCGCGCGGTTTCGTGGTGCTGGATCAATCGCCGCAGGCCGGGGGCGCCTGGCAGTTCCGCTGGCCGTCGCTGACGCTGAGCACCGTCAACCGCATCCACGACCTGCCGGGCATGAAGTTCGCCGATGCGGTCAATACCGAGGCGCAGGTGCAGGCCTCGGTCGCGGTGCCCAATTATTTCGCTGCCTATGAGGAGAATTTCCACCTGCCAGTGTTCCGCCCGGTCAAGGTCAGCACAGTGGTCAACCGGGGTGAGCGGTTCCGGGTGGAGACCGACGCCGGCAATTTCTCGGCGCGCGGCATCATCAATGCCACCGGCACATGGGAAACCCCGTTCATTCCCGATTATCCCGGTGCCGCGTCGTTCAGGGGCCGACAGCTCCACACCCGCGATTATCGGCAGGCCGCCGATTTCGCCGGCCAGCGCGTCTTGATCGTTGGTGGCGGCATTTCGGCCATCCAACTGCTCGACGAGATTTCGCGCGTGGCCACCACCACCTGGGTGACGCGCCGGGAGCCGGTATTCCGCGAGGGCGAGTTCAGCCCCGAGGACGGCCGTGCCGCCGTGGCGCTGGTCGAGGAACGGGTGCGCCGGGGCGCACCGCCCCATTCGGTGGTCTCGGTCACCGGCCTGCGGCTGACGCCCGCCATCGCGGCGATGCGCGCGCGCGGCGTGCTCAAGCGGCTGCCGATGTTCAGCGAAATCACCGAAACCGGGGTGAAATGGGCCGATGGCGCCACGCAGGATTTCGCCACCATCCTGTGGTGCACCGGCTTCCGTAGCGCGCTCGATCATCTGGCGCCGCTGGCTTTGCGCGAGCCCGGCGGCGGCATCAAGATGACCGGCCGGCTGGCCACGCAGGTGGTCAACGATCCGCGCCTGCATCTGGTCGGCTACGGACCCTCTGCCTCCACCATCGGCGCCAATCGCGCCGGGGAGGCGGCGGCGCGAGAGTTGATGACCTATCTGGGGCTACTGCCGTAGCCGGGCGAGCTCTAGCTTGTCGCAATCAGCGCCGCGGCCGGCAGGCGTTCGCGCTTGAGCGATTGCCCCGAGGGCACCAGGCCCGTGCGCCAGGCGGTGATCAGCCGGCGATCATCGGCGAGGCCATAATGCGCGCCGATTTCGGCGGCGGCATCGGGATCGTCGGCCAGCACCGACATCGGCCAGGTCTGGAAGCCGCGCGCCGATAGCTCCAATTGCCGGCGATAGAGCGCGCGTCCGGTATCGATCGGGCTTTCGTCGACGGGGCGGTGAAACAACAGGATAGCCGTGGCGCTCATGGTGCGGCGGTGCTCGGAAATCAGGCTGCCGATCACGCCGGTCCGGTCCAGCAGGCCGAACAGTGGATCGCGCAGCACATGGCCGGCGCCGAACGCCTCGAAGCCCGACATGCCCAAAGCGGGCGCCGATAGTCCATCGATGCCGAAGCGCGGATCGTCAGGCGATAGCCGCATCCAATACAGCAGTTCATTGCGATAGGCGGCGTTGCGATAGAAGGCGAGGCTGGTCCGCTCGTTGAGCGCTGAGATGAAATTGACTTCCTCGGCCGCGTCGACGCGAGTGATATCCTCATGCCGCTCGGACCAGGCGACCAGCGCCCGGGCGTTTTCCCAGGACGCTCGCGCAAACCCCTTCCGCCAGGTCACGCGATGCGGCATCTGCACAACCAGCGGATCGCCCTCGGCGCCCGTTGTCAATTCGATACGCACGGCGGCGCGCAGGTTGGAATAGCTGACGCTGCCGAACCCGATGCCATGCTCGGCCAGCACGATGGCGCTGGCCTCCAGCGCCGCGCCCAACGACACTCGCAGATCGCGCCCCGTCACGTCGCCGACGGCGAGCTGGCGCGTCGTGTCGGTCAACAGCCAGAGCGCGCCGTCGTCCGCCAGCTTCCAGCGGGTCGGCTGGGTATTGTGCACGCTGGGCGCCTGGTTAGCGGCGGCCGCCAGTTGCAACAGGTCCGCCTGGGTGAGCCGGCTCATGCCAGCGCTTTGCGGAACAGATGATTGCGATGCAGCGGCTTGGCGTTCAGGTGTTCCATCAGGCGGTTGCTGCCCGCGTTCTCATCCCAAATCCAGGTGATGCCGAGCTGGCGATAGCCGGCTGCACGCATGATCGGCAGCAGATTGACCATCATGGCGCTCATCACGCCCTTGGCGTGCAAATCCTCGCGCACCGAGGCATAGACCACCAGGGCCCGCGTCCGCTTCAGGCGATTGACGAAGAAATGCCAGGGTGTGGACCACGAAATCCGCGATTTTGTCGCGCGGATGAACGGGTTCAGATCTGGAATCACCAGCGCAATCGCTGCCGGCTCACCCTTGTGGTGGATCACCGAGGTGATGCGCGGATCGATGATCCACTTGAGTTCCTTGGCCTGGAACTCGAACTCTTGCGCCGTCAGCGGCACGAACATCGGATTCTGGCCGAAACCGCTATTGAGCAGCTTGCGGGCATCCTCCAGTCGCTGCGGAATGGTGGCGCGGGTGACCTGGGCGAATTGCCAATCGGGCGAGTTGAGGATGTCCTGCTGCTTGGGGCCCAGTATGGTGGACGGATCGAAGTCATCCAGATCGACCTCGAAGGTGCGCATCGGGAAATAGGCTTCGTAGCCGTTTTCGGCCAGCAGTCGCGCGATATGGGGCGGGCTATAGACCTGGTCGACATATGGGGTGCCATCGAAGCCGTCGGTGGTCACGCCGATCTGCTGCATTGCCGTCAGGTTGAAATTGCCCGCGATGGTATCAAAGCCGCGTTGGCGGCCCCAGTTCTCGGCGGCGCCGAGCAGAGCCTTTGCCGCCTCGGCATCGTCGGCGCAGTCGAAATAAGCGAAGTAGGCCGTTTTGGTTTTGTAGAGTGTGTTGGACGCGGCATGCACATGCGCGCCGATGCGGCCGAGAATTTTGCTACCCCGATGCACGGTGAAGAGCGAAAAATCCGCGGCATTAGCGAAGAGCGGATTGACCCCGGCAGCGTAGAAGCGCCGCAGGTCGGATCGCATCGGCGAGACATAGGGCGTGCCCTCGCCATAGACGGCGAATGGCGCCTCGAAGAATGCGTCGAAATCGCCTTCACGCAGCTCCATGATTGTCCTTTCGGGTCGAGACCAGCATGGCCATGGCCTGCACCAGCGCGAGTTCGGTTTCGATCGCCGAATTGCGGCCCACCGACGGGATGGTGGCGGCCGCCAGGATCAGCGGCGTCGCCGAGAGCGCAATCAGGTGGGTGGCATCGTATGTCGTCAACAAGCTGTCGAGCTGCTGGCGCGTATCGTCGAGGAAGACGGGTAGGTCTTTGCGGCTAAGCACTGGTTTGCTGGCGAAGGCGATGCGCAGGGCCGCCGTGTCGAAATCGGTCAGTTCATCATCGTCGAGCACGCGCGAGCCTTGCAGGGGCGAGCCTTCGGCGACGCTGGCGATAAAGCGGCGGACATCACCGGTATCGGCGGTTACCAGGGCCTTGAGCACGTCGTCGCGGCGCGACTCGGCGAAGGCGCGGACGGCCTCGTTGAGCACCAATGCCAGGATGCCGGTGCACAGCGCCATGGCGGAGACCTGGATCAGAAAACCCCAATCCATCTGCGACATGCTGGTCGCGGCAGCGCCGATGATCAGCGCCAGAACGGCGGTGACCACGAAGGCCAAACCCGCTTCCTGCCGCCCCGTCGTGGCGCCGCTGGGGCCGATGGCCATCCAGCAGAAAAACAGGATGGCGACGCCTGAAGCCCGGATCGGCACGAACTGCTCGAATATCCCGAAATCGCTGGCGAGGAAGACAACCAGCACCGGTAGGGCGAAGCGAACACGAGCGATGACGCGTTTTTCCTGCTCAGTCAGGCCGTCGCTGCCAATCCAGGCGAGCAGGTAGACCGCCGCAAAGCCGGCGAGCTGGAAGGCCAGCAGGAAATAGACCGGGAAACCCAGGGGGCTGAAAATCGCAAAGACCGAAAACACAACGCCGCCTGCCAGTGCCGCATATTTGAGGATTTGTGGGGCGTGACGGCGCTGCAGGCCTTCGATGACCAGTAGTGCGGCCAGTGGAATCCAGGCTGCGCAGAGATAGTTCAAAACCTCGAAAATACCTGGACGCAGGTTCCAGAACAGCAGCCGCGTCGCCAGCAGGGCAGCCACCAGCCCCAGCGCGAAGATGAACCGGGCGCTCAGCCCGTCCGGCGTAGAACGTGCACGGATCACCGCGATGGCGGCCAGCGTGCCCGCCAAAGCGGTGGCCGAGACGACGCTATCGGCAATAAGCGAGTGCTGGATGGTCACGCGGCGCCCACCAGCTTGGCGATCTGCCGGCGCGCGATCGGCGTGATGATCGCCGAGAGCAGGCCCGGCAGCGGGCGCTCGACCTTGCCCTCATAAGGGTTGAAGAACCAGCCGCGATAATCGGTTTTGGTGGTTTGGCCGAGGATGATGGCGATGGTCTCATAGGCCATCAGCATGCCCGTCGTGATCACCATCGGCGCGAACGACATCCGCTTGCGCTTGCCCGCCGCCATTTCGCCGGCCAGTTCCATGTCGATATATTTGCGCGCCGACGAGTGCACCATGACATGCTCGATCTCGGCCATGAACGCCGCGCTCCGTTGCTCCGTCGTCAGTGCATTCCACGCCGTGCCGATCGTCGGATAGCCCAACCGCTCCTCCGGCATCGGATCGCCCGGCCGGGTGACATAGACCGAGGGCAGCGACGACGCATAGGCGTCAATCACGGCTTTCCCCGCCGCCCGCGCGGTGCGGTAGAGCAGCAGGCTCGCCGCCAGATCGTCCGTGCCGTTGATGGTCACCGCGCTGGTCGCGACACTCTCGCCCACATGGTCCGGCCATTCGTCCTTATAGACCATGGTCTCGATGTCCGGATTGATGGTCTTGACGATCCCCGCGGTGGCTTCGGCCTTGTGCTGCCCCACCGTATCCATGAAGGCAAACACCTGCCGGTTCATGTTGCCGATTTCGAACGTGTCGATATCGGCCAGGATCAGCTTGCCGACGCCCGCCCGGGCCAGCGCCAGCACCGCCGCGCCGCCCATGCCGCCGGTGCCGCAAACGAACACCGTGGCGTTGCGCAGTTTCTCCTGACCTGCCGCATCGACGAAGCCCAGGTTGCGGTTGGTGAAATCGGCATAAGAAAAGCTCATGCCTTGCTCCTCGCACGCAAACGGCCAAATTCGCGCGTCGCATCGAGCCACTGGATCACCGGCAAAATCGCCCGCTGGACCAGCGCCATGATCGACGCGACAGCAACCAGCCCCAGCGCGCCCTTGGGCACCATGTCGGTCAGGTAGCGCCGCGCCGCCGGCAGGTCGAGCTTGCCGATCTGGATCACGTCATCGCCGCGATTGTAATCGAGATGTCGCTGGCAGAACGTTTTGAACAAGTCCTTGCGGTGCTTCTGGGCGACATCAAAGCTCTTCTTGAGATTGTCCGAGCCACCCGTATAGGCATTGCGGATGATGAATTGCTGCTCGTCAAACTCGGCTTCCGGACCCACGCCGAACACGTAGCGATGCGCCCGCAGGATCTGCCGCGCCAGCACCAGGTGGCGGAACTTGCGCGGCCCGCCTCCGGCCGGATCGGGGTAAACCTCCGAAAACGTCTCCGTCACCATGCCCACCACCGCGGGCACCTGCGTGACATTGGAAATCCAGATCGGTCGCCCCTGATTGCGGATGAACAGCAGGAAGCACGTCAACCCATACAGCACCCAGGACAACCCCTTGCTGCGCTGGTCGGGATCGACCATCACCAGGCCCAGATGCAAAAGGTCCACCGGCCGCCCGTCCAGCTCCAGCGGGATCACCGGCAACGCATTGAAGGCGATCGGCGCGCCGCTCTTGCTGTCGGTCACCAGCGTGATGAATGTGCTTTCCAACCGCGATTTATCGCCGGAAAAGATGCCGTATTCGAGGTCCTTGTCGGCCAGGGTGCGCGAGGCGATCTGGCGCAGCTTGCCCACCAGTGCCGCCAAGGCCTCGGGCTTCATCCACAGTCCGGGGCGCTCGATGATGCGCATGCGCCGGCTCTGGCCGACGGGCAGGCTCAGATCGAGATAGTGCCGTTCCATGCTGCCGGATCGCCATTTTTGAAGCGCTCGCAGATGGATAGCAGATTGGAGGCCCGGCGCAATTCCGCTATGCAATTCCATCGGCTTTTGGCGGTTGAATGTGACCGCGCAAGCCGCTACCACGCCAGCATTGATCCTTCCAAAGGCCGAGTTTTTTGGGCCCCCGAGTCCCGCCATGTCCGCATTATTGGAGCCGTCGCGCCGTTTCGCCATCGGAGGGCGGAGCCGGCCTGTGCAGGGCGCGGCACTGCTCGCCCTGTCGGTCATCTTCATCGCCATCCTGGAACTGGCCGGACTGCCCGCGGCGCTGTTCCTCGGCCCGATGGTGGCGGGCATCGTCATCGCGTCGGCCGACGGCACGGTGCGGGTGCCGCCCAACCTGTTCGTGCTGTCGCAAGGGGTGATCGGTTGCCTGATGGTGCGGGCGCTGCCCGCCTCGGTGATCGGCGAGATCGCCAAGGACTGGCCGATTTTCGCCGCTGGGGTGCTGGCTGTCATCGTCGCCGCCAACGCCATCGGCCTGGTGCTGACGCGGCTGCGCGTGCTGCCCGGCACCACCGCGATCTGGGGCGCGTCGCCCGGCGCCGCGACGGCCATGATCATCATGGCCGAGGCCCATGGCGCCGATTTCCGGCTGGTGGCGCTGATGCAATATATCCGCGTGGTGTGTGTCGCCATCGCGGCGTCGCTCGTCGCGCGCATCTGGGCCAATGGCGGGGGCAGCGGGCCGCCGCCGCCACCGGTCGAGTGGTTTCCGGTCATCGTCTGGGTGCCGCTGATGCAAACCCTGGCGCTGGCTTTTGTCGGCGCCATTCTGGGCAAGCTGCTGCGGCTTCCGGCGGGCTCCATGCTGCTGCCCATGATCGTCGGCGTGGTGCTGCAAAATACCGGCATGATCCAGATCGAACTGCCGCAATGGCTGCTGGCCATCAGTTATGCCATCGCCGGCTGGTCGATCGGGCTGCGGTTCACGCGCGATATTCTCCGCCACGCCGCGCGCGTCTTCCCGCAAATCCTCGCCTCCACACTGCTGTTGATCGCCATCTGCGGCTTGTTCGCTGTCCTACTGGTGATGTTCGCCGGCGTCGATCCGCTTACGGCCTATTTGGCGACCAGCCCCGGCGGCGCGGATTCGGTGGCCATCATCGCGGCGTCCAGCAAGGTCGACGTGCCCTTCGTCATCGCCATGCAGACGGCGCGCTTTCTCGTCGTGTTGATGACCGGCCCCAGTCTCGCCCGGTTGATCGTCCGCCTCGCCGGCGTCTCGGATGCGCCGCCGCCCAAGGTCATGGATATGACACCCGCGCGAGACCCGCTCGACACCTGAACCGCCTAGTCGGGCCGTGTGGTGCGCCGGTGCTCGCGGGGTGTCTGGCCGAAGGCGCCGCGAAAGGTGCGGGTGAAGTTGGAGCCGTTTTCATAGCCGACCCGCGCCATGATTTCGGCAATGGGCAGGCCGGTATCGCGCAGCAGCGATGAGGCGGCGCGCATCCTGAGCCCGATGACGTATTGGCGCAGGCTCTGCCCGGTCAGAGCGCGAAAGCGCTGATTGACCTGGGTTCGGTTGCTGCCGCACCAGCGCGCCACGTCGTCCAGCGTGAATTCGGTATTGAACCGCTCGTGCACGAACAGCAGCGCCTGATCCAGCCGATCATCGGAAGCCACCGCCGTTAATTGCTGCACCTGCGGATTGGCAACGCGCAGTTGGAACAGCAGTTCGATCAGCCAGGAGCGGGTGCGGCAGGGCCAATGCGCGTCGATCTGCGCCGCGCCCTCGGCCCCGACCCGGCCCAGCGCGTCGCCGATGCGCTGATGCAGCGTGGCCGACAACAGCAGCGGTCGTCCGACTGCTTCCGGTTCGAGAAAGCGCCGCAGCAGATAGGCGTCCTGCTCCACCGTGCCGTCGAATACCGGCGTGGCGCGCAACAGGCGAGGCGTGAACAGGCTGTTGATGACGCCGGGTTCGAAGAACAGCGCCTCAAGCACCAGGCTCTGCTGGCGGATGATGGAAGGGCGGATGACATCATCGAGCAGGATCACGGCCGGCGCCGCAACCATCACCGGGCCATTGGGGCCCTCGATCAGCCCGGTGCCCTGCGCAATATGGATCAAGCCGTAATGGCCGGCAAACGCTCGCGCCGGATCGTATTGTCCCAGTGCAACGGGCAGTTGGTAGCCGGCGAAGAACTGCCGGCCGACAAAGATCGATGGGGCAGCGGCTGGCGTCATGGCGGAGCGGTTTCCATTCCGCATGATATCTAGTCCATCCCGGCGTGGTTGCGAAGGGCGCCCCGCCCGAGTGTCCGTCGGCGGCAAGCCTGCCGCAGAGGAGGACAGCATGGATTTTCGACCCGCTCTTTTTTCGCTGCTTGCGATCGCCGCTACGACCGTGATGCTCAGCGCACCGACTCTGGCCGCCGAGGCCAAGGTGGTTGCTTTTACCAGTGACGACGGCGTCGCTCTTTCGGGCCTTTGGTATGGGGACGGCGACAATGTGGTCATCCTGTCCCATCAATACGATCTGGACCAGGCGGCCTGGGCCGATGTGGCCAAGAACCTGGCCGATCAGGGCTATGGGGTGCTGACCTATAATTTCCGCGGCTACAAGCCATCGGGAGGGGTGCAGGATATCGGCGCCATCGGGCAAGATCTGGATGCGGCGATTGCCTTTGTGAAGGCCGGCGGCGCCACCAACATGGTGCTAGTCGGCGCCAGCATGGGCGGCATCGTCACCGTGCCGGCTGCGGTTGCGGCCAAGCCCTTGGGTTATGTCACCCTGTCGGCGCCGCTGGGGTTTGCGGGGCTGGCGGCTGACGATGCTTCGCTATCGACCTCCACCGCCTCCAAGCTGTTCATCAATACCGAAAACGACACTTACATTGCCGATACGCGGCATATGTTGGAAGTTGCCGCTGAACCCAAGGCGCTGGAAATCTATCCGGGTGGCGAACACGCCATGTCGATGTTCCCGGCGGCTCACGGCGCCGAAGCCAAGGCGCGCATCGTCAAGTTCATCAATGATGTGATGCCGCTCTAGGGCGCTAAAAACATTCGGCCCCGTCCATTGCTGGACAGGGCCGATATGCGGCGCTGTGACGGCGCCTAGAAAACGGCGAGGTATTTCAGCAGCGAAATGATGCCGATGACGATCACCACAATCTGCAGGATCTGGCGAATGCGCGCTTCGACGGGCAGGCGCTGGACCAGCCACAGGATGAGCACGACGACGAGGAAGGTAATGAGAATGCTGATGAGGACGGACGTGCCCATTGCGGGTCTCCATGGTGACGCTACGATCACATAACGTGGACGCACGGGGTTCGTTGCCTGGGTCCGGATAAATCATACGCGAAGCGTAAGCGTTGCCGTCGCTCGCCCGTCCTTGACGGTGGCGTTGCTTGTCTGTCGGAAGGCACGTCCCCATCGAACGCCGCAGCAGGGTCGCTACGGGTTAACCCTGGATGCCATTTTTGCGCAGCGCATCGAGTGCCGCCTGCGGGCCTGAACGGCGCTGCCGCAGCACATCGATGACATGCACGGTGTGCTCCTGCACCGATTGCCAATAGCGCACCTGGTCTTCAGCCAGTGTCTTGTCCTGCTCGGCCTTGGCGATTTCGGCATCGATCAGCCCCACCCGGTCGAGATAAGTGGCAGCGTCCTGTTCGGCGCTTCTGAGGTGCTGCTGAACTTGCCGTTGCGCCCGTTCCACCAAATCTGGAAGTTCGACGGTTTTCTTGGCGGTCATCGCCTGCAGGTGAATACCGCTATCGGCATGGTCGTCCGACCCGTTTTCGATGTCGCTACCGTTGGTCGGCACGGGCTTGCGCGATCCGTTGCTTTTCGGCACACTATGAATATCAGGCATTTTCGGCATCCTTTCGCGTAAAGGCCAAGTGCTTGCTAGGGGCAGACGCAAAGAGCAAGTTGTCCCATAACAAGACTCGAGAATGCCGCAGTTAACGAATTGTTTCGAATCATTTTTTCTGGAAAAAGGAGCTAGCTTCTTTTTAGTCAAGTGGCGACTGCGGTGTTTCCTCAGGTTAGTTTCTGATGGCGCCCTAATCCGGCCGGTTTAGAAGTGGCGGCATCGGAGTGGCGCGCAAAGCGGCGCCGTTCGTCAAACAGGTGTTGGCTGAACAGGTCATGAAGAAATGGATCAGCCGGGGTTAAGGCCCTCGAGGGCAGTTGTTATATTGGGCGGGCGATGGTTTAC
This sequence comes from Devosia sp., assembly GCF_028290435.1. Classification (GTDB taxonomy): domain Bacteria; phylum Pseudomonadota; class Alphaproteobacteria; order Rhizobiales; family Devosiaceae; genus Devosia. The sequence goes on along the minus strand of NZ_JAQGJV010000030.1, from coordinate 33,286 downwards.
GTGCAACCGAGGCGCCCCATTCATATTATGGAGACTTCCGTGACACTCAAATCGCTTTATCTCCTTCCCCTTCTGGTCATGGCCCCCGTTGCGGCGTTTGCCCAGGCGGCCCCGGTTCCCTCCAGCGTGACCTTTGCGGTGGCAGCGGCCATGCCGACGCTCAAGGATTCCTCGCGCAAGGACACTTTCGCAGTCACGCTGGGCGATGCCCAGGTGAAATCGCAGATCCAGTTGACCTGCTCGGCTGGCCACACCTCAATGCTGATCATGCGCGAGGACAAAGCCTGCGCGGTCGCCGGCAATGGCTCGATCGTCAATCCGGCCAACCAGGCGCTGCTGCCGCGCACGCAATATGCCGGCGGCTATGTGGTCAAAAGCGATGGTTCGACTGATGGCTCGACCCTCTCCATCAATTATCTGGCCCTCGGCAAGGTCGCGCCTTCGACCGCCGCATTCTCGGGTTCGATGAACCTCAAGCCGGAAGTCACCTCCACCGGCGCTGCCGCTTTGGCCAGCACGGTGCTGGCCAAGATCAATACCGGCGGCGATAGCAAGCTGATCGACCAGCGTGTCGATACCGTCGACCTGTCGCGGCTGTTCGTGCCGTCGGCTGGCCTGCCGTCGGACCAGGGCTGCACCTGGTCGGGCAATATGGTTTTCGCCTACCAGACCGAGAGCTGGTTCATGGATTTGAAGGCCACCTGCGCCGAGAAGGAATATGTGCTCAAGGGCAATATGCCCTGGACCGACTCGCCCGGTGTCGAAGCCCAGACCCAGTATGACCTGACGTTGACCCTGCCATCGGCCGAAGCCACCAGCGACGATGCGCTTTTCGTCTCCGCCGATGCCAATAGCGACCTGTTCAGCGCCGCCGATGGTATCTCGGCGCAGATCATCATGAAGGAATCCAAGTACGTCACCGTCGATATCGATGGCGTGCCCACCGAAACCCCCTCGCAGGTCGATGCCTCGGGCACCTTCACGGGCACCAATGTTCCGGTCGAAGTTGTTCGCTCGCTGGCAACCTTGTTCGGCCTCCTGTCGTCGAACCTGTTCGGCGCCTGAACCATCTTTCGCTTGAATGAAGGCGGTCCGGAAGGGCCGCCTTTTTTTGTCAGCAAGAAGTCCAGCATGCTGGACGGTTTTGGGGGCTTGGAGGCCGATTTTGCCCAACAAGAAATCCAGCATGCTGGTGGATTGACACCTTCCCACTGGCTGCGGTAACGTTCCCACGGCGTCGGGAAATGGATCGTTCAGAGTCCGTGGTTTCGCAAACCGATGCAGGGATGAGGCAATGAGTTCGAGCCGCAATCGTCGGCCCACCATTATCGATGTTGCTGAACGCGCGGGTGTGTCCAAGAGCACCGCGGCGCGGGCGCTTGCCGGTTCGTCCAATATTACCGAAGAAACCCGCGAGCGGGTGCTGAAGGCTGCGGCGACAGTGGGTTACGAGCGCAATCACCTCGCGGTGGGCATGCGATCGGGTCGCTCAGGGCTGCTGGGCCTGGTCATTCCCGATATCACCAATCCGTTCTGGGCCGATGTTGCGCGAGGCGCGCAGGACAAGGCGGCCGAGAGCGGCGCGTCGTTGCTGGTGTTCTCCTCGGACTGGGATGTGGCCAAGGAAGCCGCGCATCTGGGTGCCTTGCGGCGGGCTCGGGTCGATGGTGCTATCATCAATCCGGTCGCCGATAGCTTTGACGATCTCGATCGTTTTGGGCTGCCATTCGTGCTTATCGGCTCCAGCGCCGAGCGCTTTGCCGAGACCTCGAGCGTCGGCTCCGATATTGCCCAGGCCGTGCAACTGGGCATGGATCACCTTGTTTCCAAAGGACATTTGGCGCCGAGCCTGATCCTGGGGCCTAAGAGCCGTTTGGCGCGGGCGCGGTTTCTGCGATCCGTCCATGAGCATTGCGTCGCTCGCGATATCGATCCGGCGATCTTGGCCGTCGAGGATGGCGAATATACTGTCGAGGGTGGGCGGATCGCGATGCGGCGCCTGCTGGAGCGGGCGCATGTGGGCCATGTTTGCGTCTTTGCCGCCAATGACATGATGGCGATCGGCGCCATGATGGCCGTGCGCGAAGCGGGCCTGCTCTGCCCCGAGGATGTCTCCATCATCGGCTTTGACGGCATTCCATCGGGCGAGTTCACCTGGCCCGGTCTCACCACCATCGCCAAGCCCGGTCGCGGCCTGGGCGAGCGGGCGGTTGAGGGTCTCTTCAACGAAATCGAACACCGACCGGAACACCGGCGGATCTATTTGCCGTGCCGGCTGATCGAGCGAGGTTCACTCGCCGACCTGTCCACGGCAGCCCCGCAGCGCGCTGCCGCGGGGGCAGGGAGGGTCTGACCATGGTTGCACAGAGCAAGCAAAGCACTTTGACGACTGCGGGCGGGAACGTTCCCAAGGCTAAAATCAGCCAGCATGCTGGATTTCTTCACGGAATCCGCCAGTGGTGGCCCTATTACGCGATGATGGCGCCGGGGATAATTTTTTTCCTGATCTGGCATTACGTGCCGATCTGGGAGGCCAAGATGGCCTTCGAACAGGTCCGCATCATTCCCCCTAACATCTGGGTGGGATTGAAGAATTTCCAGGCGCTGTTCTCTTCGCCAGTGTTCTACCAAGTGCTGGCCAACACCCTGATCATCTCCGGCATGAAGATCATTTTCGTCTTCCCGGTCCCCATCATGGTGGCGCTGCTGCTCAACGAAGTCCGCAGCGGCCCGCTCCGCCAATCCATCCAGTCCGCGATCTACCTCCCGCATTTCCTGAGCTGGGTGGTGATCGCCGGCGTCTTCGTCGCCTTCCTGTCGCCGACCGATGGCGCGGCGGGGCAGATCGCGCGGGGCGTGGGGCTGCAGCCGATCAATTATCTGACCAATACCGGCACGATCCGCTGGGTTTTGGTGTTCACCGAGATTTGGCGTTCGGCGGGGTGGGATAGCCTGCTTTATCTCGCCGCGATTATCTCGATCGATACCCAGCTCTACGATGCGGCCGAGATGGATGGCGCCAATCGCTGGCAGAAAATCTGGCACGTGACGCTGCCGGGGATCGTGCCGACTATCGCCACGCTGTTCATTCTCAACATGGGCATGTTCCTGTCGGCCGACCTCAACCAGGTCATCAACCTGCAGAACGACGTCAACGCGTCGACCATCGATATCATTGACACCTATGTGTACCGCATCGGGCTGACCACCGGCGAGTACTCGCTGGCGACGGCGGCCGGCCTGTTCAAGGCTGTGATCGGCATGGTTCTGGTGCTGGTTTCGCATCTCGTCAGCAAGCGCCTGACCGGCAAGGGAGTGTGGTGATGTTCGGAAACTCCCGCCGTACCCCGCTCGAACGTGCAGAATCTGCGATCATCATTTCGAGCCTCTTCCTGCTGGTGGTGTTCAGCCTGCAGCCGCTGCTGAACCTGTTGGCGTTGTCGCTGTCCGATCCGGCTAAGGTGGCCGGTTTCTCGGGACTGTCGATTATTCCGGATGGCTTTTCGCCTGATGTATGGCTGTTGCTACTGCAGCACCCCAATGTGCAGCGCGGGATTTTCAACTCGATCTGGATGACCGGCGCCAGCGTGCTGATCGGCACTTTGGGGACGGCGCTGATGGCGTGGGGCATGTCGCGGCCCAAGCTGCCGGGGCGGCGCATCATCTTCGTTCTGGTGCTGGTCACTATCGTCTTCGAGCCCGGCATCATCCCCGACTATTTCTTGATGAAGCATATGGGGCTGCTCAACAATCCATGGTCGGTGATCCTCTACAAGGCGATCAACGCCTGGTACCTGATCATCCTCATTCGCTTCTTTGAGGAAATTCCCGAGGAGCTGCTGGAAGCAGCCGAGCTCGACGGCGCCAACCCGTTCCAGACGTTCTGGATGGTGGTGCTGCCGCTGGCGAGGCCGGCGCTGGCGACCATTGCGCTGTTCTATCTCGTGTTCCACTGGAACGAGTTTTTCCGCGCCATGATCTACCTCAACGACCAGACCAAATGGCCGCTGCAGGTCGTGTTGCGTCAGTTCGTCATCGGCGGCGACAAGGTCGCCATTGTCGGCGCCGAGAACGCCAACAACAATATCGGCATCGCCCAGATCAACATCCGCGCCCTCAAGGCCGGGATGATCCTGATCACCATCGTGCCGATTCTCGCCATCTACCCGCTCATCCTCAAATTCTTCACTAAGGGCACCATGTCAGGAGCGCTCAAGGGATGACGGCCAATCCATGCAGCAAGCATAAACAGGAGGAACAATAATCATGCTTCGCAGAACTCTCATGCTCTCCACCGCCGCAATGGCCCTGGTTGGTGCGCTGGCCGTACCGGCCTTCGCCCAGTCGGTGCCGATCCGCATCGTCAGCAAGGACCTGCTGACCACCAACCCCGAAGACGTCAAGGAAATCGAGGCCATCGAGGCCGGGTTGAAGGCCGCCGGCACCGATGTTGACCTGCAAATCCTCGACCTGCCCGGTTCGGGCTATGCCGATGCGCTGAGCGTGCAACTGCTGTCTGGGGACATTCCCGACATCATCTATTTCCAGGGCGGCGACCAGAAAATGGCCGAACAGGGCATTCTCGAGGACCTCAATCCCTGGATCGAGAAGTATCCGAACCTCAAGGCGGCGCTCTGGCCGCACAATGTGGAGCGGCTGAAGAACTATCCTTACCTGCTCTATATCTATCCGCCGCGCGCACCGCAGCCGGTGATCCGCCAGGATTGGCTGGACAAGCTGGGCATGGCGCCGCCGACCACGGTGGAAGAATATGAAGCGCTGTTCAAGGCGATCCATGACGGCGACCTCGATGGCGACGGCACGCCGGGCAATACGCTGGGCCTGACCGGCTATGGCAATACCGCCGAACTCGATTCCATCTTCAACCAGGCCTTTGGCGTTACCGCCACCTGGATGAAGGATGCGTCGGGCGCCTGGGTCAATGAGCGCGTCACCGACGCCGAGAAAGCCAAGATCGAATACTATGCGCGTCTCGCCAGCGAGGGGCTGTTCGACAAGGAATATGTCACCAACACGTTCGACGTGAAGGAAGACAAATTCTACACCGGCAAGGCCGGCGTGATCTTCGGCTCGTCGCCCGAAGTGATCGACATCTATGGCGGCAAGATGAACCAGGCCCATCCGGGCGAGACCATCAAGCTGGCGCTGCTGCCGCTGCCCAAGGGTCCCGGCGGACGGGGTCTGGCGGCCGTCGATGTCAGCAAGGAGTCGCGTGGCTTCGCAGTGTCGTCGGTGTCCGAGCACAAGGAAGAGGCCGTCAAGGTGCTCGACTTCATGGCCTCCAAGGCGGGTCAGGATATCGACCGCATGGGCTTCGAGGGCGAGCAATATACCAAGGACGCGAGCGGCGCGGTGACCTTCACCGACAAGATCTCGACCTGGTATGCGCGCTTCTTCAACGCCGCCAACTGGACGGCGCCGACCCAGCAGCTTAGCCCCACCGCACAGGCCGCGCTCGACACCATCAAGGCCGGCTTCGTGGCCGACAATGCCTTCGTGTGGCCGTCTGATTACGCCGCCGACGTGGACGCCACCGAGCAGGTTTATCGCTCGTGGGTCGCCAAGTTCATCACCGGCGAAGCCAAAATAGACCAGTGGGACCAGTTCGTCTCCGAATACAACGCGGCCGGTGGCACCAAGCTGGCCGAGTATGCACGCACGGTTCTGAAGTAATCCGCGCGTGACCTGAACGATCCCCATCCCGGCCCTCCCTTCGGGGTGGGGGTCACCTTCGCTAAAGTTGAAAGACAGCCAAATGCCAAACTCCCTTCGCGGCCGGGTCCGCGCCATGCTGCACGGAATAGCCCTCGGCGATGCGCTCGGCGCGCCGGTGGAAAAGCTGTCGGCGGCCGATATCAGGGCGCGTTATGGCCGGGTGACCTCGCTGAATACGGCGTGGCACAAGATGAATCTGGACGCATCGGCGCGGAACGGGCGCGTACGCGGCAATGGCATCGTCACCGACGATACGCTGATGACGCTGGCGCTGATGGATATCTATGGTGATGTAGGCCGGCATCTGGACGCCTGGGACATGGCCGACGGCATGGTGCGCCAGATTGCCTGGACGCCGCGTTATGTGCCCGAATTGCAGCGCGAGGCAATGCTGATCGAGCGGCTGTTTTATCCGGAAAAATGGATTTTCCAGCGTCACCAGTTGAGCGCGTGTGATCCGCGCCAGGGCGGCGTGGGCAATATGGTGAACTGTGGGGCGGCAATGTACATCGCGCCTATCGGGGTGGTGAATGCCGCAGATCCGAAGGCGGCCTATGACGAGGCAATTGCCTTTGCGGCTGGGCATCAGGAAAGTTTTGGGCTGGAGGCTGCCGGGGTGGTGGCGGCTGCGGTGGCGGCGGCGTTCGTGCCGGACACCACGATAGAGGCCATTATCGATACTGTGCTGGCACTGACCAAGGACGGCACGCGGGCGGCCATTGTTGATATCGTTGGCGTGGCCAAACAGATGCGCGGCACCGGCGCCAGCCACGAGGCGGTTTGCGATGCGTTCCATGCGGCTATCGCGCCCTATTCCCCGATGGGCGACGACGTCAATCATGTGGCTGAAAAGGCCGGGCGGCTGACGGATGCCTATCGGCCGAGCCGGCTGAACGCGATCGAGGAATTGCCGCTCGCTTTGGGCTTTTGCTTGCTCAATGGCGGGGATTTCCGCCTGTCCATCGAGGATGGGATCAACTCAGGGCGCGACACCGATTCCATCGGCGTCATGGCGGGGGCGATCCTGGGGGCGATGCACGGGGAAAGCGTGATCGATGCCGAGGACCGCGCACTGCTGGACAGCGCCAACAAGTTCGACCTGACGGCTTCGGCCGATGCCTTCACCGCCACTGTCAAAACCATTCTCGATGCCGATCGCCAGGCCGCCGCAGCGCGCGACCGTGCGCGTTCGGCGCTGGCTTATTCCTGATTATTTAGACGAAAGACCGCTTATGCTCTCGGAAGTTCAAATCCTCGAAAAGATCTATGCCGGCTTTATCGGCAAGGCCATTGGCGTGCGCTTGGGCGCCCCGGTGGAGCCAACCATCTGGAGCTATGACCGCATCCAGAAGACCTATGGCGAGGTCACGCAATACCTGCGCGATTTCAAGAATTTCGCCGCAGACGACGACACCAACGGGCCGGTCTATTTCATCCGGGCATTGCGCGACTATGGGCTGAACGCCACTGCGGCCGACGTGGGCAAAACCTGGCTCAATTATGCCGCTGAAGAGCATGGCATGTATTGGTGGGGCGGCTTCGGCGTCTCCACCGAACATACCGCCTATCGCAACCTACGGGCCGGTATTCCTGCGCCGCAATCGGGCTCGATTGCGCAGAACGGCGCGGCGGTGGCCGAACAGATCGGCGGGCAGATTTTCATCGATAGCTGGGGCTGGGTGAATCCAGGCAATCCCGCCAAGGCGGCGCAGATGTCAGCGATGGCGGCGAGCGTGGCGCATGATGGCGACGGTCTCAATGGCGCGCGGTTCTGCGCGGCAGCCATCGCGGCGGCGTTCGAGGCGAGCAGCATCGACGAAATCGTGGCAGCAGGGCTGAGCACGATCGATGCCGGCTCGACCTATGCGCGCGTGGCGCAGGCGGTGATCGATTTCTTCAAGGCCAATCCGGATGACTGGCGCGCCTGCCGCGACATGCTGACGGCGGAATGGGGCTATGACCGCTATCCGGGCGTTTGCCACATCATCCCCAATGCCGGCGTGACCGTGATGGCGATCCTCTACGGCAAGGGCGACCTGCCGCGCACCGTCGAGATTGCGACGATGGCGGGCTGGGATACCGATTGCAATGCCGGCAATGCCGGCGCGATCGTGGGAACATTCCAGGGGCTGCAGCCGGGCTGGGACAAGTATCGCAAGCCGATCAACGATTTCCTCGTGGCTTCGGGCATCGTGGGCTCGCTCAATATCGTTGATATCCCGAGCTTTGCGCGGGAGCTGACGGTATTGGCGCTGCAACTGGCGGGCCGCGACGTGCCGGCCTTGTGGCTGGAAGACATGACGCGGCGCGGCGTGCGGTTTGATTTCGATCTGCCGGGGGCGACGCACGGCTTCCGCACCGAGGGGTTCAACCAGATTTCGCTCAAGGGCGGGACCGAGCGGCACACCGAAGACTCGCGCGGGTCGCTGGAAATCCAGCTCGATCGCCTGGAGCGCGGGCAGGGCGGGCGGGTGTTCTGGAAGCCGTTCTATCGCCGCAGCGACTTCGATGACGAGCGCTATCGCCCGATGTTCACGCCGCTGGTCGATGGCGGGCAGAAGGTCAGCTTCAAGCTGTGGCTCGATCCGTGGAATGGCGATGGCAATCTGCGCATTGCCCCCTATGTGCGCCGCACGATGAGCGGGGCGATCGAGGAGACGGGCGCCTGGGATGTGCCATCCAGCGACGGCTGGCAGCATTATGAGTTTGTCGTGCCGGAGGGTGACGAGGCGATCGACGAGATCGGCATTTCGATCGAGTATTTCGGGCGCCTCAAATATCTCGGCCGACTCTTCCTCGCCGATTTTACGGTCGGCGGCGCGGGCAGGACTGCCCTCCTGCCCGCGAAAGAAATCCAGGAATGGGGCGCGATTTCGCGCTTCACTTATAATCGCGGCCACTGGACCAAGCAGAATGACCGCATCCATGGGCATACGGCTGGGGACGCGGACATATGGACCGGGCACTATTACGCGCGGAACCTGACGGTAACGGCGGATGTGCAGCGCCTGTCGGGCGCGTCGCAACTGGTGACGGCGCGGGTGCAGGGGACCGGGCGGTTCTATGCTGCCGGGTTCGATGGCGACGAAGTGGTGATCCTCAAAGAGGACTTTGGCTCCACCGTGCTGGCCAGCGCACCGTTCGCGGTGGAGACGGGCAAAAGCTACGAGTTCAGCTTCGCGCTCAAGGGCGAGAAGCTGGTGTTCTCGGTGGACGGTAATGTGCTGCTGGAGGCGACGGATGCGTCCTACGCCTATGGCATGAGCGGGATTCGGCTGGCTTCGGCGGGGCGGATCAGCGTGGGGCGGATTGAGATCGTCGAAGAAGCCTAGGAGGACAAAATGTCTGAAATCGAGCTGAAGAACGTCGGCAAGAATTACGGCAATGTCAGCGTCCTGGACGACATTTCGCTGGAGATGGGGGACGGCGAATTCGTCGTCCTCGTTGGGCCATCGGGTTGCGGCAAGTCTACGCTGCTGCGGATGATTGCAGGGCTCGAGGATATCTCGTCGGGTCAGATCACCATTGGCGGCAAGGTGGTCAACAACATGCCGGCCAAGGAACGGGACCTGGCCATGGTGTTCCAGAATTATGCGCTCTATCCGCATATGAAGGTGGCCGCGACTATGAGCTTCGCGCTCAAGCTGGCGGGCGGCTCCAAGGCCGAGATCAAGAAGCGGGTCGATGAGGCGGCGGAAATCCTGGGACTGGAGAAGCTGCTCGACCGGTTGCCGCGCGAACTTTCGGGCGGACAGCGGCAGCGCGTGGCGATGGGGCGAGCGATCGTGCGCAATCCGCGCGCGTTCCTGTTCGATGAGCCGCTGAGCAATCTCGATGCCAAGCTGCGTGTGAAGATGCGCGGCGAGATCAAGCGGCTGCATCAGCGGCTGGGCAAAACCATGATCTATGTCACCCATGATCAGACCGAGGCCATGACTATGGCCGACACAATCGTGGTGCTGAATGGCGGCAATATCGAACAGGCCGGCGCGCCGCTGGAGCTGTACAACAACCCGGTCAATCTGTTCGTCGCCAGCTTTATCGGCTCGCCCGAGATCAACCTGTTCAATGTCGGGTATGATGGCGGCACGGCGATGACGTTGGTGGGCGGACAAAAGCTGCCGCTGGGAACGCCGCTTGAGGTGACCGCGGGAACCGGCATCGTTTATGGCATCAGGCCGCAGCATATTACGCTGGCCGAGACCGGCGTTCCTGCGACGGTTCTGGTTGTCGAGCCCACCGGTGACGCGCAGGAAGTGCTGGCGCGGATCGGCGATCAGGACGTCTCCATCGTGGTGCGTGACCACAAGCTGCTCAGCCCGGACGAGACCATTTATCTGCATATCGATCCGGCCAAGGTGATGCTGTTCGAAAAGACCGCCGGTACGCGGTTGCGTTGATGCACGGCGAGGCAAAGCATTTCGACCCGGCCGCCAAGGGCCCGCTGAGCGGCATCCGCGTGCTGGACCTGTCGCGGTTGATGGCGGGCAATATGCTCAGCCTGCAACTGGCTGATTTCGGCGCGGATGTGGTCAAGGTGGAGAGCCCCGATGGCGATCCTTTGCGTGACTGGAAGGATGATGGGCACTCGCTGTTCTGGAAGACCTACGGGCGCAACAAGCGTTCGGTGGCGCTGAACTTGCGGCATGCTCCGGCGATGGATGCGCTGTGGGCGATGATCGATGGGGCCGATGTCTTCATCGAGAATTTCCGGCCAGGAACCCTGGAAACCATGGGCCTGGCGCCCGAGGCTTTGCTGGCGCGCAATCCGGATTTGATCGTGGTGCGAATATCGGGGTTCGGGCAGACCGGGCCTTATGCGCAATTGCCGGGGTTTGGCACCATTATCGAGGGCATGAGCGGGTTTGCCGACCGCACGGGGTTTCCCGATCGCGAGCCGGTGCTGCCGCCGCTGGCACTGGCGGATATGATCGCCGGGATTTACGGCGCGTCGGCGACCACGATGGCGCTGTTTGCCCGGCAGGCGGGGACGGCGCGGGGGCAGGTGATCGACCTGTCGCTGCTGGAGCCGATGTTTTCCATTCTGGGGCCGGAAGCGGCCATTCATCACGTGACCGGCAAGATCAAGCAGCGTGCCGGCAGCGCCTCCAATACCGCCTCGCCGCGCAATGTCTATCACTGCGCCGATGGGAAATATCTGGCGCTATCGGGTTCGACTCCGGCGGTGGCACGGCGGATTTTCGAGACGATTGGGCGGGCGGACATGAATGATGATCCGCGTTTCGCGACCAATTCAGACCGGGTGAAAAACCGGGGACTTGTAGACGCGGCGATTGGGGTATGGTTCGCCGAGCGCGACAGCGCCGAGGCGCTGGCGATCATGCGCAAGGCCGGGGCCACCGTGGGGCCGATCTACAATATCGCCGACGCGCTGGCGGATGCGCATTTCGATCAGCGCGAGATCATCGTCGATGTGGACGATGCGCAGTTCGGCACGCTGCCGATGCACAATATCGTGCCGCGACTTTCGGCAACGCCGGGCGTGTGGCGGTTGCCGGCGCCGGAGCTCGGCCAGCATACGAATGAGGTTCTGGCCGAAGCCGGGCTGGACGAGGCGGCGATTGCTGCGGCGGTGACGTCGTGATGCGCTCGCTGCTCTATGTGCCGGCCAGTTCGGAGCGGTTCATCGCCAAGGCGCATGAGCGGGGTGCGGACGCGATCATTTTGGACCTTGAAGACTCCGTGCTGCCTGCGGACAAGCTATCCGCAAGGGCCGCGTTGGCGGAGGCGGTTCCGGCGGTGGGGCGTAATGGCGCCAAGGTGTTCGTGCGTATCAATGCCGATGCGGACTTGATGTTTGCTGATGCCGAAGCTGCATGCCGCGCGGGGGCTTACGGGCTCTATGTGCCCAAGGCGCGGGAGGCGCAGACTTTTGCCGATCTGGCGGCGTTCCTGCATCCGATCGAGGTGCCGTTGCAACGCGCCGCAATGGTGTTCGTGGCGCTGATCGAGGACCCCGGTGCGGTGCTGGACGCGCGGGTGATCGCTCGGGCGCCGCGTGTCATCGGATTGAGCGCGGGCGGCGAGGATTTGGCGCTGGCGCTGGGGGCCGAACCGATGCCGGAGGTGCTGCGACTGCCCAAGCTGCTGATCCACTATGCGGCCAAGGCGGAGGGACTCTTGTCGTTTGGCATGCTGCGTTCGACGGCGGATTATGCCGACCACGAGGCGATCACCGCGGCGGCGCGCGAGGCGCGCATGCATGGGTTTGACGGGGCGACTTGCGTGCATCCGGCCGTGGTGCCGCTGCTCAATGAGGGATTTTCGCCGAATGCGGCCGAGCTGGATTGGGCCGAACGAGTGGTGGATGCGGCGCAGGCGGGCGCGGGAAGCTTTGTGATTGACGGGCGGATGGTGGACGCGCCGGTGATCGCGCGGGCGCGGCGCATGCTGGGGACGGAATAGGACGTCACATCTACCACCGGCCCTTCCCCCGGGCTTGACCCGCGGGACTTCCGCCGCTTGTGCCGGGTTGAGGGCGGCCCGCGGGTCAAGCCCGCGAGAAGGGCGGTGGGTGGGGGAGATAGTGCGAGAGGCCGATGTATCTCAGATAGGGTGGCTCTTGCATTATCGGTCAAGTTTGCGCGAGCCTGCCGGTCGCCAGGGCGTGGATGGTCGGTTTGTCTGGCGCAATTTCCTTTGGAGCGGTAGAGACTTGGGTGAACCGGGGTTGCGATAGACCCTGGAATGGCCAGCAAGGAACAGACCATGGGTGAGCGGATCAAACTGACGTCGGGCGATGGCTTTGTGTTCAACGCCTATCAGGCGGCGCCGGCCGGAACGCCCAAGGGCGCGGTTGTTGTCATCCATGAAGTCTGGGGTCTCAACAATTTCGTGCGCACCGAAGTCGACCGCTATGCGGCGGCGGGGTATCTGGCGATTGCGCCAGCGCTGATGGACCGGGTCGAGCTGGGCTATGAAAGCGAAGATTACGGCCCGACTGGCTTTGCCCGTATCGGCGAATTGATGAAAGAGTTCAACCAGGCGACGGCGCTGCCTGACGTCGAGGCGGCCGTGAAGGCAGTCGCCGGCGCCGGCAAGGTGGGCATCACGGGGTATTGCTTTGGCGGGGCGACGTCGTGGCGCGCGGCGCATGCCGGGCTCGGCCTGTCGGCGGCATCAGGCTATTATGGCGGCGGGCTGCTCAACTATATCGATCTGGCTCCCAAAATTCCGACCGAGATGCACTATGCCGAGGCCGATCACGGCATTCCGCAGGAACAGGTCGAGGCGCTGCGCAAGCGCTATCCGGACATGGGCATTTATCTCTATCCGGGTGATCACGGCTTCTGCAATTTCGACCGTGCAGAGAAGTATCATGCGGCCAGCGCCAAGCTGGCCAATGAACGGACGCTGGCCTTTTTCGCCAAGCATCTGGCGTAAGCAGCGGTGACGCTGGCGGCGCAATTTGCGCTGATCCTCGAGGAGCATCGCCACAGCCTTGCTGCACCCTTGTCGGTGCGCAAGGTGCTGCTGGTGGCGGTGCTGCTCGACCATTTTGCCGACAGGGTTTTTGCCCAATTCCGGCATACGCCGGAACGGGTGTTCGGCGCGCCGGATGTGCTGGCCTGGCGGGCGACGCTGGCGGCGCGGTCGGTGGGGGTGGAATTGGTGGGCGAGCTGGCCTCGGGCCGCGATGACGGCGCCTTGCTGCGCGTCGACGCGATCACGGTGCCAATCGCCGATTATCCTGCGCTCGCGGTCGAGGACTATATGGTCAGTCTTTATAACCAGAACACGGTGCAACGCGTCGTCGTGGTGCGGCGCGATGGGAGCACGGTGCTGGCGCATGAGATTTTGGCGGCAGCACTGGACTATTGGAACAAAGCCGACTGGCGCGGCTAGGCGGCAGCAGAGCGTTCCATCTGCGCGATGCCGCGTTGCAGGGCATCGAGGCATAGCGGGTCGATGGAGACGCCCAGGCCTTCGGTCATGATCTCGAAGGCCTTGGAGACTGGGAGTGGTCCGCGATAAGGGCGGTCGGCGGTGAGGGCGTCAAAAATATCGGCGGTGGTGACGATGCGGGTTTCCAGCCCCAGATCGGTCTCATCGATGCCGCGCGGATAGCCCTTGCCGTCGAGGCGCTCGTGGTGGGCGCCAGCGATCACCGCCAGGTCCTGGAAAGCGGCGATGCGGGACAGGATGGTTTCGCCCAGAGCAGGGTGTTGCTTGATGGCGGCCCATTCGTCGTCGTCGAGTTTGCCGGGTTTGTCGAGCACGCTGTTGGACACGCCGAGCTTGCCGATATCGTGCAGCAGCGCGGCGCGCTTGAGCCAGCGACGGCGTTGCGGCGTGAAGCCCAATTCCTCGGCGATCATATCTGCGAACAGGGCGACGCGGTCGCTGTGGCCGCCAGTGAAGGGGCTTTTGGCGTCGATCACCTGGGCAAAGCCGGCGGCGATATCGTCGAGATAGTCCTCGTCGACATGGCGGGTCAGGGTCGCGGGTTCCAGGGCGATGACGGCCTCGGGCAGGGTGTCGGAACTCAGCATGTCCCAAAAGCCGGGTTGGTCATCGACCAGATCGAAGGTCATGACGAGGGCCGGGTCGAACCAGGTGCCGGCGCGCAATTGGACTTCGGCGAGGGCAGCAGCGGGACCGGCCTGGGTGTGAAATACGTCGACCACCTGTGCCAGCAGGGCGATGCGGGCGTATAGCGAAATGGTTTCGCCAATCAGGCCGACGGGCTGGCCCTTGCCGTTCCAGTGTTCGTCCAGATCGAGAATGCCGCGCTGGACGGGTTCGGAAAAGCGCATCTGGCGGGCAATGTCAGCGCCGCGATGGCAGCGGGTCTCGATCAGTTCGCGGGCGATCTCGCCGCCATTGCGGGCAATGTGGATGATGGCCTGAAACCGCTCGGCAAGGCCCGAACGGGTGCCGGTATTGGCGATAATGAAGCGCAGAATTTGCGGCAGGCTGTCGTTGACGGTCTTGTAGCCGCGTTTGAAATCGAGATCGTCGGTCAGGTAGAGCTTGCAGATGCGCGCGGCATTGGAGCTGCAGCCAATGTCTTTCAGCAGCAGCGTATAATAAAGATCGGACAATTGCTCGGGCGAGAGCTGCAGTTGCGCGCCCAGATGCATGCCGATCCAGCAGCAGCGCAGGGAATGGCCGGGTGGCTGACCCTCGGTGATGTCGAGGGCGAAGCTGAGCGCGCCGACGACTTCAGAGAGATGGATGGTCTGAGGGTGCGTCGTCACGGCCAACTCTTCGCGTTTGGCACGGCGGCAGGCCGACGCCATCAGGAAGAGTGTGTTCTACGCGAAAATACCTAAGGAGCGGTTCGCACCGCCCCCATAATTCAATAGGTGGCGCGGCCGCCCGAGAGGTCGAAGACCGACCCCGTGGTGAAGGAGTTTTCGGCGGTGGCCAGCCAGCAGATCATGGAGGCGGCTTCGCTGAGTTCCAGCATGCGGCCACGCGGAATTTTGCCCAGGATCATCTTGAGGAAGTCGGGGTCCTGGCTCAGCGCCATGGTGGTTTTGGCGACGGCAGGAGTTACCGCATTGACGGCAATGTCGTATTTGGCCAGTTCCTTGCCCAGCGACTTGGTCAGCGCGATGACGCCAGCCTTGGTCGAGGAATAGGCGGAGGCATTGGGGTTGCCTTCCTTGCCGGCGACGGAACTGAGGTTGACGATGCGGCCGTAACCGGCGGCGATCATGTGGGGCACCACGGCGCGGCAGACGAAGAAGGTGCCGACGAGCCCGATATGCACGACGTCCATGAAATCCTGCGGCGGATATTCCCACAAGGGCGCATTGGGGCCGACGATGGCGGCATTGTTGATCAGGATGTCGATCTTGCCGAAGCGGGCCAGTACGGCGGCGACGGCGGCATCGACCGAGGCCATGTCGCCGATATCGGCGCGCAGGGCGATCAGCTTGTCGTTGCCGGCATATTTGGCGTTGAGGCCGGCCAGCAGCTTGTCGTCGCGGTCCCAGATGGCGACGGAGCCGCCATTGGCGAGCATGAGTTCGGCGACCGTGAGGCCAATGCCCTGGCCACCGCCGGTGATGATGGCGGTGCGACCGGCGAAATCATAGGTGTTCATGGCAAAATGTCCGGATTGAAAAGAAGGGCGCCGGCCTGATGACCGACGCCCGGATACGTTTTTAGAAGTCGAAGTCGTCGATGTTCTTGGCGTCGAACGTGGTCAGTTCGGCCTGGGTGTTCATGGCGTTTTTGTCGGCGATGGTGATGGTGCCGAGGTTGGGAACGTCAAAAGTGCCGCCGACTTCGTTCTTGATGGTTCCGCCGATGACGCCGACGGCGAAGTGGGCTGCCAGCCAGCCTTCATTGTAGGGCGACCAGAGCTGGAACGCCGAGACGGTGCCGTCCTTGACGAAATCGCGCATTTCGCTGGGCAGGCCGAGGCCGGTGACATGCACGGTGGCGGCAAGATTGCGCGACTGGATGACCTGCGCGGCGGCGGCGATACCCACGGTGGTGGGCGCGATCACGCCAACCAGATTTGGGTAGTTGGAGAGCAGGGCCTCCATTTCGGTGGTCGACTTTTCGGGCTGGTCATCGCCGTAGACGGTGGCGACCAAGTGCATGTCCTTGTACTTGGCGTCGTTCTTTAGGGTGTCGTTCATCGCCGCGATCCAGGTGTTCTGGTCGGGGGCTTCGGTGGTCGCCGACAGGATGGCGATATCGCCCTTGTAGCCGATCATCGAGCCCATCAGCTCGACCTGGTTCGGGCCGGTCTTGGTGAAATCGACCGGTAGGATGGTGGCATCGCGGTGGGTTTCGTTGCCGACGAGATCGCCGTTCACGGTCAGCACGAGAATGCCCTTGGCCTTGGCGCCATCGAGCACCTGGTTGAGCGCGTCGGGGCTATTGGGCGCGATGGCGATGACGTTCACGCCGCGCTGGATCTGCGCTTCGATGAACGGGATCTGCGAGGTGGCTTCGGCGGTGGCCGGAGCGACGAATTCGAATTCGCAGCCGAGCGACTTGCAGGCATCTTCGAAGCCGCCGGTGATGCTGTCGAAATAGGGATTGCCGGTATTCTTGCCGATATAGACGATCTTGATCGGATCGGCGGCGTAGGCGGTGGTGACCATGGCGACGCCGATGGCGAGCCCGGCGAGTAGAGTTTTCTTGAGCACTTCTGTTCCTCCTCAGTGTGCCGGTTTTTCCCCGGCGAATAGCCCGTCACCGCTGGGTGCGGGAATAGATAAAATTGGTGGCGATGATGGAGACGATGAGCAGCACGCCCTGAACGACGAGCTGGACCGACGGGGGCACGTTGGCCACGGTCATGCCGGTGGAGACGATGACCAGGAGCCACGCGGCCAAAAAGGTGCCGAGGATGGTACCGCGGCCGCCGAAGATGTAGGTGCCGCCGAGCATGGCCATCAGCACCATCTGCAGTTCACCGCCGAGGCCCAGATCATAGCGGACGGAACCGAGCCGCGATGCGGTCATCAGGCCGGCAGCGGCGCTCACCACGCCCATCAAGAGGAACAGGCTCATCTTGATACGCTGACTGCGAATGCCGGCATGGCGGGCGGCGACCTCGTTGGTGCCGATCTGGTAAATCTGGCGGCCGAAGATGGTCATGGATAGCACGACGCCGAGAATGATCGACATGACGATGAAGATCAGCACGGTCAGCGGAATGCCGGCGATCAGCACGGTGTTGATGCCGATGAACCAGTCCGGCACGCGGATGGATTTGTCGCCAGCGATGACTTGGGCGAGACCGCGATACAGCGTCAGCGTGCCGATGGTGACGATGATCGAGGGGATTTGCAGCGCGATGACCATGATGCCGTTGATTGCGCCCATGACGAGCCCGGCGAAGAGGCCAATGGCGATGGCCAGCGGCATCGGCACGCCGGCCTGCTGGGCGAAGGCGAAGAGGCAGGCTGAGAGTGCCATGTTGGCGGCGGGGGACAGGTCGATCTCGCCGGCGATGATGACCATGGTCAGCACCAAAGCCACGATGGCGAATTCGGCCGAGAGCGTGAAGCTGCGCAGGATATAGCCGACGTCGAGGAAGTAGGGCGATAGCAGGCTCGCGCCGAACAGGGCGGCGATCAGCAGCACCAGCGTCATGGTTTCCGGGCGGACGACGATGACCTGCCAGCGCGGGCGGGCGGGCGGCAATTCGCGGGTCGCGGGCGTCTGGATGGCACTCATGCGCGCGCCCTCGTAAGGCTCTTTATGCCCTGCTGGCGGACCGTGCGGTCGATAAGCAGGGCGATCAGAATGACGGCGCCATAGATGGCGGATTGGGTGGTGCCGGGAATGCCGAGCAACGGCAGGGCGGCGGCGACGCAGCCAAGCAGCAGGACTCCGAGGATTGTGCCCAGCACCGTGCCGACGCCGCCATTGATGGAGACGCCGCCGATGACTACCGCGGCGATCACCTGGAACTCGAAACCCGAGCCGGTATTGGACGGATTCACAAAACCCCAGCGGCCGGCATAGAGAATGCCGGCAAGACCCGAGAGCGCGCCGGAAATCGAAAAGACCAAGAGCGTGACCCGGGTGACGGCGACGCCGCGCAAGGGAGCGGCGACCGGATTGGAGCCGAGGGCGAAAATCTGGCGGCCGACGCGAGTATGCATGACGAAAATGTAGGTCAGCAGCGCCACGCCGAAGCTGATGAAGATAATCCACGGAATGCCGAAAATCGGCGAGGTCTGCGACATGGATTTGAGCGCGGTGGGGACGTATTGCCGATCGATCTGCTTGGCGTTGGAGACGATGTAGGTCAGCCCGCGGTAAAGGTTCAGCGTGCCCAGGGTGACGATGATGGCGGGCAGGCGGAACAGGGTGACCAGGAGGCCATTGATGAGGCCGAGCAGCGCGCCGGTGCCGATCGAAACCAGGAAGCCGACGGGCCACCAGATTTCGGGGTGGAATTTGAACATCATGCCGGTGACCATGGCCGAAAAACCGAGCATGGAGCCGATGGACAGATCGACATGGCGGGCGACGACGACCAGCATTTGTCCCATGGCGCCGATCAGGATCAGCGGGGTGAGCAGCAGGATGATGCGCAGACTATCGAGCGTCAGAAATTGCGGCTTCTGCGTGCCGACGGCGAGGCAGAACAGGATGATCATCACGAGGATGCCGGCTTCGCGCCGGAGCAGGATATTGCGCAGGGCGGTCATGCGGCCACTCCCGATCGGGCAGTGCGGGGCACGGCGGCGCTCATGATGGTTTCCTGGGTGGCTTGATCGCGCGGAATATCGGCCGTCAGCCGGCCCTCGGACATGACGAGAATGCGGTCGCACAGCGCCAGCAGTTCGGGGAGTTCGGACGAGATCAGGAGGATAGCGCGGCCGGACGCGGCGAGGTCGCCGATCATGTCGTAGAACTCCGCCTTGACGCCGATATCGATGCCGCGCGTTGGCTCGTCGAGAATGAGCACGCTGGGATTGGTCAAGAGCCAGCGTGCGAGGATCGCCTTCTGCTGATTGCCGCCCGAGAGTTCGCCGATGGGCTGGCGGGGGGACGCGAGCTTGATGGAGAGCTTGCGCACGGATTCCTGGGCCAGCGCCTTTTCGACGGTGCGGCGGATGAAGCCGGTAGGGGCGATCTGTTTGGGGATGGCGGCGGAGATGTTTTCTTCCACCGACAAGGTGCGGAAAATGCCGGCGGCGGCGCGATCCTCGGGCACGAAGGCGAGGCCGAGATCGATGGCCTGCGCCGGCTCTGTGATGGTGACGCCCTTGCCGGCCACGGTGACGGTGCCGCTGGTGGCGGGGGCGACGCCGAAAATGGCGCGAGCCACATCGGTGCGGCCGGCGCCGACGAGGCCGCCGAGCCCGACGATCTCGCCTTTGCGGACTTCAAAACTGATGTCGTGAAAGACGCCGGGCAGGGTCAACCCTTCGACCTTGAGCGCCACGTCGCCGATCTCGGCGCGGGCCTTGTGGCGGAATTCTTTTAGTGGTCGGCCGATCATCAGGCGGATGATGTCGGCGTCGGTGAGATTGCCGATGGTATCGGTGGCAATCTTGTTGCCGTCGCGGAAAATGGTGACGCGGTCGCAGAGGGCGCGGACTTCTTCGAGGCGGTGCGAAATGAAGATGATAGTGCGGCCTTCGTCGCGCAGGCGGCGGGCGATGCCGAACAGGGTCTCGACTTCCTTGGGGGTAAGCGGCGCAGTCGGCTCGTCCATGATGATCAGGCGGCTGTCCGATGCCAGCGCCCGAGCGATTTCGACCATCTGCTGATCGGCGATGGAGAGGCCGCGCATGGGCCTCGTGACGTCGATGCGCACGCCGAGCAGGTCCATCAGCGCGCGGGCATTGCGAGTCATTTCGGACCAAGGCACTCTGGCGAACCAGCCGCCATCGCCACGGCCGAGTACGAGATTTTCCGCGACCGACAGATCGGGGAAGGAAATCGGCTCCTGATGGATCAGGGTGATGCCGAGCTTTTGCGCGACGATGGGATTGAGGATATCGACGGGCTGGCCATTTAGCGTGATCGTGCCGCGCGAGGGGCGATGCACGCCGGCCAGAATCTTGGCGAAAGTGGATTTACCGGCGCCGTTTTCGCCGAGCAACGCATGGATTTCGCCGCGCTGCAGGTCGAGATCGACATCGCGCAGCACTTCGATCGAAGCGAAGTTCTTGGAAATGCCGCGGGCGCTGATGAGGGGCGTCGTATCGGTCATGAATTGGGCACCGGAGCTTCGGCTTCGATCAGGCCCTGCGTCTTGAGGTCGGACCAGAAGGCGGCGGGGATCGACACCGAAAGCGCGGCCACGTTCTGGCGGACTTCGTCGGGGCCGGCAGCGCCGGGAATGATGGAGACGACAGCCGGGTGGGCGAGTGGAAATTGCAAAGCGGCGACCGGCAGGCTGACGCCGTGGGCGGCGCAGACGGCCTCGATGGCGCGCACCTTGGCCTGCACTTCGAGCGACGCCGCGCCGTAAGCATACATGGCGCCAGCGCCGGAACCGGTGACCAGAATGCCCGAGGCGAAGGGCGCGCCGATGATGACGCCGACCTGCCGCTCCAGGCACAGCTGCATGTCGGTATGCAGAATGGTCTGGTTGAGCAGGGTATAGGGCATGGCGACTATGGCGAAATCGACGTCGATTTCGGCCAGCTTGTGGCCTAGGTCGCCGGGGATATTGTTGCCCAAGCCGATGGCCTTGATGTCGCCATTGGCCTTGAGTTCGGTCAGCGCCTTCATGCCGCCGCCGGTCAGCTGCTTCATATAGAAGTCGACCTGATCGGGCGTGTGGAACATCGTGTCGATGTCGTGGATAGTGAGGGAATCGACGGTGTTAAGCGCGAGGCGTTGCAGCAGTTGCTCGTAGGAGCGCATGATGCCGTCATAGGTGTAGTCGAACACGACATCGAACGGCAAGCCGCCGGTCCAGGGCGCGGTGCTGAAACTGGCCGGATCGGCGGGGCGGATCAGGATGCGGCCGACCTTGGTATTGATGGTGAATTGGTCGCGCGGCCTAGTGCGCAGAAACCCGCCGAGACGGTGCTCGGACAGGCCGCGGCCATACCAGGCGGCGGTATCGTAGGCGCGCACGCCAATATCCCAGGCGGCCTCCAGCGTCGCATCGGACTGGGCTTCGGAGAGCTTCTGGTAGAGCTCGCCGAGATGGGCCGCGCCGAAGCCGAAGACCGGCAATTCCAGCGCGGTGCGGCCGACGCGTCGGCGGTCCGATAGTGACAATGACATTGCTTGAACCTCCTCCGGCGACCCGTCGCAGCTCTGCGGCCGCTTTGATCGAGGCGAAACTTGTCAGACAAAAATAAGTTTGACAAGTTCTAAAGTTATGGCATTTCTGGCGGCAAGTTCACATCGATGAACACGGGAGTGGGACGTCACCAATGCCGAATTTTCCCATCATCGATACGCATCTGCATATCTTCGATCATAGTCGGTTGACCTATTCCGGGTTTGTGGGTCACCCGATCTTCGGGCGCGACCACCACATCGAGGACTATGCTGCGGCGCTTGGCCGCGTCGATGTCGATGCCATGGTGTTCCTCGAATGCTATGCCGATTTCACCCCGGCCGGCGGGCAGTATCTGGAAGAGATCGCCTTCGTCGAAGAGGAAGCGCAGCGCGACCAGCGCCTGAAGGCAATCGTGCCGATGGCGCCGCTGGAATGGGGCAGCCGAGTCGAGCCGATGCTGGAGGAGATGGCCAGCAAGCACCCAATGGTGCGGGGCATTCGCCGCATCGTCGAGTTCGATGCCGATCCGCGGGCGCTGACGCTGAGCCGGGACTTCGTAGAGGGCGTGAACCTGCTCGAGAAGTTCGGCTATCACTTCGAGATCAACGTCAACCACACGCAAATGGATATCGTGCGCGAGTTCGTGCACCGCATTCCCAATGTGAAGCTGATCCTCGATCACTGCGGCAAGCCGGGGATCGAGGAGGGCGCGATCGCGCAATATCGCGATGACGTGGCCGAGCTGGCCCGGCATCCGAACCTGTGGATCAAGCTATCGGACCTGCCGGTCGAGGCCGACAAGAAGAATTGGACCGAGACCGATCTGCGCCCGTTCATCGCGGCGACGCTGGAGAGTTTTGGTGTCGAGCGCACCATTTATGGCGGCGACTATCCGGTGTGCCTGCAGGCGACGACGCTGCCGCGCTGGGTCGAGGTGCTCGATCGGGCGTTCGCCGATCTCGGCGTGAGCGAGGCGGATACGCGCAAGATTTATCGCGACAATGCCAACAGCTTCTACCGGCTCGGGCTGTAGGGCGGCGGCATGGTCAAATCCATCGCACAGGCAGATGAAAGCGGTTTCGATCCCGGCGACAGCCTGATCGACGAGGCCGAATTTGGCGGCGGCACGCTGGAGCGCAAGTCGCTGGCCGAGCAGGTCGCCAATCGCATCATGGCGATGATCAAGAGCGGCAATCTGAAATCTGGCGACAAGCTGCCCACCGAGGCGCAGATGGGCATTGCCTTCGGCATTTCCCGCCCGCCATTGCGCGAGGCGCTGAAGGCGCTGACGCTGATGGGCGTGCTGGTCAGCCGGCAGGGCGGGCGCTACACGGTCACCGACCTGACGCCGACGCGGCTCGTGGCGCCGTTCAATACCATGCTGTCGGTCGCCGAATACGATGTGCACCAGCAGTTCGAGGCCCGAACGGTGGTCGATCTCGAACTGGTGAGGCTGTGCGCTTTGCGCGCGTCGCCCGAACTGCGGCAGCGCATCCACAAGCTGGCGGTTGATGGGGTGGCGTTCGAGCACGACCCGGTGGCGTTCCGCCTGCTCGATATCGAGTTCCACCAGGCCATCAATGGTGGCGCGGCCAATGACCTGCTCTCGGCGCTGGCGCAGGTCCTTTACGATCTTGGGCTCGATGTGCGGCGTACCGCCAGCGAAGTGCGGGGCGTCATCACCCATAGCGTCAAGCAGCATATCGCGGTGGCCGATGCGCTGGTCGCGGGTGATGCAGAGACGGCAGTGGCCGCTTATCGCGCTCATCTCGAACATGTCCGCGACACCACCATTCAATCCATGGAAGCCGGCAAACTTCAGTAGGGTCCAAAATGTCAGAACGTATCGCCTTTCGCATGAACCTCAATCCCGGCCAGGCCGCTGAATACGAAAAGCGCCATGACGAGATTTTCCCCGAGTTGGCGCAGGCGCTCAAGGATGCCGGGGTGTCGGATTATTCGATCTGGCTGGACCCCGAGACCAACCATCTGTTCGGAATTTTGACCCGCACCGACGATCACACCATGGATCGGATGCCCGAGACGGAAATCATGAAGCGCTGGTGGAAGCACATGGCCGATGTGATGGAGACCGACACCAACAACGTGCCCACGCAGGTGGGGCTCAAGCGCGTGTTTCTGCTGCCATGAGCCAGGCGTTTCGCATCAAGGATCTGCGGGTCTATACCATCAAGCCGAGTGCCAAGGCCGGGACCTACTTCAAGCCGGGCCTGTCCAATCACTGGCTGGTGGATTCGCTGATTTCCAACCCGATGTCGGGCTATCCGGCGTTTCGTGAGAAACGCTCGAGCTGGGGTATTGGCGTGCTGGGCGCGCTGGTGGTCGAGATCGAAACCGAAGATGGAACCGTTGGCGTGGCGACCGGGAGTGGCGGCGCGCCGGCGGCATGGCTGATCAAGCACCATTTCGCTCGTTTCGTGGTGGGCCAGGATGCGCGCAATCTCAACCTGATCTGGGACCAGCTCTATCGCGCCACCCTGCCTTATGGGCGCAAGGGGCTACCCATCATGGCGATCAGCGCCGTCGACCTGGCGCTGTGGGACCTCGTGGGCAAGGTGCGCGGCGAGCCGGTCTACAATCTCATCGGCGGCTTGAGCCGCGACGAGATCACCTTCTACTGCACTGGGCCCGCGCCTGACGCGATCAAGGCGCTCGGCTTCTGGGGCGCCAAGGTGCCGCTGCCGCATAGCCATTTCGATGGCGAGGAAGGGTTGCGGGCGAACGTGGCGTTCCTCGCAGCGCATCGCGCCACCGTTGGTCCCGATTATCCGCTGATGGTCGATTGCTACATGTCGCTGACGGTCGACTATGCGATCCGGCTCGCCGAAGCCTGCAAACACCTCAATATCCATTGGTGGGAAGAGGTGCTGTCGCCCGAGGATGTCGAGGGATTCCGCGCCATCAAGCACGCGCATCCGACGATGAAATGGACGACGGGCGAGCACGAGTATACCCGCTTCGGCTTCCGTCGCCTGATCGAGGAGCGTACGCTCGATATCGTGCAGCCCGACGTGATGTGGGTCGGCGGTATGACCGAGCTGCTCAAGATAGCCGCCCATGCCTCGGCCTATGACATTCCGGTCGTGCCGCATGGCAGCGGGCCGTATTCGTATCAGTTCATCGCCAGCCAGCCGGGACCTGCTTTCTGCGAATACGTGGCGGCCAGTCCCGATGGGCAAACCATCATGCCGGTGTTCGGTGATCTGTTCGAAGGCGAGCCCATGCCGCAGAACGGCAAGCTGCGGCTCACGGAAGCGCCCGGTTTCGGCATGGTGCTGGCCGATCGCGACGTGCTGGAAGCCGTCGTCTAGCCTGCCTCATTAGTCTTTGGTCTGAGATCTCACAGGTGCCTTGACACCCAGCCTCCCCGCACGTTAGCGTTCTATATATGGTACGTGTGTTCCAAATATGGAACATTAGGAGGCGTGCTCATGAATGACCTGCTGTCTCAGCCCGTGCTCGAAGCACGGCGCATTGCGCGGCATTTTGGTGCCGTCATTGCGCTGGCCGATGCGTCGCTGACCTTGAATAAAAACGAAGTGCTGGGGCTGGTTGGCGACAATGGCGCCGGCAAGTCGACGCTGCTCAAAATCCTGTCCGGCATTATCAGCGCCAGCAGTGGCGAGGTGCTGGTGGATGGCACGCCGATCCAGTTGCGCCGGGCACAGGACGCGATGGATGCGGGCATCGAGACGGTCTATCAGGACCTGGCCTTGGTCGACACCATGACGGCCTATCAGAACGTCTATCTGGGCCGCGAAGAGATTTCCAAGAATCCGGTGGCGCGGTTTTTCAACCTGGTCGACGACCGCCAGATGCGGCAGCGGGCGCGCGAAGTGCTCGACAGCCTGCAGGTCAAAATCCCGTCGATCAATGTCACGGTCAAAGGCATGTCGGGTGGCCAGCGGCAGTGTCTCGCGATTGCCCGCGCGCTGCTCTGGGGCCGCCGCATCGTCATTCTGGATGAGCCGACGGCCGCGCTCGGCGTGCGCGAGACCGGCCAGGTGCTCGACGTCATCCGCGAACTGCGCAAGCAGGATGTCAGCGTGATCATCGTCAGCCACAACATGCAGCAATTGATGTCCGTTGCCGACCGTATCACCGTGATGCGGCTGGGCCGCTCGATTGCCACGCGCACAGTCAAGGACACGCAGGTGTCCGAAATCGTCGGCCTGATCACCGGGGCCATTCCGGGCGATCATCAGGAGGAGGCCGCCACACTCGCTACCGCCTAACCCGCCCAGAACCGGATCAACCGGCAGGCGGATATTCGGACTTATCGCACCTTTGAGGAGGAACCCATGCTGCGTCGGTCTCTGCGCGTCATCGCCATGATGATGCTTACACTCGTGCTTGCCGCTACAGGCTTTGCCGGAACGGCCTCGGCCCAGGATAAATTCAAGCTCGGCATGGCCGTTGGCGGCAATACCTGCTGCGAATGGATGAAGGCACAGGGCGACGTCGCCCGCGCGCTGGCCGAAAAGAACGGCTGGGATTATGTCGAACTCTCCAACAACAACGATCCCGCAACGGCGCTGAAGAACGCACAGATCTTCGTGCAGGAAGGCGTCAATGCTGTCATCCAGTTCAATGGTCAGCCGTCGTCCAATCCGGCAATCGCCGCGGTGCTGAAGGCCGCCAATATCCCGGTCGTCGCCTATGATATCGCCGATCCCGGCATGTATTTCGTCGGCATCGACAATCTCGCGGCTGGTATTGCCGGCGGCAAGCAGCTCGGCGAGCTGATCAAGGCCAAGTGGGACTGCAACCCCGACCTGGTGATTTCGGCGGAAGGCGCTTCAGCCGGTATCGTCAATGAGTGGCGCACCGGCGGGATGCGCACCGGCCTCAAGGAAGTGTGCCCGGATATTCCGGATGCCAAGTGGGTTTCGTTCGAAAGCCAGGGCGACGCCGCTGTCGGCCTGCCGGCTGCCCGCGATCTGCTCGCCGCCCATCCCGATGCCAAGAACATGGCCGTGGTTGGCCTCAATGACGGCGGCGTCCTGTCGCTGATCAATGCCGCCGAACAGCTTGGCCGCGCCGATGGCGTGATCGGCTGGGGCCAGGACGGCGCCTTCATCACCGGCGACAATGTCAATCCGCACCTGGCGGGCTCGGTGTTCTACTTCCTCGAAGGCTATGCGGTTTACGCGGTCAAGGACGTGATCGGGCCGATCGCGGCGGGCACTGTCCCGGCGCTCAAGGCCGATGCGGGCGATCCGGCATCCAAGGTTCAGCCATGCCCGGTTTCTGCCGAACAGGCAAAATCGGTGCCCGATATGGCCGCCCGCGTCACGCAACTGCTCGCGGCCCCAGCAGGGACCACCGAGTACGAACTGTTCTGCCCGAACAAGTAGACAGAGGAACCCGATGTCCCTCGAACAAACCATGCCAGCCTCCCCGCCAGCCATGACGCTGCAGGTGCGGTTCCACGGTTGGGGCACCGGGCTCATGCTCATCGCCGCGTGGCTGCTGCTGATCGCAGCCACCGGCATCTACCGCGCGGACTTCATTTCCCATCAGACGTTGCTCGCGGTCGCCTTCACCATGTCGATTGTCGGCGTGCTGTCGATCGGGCAGGGGCTGGTCGCCATCTCGGGCGGCTTCATCGACCTGAGCCAGCCGGCCGGCATGATCACCGCAAGCCTCGTCGCGGTGCGATTGTCGGAAGCCGGCATGCCGCTCTTCGTAGTGATCATCGGCGCCATCCTGACTGGCATGGCGTGGGGCGCGTTCAACGCCGCCATCATCGTCTTCGCCAAGCTCAATCCGGTCATCGTGACGCTGGCCACCAATTTCGTTGGTCTCGCCGCGCTATTCCTCGTGTTCCAGCTCGCCGAAGTGCCGCAACGCAGTGAAATCTATGCCTTCGGCCGCGCCAGCTTTCTCGGACTGCCTGCAATCTGGTGGCCGATGGTGGCGCTGGTGCTGATCGTCGGTTTCATGCTGCCGCGCACCCGCTATGGCCGCCGCGCCACTGCCGTCGGCGGTAACCGCATGGCGGCGCGGGCGCGCGGCATTTCGCTCAAGGCAACGCGCTTTGCCATCTTTACGGCGGCCGGTGGTTTCGTCGGCTTCGCGGCCGTGCTGTTCGCGGCCACCAGTGGTCCGTTCAATCCGGGCTCGGGCAATGCCATGCAGCTCAACATCATCGCCGGGGTGATCCTGGCAGGCATTTCGCTGGCCGGCGGGCGCGGCAATTTCTGGATGCTGCTGCTCAGCGTCGGGTTCCTGTCCACCATCCCAACGTCGCTGGTGTTCTTCGGACTGTCCTCGGACACGCAGTCGATTTTCCAGGGCCTGATCCTGATCATCGCGGTCGCCATCGACGGATTGCGCGCACGCAGGGGTATGCCATGACCGATCTTGCCGCCAAGCGCGATACCTATGTTATTCCCCATCATCCCTTGCGCGAGTTGCTGACCGGCTCGGTGGCCAGCATCGCACTGACCTTTATTGTGGTGCTGGCAGTGGGGCTGATCTGGGTCGGACCGAAGTTTTTGAGCTTCGGCAATATCAGCATCATGGGCACCTTCCTGATCGTGCCGCTGATCGTGGGTGCCTTTGCCGGCTTTGCTCTGCTCTCGGGCGTGGTCGATTTGTCGATCGGCTCGATGGTCGGGTTTTCGTCGGCGCTGTTCGCGACGTTCCTGACTTTGGGTTGGGACCCATGGGCAGCTGCGCCGGTGACGCTGCTGGCATGCGTCTTCTTCGGCGGCATCAACGCCATCGCCATTGTGGGTTTCGGCGCGGAAGCGATCGCGGCGACATTGGGCATGCTGGTGGCCCTGCGCGGCATCACCTGGGTGCTGCTGGGGCCGCAGGGCTCGATCTTCTCGTTCAATCCGGGCCTGTTCACACTGGTCAATCAGTCCGTGTTCGGCCTGCCGCTGTTCTTCCTGCTCGCTGTGGTGTTGACGCTGTTCACATCGCTCCTCGTGTCTAAAAGCCGGCTGGGCCGTCATATTCAGGCGGTGGGCGGCGATGATCGTGCCGCGGCCCGCGCCGGCATTTCAGTCAAGCGCGTGCGCGTGGTCGCATTGTTGCTCAGCGCATTCGGCGGCGGGCTTGGCGGCATCGTCTTTGCCGGCCAGTTAGGCAGCGCGGCGCGGGCGACCGGCGTTGGCCTTGAATTCCAAGTTTATGCCGCGCTGATGATCGGCGGTTACTCGATCCTGCGTGGCGGCGTCGGCAATCCGATCGGCGGCGCGCTGGGGCTACTGGCAGTCGCCGGGGTGTCCAACATTCTCGATCTGCGCTCGATCAG
Organism: Devosia sp.; assembly: GCF_028290435.1. Taxonomy (GTDB): domain Bacteria; phylum Pseudomonadota; class Alphaproteobacteria; order Rhizobiales; family Devosiaceae; genus Devosia. The sequence continues at coordinate 4,565 of NZ_JAQGJV010000030.1, read as the reverse complement.
TCCCTACTACGTCAACATCATCGTCGGCCTGCTGCTTCTGGCGGCCGTCCTGCTCGACCGCTTCCGTGGCGGCGATGCCTATGAATAACCCAATCCCAAATTCGCTTCGAAAAGGCCAATTGCCGTGAAAATCACCGATATCCGCATCAAGACCTTCCGCACCTATGCCGATCGCTGGGACGTGGGTCATGCGCTGCCCGTGCCCAAGGCCGATCTGATGCAGACCATTCTGGCGATCGAAACCGATACCGGCGTCACCGGCTATTATCTTGGCGGAGGCTCGCATGGCGATGCCGAAGGGCTTAACATTGTCGACCAGCAGATGATCCGTGGCCGCATCCTGCCGCTGCTCAAGGGGCAGGACCCGCTCGACCGCGAAATGGTGTGGAAGTGGCTGTGGGTCAATAATACGCCCGAGAATGTCGCCAGCGTCATCGACAATGCGCTGTGGGATCTGGCCGGGCGCGCCTTCAATACTCCGGTCTACAAGCTAATGGGCGGCGCCGGGCGCGAGAAGGTCAAGGCCTATGCCTCGACCTATCCCAATATCGGCAAGCCGCATGTCTATGCCGAGCATGCCTTGGCCTGCAAGAACGAGGGCTATCAGGCCTACAAAATCCATCCGCATTACTTCTGGAATCCCGAGACCGGCCAGCCGACGCCCGGTCGCCCCAGCAATATCAAGGCCGATATCGAAACCTGCCATCTGGTGCGCGAGGCCGTCGGCCCGGACTACGTGCTGATGTTCGATCCCTGGGGCACATACATGTCTATGGAGGAGGCCATCCAGGTCGGGCGCGAGCTCGAAAAGCTCAACTTCTACTGGTACGAGCATCCGATGCCCGAATACCGCACCGAGAGCTATGTGCGACTGTCGCGCGAGCTGTCGATCCCGATCCTGTCGCCCGAAATCATTGCCGGTGGCGTGTTTTCGCGCGCCGAATGGATCCTGCGCGGTGCTGGCGACATGAGCCGCATCGATGTGGTGCGCGGCGGCATTACCGGTGCGCGCAAGACCGCCATCGTCGCCGAGGCCTATGGCCTCCGCTGCGAAATGCACATGGCGGGCTGGGGTAATCTGCAGGTTATCGGGGCCACCTCCGAAGACACGTCCGAATATTACGAGAAGGGCTTGCTGGCGCCCGGCGTCGACTATGACGCGCCCCATCCCTACCTCAAGAACACCTGTGACAAGATCGATGCCGAGGGCTTCGTGCACATGCCAACCGGTCCTGGCATGGGCTATGAAATCGAGTGGGACTATATCGACGACAACCTGATCGATCCCATGGCCCTGGAAAAGAAGTTCTGGTAGCGGGGAAAATCAGTCTCAATGTCGAGCATCAAGCGATCAGTACAGGTCATGGACCTCTTAGCGCGCAAGAGCCCGCTGGGGGTGCGCGCCATCGCTACCCAACTGGCTTTGCCATTGGGTTCTGTGCATCGCTTGCTGCTCGACCTCGAGGGAGAGGGCATTGCGGAGCGTACGGCCGATGGGGAATGGGAACTCTCGTTCCGCCTGCTGGAGATCACTGGCAGCCAGCTCGAACGCATCGAACTGCCCCGGCTCGCGCGGCCCTATGCCGAAAAGATCGCCCAGGCGACGGGCGAGACGGTCAACCTGAATGCCCTGAGCGGGCGCAACGGGGTGTGTATCGACAAGGTGCGCGGCAATGAGGGCATGCAACTCGATATGCGCATCGGCTCGCGCGGGCCGATGCATTGCGGCGGCGCCGGCAAGGTGATGCTGGCCTATATGGCGCCATCCGAGCAGGCCAAGGTGTTCGAGCTGCCTTTGGTGGCGCTGACCGCCAAGACCATTACTGATCTCGATGTGCTCAAGGCCGAACTCGTGCGCATCAAGGCGCGCGGTTATTCCATCGACGACCAGGAGGTGGTGATCGGGGTCTACTGCGTCTCGGTGCCGATCCTTGATCGCAATGGTCATCCCGCCGGCTCGATGAGCATTACCGGGCCATCGGTCAAGGAACCGGGCGAGGCCATCATGCCCAAGGTTGCGCTGTTGAACGAGGCTTGCGGCGCCGTCAGCCGGCGCATCGGCTATCTCGGCGCCTGGCCGCTGCTGGCCCAGCCGGTCATGGCTTAGGGGGGCAGCGATGCGGCATGCATGGGTGATGAAGCTCAAGCCGGGCAATGAGGCGATCTATAAGCGCAAGCATGATGAAATCTGGCCCGAGATGCTGGCGCTGATGGCGCGCAGCGGGACCCACAACTTCTCCATCTATCGCTATGGCCTGCTGCTGTTCGCCTATCAGGAGCTCGACCAGCCACCCGTGCCCGGCGCCCCCATCGATCCCATCGTGTGGAAATGGTGGGAGATGATGGCGCCCTACATGGAAACCAATGCGGATTTCTCGCCCTGGCAAGAGCCGCTCGACGAAATGTTCCACGCCGACTGACGCCCAATTTTCTGAGAGAGCTTTTTATGTCCCTTCCAATGCTGCATGGCGTCGTTCCCATTCTCATCACTCCGTTCTTCGCAGACGGAAGGATTGACGAGGAAAGCCTCGTCAATCTGGTCGAATTCAATATTGCTGCCGGCGTGCATGGACTGGGCGTGGCGCTGGGCAGCGAGATCTTCAAGTTCAACGAGGCCGAGCGCGCGCAGGTGACGCGGTGTGTGATCGCGGCGGGTGGCAAGCGCGTGCCGATGGTCATCAATAGCGGCGCGGCCGGCACGGACCTGGCGGTGTTTTATTCCAAAGCCGCCGAGGCGGCGGGCGCAGATGCGCTGATGGTCATTCCGCCCTCGTTCATGCCGGTCAGCAGCGAGGAAATCTTCGACTATTACGTGGCGATCGACCGCAATGTGGGCATTCCGATCATCCTGCAGGACGTGCCGCAGGGACCGGTGCCGCCGGGGCTGGCGCTGCGCATCGCCGATGCCTGCCGTAATGTGCAGTACATCAAGGTCGAGACGCTGCCTGTGACCAGCAAGGTCGCGGCCATGGCGACGGTCGCGGGCGAGCGGCTGACAATTTTCGGCGGCGCGGGCGGCAGCTATTTCATCGAGGAATTGCGGCGCGGCGCACTGGGCACAATGCCGTTCTGCAGCCAGCCCGCCGATTTCGTCGCAGTGTGGGACGCTTTCCGCGCCGGCGACGAGATCGCGGCGCGAAGACATTTCGACCGCACCATCATGGCGATCAACCGGCTGGGCAACCAGGGCGGCGACATCTTCTATTTCATGCACAAGCAGCTGCTGGTGCGGCAGGGTGTCATCCGCACGCCGCTGGTGCGCAGCCCGACGACGGCGATTGATCCGATAACGGCACGCGAGATCGACCAGCTCTTGGCGCAGGTGGTGCCGGTCGCGGTGCCGTTCGGCCAGTTCGCGGCGTAGCGATGGATCCGTTCCAACAGCGCCAACTCGGCCGCACGGACGTGACTCTGCCGCAGCTCGGCTTTGGCGGCGCGCCGCTGGGCAATCTGTTTGCGGCGGTCAGCGAGGCCGATGCGACAGCCACGATGGAGGCGGCCTGGGCGGAGGGCGTGCGCTACTACGATACCTCGCCTTGGTATGGGCGTGGCTTGAGCGAGCGCCGCATGGGCAGTTTCCTGCTCAACCAACCCCGCTCAGCGTTCCGGCTCTCCACCAAGGTCGGCCGTATCTTCACCGCGCCGGCTGATCCCGAGGCCTTTGCCAAGACGCAGCGGTCCTGGCCGGAGGGGCTCAAATTCCAGCATCACTACGATTATTCCTATGACGGAGTGATGCGCTCCTATGAGGATAGCCTGCAGCGGCTGGGCATGAACCGCGTGGACATTCTGCTGATCCACGATCTGGACGCCGCCAATATGGGGTCCGAAGCGTTGCTCGCGGCGCACCTGACGCAATTGGCGACGGGCGGCATGCGAGCGCTGCAGGAGCTCAAAGCCCATGGTCTGATCGGTGCCGTCGGGGCAGGGGTGAACCGGCTAGGCACCATTCCGCGCTTTCTCAACCTGCTCGATCTCGATTTCTTCCTCGTGGCGCTGCCCTATACGCTGGCCGAGCAGCCGGTGCTGGATGAGGAATTCCCGCTCTGCGAGCGGCGCGGCGTTGGCCTGGTCATCGGTGGCGTGTTCGCCTCGGGCATTCTGGCGACCGGCGTGGTGCCAGGGGCCAGGTACAATTATCACGAGCCGTCTCCGCTCGAAGCCGAGCATGTCCGCCGCATTGAGGCGGTGTGCGCACGATACGCGGTGCCGCTGGCGGCGGCCGCGCTGCAATTTCCGTTGCATCATCAGCTGGTTGCGTCGGTTATTCCCGGCGCGCTGCATCCTTCCCAGGTAGGACGCAACATTGAATCAATGCGCCACCCGATCCCGGATCAGCTTTGGGCAGAATTGAAACAGGAGGGCCTGTTGCGCGCAGACGCCCCGACTCCATAGGGTCTCAGGGGAGTTATCCACACGGGCCGATCGGGCTAAACTGGAAAAAGTCAGTTTTGTCATTTTCCGGGCTTTACAGGTCAAACACCTGCCCCTATAACCCGGCTCATCGCTGGAGACCGCGGCGCCGCAAGGCCCGCAGCGACCGGCAAGCTTCTGAAGTTGCTAAG
>NZ_JAQGJV010000026.1 GCF_028290435.1 Devosia sp. | reverse complement strand
CACCAGCGAGCCGCCCAATAACGCGCCAACGGATATAGCCAGGGCCGACACAGTGGGCAGCAGCGCGTTAAGGGCGGCGTACCAGAGCATGACCTGGATGTCGCTGAGCCCCTTGGCGCGGCCCATGACCAAGTAGTCGTCGCCGAGCAGGTTGATCATGTTGTTGCGCATGGTCACTGCGAACCCGCCGGTGAGCACGATGACCATGGTGAACATGGGCAGCGTGCCGTGATGGATCACGCTGGAGATATAGTCCCAGCCAAAAGCCGGATCGAGCATTGGATCCGCGGCATAGCCGTTCGGAAACCAGTGCAGGCTGTAGCCGAAGACAAACAGCATGGTCAGCGATATGACCACGGCGGGCACGGAACTGGAAAAGATCGACAGCAGCGACACCACCGAGTCAAACAGCGTCCCGCGGCGCCACGCGGCCATCACCCCGAGCAGGGTACCGAGCACGAAACTGACGATGGTGGCACTGCCGACCAGGCCCAGCGTCCACACCAGTGCACGTGCCAGCAGCTCAGTGACCGGTAGCGGGAAATACTTGATCGAACGGCCCAGGTCGCCGGTGAACACGCTTTGCAAATAGTGGACATATTGCTGGCCAATCGGAGCGTCGATGAAGCCGAAGGTCAGCTTGAGGGCGTTGAGGTTTTCCATCGACAGGTTTGAGCCAGCGCCGGAAAACATGATCTGGATCGGATCGCCGGGCATCAGGCGTGGCAGGAAGAAATTGATCGTCGCGGCGGCGATGAACGCCGCCAGATAAAACACCACGCGCCGGAGCAGAAAGGCCATTGGATACGTGTTCCTCCTAAGGTCGGCGTCCGGCGAAGCAGAGTGAGGGCGCTGTGACGCGCCCTCACGTGAGGTCAGTTCAGGTTACGGTGCAACTGGACGCAGCGCCAGCAACTGGATTAGGCGGCCTGGATTGGCGTTGGAAATCACCGGCGAGGTGATCGGATTGTCAGCGCTGGCCCAGCCGGTAAAGCGCTTGGTGCTGTACTGATAGAACGACGGGCTGTTGTAGACCGGGATCACCGGCATGGCCGCAGCCACCTTGAGCTGGATGGCATCCATGATCGACTTCTGCTCGGCCGGGTCCTTCACCTGGGTGTATTTGTTGAGCATGTCGATCACTTCAGGATCGGTCCAGCGCTGGGCCGAGAAGCGGCTCTTGCCGAAGTCAGCAGGATTGAACGAGCGAATATAGGGGAAATAGGGATTGGCGGCAGATGCAATGGCATTGAGCGACATCGAATATTTCGCATCAATCAGATCGGACGCCCAAACCGATTCCTCGGGCGTGCTCATCTTCACGTTGAGGCCGCCCTGCTTCAGGCTTTCGATCGCGATCTGGGTGGCGTCGATCCAGTCGGTCCAGCCATTGGGGATTTCGATATCGATTGCGATCGGCGTGCCATCGGGGTTATCGCGGAAACCGTCGCCATCCTTGTCGACATAGCCGGATTTCTCCAGCAGGGCCACGCCGGCATCGAGGTCGAACTTGCCGTATTGGCCGAACTGGGTGGCCACTTCCGGATTGCCGAAGGCCTTGTAGAACTCGCCCAGCATGGCGGGATCTTCGTTGATCACCGGATAGCCATAGCCGGCAATGTCGATGATGGTCTGCCGGTCGATCAGCATACTGACCGCACGCCGGAAGTTCACGTCGTTGAAGGCCTTCTTATTATTCGCGTCGGGACTTTCGAAGTTGAGCGTGAACGCGACAAGGCTCGACGGCAGGAACCAGTATTTGTTGTGCTCGGGATCCTTGGCCACGAAGGTATTGTCGATGTCCGGAATGAAGCTCGTCGCCCAATCGAGCGTACCATCGGCAAGCGCTGCCAGCACCTGTGGATTGTCGGCAAGCTGGGGCAGCCGGATGCAATCGACGTGCAGGCTCGCCGCGTCCCAGTAATTGGGATTACGGCATTGCTCATAGACCTGAGGGGTGAAACGGGTGATCTCGGTCAGCGGACCGGAACCGACCGGCGTCTCGTTGGCGAAGGTCACCGGATCGGCGATGTCCTTCCAAATGTGCTCCGGCACGATCGGCATGCCCACGATGGTGGTGGCGATCAGCGAATTGGGCTGCACCAGATTGAAGCGGACGGTCTTGTCATCCACCTTTTCGACCGATGCCATCAGGGGTGCCACCGAGGAGAAGTCGAGGGCCGGGAACTTCTTGAGGTAGCCGTAGGTGAACACCACGTCGTCCGCGGTGAGGGGTTCGCCATCGGACCATTTGAGCCCGTCGCGCAAGGTGAAGGTGATCGACTTGAGATCGTCCGCCAACTCGAAGTTTTCGGCCAGGCGGTATTCCCACTTGTTGCCGGCAAGGCGATTGAAGATCGCCAGCGGCTCATAGATGAAGTCCTTGGTCGTCGCGCGGGCAGAGGTCTGGTTGAACGGGTTGAAATTGCGAACCCAGGTCGTGGTCTGCTCGGAACTGACTGTCAGCACCGCTTGGGCGCTGGCAGGCGCTGCGGCCATCGCCAGAACCATGGCGGAGGCCGCCAGGATCACTTTATTCTTCAGCACTGCTGTTCTCCTCTGCATCCGAACACCGCTCAGGCGATGCCGCTCTCCTTGAAGATCTGCTCAACCTCGGCGTGTAGAGCGCCAATGTCCACCCGCTTGGCGCCGCGGATGGCCTGAGCGCGGGCAATCCGCGCCAGACTTTCCTGGCTGAGCGGGCGCGCTGCCCTGGCCGCAGCCTGGCTGGCCGCCAAATCACCCTGACTGTGCAGGGCAATGTCGTAGCCGGCATCGAGCGCGGCGGTGACGCGTTCGGCCCAAGTGCCCTTGAGGGCCTCCATGGTCAGGCAATCGGTAATGATCACCCCGTCATAGCCAATGTCCTTGCGGATCAACTCACAGACAAAAGGTGAAACCGATGCCGGGCGCTCCGGGTCGATTTGGGTAAAAATGAGATGGGCAACCATCGCCCAGGGCGTATCGCGTAGCGCGATGAAGGGACGGAAATCGGTGTCGCGCAAGTCCTCGCGACTGGCATCGACCACCGGACAGTCGAAATGCGGATCGACCGTGACACGCCCGTAGCCCGGAATATGCTTGATCACCGGCAGTTCGCCGGCCTCCAGCATGGCGTTGATGACTTCGCGGGCCATGGTGATGACGAGGTCCGGATCGTCTCCGAACGAGCGCTGACCGATCACCTCGTGAGTGCCCTTGCGGGCCAGGTCGACCACGGGCGTCGTGCCGCTGTCGATGGTCAATTCGGCCATCAGCGACGCCATGGCCTGCGTGGAGAGCCGCATGGCGCGCTTGCCCAGTTCCAAATCCTTGCGCGCCAGCGCACCGAATTCGCCCAAGCTGCGGAAGCTCGGCCATTTGCCATTATTCAGCCGCTGAACCCGGCCGCCTTCCTGGTCGATGAACACCGGCGCGTCATCACGTCCCACCGCCTCGCGGAACTGAGCGCACAGGCGCCGCACCTGCTCGGGATTGTCGAGATTGCGCCGGAATAGGAACAGCCCGAACGGATTGACCTCGCGGAAGAAGGCGATTTTGTCCGCCGATAGCTTCAGCCCCGGCATGCCGACGAACAATGCAAGCGGAGTAGAAGCAACCATTACGCGTCGGCCTCCGGCTTGGGCCGGACGCGCAGCAGTCCTTGATAGATATCTTCCTTGTCCGCTTCGATCGGCACCGCTCCCACAGCCTTAACGTAGAACTCCACCGGGCCGGCCGAACCGATGATTGCGTAGGCGTAGCCGTGCGCCTTCATCGCGGCCAACGTATGATAGAGCAACGCCAGGCCGATTTTGTTGCCGCGCTGGCTTTCGGCGACCCCGGTCGGCCCGAAAAAGCCGCGCGCCGTGGCATCGTAGCAGGCAAAGCCGACAAGCTGCTCATCGACCACCGCAATCAGACAACCCGGCGGCTGATGCGACATGGCCACCGTCACCTCGCTCACCCAGTACTCGCTGAAATGCTCCCGCACCCAGGACTGGACGAAATGCAGTTCCGGCGGGAGCGCAACGCGAATCGTTGCATCAACGTTCTCGACCCGCTCCGCCAGGGCGGTCATCCGTTGAGAATAGAGATTTACCAGGCAATCCATGGACAAAACGAACCAATTTGATTCCTGTCACTAGGAATACGCGACCCTATCCAAGGGGTCCACGCACATTCCGCCCTATCCCCGCCCCGAGCGTATAGACGTCGATTCACCGCGATGACGTCTAGTGTTGGCCTGACTGCGCGACGTGCACTTGAACATCTGCCTGTTCAAATGCGGCCGTATCGCCGGCATCTTCCTCAATGATCAGGTGGTCGATCCTCGACGCCTCCGCAATCTTGAACGGAGCCACGGTGCCCAACTTGTCCGAGGTCGCGGCGATAAGAAGCAGGCTGCTTTGCTCCACCATCATCCGCTTGATCTCTGCTTCGCCCGCATCGAGCGCCGTGACTCCAGCCACCGTATCGACACCGCATGCGCCCAGAATAAACATGTCCGCAAAAATTTTAGACGCCTCACGTATCGCCTGCGCCCCCAAGCAAGCGCCCTTCACGCGATCGTACACCCCGCCGAGAACGATTATGGTGCAGTTCGCGTGATCCGATAGCGCCGTGGCGATCGCTGGCGCGTTGGTAACCACCGTCAGCTTCGTGTCCCGCGAGAACGCACTGGCGATTGCAAGGTTGGTCGAGCCAGCGTCAATAAAGATCGTCTGTCCATCCTTGATGAGGCCCGCCGCTGCCCGCGCCAGGTTGGCTTTCCCGTCCTGCCGTGCGGACGTTCGCGCCGCCAGCGTTCCTAGATCGGGCGTGGGGAGCAGCGCTCCGCCGTAAACCCTGCGGCAGACACCGAGCTTGGCCAGTTCGCGCAAGTCCCGCCTTATGGTGTCTTCCGACACATTGAACTGCATGGCCAAGCCATTGGCCAAAACCTTGCCGTTGGCATTGAGCAGCTCGCGAATTCGATCAAGCCTCTCGTCGGTCAGCATGCCTGTAGAATTCCTGTTTGTGCGCGTTCTTGCTTGTTTGTGCGTATTCTGCAATAGCACGTATGGCAAGGAGAGGAAAGCATGACGGCCATAACCGCGACCGCAGGCAATGAGCGCGTTTCAACGCGCCTCATCTTCTCGCTTGGCGGCATCGTGCTGGGCGCATGGGCGCCGCTCGTCCCGCTGGCCAAGGCCAGGCTTGGTCTGGGGGACGGCGCTCTCGGACTGGTTCTCTTGAGTATGGGCGTTGGGTCAATTGTCGCCATGCCAATGACGGCCTTCCTGACCTCGCGCTTCGGCTGCCGGCAGGTGATCAGCATATCCGCTGCCGGTTTATGCCTGATCTTGCCGCTTTTGGCGTCAGTTGGATCGGTCTGGGTCATCGCCGCAACCTTAATGGTGTTCGGCATCGTGATGGGCTGCACCTCCGTGGCCATGAATTTGCAGGCGGTGCTGGTCGAGCGCAAGGAGGGCAGAGCGTTGATGTCCGGCTTTCATGCGATGTTTAGCCTAGGCGGAATCGCGGGTTCGGGCGCAATGGCCTTGCTTCTCGCGGGAGGCATAACGCCCCTTCTTGCAGCCTCGATTCTATCCCTGGGTATGGCCACCCTGCTCGTCCTCGCCCGGCCGGGACTGCTGCCATACAGCAATGACAGCAGCGCCAAGCCTACCGCTTTCATCATTCCGCGGGGCGTCGTCCTGGCAATCGGGTGCCTGAGCCTGCTCGCCATGCTGGCCGAAGGCGCGGTCCTCGATTGGGGCGCGCTGTTCATGATCGAAGTCCATAACGCGGAAGTGGGTCTCTCCGGTTTCGCCTACACGGCGTTCGCCATCACCATGACGCTGGGTCGCCTGCTCGGAGGCCGGTTCCGAACCGCATTCGGGGACCTCGTGATGCTTGTGCTCAGCGCATCGATTGCCGTGGCAGGATTCCTCGTAAGCCTGCTGCTGCCATCGGCCGTTGTTGCCTTGCTTGGCTTCATGCTGGTGGGCGCCGGCATTTCCAACATCGCCCCGATCCTCTTCACGCTGACCGGACGGACCAAGCGCATGCCTGCCAATCTGGCCGTCGCTTCGGTGCTGACCGTGGGCTATGTCGGCATCATCGCGGGGCCCGCAGCAATCGGTCTGATCGCCCATGCCACCAGCCTGCAGATGGCGTTCTGCCTGCTCTGCGGCGCCATGGTGATCATCGCTCTCTCCTCACGCTCCATTTTTCACCGCGTCTAGGCGCGCCTTGCCACCCCGATATCAAGCGAACCGAACATGTCTGCATCCAGCACCAGCCTAGCCGATCATCCTTCCTCCGGGCGCCGCGAACAATGGGCGACCCGTGCCGTTTTCCTCGTCGCGGGCCTGGCCATGGCGGCCTGGGCGCCGCTGGTGCCGTTCGCCAAGACGCGCGTGGGCGTCGAGGATGGTGCGCTCGGCCTGTTGCTGCTTTGCCTCGGACTGGGCTCGATCGTCGCAATGCCGATCACCGGCGTTCTGGCGAGCCGGTTCGGCTGTCGCGCAGTCATCGTCGCCAGCGGATTGGCCGTGGCGGTAGCGCTGCCCTTCCTGGCGATCGTCGACACCGTTCCGGGCCTCGCCATTGCCCTGGCATTTTTCGGCGCCAGCATCGGGACGGTAGACGTCGCCGTGAACATTCAAGCCGTGATGGTGGAGAAAGACAGCGGACGCAACATGATGTCCGGCTTCCATGGCCTGTTCAGCCTTGGCGGCATTGTCGGCGCTGGCGGCGTCAGCCTGCTACTTGGGGCGGGCGTGGCGCCTGTGACCGCAACGCTGGCGGTCAGCATCCTGATGGTGGCCTTGCTGATCGTCTCGTTCGCCGGCCTCCTGCCAATCGGCAATCGCGAAGTGGGCGAGACGCCACTGTTCGTCGTTCCCAAAGGCATAGTCATCTTCATCGGCTTGTTGTGCTTCCTCGTCTTTCTCGGCGAGGGTGCCATTCTCGACTGGAGCGCGCTCTTCCTGATCGGCACCCATATGGTCGACCCGGCGCAGGCGGGCTTCGGCTACACCATGTTTGCCATCGCCATGACAGCAGGACGCCTCGCCGGCGATAGCATCGTCAAGTCGCTTGGCGGCATGGCCGTGGTCGTCGGCGGTGGCCTGTTGGCCGCTCTTGGCTTCCTCCTGGCGATATTCGCACCCCTCCCGCAACTGGCTTTCGCAGGCTTCCTGCTGGTCGGCATCGGCGCTTCCAATATTGTGCCAGTGCTCTTCACCGCAACCGGCCGCCAGACACGCATGCCAGCGAGCCTGGCCATCGCGGCGGTCACAACGCTCGGGTATGCGGGCATTCTGGTTGGCCCCGCGGCCATTGGCTTCATCGCCCAGCACTGGAGCCTCAGCGCGGGCTTCATGCTGGTTGCAGCCAGCTTGATTTTTGTGGCAGTGAGCTGGCCGCTCGCCGCGCGGCACTGACCATTCGGGGGGAGAATCGATATGGCAAACACGGACGTTATGGGCAGGCCACCATCGGCGCTCAAACAGGTTCTCGGCTCTCAGCTCTATCTGGGCGCCACGATTGCGATGCTGCTGTCAGGGATCGGCGTGTCGGCCGCGGCGCCGCAGATCGTGCTCTATCTGGCGCGAGAATTCGGCACCCCACTGCCAATCGGTGGCCTGTTTTATCTCACCAGCCTGGCAGCACCGGTCGCTGGCTATCTGATTGGGAGCTACTCGGACCGCACCGGCAAGCGCCTCGGCCTGTTCCGGCTTTGCGCCATCGCGGGTTTCCTTGGCTGGGCCGGCATCGCCGTCGCCTGGCAGGCATGGATGCCATTCGCGATCAGCGCTCTGGTGCTCGGTTTCTCTGGAGCCGCAGCATCGCAACTCTTTGCGGCCATCCATGACGACCTGACGCGAAAGCCGACGCCCGCCGCCGAGGACATCGTCGCCATCATCCGCATGGCCCTCACCGCGGGATGGGTCATAGGCCCGGTTATCGGCGCTTGGCTCGCTGCCGAAGCCGGCATCCGCGTCATGTTCTGGGGCACCGCGCTCTGCTTTCTGGCGCAAATCATCCCGCTCGGAACGCTCAACACCGAGGCGGCGCCAGCGCAGCGGGCGGCAAACTCGGCATCCGTCAGCACCATGCCTTCGCAATGGTCTGCCATGACGCCGCTGCTCGTCTTCACCGGGCTCTACATCCTCGTCTATGCCGGAGAGGCCATCAAATACGGCTTCCTGTTGCTCTACATGGAGGAACAACTGCACCTCGGGCCCGAGCTGCGCGGCGCGGTCATTGGCATTCAGCCGTTGATCGAGCTGATCATCATGCCATTCAGCGTCATCGTCGCACGACGCACGGGTCCGCTCTGGTTGATGGCGTTCGCCGCTGGTCTGGCCGTGTTGGCGAACCTCTGCTTTGCCCTGTGGCCCAGCGCCGTCGGCATGTTTGCCGGGCAAATCCTGATGGGCGGCGTCTGGGGCGTTTTCGCGGCATTGGGCATCATCGTGGCGCAGCGACTACTGCCCAGCGCCGTCGCCACTGCCTCGGCGATTTTCATGAGCTCGACGGCCCTCAGTTCCGCTCTCGGTGGCGTTACGGGCGGAGTGGGCATCGCGGCGGTCGGGTTGCCAGTGGTGTTCCTGTTCCCGGCCGCCTATGCCGCTTTGGCGACGATCGGGCTCACCATCATGGCCCGCCGGGCGACGAGATGACGCGCAAAGGATACCGATGCTTTCCGAAGCGTTTACGCCTCGCATGGCATGTTAGTCGCCATGAAGATGGCCGAGACATTGGCGCTGCGCAACGAGCGGGCGCTGCTGCGTTTCAACAAGGCGCTGTCGGAGGTATTTCCGGCGGCCGTTCTGACGCACGCAAAGGCCAGACGCTGGACCCCGCCGACCCCACGGCTCGCCGTCGACAGCTACTGGCGGACGCATCCCCTGCGCGCCGACCGGCTGGCGCGGGCCCTTGCGGCCAAGAGCGGAACACCCGAAGGCTGGACCTGGCGGCTTAGGTCGGCCGATGAACCCGATCTCGCCCCCAGTTTTCGCATGCCACCGGCGCCATATCGCCAGCAGGCCTTTTCGCGCGGGGCCCGGCCATTGCGTGGTCTGCGGCCAGCCCGTCTACCGACTTGGCTGGCACGTCGACCTTTGGGACAAGGGTCCCAACAAGAACGCCGTCTGGCACACCGCCTGCGTTACCGCCTGGCAAATGTGGACTGCGCCCAGCAACCACGCCAAACTGCTGCGCAAACTGCAAACCCGGCGCTGTGCGACAAGTGGCGCAAGGCTCCTTCGAACGTCCGAAGTCGACCACCGCACGCCCCTGTTCCGGGTGTGGCATGAACATCGCCAGGCCGAATGGCCAACGCTGCTGAATTATTGGGGCCTGCCCAACCTGCAAGTAATCAACCGCGACGCGCATGCGGAAAAGTCTGCCGCCGAAGCGACGACCCGGCGGCGTAGCAAAGTCGTGGCCGGCGGTGAAGGTTTAGCGACGTTGGATATCGAACTGGCAAGGAAGACAAGTTTTGAGGATTTCTTCTCCCGGGCGCCCAAAATGAATCCCTCGCGGTCCCTGACCAAGGGAGTCGTTTGCGGCGTGCGGGTGGAAGAGATCCAGGACCCTACCATGCGGGAAATCCGCTATCTCGACAAACTGGTCGACGAACTCGCCAAAGGGAAGGCGATGGAGAAAATCCTGCGGAAGGCCTGACACGCTCCTTCGGGTGTGCTTTGTAGCGCACACGTGATTGGATGGGCGATCATGAGCACGACAACGATCACAGTGGCCGCAGAGGCGACACCGGACGAGCTGGGGGCGATTGGCGATGGTTTGACGGCGTTCAACAACGCCGATGTCGGCCGGTCCGGGCGGCTAGCTGTAATCGTGCTGGTGCGGGACGAGGCCAACGCCATCGTCGGCGGCATTTCGGGATATACCGCCTGGGGCTGGCTCTATGTGCAATGGTTGTGGATCGCCGAGGCGCAGCGCGGGCGGGGCATGGCCGGGCAAATGCTCGAGGCGGCCGAGGCCGAAGCGCGGCTGCGGGGTTGTCACGGCGCCTATATCGATACGTTCAACCCGGTGGCGCTGAAAGTGTATCGGCGGCAGGGCTACGTGCCGTTTGGCGAATTGGCGAACTTTCCCATTGGACGCACGCGCACCTTCCTGCAGAAAGCGCTTTAGCCGGCGATGCGGCCGCCCTGCAGGGGGCGAGGGGCGCCGGTGGTCGATGGAAAACTGATCGGCAAGCCGCGAATAACGCGGGCCGCCAGAAACGCAAAGCATTCCGCCTCGATCGCATCCCCGCGCCAGCCGACAGCCTCGGCGGGAACGACTTCGACATCTGCGCGAACCGACAGCATGGCCATGATCGCCGGATTATGCCGCCCGCCACCGCAGACCACCAGCTTGCTAGGCCGTTGCGGCAGGAGATCGAGCGCCTTGCCGACTGCGCTGGTGGTGAACGCGGTCAGTGTCGCCGCGCCATCGGCGGGCCCGAGGCCATCAGCCATGGTGGACAGGAAATCGAAGCGGTCGAGCGACTTCGGATAAGGCGCAGAGAGATAGGGATGCCTTAGCAATTCCTTGAGCCGCGGCTCGTCGACCTCGCCACGCAGTGCGAGTTCACCATTGCGGTCCATTTCTCCCAGGCCGAGATCCTTAATGAAATCGTTGATCGGCGCGTTGGCCGGGCCGGCATCGAAGGCGATCAGCGTATCGGCGCCATCCCACCAGGTGACGTTGGCGACGCCGCCCAGGTTGAGCACGGCGGTGTCGCCCTTGGCCCCAAGGCCGCGCAACAGGGCCTGGTGATAGATCGCGGCCAAGGGCGCGCCTTGTCCGCCGGCTTGGACATCGGCGGTGCGGAAATCATAGGCGACCTTGACGCCGAGCAGCTTGTGCATGAGCTCGCCGTTGCCCAACTGGCGGGTGGCCCCGATCCGCCCCGGCTGCGGCGCGCGATGCAGCACCGATTGGCCATGAAAACCGACCACGCCGATATCGGCCATGGTCATGCCATTGGCCTCGACCAGTTGGCGCACGGCGGCGGATTGCGCGCGGGTCAGCGCCTCCTCGGCCTCGGCGAAGATGGCGGGATCGGCTCCCTCGAAGTTCCATTTGCGCGCCTGGGCCAGGGTTTCATCCAGCAGACGGCGGATCGATTGGGAATACGGCGCCAGCGTGTAGGGGCCGAAGCTCTCCACACGCTCACCGTCTGTCTTGATCATGGCGACATCGATATTGCCGTCGAGCACGGTACCGGTCATCAGGCCGACGGTCCAGATCGTGTCCATAGTCATTGCTCCGCGTTGATGAGATCGCCGGTGGCACGGCGCAAAGCGACGATGCCGCTATCGAAATGACGGGTGGGATGGACGCGGTTGGTCAGCAGCGTCCAGGCGCGGCCTTTGGCGAAATCGATCCATAGGCCGGTGCCGGTGAAGCCGGTATGGCCGATGGTTTCAGGCGAGCAGGTTTCGCCGCCCGACCAGCCGTCATAAGCGCGCTCCCAGCCATGGGTGCGGCGGCCGGCGATGGTGGTGCGGATGAGAGGGGAGGCCTGCCCGTTCAAAAGGGTCTGGGCGAAATCGAGCACTGAGGCGGCGTTGCCGAACAGGCCGGCATGGCCGGAGCCCTGCAACGCGTAACAGTTTTCGTCATGCACCTCGCCGACCACGACGCGATTGCGCCAGGGGTCGAACTCGGTGGCGGCCGCCTGGGCCGGCTCGGCAGACCAGGCGAAGCCGGGACCGGGGTCCATCTGGCGAATAGACTTTCCTT
Organism: Devosia sp.; assembly: GCF_028290435.1. Taxonomy (GTDB): domain Bacteria; phylum Pseudomonadota; class Alphaproteobacteria; order Rhizobiales; family Devosiaceae; genus Devosia. The sequence continues at coordinate 51,695 of NZ_JAQGJV010000026.1, read as the reverse complement.
CCAGTCGCTCCAGCGCGATGCCGAGCAAGATGAAATTGATGTCGGAATAGACAGGCGGACCCGAAGGCCATTCATGCTGCAACACGAAGGCGCGGAGCCGATCGGGATCGCCGCCGTAAGTGTAGATCGGAACCACGCCGGGAAATGGCGTGTCATGGCCAAGGCATTGGCGGAAGGTGATTTTGCGCTCCCAGGCATTGGGATCGTACTGCCGGAAATCGGGGATGACCGAGATCAGCGGTGCGTCCAGATCGATGCGACCGGCCTCGGCATGTGCCAGGATGCGCTGAGTGGTGAAGATGACCTTGGTGAGCGAGGCGAGATCGAACCAGGTGCCGTCTGTCATCGGGCGCGGCGACGGCACGAGTTGAGCCGAACCGATGACGCGGGTGGCACGCGCGCCGCCAGCATCGATGACGCCGAGGATGCCGCCGGGAATGCGCTTGGCTTCGACCGCCGCCTGCAATGGCGCGAAGGCGCGGTCGATCATGGCTTGGACGGACGTCATATGGTCTCCAGACGAACACGATGATCAGGGCCCGCGTCGCGCCATTGCGCGGTCGGCGGCTCATAGCCATTCGGCCGTACTAGCGACGGCACCTGCGTGCCATCGACCATGAAGACCTGCTTGCGGCGCTCGATAGCCGGCACTGCGGCGATCAGGCGCTTGGTGTAGCTGTGCTGAGGATCAGACAGCACCGAGGCGGCGGCGCCGATCTCGACAAGCTGGCCGGCATACATGACGGCGATGCGGTGGGCGATGCGCTCGACCACGGCCATATCGTGGGAAATGAACAGGTAGGCGAGGCCGAATTCGCGTTGCAGATCGATCAGCAGATCGAGCACGCGGGCCTGCACCGAAACGTCGAGGGCCGAGACAGCCTCGTCGAGCACGACGACTTCGGGATTGAGCATCAGTGCGCGGGCGATACACAGGCGCTGGCGCTGGCCGCCGGAGAACTGGTGCGGGTAACGCGTCAGCGCATCCTCGGGCAGGCCGACGCGCGTGAGCAGGAACGTCATGCGTTCGCGCAGTTTGGCGTCCCGCCGCTCGCCGGCGGCGATGGCGGGTTCGGCGAGGAGGCCTTCGACGTTGAGGCGCGGATTGAGCGAGGCGAAGGGGTCCTGGAACACCATTTGTACGGGGCGCGGACTGCGGCCGGAGGCCTTGTCGATGCGGCCGCGCGTGGTGCCGACAAGGCCGAGAATGGCGCGGGCGGTGGTGGATTTGCCCGAGCCGCTTTCGCCAACGATGGCAAGGGTTTCGCCGGGAACGAGATCGAAGCTGACGCCATCGACGGCATGCACTGCACCGGCGGAGCGCGCAAACACGCCCCTGGCAGCGGGAAAGCGGACGACGAGATTGTCCACGGTGACGACGGGCGTGGCGCCGGCAACGCGGCTGCCATCGCTGCGGACGGCGCGGCCGCCATTGAAGTGGGGGACGGCCTTTAGCAGGTGGCGCGTATAGTCGTGTTGAGGATTATCGAGCACGGCGTCTAAAGCGCCCTGCTCCACCGCGACGCCATTCTGCATCACCATGATCTGGTCGGCGATGCCGGCGACAAGGCCGATATCGTGGGTGATGAAGATCATCGACATACCGAGCTCGCTTCGCAGTTCGGCCAGGAGCGCCATGATCTGGGCCTGGACTGTAACGTCCAACGCCGTGGTGGGCTCATCGGCGATCAGGAGGCGCGGATTGCTGGCAATGACCATGGCGATCATGACGCGCTGGCGCATGCCACCCGAAAGCTGGTGCGGGTAATATTTGAGCCGTTGAGCGGCATCTGGAATGCGGACGCGTTCCAATGCCTCCTTGGCCGCATGGGTCGCGGCGGCGCCGTTGAGGCCGCGATTGAGGCGGAAGGCTTCCTCGATCTGCGCACCCACGGTGTGGACGGGATTGAGCGAGGTCATCGGCTCCTGGAAGATCATGCCGATATCGCTGCCGCGCACGCGGACCAGCGCCGACTCGTCGGCTTTGGTCACATCGAGAATCGAGCCGTCGCTGCGTTGCAGGGCGATACTGCCCCCGGTGATCCGACCGCCGCCGAAGTCCACCAGCCGGTTGATCGACAGCGCCGTCACCGATTTGCCGGAGCCGCTTTCGCCGACAATGGCCAGCGTTTCCCCAGCCGCCAGATCGAAACTGACGCCCTTGACGACCTCATTGGCCTTGGGGTCCCGACCAAAGCCGACGCTCAGGTCCCTGATCGACAGAAGGGGCGTCATGCCGGCCGCTCCTGCGTACGGGGATCGAGAATATCGCGCAGCGCGTCGCCGAACAGGTTGAAGCCAAGGATGGCGAGCATGATGGTGAGGCCGGGAAACACCATCAGCCACGGTGCGCGCGTCATCATCGACTTGCTCTCGGCAAGCATCACACCCAGCGACGGCGCTGGCGGCTGCGTGCCGAGGCCCAGGAAGCTGAGGCCGGCTTCGGTCAGCAGCGCCCAGGCCAGCGCCAGCGTGATCTGCACGGTCAGCGGCGCGACCAGGTTGAGCAGCAGGTGGCGGGTGAGAATATAGGGCTGCGAACTGCCGAAGGTGCGCGCGGCCTCGACGAATTCACGCGCCTTGAGGGCCAGCGCCGGCGCCCGCACGACGCGGGCAAAGATGGGCGTGTAGACGATGCCGATTGCCGTGATGCTGGTCGCGACACCGGGACCTTCGATCGCCACGATCAGCAATGCGAGCAGGATCGCTGGAAAGGCCAGCAGCACGTCCATGATGCGCATCAATATGCCATCCCACAGGTGCCCCCACCAGGCGGCGAACAGCCCGATGACGGTGCCGGCCGCGGCAGCGGCCGCGACGGACGCGAATGCGACAAGGAAGGATTCCCCGATGCCGAGCATCAGGCGGCTGAAGGTATCGCGCCCCAAAAGGTCCGTGCCGAACCAGTAGGTGCCGCTCGGCGGCTTGAGGCGATCGATCACATATTGCTTCAACGGGTCGTGCGGCGTCAGGCCGATGGCTCCCAGCGCCGCCACGACGAGAAAGAGTAGGATGATCGCCGCGCCGATGCGGCCGCTGGGATGCCGCAGCACCGCGTTGAACAAACGCATCACTTGCCTCCCAGCCGGATGCGCGGATCGAGCGCCGCATAGGCGAGATCGACCAGGAGATTAACGACGAGAAAATTGAAGGCAATGAACAGCACGGCGCCCTGCACCAGCGCATAATCGCGCTGCGAGATGGCATCTAGCGTCAGCCGGCCGAGCCCCGGAAGCGCATAAATCTGCTCGACGATCACCGCACCACCCAGCAGGTAGCCAAACTCGACGCCGCTGAGCGTCACCACCGGGATCAGCGCGTTGGGCAGTGCGTGCCGCCAGACGACATCGCGCTGCGACGCGCCCTTGCTGCGCGCCGTACGGACATAATCCTCGCTCAGCACGTCGAGCATTGACGAGCGCGCGATGCGCGTCACCGCCGCCGCGAAGGCGAGGCCCAAGGTCATCGACGGCAGGATCATCTGCGCCAGGTTGCCTAGCGGATCGACGAAGAGCGGCGTGAACGAGCCCATCGCGGGCAAGATGTGGAAGTTTACCGACAGCAGATAGATGAGAACGAGCCCGACAACAAAGCTTGGCGTCGACTGGCCGAGCATCGCGAAGAGCCGCACGACTAGATCGGATGGGCGGTCGGCACGCGTCGCGGCGAATACGCCGGCCGGCACGCCCACCGCCAGCGCAATCACCATCGAGAGCAGTGCCAGCTCGATGGTCAGCGGAAAGCGGGCGATGATCACCTCGAGCACCGGCTTGCCATAGGTCGTCGAGATCCCGAGATTGCCCTGGAACAGGCCGGTCAGCCAGCGGCCATATTGTATGACGACCGGCTGATCGAGGCCAAAATACGCGGCGAGCGAGGCGCGCTGCGCATCCGTCAGCAGCCCCGCTTCGGTGCCCAGCATCGCGATGATCGCGTCGCCGGGCACGAGGCGGATGGCGAAGAACACCAGCAGCGACACGCCCAGCAGGACCAGCGGAAACGTCAGCAGCCGTTGCACGAGATAGTTCATATTGGGCGCACTTACCGGTCGTGAGGCGGGCTTGGCGCCCGCCTCGGAGACGCTTACTCGCCTACAGTCACCTTGCTCAGCGAGAAGAGCAATCCGCTCGGATTGATCTCATAACCTTTCACGGTGCCCAGGTTGGCGGTGTAGGTCACCGTGCTGCTGATCCAGATCCAGGGGGCCTCTTCGGCGAGGCGTGCCTCGAACTGCTGGAAGATCGGCTTGCGCTTGGCGATGTCGGTTTCCACACGGCCCTCCTGTAGCAGCTTGTCGAGCTCGGGATCGACAAAGTTCGACACCTTGATCAGGTTGCCGTCCTTGGTGAAGTACCGATTGTACATCGGATAGGGGTCCGGGCGGCCGCCATTCTGCGCCACCGCCATGTCGAAATCGCCCTTGAGCCAGGTATCCACATAGACCTTGAGGTCCATGGTCTGGATGGTGAGCTTGACGCCGATCGCGGCAAGCTGGCTCTGCAGTACCTGCGCTTCGTTGGCGGCATAGGGTGGCTCGCCGGTTGCGGCGATCACATTGACGGAGAACCCGTCAGCAAGGCCCGCTTCGGCCATCAGCGCCTTAGCTTTCTCGACGTCCTGTTTATAGCAGAACAGGCTCGCCGGATCGGATGCAAAGGCTGCCATGGTCAGCGGACCCGTGACCTTGCCTTCACCCACCAGCGCGGTATCGATGATTTCCTGCCGGTTGACGGCGCAGGAGATGGCCTGCCGCACCTTCACATTGTCCATTGGCGGTCGCGCGGGATTAAGCTGCAGCACGTTGTAGGCGAGGCCCGGGATACGGTTGAGCGTCATGTTGGGCTCACCCGGGATCAGCGTCGCGATGGTCGGATCGTTGAACAGCGCGAAGTCGATCTGGTTGGCGCGCATCGAGTCGATGATGGAACTTTCGCTCGGCAGCACCGAAATGATGATGCCATCGACGCCGACCTTGCCGCCGGCCCAGTTCGGGTTGGCGCTCAGCACTTCCTTGACGTTCGGGTCCCACTCGTCGAGCTTGAACGGGCCCGAACCGACGGCCTTGGTGCCGATGGTGCCATCGGCAATCGCACTGGCGGGTACGATCGAGGCATTGGTGCCCGACATCGCGATCAGGATCGGCGCGTCGGGCTGGCTCAGGTTGAACACCACGGTCTGCGGGTCGGGCGTGTCGATGGTTTTGATCGAGAGGAAATTAGCGCGCGCCGCGGCGGCGGTGGCCTCGTCAAGCAGGCGTTCGAAGGAGGCCTTCACGTCAGCGGAGGTCACCGCATCGCCGGTCGAGAACTTTGCGTTCGGATCGAGCTTGAAGGTGAGCGTCAACCCGTCGCTGGAGAATTCCCAACTCTTGGCGATAGCCGGCCCGACATTGTACTCCGCATCGAGCCGGACCAGCGGCTCATAGATCAGCTCAAGCAGCCGCAGCGACGAGAATGCCGTCTGGGTATGCGGATCAAGGCCCGTGGCGTCCTGCGCCCAGGCCATGCGTAGCGTCGCTGCCTGCGCCGGCAGTGCCAAAGTGGCCGTACCGAGCAGCGTCGCCATGGCGAGGCTGGTGAAAAGCGTTTTGCCGAAATTCAAATGCATGAAAGTCTCCCGCTCCGAGGTTTTTTGAGCCGCACCATTCCGCACCCCAACGGAAAAGGCGTTGCCGGAGGTGAGCTTACGACTGCTTTCGCGCTAACGGCAATCGCCATAATCGTTCGCCGGACGCGGAGGACGATTCCGTGATCGATTTGTAGATCGAGCAATGAAAGCAGGGTTGCATCCTTTACGCCGGCCAAGCCGTGGTCGATGTTGTGGCAGCACGGAGGATAGTCATGGCGAGACTGAAGCTGCCAGGGGTCGAAGGCTGATGCCAACTTTCCTGGGCGTCGATATCGGCGGAACGGCATCGCGCTGGGCTTTGGTGGATGAGAATTCGGCCGTGATCGCCCGTGGCACCACCGACGGGGCCACCGGCCACGCGTTCAATCCCATCGAGCGTGAGCGGCTATTGGCGACCCTGTCGACCATTGCCGAAGCTGTTCGTGAATTCTCCCCCGTCTCCGCCTGCCTGGGCATTACCGGGCTGGGGCAAGGCGCGCACGACCCGGTGCGCAACATGGTAACGGCGCTGCTCGGCATCGAGCCACCCGCCATCCAGCTTGGCGACGATATGGAACTGGCGTTCCGCGCCACCTTCGCCCCTGGCACCGGACACCTGATTTCAGCCGGCACCGGCTCCATCGGCCTGCACCTGACCACAGAGGGCAAACTGATCCGCGTCGGTGGGCGAGGCCTCTTGATCGACGACGCCGGCTCCGGCACCTGGATTGCGCTCAAGGCGCTCGACCAACTCTATCGGCGCATTGATGAGACGGGCGACCCCGCCGATGCGGCCATTCTGGCAACCGAACTCTATGCCGAAATGGGCGGTGAAGGCTGGGACCACAGCCGCAGCTTCGTTTATGGCAGCGATCGTGGCCGCATCGGCACCCTAGCGCAGGCCGTGGCGCGCGCCGCAACCAAAGGCGATGTCATTGCCACCGACATCCTTGCCCGCGCCGTCGTCGAACTCGCCCGCCTCGCCAGTGCCCTGATCGCGCGAACCGGGCCCCTGCCCGTCGCCTTCATCGGCGGCATTATCACGCTGCATCCCAGCATCAAGCCTGCCTTGGAAAAAGCCCTACCCCATGCCGTGGTGAGCTTCCCCCAGATCGACGCCGCCGCCCACGCCGCCCAATGGGCGCGGCAAAACAGCCAAGAAACCGAGACGTCCCAATGAGCACCACCGAAGCCGCCTCCCCCCGCTATGCCACCTTGGAAGATTGGTCGAGCACCGACCTCGTCGCCGGCATTCTCGAAGGCCAATACGCTGCCATCGCGGCCGTGCAGGCGGCGAGCGCACCAATAGCCGAGGCGATTGATCGCGGTGCCGAGCGCCTGGCCCGCGGCGGCCGACTGATCTATCTCGGCGCCGGAACCTCCGGCCGCATCGCCACCCAGGACGCGGCCGAATTACCCCCGACCTTCAACTGGCCTTATGAGCGCGCGATCACCCTGATGGCCGGAGGCAAGGACGCGGTGTTCCACGCCGCCGAAGGCGCCGAGGACAGCGAACAGCTCGCCACGGATGGGCTAGACAGCGTCAATGTGTCCGAAAACGACGTCGTCATCGGCCTCGCCGCCAGCGGGCGCACACCCTATGCCATCGGTGGCTTGATCCATGCCCGCGCCAAGGGCGCCCTGACCATCGGCATCTTCAACAATCGCGGCGGTCGGTTGGGTGAAGTGGCAGATATTTCGATCCTGATCGAGACCGGGATAGAAGTGCTGTCCGGGTCCACCCGGATGAAAGCCGGGACGGCCCAGAAGGCCGCGCTCAACTGCATTTCCACCGGCGTGATGATCCGCCTCGGCTTCGTCTATCGCGGCCTGATGGTCGAGATGCGCCCCACCAACGTCAAGCTACAGGACCGCGCAGTCAAGATGGTCGCAACCCTAGCCGATGCCGAATACGACGTCGCCAAAACCGCGCTGGATACCGCCGAGGGCAGCATCAAGCTGGCCACGACGATGCTGATCCTGGGGCTGGATCGTGATGCCGCGCAGCAGCGCCTAACCGCAGCGGGTGGAAACTTGCGCACTGCCCTGCAAGACGCAAAAGACTAGCCGAACCGGGCAACGCTATATGGCGTCGGCTCGATAAATGGCGTCTGGCCAGTCATCATTTCGGCTAGCAGCCGCCCGGTGGCGGGTCCCAGGGTCAGGCCATGGTGCGCATGGCCGAGCGCCAGCCAAAGTCCCTCGCGGCCTTCGGGGCCGATGACCGGCTTCATGTCCGGCGTACAAGGACGCGCACCCATCCAAGGACTTGGGTTAAGTCGCTCACCCAAAGGATAATCGGCGGCAGCAATCTTTTCCGCGGCGTCCAGTTGCGCCGGATTGGGCGCCGCGTCCAGCAAGGCAAATTCCGCCCCTGTGGTCAGGCGCAGGCCGCCATTCATCGGCGCGATGAGGAAACCCGCGTCATCATAGATCGGCATGGAAATGGTCGCGTTGCCGCGCGGGGCATAATGCATGTGATAGCCGCGCTTGACGCCCAGCGGCAGCCTGCGCCCCAGCTTGCGCAGCATCTTGTCCGACCACGGCCCCAAGGCAATGACAGCTTCCTTGGCGGTCACCGCGCCGTCGACGGTGTCAACCTCCCAGCCCCCAGCAGCACTGCGCAACGTCATCGCATCGCCGGTGACGAATTGGCCGCCCAGCTTCTGGAACAGACGGAGATACGCCTGCGTCAGCGCCAGCGGATCGCGCACGCTCCAGGGCTGCGTCCAATGGACGGCGCCGGCAAGCGGGGCAGTGATGCCCGGCTCTTGCTGACGCAGCGCATCGGCGTCAAGCGCCTCGTGCTCCAGGCCGAACCGCTCAAACGCCTCCGCCTGTTCGCGGGCGGCGCGATAATTCGCCTCGCTGCGATAGGCCTGCATCCAGCCGGCCTTGCCGATGAGATCGGTGGCACCCGCCTCCTCGACCAGCGGCGCGTGTTCGCTGACCGCATGGGCGATGAACTTGGAATAATCCTCGACAATGGCACGATACGACAATGCGCGCGACGACCACCAATATTGCGCTAAAAACCGCGATATGCGCGGCAACGCCCGCCACTGGTAGCGCATGCTGGTGCTCTGGTTGCGCGCATATTTGAGCAGCGTCGCCATATCCTGCGGAAACAGGTGCGGCGCCACGCCCTCGCGCTGGATCAGCCCTGCATTGCCGAACGAGGTTCCCTCTCCCGCGCCTTGCCGATCGAGCAGCACCACCGAGCGACCACGCTTGACCAGATGGATGCCGACGCTGACGCCAACGATCCCGGCGCCAAGCACAAGGACATCGCTCTTCATTTGCGAAAACCCATTCTGTAGAATCAATTCTCGCCATACACCGATGATTTGCCGCGTCTGGCAATTGGGCGCCGCTACAATTCGCTATCCAGACAGCCATCCTCCGATTTGGGCGGTCGGGAGCGTCTGGGCATAAATGCTGGAGATTTGTGGTGCCGGCATCAGGGTTCGAACCCGAGACCCCCTGATTACAAATCAGGTGCTCTACCAACTGAGCTATACCGGCGACGCGACCGCATCTAGCATTGCGCGCCGCGCGGGGCAATAGTGGGCGCAGCCTCGAACCGGACTGATATCATGCTGCAATCGCTTATGCGTTCATTGTTCGGCGCGCCCACCCCACCGGCGCCGGAACGCCAGCGCCTGACGGTCGCGGAATGGCCCGCCGCCATCTACGCGATCGGCGATGTTCATGGATGCCTTGCAGAGCTTGAGCGTCTCGAACAGGCCATCTATGCCGATGGCGCCGCGTTCGCGGGCGAGAAGTGGATCGTCATGCTGGGCGATTACGTGGATCGCGGACCCAACAGCGCCGGAGTGCTCGATCACCTGCTGGCCCCCGTGCCCGCCGGATATCGGCGCATCTGCCTTGCCGGCAATCATGAGACCATGATGCTCGCCTTTCTCGATGAGCCCCTCTCAGGGTCGGACTGGCGTCGATTTGGCGGCGACCAGACGCTGCAATCCTACGCCATCGATGAGCACTTTGACGCCCACACTCTGGAGCAACGACGCCAGATCCTGCACGGCCACGTGCCCAGGCGGCATGTGGAGTTTATGCGCAGCCTGCCCCTCTATCTGCGCGTCGGCAATACTGTGTTCGTCCATGCCGGACTGCGGCACGGCGTGCCGCTGGAGCAGCAGAGCGAACGCGACCTGCTCTGGCTGCGCCCCGGCGACGACCTACCCTTCGAGGCCGGAACGGTCGTCGTGCATGGACATACCCCCGCCGCGACGCCTACGCTGTCGCCCTGGCGCATCGGCATCGACACCGGCGCAGCCATGACCGGCATCTTGACCTCGGTCAGATTGACGCCGCATGGCGACCCAGCAATACTTCAAGTCGGCAACTGATTAAATTGCGAAAATTGCTCTAGGCAAGACTCTCTAATCCGAAGATTTGTGGCTAGGCTCAATGCGATTGCGGCGGGGTCTTCATGAGCGACGGCGAAATCGACATAAGGGCCATTTTCGGCCTGTTGCGGCGGCAATTTCGTTTAATTGCGATTACCACCCTTGCTATCGTCGCTGCCGCAGGCCTGGCGACACTAGCGCTTACGCCCATCTACACCGCCACAGCACTCATCATGGTCGATCCAAGCCGCAAGGATCTGCTGGATCCCGAGAACCAGGTGCGCAACAGCGGCTCCGACAGCGCCCGCGTCGAGAGCGAAGTGGAACTGGTTCGCTCCGACACCGTGCTAATGCAGGTCATCGAGGACCGGCAACTGGCCTCCGACAGCGAGTTCGGGGCAGGCCCGGGATGGACCGCGCGCCTGCTGGCCCTGGTCCGCCCTGATAATGAAGCGGCGCCTACCGGCCAGCGCGCCCTGGGTGAAGTGCTGAACAGGCTGCGCGCCGCCGTCAGCGCCCAGCGCCGTGGCTTAACCTATGTGATCGCCGTGCAGGCCCGTTCGGAGAACCCGACGCACGCTGCCGACCTGGCCAATGCCATCACCCAAGCCTATATCAGGGATCAGCTCGCGTCCAAAGTGGCAGGCACATTGGCATCGCACGACATTCTGCAGGCCCGGATCGAGCAGGCACGCCAGGCGATCGTGGCCTCCGAAAATTCGTACGATAATTTCATTTTCGACAACATCGATCGTCTTGTCGGCCAGTCTGGCGACAGCCAGCTCGCCGATTTGGTCGATCAGATCGGGGCGATCAAAAATGCCGCCGAGCAGAGTTCGCAGACCGCAGATATCGTTCGGCGAAGCGTGGAGACCGGCAATTGGGGCGAACTCTCCGGCTCCCTGGCCTCCGATACACTCAGAGCGCTCGCTCGGCAGCGCGAGGAAATCGCCAACAGTCTCACCCAGCTCGCCGATAGCGCGCCCGCTCCTGCCAGCCTGAGTGCCGAACTCGATCGTCTCGACGCCGAGCTGCGCGACGCCGCGACGACCGAACTGACGGCGCTGCAGGCAACGATCGCCGAAGGGCGAAACAGCGAAAACCAGCTTCGCGACACCCTTCGCACCGCGGTCCTCAATAGCGACCTGCCGCCGGGCGTGCTGACGCAAATCTACGAATCCCAGCAAAACGCCAGCATTGCCCGAACCCAATACGAAACCCTGCTGGCGCGAGCGCAGGACCTGAGTGCCCAGGCCGACCTGCAGGTCGCCGATAGCCGCGTGGTTTCGCCCGCCTTGGTGCCAGCGGCCCCCTCATTTCCCAATCCACAGTTGATCTTACCGTTGAGCGCCCTTGCGGCGCTGAGCTTTGGTGTCGGCCTGGCCTTTCTCTATGAAAATGTCATCGGCGGATTCAGCAGTGAAGAGCAGGCGGAGTCCGTGCTTCGCGTCAAGGTGGCCTCGTCCCTGCCACGGCTGAAAACAGTCCGTCCAGACCAAACCAGCTTTGCCGAACTGATGGTCAACGCGCCAATTTCGGTGTTTTCCGAATCGGTCCGCCGGGTTCGAGCCTCGGTGGATCGCGCGGCCAAATCCGGCACGGTGTTCGGCCAGGGCACGGTCGTCATGGTTTCATCGACGGCTCCCGACGAAGGCAAGACCACCGCCGCCCTGGCGCTGGCCCGCAGTTATGCCCTGTCGGGAAAATCGACCCTGCTGATTGATTGCGACCTGCGCAAGCCCAGCGTGCATCGCCAACTGGGCATCGAGCCATCGGTCGGCTTTCTCGATTATCTGACCGCTGAAGCGGGGGACGCGATCAATATCCAGGCAATCACCGCCAGGGACCCGCTCAGTCCGGCGACGGTGATTGCCGGCGCCCACCGCAGCAGCCTTCCGACGGACCAATTGATCGCCAGCACCGCCTTTGTGCAGTTGATCACCGCTGCGCGGCGCAGTTTCGACATCGTAGTGCTCGATACCCCGCCGATCGGACCGGTCGTCGACACCCTCTATATTGCCCAGCACGCCGACGTGATCGTGTTCGTCGTGCGTTACGCCTCCACACCGCAGACCGAGGCGCGCAAGGCGCTGGCCAGTCTGGGCGCTGCCAAGTCCCATGGCGCTGAAATCCTCGCCGTGCTCAACCAGCAGGACAGTTCAGCCCCGGGCTATTCCAAGCGCTATGGCGCCTATTTTTCTCAGGCCTGACAGCCCGCGATCATGAGGGCGATTATCCACCCTGCCCCGCTTGTCCCCCTCGTTAGCCGACACCGCATAATCTGGCTCGAACCATCTGAGCGAGGACCCTATGCCCGATCGTTACGCCGACCATGCCGGCAGCCTGGAAGCACCAGCCGAGACCGGCTTTTCCATCACCCCCAATGACGCAACCGATCTGAGCGAAACCACGCGCGCCATCTATGTCGGCAATGGCGGCAGCGTCGTCGTCGTACTCGCCTCGGGCGTCGAATTGACCCTGGCCGGCCTGCAGACCGGCTCGATTATTCCCATCCGTGTCCGCCGCCTCAAGGCCACGGGCACCACCGCCACTGCGCTGGTCGGCCTGCTATGATGGTTGGCCTCACCCTGATGACAGGGCGCCCCAGCTATCCGTGGTGGGCGGTCGACGCCGCCTACGCCGCCGATTTCGTCAACGACCGCTATATGCGCGGCGGCGTTGCCCTGGATCGCGCGACGGCGCTCACCTTTACCAGAAGCACGCCGAAGCTGGCTCAGGACAGCAGTGGCGTCTGGCACAGTTTCAACATCGACGCTCTCGCCCTGACAGATCGCGGCCTCTCACTCGAACCGGCCGCCACCAATCGCGTACCGAACGCCGCAATGGCCGGCGCCGCCCTCGGCGTCATCGGCGCGGGCGGCACGCTGCCAACCGGTTGGACCGCCGCCGATTTCGCCACCGTCGAGATCACTGCCACTGGCACCGAAGCTGGCCTGCCCTTTGTCGAACTGCGCCTGCAGCACGAAAACAGCACTGGGGGCAGTCAGTTCCCCCGCCTCGGCTGCGCCGGGGCGATCGCCGCCGGGATCGGCGAGCATTGGACGGCCAGTTGTTTCTACAAGAAAATTGCCGGCACCTGGCCGGCCATCACCGGTGCATTTCTCAATGTGCAGGAGATCGGCACCACCACCGCTTATGCCACGGCCGATCGTCCAGACCATCTGGAAACGCGTACCCGCCTTGCGGCCACCTGGATCACGAGCAGTCCGGGAACGATTAGCCTCGATATGCGGGCGCTGATGTTCAACCTGTCACCGGGCGAGCTGTTGGATGTCACCCTGCGCATCTACGCGCCGCAATTGGCGAAGGAAGTTGCGGCATCGAGCCCCATCATTACGTCCGGCACCGCCGCGACCCGCGCGGCCGACGCGGCATCGCTGTCACTGCCCGGCGGGACGTATAGCCTCGCGCTTACCTTTGACGATGCCAGCCCGCAGAGCGTTGAAGGCCAAAGTGGCAGTTACAATCTGGAAAACGCCAGCGCCAGTCCCATCCGACAGGTGATTGCCAGCTAGTGATCCGGGTGGTCGAGTTCTCTGCGCATCCCGTAACGGATCGCACCCAGAACGAGGCCACCCACCACCGGCAGCACATAAAACAAGCCCACCGCAACCAGGAAAACGCCGGCAATTGCCTGCACGGCGATACCGGCGACAACATGGGGCAAATATCTCCCCTCGCGGCCTCGGGCGTAGCTCAAGGCTTCAAATGGTGGCACCAGCGCCGATAGCGTGTATCCAACTGACGCCGCGGCGGCCACCGCGGCAATGCGCCATTCGAACATGCCGAACACCATATAGCCCCACACGCTGGCGAAGACCGGCGCAGCAAAGCCAAGGACGACCATCAGGCTGACGGCGTAATAAGAGCGCTCAAAAATGCGTTGAACGGCAGCCTGATCCTGCGCGGCCACTAAACTGGCGAGGACCGGCTGTATGGAGTTGATATAGGCAACGACCGGGAAGGTCAGAACCATCGTCATTCGACTGGCGAACGCATAATACGACAGCTCCTGGCCACTGACGAACAGACTGACGACCCACAAATCGAGCTGGGAAATACTGCTCACCAGGATCGTCACGGCCAATGACGCAAAATCCAGAATCTTGACTGGCTGACCCACCACCTGAGGGGCCGATACCCTGCGCCAGTCGGCAAGGCGGAGAGCGATCAGGCCCAGCCCGGCCCCTGCCGCCAGGCAAAGCCCGTAGAGCCGCATGGTGTCCATCGTGACGAACGGCATGATGACGATGAAAATCGCGTTCGGCACGATCACGAAATTCAGGCGAGACAGGACGAAGCGACCGAGCCCGTTGGCCAGGCCGCTGACGATAAACTGGACGCCGACGAGGAGGGCTCCAGCGCCATAGACCGCAATGCTGACGTCCCCGCCCATGTAAGCCAGCAGCGCGCCCAGGACGATCCCCAGCCAAAGGGCCGCCTCGACGCTGGCCCGCGGCTTCAATCGCCCGGACGCATCGAGATTTTGCGCAACCAGATAAGGCCCGCGCTGGTATCCGGCCAGCGAGGCCACCTGCCCCAAAATATAGACGGCGGAGTAGAAGACAAGAAACGGCCCGACAATGTCCTCGCCGCGCAGCATGCCAATTTCCGCCGAAATCAACATCAGGCTCGCAAAGGCGCCACCGCCAAAAAGCAAGCTGAACACAAAGCGTCTCACGATGGACCAGTCATCGTGTTGCGAGACCGGCCGGAACAGTTGCACCGATAGTCTGCTCGGCAAGGGCCCGCTCCGGCCCTGATCTGACGATCGACAAGGCTACCGCCAGCGGCAGGACAAACACGCTATTGTATCCGGACCCCGTGGCTGCCGCGAACAGTGCTAGCACCACCAATGGCAAGGCGAGATTACCCCGGCTTCGCAATGCTCGCCACAGTCGCAGCAGGCACCAGACAATGAAGCCCAGTCCCGCCAGCCCGAAATAAACGACCAGCCAGACGTAGAAATTGTCTAAGGTTGAGAACTGGCGACCGGCAAAATCGACCAGATAGTCGCGCGTTAGCAAGAAGGTTGGGTCATTGATCGGCAGACCGAGCAGGCCCTTACCCAGCACCTCCCCGATCAGCATGAACGGGCCGGTGAAACGAATATAGATTGACCCGCCCATTTCACCGGCGCCATCCACCCGGTCCATCAGGTATGACCCGCCCACAAGAGCTGCAACCACCACCGCCAGCAATGCCAGCGCGTAAATGCCGAACTTGTGGCTCGATTTCATGCCGCGCGCGCCAAACATCATGAAACAGGCCAGTACACCGCCCAGCATGACCCAACCCGTCAAGGCAAAGGTGGCAAAGGCGCCCGCGGCGAGAACCACCGCCATAGTGACTTTCCGCCCGCTTCGCAGTGTGGTCGCCGATAATACGCAGGCCAACGCGAAAACAGTATAGGCCGCCGCGACTGATGGCTCCGAATAGAATCCGTTCGGTCGCATGACGCCGTCTTCATAGGGCAGATAAGGTGCCTGCAACGCGCCAAGCTCGCCCGCCGGCCCGATAGCAGAAAACGGCCCGAACGGATTCTGTAGGACGAACGATCCAAAGACGTTGAGCGCGATGCACTGCGCGATCAACAGCACGGCATGCAGGGTCATCAGCCGGCCAAACAGCACGGCGAAGTCTTCCCGATGCACCAGACCGCCACGGCGGACACTGAAGATGCAAAGGCAAAGCGCCGCCGCGATGATCTGCGCCCCGGACTTCGCGGACTCTTCGACATTTTCGGTCCCGATGGCCTTTACCGCCACGATAGCCACAATGATCGCCACCGCCAGCAACGGCCATCGTGGCACCCGACCCTCGATGACCAAGGTCAGCATGGCCGACGCCGCCAAGGCAAGGAACGACCCGTTCAGCGCGTAGCCGCCCAAATAGGTCACCGTAAAATTGGCAAACAAGCAGCCGAAGGCAAATACAGGCGTCAGGACATCCGACAGCTGCCCACCCGTTGCAGTGGCCGGCATCATGCCCGCCCCGGAAAGGTCTGGATTATTCGGATGGCCCCGATCGCCACCGCCTTCCGGGCGAGACTGGCCCATTTGATAACCGCCGGCACATTCAGCACTTCGGTCTGAATTCGATGGTGATCCCGCAACATGCGCAACGGATGCCGGGCGGTGAATGACGCCCCGCCGATCGGCGTCTGCGCCACCTCATAGTTCAGCAGGAGCACGTTATCGCGCCGGTTCTGATAGATTTTGGCGATCGTGTAATAATCCGAGCTGACACTATAGCTCAGGTCGTGCGGTATTAGCAGATGCTCGGCTAGGCTGATGAACGTCGCCTGATGCGAGGTGGGCATGCGATGCCAAAGGTGGACATCGGGCGGCAGCACCTTGCGATGCCGAACCCGGCCATTGCTGAACAGCAGCGCCACTTCCCCGAAAATCAGGCTATAGCCGCGCCCGTCGTCCGCGAGCCTTTGCTCGGTTCGCGCCAACACATCAGGCAGCAAGATATCGTCGCCGTTGAGAAACAGCACATACTGCCCGCTTGCCCGGGCAATGCCCTTATTCATGGCGTCATAAAGCCCACGATCCGGCCCCGACTGGAAATGATCCATCAGGCCGGAGAACTCGGCGAGCGCCTCCAGCGTGCCGTCGGTCGAGCCGCCGTCCACCACGATCCATTCAAACAATTCGCGCTGCTGTCCTCGCAGGCTCTGCGCTGTTTTCCGCAGCCCGGAAAGATTGTTCCAGACGATGGTGACGATGGAAAATCTCACACCGGCTCTCCCACCCCAGCACTATCCTGAGGACTGAAAATCGGCGCAGTTTTTGCTTGAGGCGTTGGTGAGGCATTGCGCAGGATCAGTTCAAACCGTGCAGAGATGAGGTCGATATCGAACGCTTTTTCCGCGTAGGCACGACCAGCCCGACCCATCCTGGCCCTCAACTCCGGCTGCTCCAGCAAGGCACGCGCATACTGAACCAGCGCTTCGATATCGCCCGGTGCGGCGACCAAGCCGGCCCCTTCGCGCGCCACCGTGACGGCCGCGAGGTTCTGCTCCGGAATCGACGCCAAAATGGGCTGCCCGGCTGCCAGATAGCTCAGCACCTTGGACGGCACTGA
This sequence comes from Devosia sp., assembly GCF_028290435.1. Lineage (GTDB taxonomy): Bacteria > Pseudomonadota > Alphaproteobacteria > Rhizobiales > Devosiaceae > Devosia. The sequence continues at coordinate 34,602 of NZ_JAQGJV010000026.1, read as the reverse complement.
GAACACACCGGCATCGGCCTCGATGATCGCCAATGCAATATCGGCGCCGGCGAGCATGCTCGGCAAGTCCTCCACCGAGACCCATGGCCTGACGATGACATTGTCCAAACCCTCGGCCGACGCGGCATCACGCACGAGGTCCGCTCCCGATCCTTGGGAGAACAAATACACATCGGCATCCAGCTTGCGCGCCAACTCCAGCAGCAGGCCCGGATTGTGCTTGCGGGCGAGCGTTCCCGAATAGACCACGCGGTGGCGCCCTTCCCGCATGTTCTCTTGAACCCAGACATTGTCACGCGGCAGCGACGGCATGTCGGCGATATTGGCCCAGTTCTCGATGACCACCATGTGCGAGACATCCAGCCCCCAGCGCGGCCCAGCCAACACATCGCGGAAGGCCTCCGCGATCACCACTACGCCATCGCTGTCGCGCAGCACTCGCGCTTCCTTGCGTCGATAATAGGCCCCCACCAGCCTGCCCAAAACGTCATTCTTCTTGCCGATGATCCGCTCGATCGCCTCGGCATGGATATCCTGCACCCAGAAAACGAACGCCGCCCCCAGTGTCCGGCAAGCGGTCAGTAAATGCTCCTGCACCTCAATCGGCGCATTGGCGGACAGCACCACATCCGGCCTCTCAGCCAATACCAGCGCTCGAATCCGCCTTGCATATTCGAGCTGCTGGCGATGCCGTTTCAGCAGATTGTCCTTGTCGAATTCTTCCGAAATGCCGATCTGCACCGCGCGAAAACTGGCCGGATCGCCTACCATTCCAGCCACCCGGCCCTTGGGCGTCGCGAACCCCTCGAAAGAGGCATAGACGACCTCGATGCCACGACACGCCAACGCCCGCCCCAACTGGGCAGTGAACGCGTGGCCGCTATAATCGTGCAGCAGGAGCTTCATAGGGCGCCGGGCTCCATCATCACTTGAAATCACTGATGGCCTTCCAGCGCGCCAACGCCTCGGTCAGCGAATAACGAAACGTCCATCCACGATCGAGCAATTGACGCGGATAGACATTGGTCGAATGCAGCAACTTGCCCATGCGGACGCGGTTGATCGAGGTCTTGAGCCCGATCTTCGCCAGCAACTCAAACGCAAACGCCCCGACCATCATCAGGCTGGCTGGAATGACCAGACGCGGAGTCCTGAAGCCCCCAGCCTCGGCAAAACTCCGGTTGATTGCCTCGGTAGTCGTACGGTCCGGATACGCGTAAATATAGGTGAGGACGGGCTCGTCGAACGCGCCCATGAAAGCGATGCTGCGCGGAAAATCTTCCACCGGGGCGCAGGCCTTGATCGTATCGGTTCGGCCCGGATAAACAAACAATCCCCGGCGCAATAGCCCGGCCAGCCGGGTGAAATTGCCACGTTCGCCTTCCCCAAAGATCACCGCAGGCCGCACAACCAATAGCCGGTTGGCAGCGTCGCTCGCCTGCCAATCGCGATGGATATTCTCCGCCAGCAGCTTGGAGCGGCCGTAGGCGTTTACCGGCTTGGGCACGGTGGTTTCATCGACCTGCACTTCCTGCGGTCCATAGACCGACATGGTGCTGGCAAACACCATACGTCTTGCGCCGACCCGTGTCGCGAAACGGCACGCATTGGTGGCTCCTGCCACGTTGGTCCAGTAATATTCCCAATCCTCATGCCCCGGCGTGGTGTGCACGGCGGCAAAATTGTAGACCTCGACCTCGCCCAATACCGGCAGATCGATCGCCTCGCAGACATCGACGCGAACATATTCGGCCTTCGCCGACAACTCGCGAGGCTCCTTGATGTCGGCCAGGATAATGCGCTCATAAGCCGGATCGAGTGCCAGCGCCCGCATCAGATGCGTCCCGAAAAACCCGCAGCCTCCCGTGATGACCGCCGTCTTGCCCATCACGCCGATTCCAACGTCGTCGGCATATTGGCGAGGAACCACCGATAGGTGTCGGCGATCCCCTGTTCCAGGCCAATGCGCGGCGTCCAGTCCATCGCCCGCAGCTTGTCGCTGCTCATCAGCTTGCGAGGCGTGCCGTCAGGCTTGGACACATCATGCGCAATCGCACCGGTAAAACCCACCACGCGGCAGACAAGCCGCGTCAGTTCCAGAATGGTGACGTCTGCGCCCGAGCCGATATTGATGTGCTCGAACTCCGAATAGTTCTTGAGCAGAAACAGCAGTGCATCGGCACAATCGTCGACATGCAGGAATTCGCGGCGCGGCGTCCCCGTGCCCCACACCGTGATTTCAGTGTCGCCCCGCAACTTGGCCTCGTGCGCCTTGCGGATCAGGGCCGGCAGCACATGGCCGGACCTCAAATCGAAATTGTCACCAGGGCCGTAAAGATTGGTCGGCATGGCCGAGATGAAATCATGGCCATATTGCTTGCGATAAGACTGGGCGAGCTTGATCCCCGCAATCTTGGCGATGGCGTAACATTCGTTGGTCGGCTCCAGCGGACCGCTCAGCAGCGCCGCTTCCGGGATGGGCTGCGGCGCCAGTCGCGGATAAATGCACGACGAGCCGAGCGACAGCAGTTTTTCCACGCCGCTCGAATGTGCCGCGTGGATGATATTGGCCTCGATCATCAGGTTGTCGTAGAGAAAATCGGCCGGAAAGCTGTCATTTGCCAAAATGCCGCCGACCTTTGCCGCGGCGATCACAACGGCATCCGGCAGGGTCTTGGCGACAAAAGCCTCTGTTTCGGACTGGCGCCTGAGATCAACCTCGCGCCGGTCGGCGATGATCAACTGCACGCCCTCTGACGCCAGGCGGCGTACCACCGCGCTGCCAACCATTCCCCGATGGCCCGCCACCCAAACCTTTTTGCCGGCCAGCGCGTATGTCATGCGTCCACCATCGCGGGCGCGACCTGCACGCCCCTAAGGTCTTCGCGCACCATTTCGGCGATCAGCGCGCGCACCGATATTTCGTGCGTCCAACCCAATTTCTCATACGCCTTGGCGGGGTCGCCGAGCAGCAAGTCCGCTTCTGTTGGGCGGAAATAGCGCGGGTCGACTTCGACCACGACCTTGCCCGTCCTGGCGTCTCGGCCCTTTTCGTCGGCCCCACAGCCCGTCCACTCCAGCGCCATACCGACATTCTCAAAGGCCCATTCGGCGAATTGACGCACCGAGGTGGCCCGGCCAGTGGCCAACACGTAGTCGTCCCCCTTCTCCTGCTGCAGCATCAGCCACATGCCGCGCACATAGTCCCGCGCATGCCCCCAATCGCGCTGCGCATCGAGATTGCCGAGATACAATTTATCTTGGGCCCCCGTATGGATGGCCGCAACGGCGCGCGTGATCTTGCGGGTCACGAACGTCTCACCCCGCAAGGGGCTTTCATGGTTGAACAGAATGCCGTTGGAGGCGTGCAGCCCATAGGCCTCGCGGTAATTGACCACGATCCAATAGGCGTAGAGCTTGGCCACCCCATAGGGCGAACGCGGATAGAACGGCGTCGTCTCGCGTTGCGGCACTTCCCGGGCTTGGCCATAGAGTTCCGAGGTCGAGGCCTGGTAGAATTTGCATTTCTCCTCAAGGCGAAGAATGCGGATCGCCTCGAGCAGCCGCAACGTGCCCAGGCCATCGACATTGGCGGTATATTCGGGCGTCTCGAACGACACCTGAACATGGCTTTGCGCGGCTAGATTGTAGATTTCGTCCGGCTGGGTTTCCTGCACGATGCGGATCAGGTTGGTGGCATCGCTCATATCGCCATAGTGCAGCACGAACCGCGGATCGGTCTCATGCGGGTCCTGATAGATGTGCTCGATACGCCCGGTATTGAACGAAGAGGACCGCCGTTTGACGCCATGGACGATATATCCCTTGTCCAGCAGCAGTTGCGATAGATAAGCCCCGTCTTGCCCCGTGACGCCCGTAATCAACGCAACCTTGGGCAAACTCAAAACCCCGTCTCGACGGTGAAAGGACCCTGCGCGGGGAGGTTGTCCTGCGCCAGATTGGCGCCATTGACCTGGAGCAGCGCATCGAAATAGCGGATGGTCCGCGCCAGTCCAGCGCGCAATTGCACGCTGGGCGCCCACCCCAGAACCTGCCGCGCCAAGGTGATGTCGGGCCTGCGCTGGCGCGGATCATCGACCGGCAAAGCCTTGTGGACTAGTCTGGAGTTCGAATTGGTCATGTCGATCACCAGCTGGGCCAATTGGTTGACGGTAATCTCATCGGGATTGCCGATATTGATCGGTCCGGTCACCGAGCCGTCGGTACCCATCATGGCGACCATGGCTTTCACCAGATCGTCGACATAGCAGAACGACCGCGTCTGGCTGCCATCGCCATAAATCGTGATGTCCTCACCGCGCAGCGCCTGCACAATGAAATTGGATACCACGCGCCCGTCGTCCGGATGCATGTTGGGGCCATAGGTGTTGAAGATGCGGATCACCTTGATCTGCAACTGGTGCTGGCGGTGATAGTCGAAGAACAGCGCTTCGGCACAACGCTTGCCCTCGTCGTAGCAGGCGCGCGGGCCGATGGTGTTGACGTTGCCCAGATAGCTTTCAGGCTGCGGATGCACTTCGGGATCGCCATAGACCTCTGAGGTCGAGGCCTGCAGGATCGGCACATCGAGCCGCCCGGCCAAATCCAGCATGTTGATCGCGCCCATGACGCTGGTCTTGGTGGTCCGCACCGGATCGGCCTGGTAATGCACCGGCGAGGCCGGACAGGCCAGATTATAGATTTGATCGACCTCAACCTGCAGCGGCGACGTGACGTCATGCTCCATGATCTCAAAATGCTGATCGAGCAGATGCTCAACATTGGCCTGGCTGCCGGTCAGGAAATTGTCGACGCACAGCACGTCATTGCCGTCCCGCAGCAGCCGGTCGCAGAGATGGGAACCGATAAATCCGGCCCCGCCAGTCACCAAAATACGCTTCGCCACATGAGCCCCCACTCATATTCGACACCGCCGCAAAGAGCGGCGCTTACATTTCGTCGTCTCAACGGTCCCTAACCCGTCGAGATTATTCGGCCGCCTCCGCCAAATGTCCTGGCGCCGCGCCTTCTGGCCGGCCGATGCTTGAATACATCAGTCCATGGGCCACCGCGTCAGCGCGATTGTAGATATTGCGCAAATCCACCAATACGGGTTCGGCCATGATGGTGCGTAAATGAGCCAGGTCGAGCGAGCGGAACTGGTTCCACTCGGTCACGATCACTGTCGCATGCGCCCCCCTGGCAACGTCATACGCGTCGGTGCCGAACTGCACATTGTCCAGCAGCCTGGCAGCAGGCTTCATGCCCTCAGGATCGAACGCCCGAATGATCGCGCCGTTGTCCTGCAACGTCTGGATGATTGTGATGGATGGGGCGTCGCGCATGTCATCTGTATTGGGCTTGAAGGTCAGTCCGAGGATGGCGATGGTCTTGCCGCGGACGCTGCCGCCACAGGCCGCGATGATCTTGCGCGCCATCGCCCTCTTGCGGTTGTCGTTGATGGCGACGGTGGTCTCGATCAAGTTGACCGGGCTATTGTGATCACGCGCTGTCTTGACCAGGGCCAACGTATCCTTGGGAAAACACGAACCGCCATAGCCCGGGCCCGCATTGAGAAATTTCATGCCGATCCGGTTGTCGAGGCCAATGCCGCGCGCCACGTCCTGCACATTGGCGTCCACCGCCTCGCAAAGATCAGCCATCTCGTTGATGAAGGTGATCTTCATCGCCAAGAATGCGTTCCCCGCATATTTGATCAGCTCCGCCGTCCGCCGCGTAACAAAGAACAGTGGCGACTGGTTGAGAAACAGCGGCCGATAGACTTCCGTCATCACCTGCTTGGCGCGCTCACTGTCCAGGCCCACAACGATGCGGTCGGGGTGCTTGAAATCCTGGATCGCCGCGCCCTCGCGCAAGAATTCGGGGTTGGCCACGACGGCGAAATCGGCCTCGGGATTGACCTCGCGGATCAGCCGCTCAACCTCGTCGCCCGTGCCCACCGGCACGGTGGACTTGGTCACCACGACCGTGAACTGCTGGATCGACCGGCCGATGGTACGAGCAGCGTCGTACACATAGGACAGGTCCGCATGACCGTCGCCGCGTCGCGACGGCGTCCCCACGGCGATAAACACCACTTCGGCGCCCGCTACCGCTTCCGCCACATTGGTGGAAAAAGTCAGGCGGCCGGCCTTGGCATTGTCGGCCACCAGAGAATTGAGACCCGGCTCGAAAATCGAAATCTCACCGGCCTGCAAAGCGGCAATCTTGGTCTCGTCCGTGTCGACGCAGGCAACCGAATGCCCAAAATCGGCAAAGCAGGCGCCGCTCACCAGGCCAACATACCCCGAACCAACAACAGCGATGCGCATCTGACTGACCTCCCACTGAGCGTTGACGTCTCAGGATCGATTAATAGCCCGTTCCCGTGACGAATTCGCGCAGAACCGTCCGGATCATGATCCGGATATCCAGCAGGAGATTGAAATTCTGAATGTAGGCAATGTCGTGCTCGATGCGGGCGCGGGCCGTCGTCGCATTGTCGGTTGGCCCCCGCAGACCATTGGCCTGCGCCCAGCCTGAAATCCCCGGTTTCATGACATGGCGCGCGTGATAATACGGCACCAGTGCTTCATACGGGCCACCCGCCGCAAGCAATCCGACCGGATGCGGACGCGGCCCGACGAGGCTCATATCGCCCCGGATCACGTTCAACAATTGCGGCAGCTCGTCCATACTGGTTCGACGGATAAACCGACCGATCGGTGTAACCCCGGCGCGGTCGACATACATGGAGCGAAATTTATAGACCGAAATGACGGCACCGTTCAGCCCGTCCCGATCCTGGCGGAATAGCGCCGGGCCCTTGCTGGTCAGACAGATGACGATCGCCAGCAAAACCAACACCGGCGCCAGGATCGCCAAGGCAACAGTCGCCAGAACCATGTCCATGGCACGCTTGACCACGAGTTGCACCGCACGCGATGTCGTCAACCGCGCCGACACCGGCCTGCCCGCCAACAAATGCATCGGCAAGCCACTGGCAGAATGCAACGTGACGGAGTGCTTGTTTGCCGATGGATTCGAGGCTGGGAAACAAACAAATTCAGCTGCCACGCTGCCATTTGTGCGCGCAGTATCATAGGACGACAAAACTTGCATCGCCGCCCGCTCCTGCCCAGCCTTGGCTGCCATTACTTCCGTCTTTGTACGTAGGTTACCAAGATATTAAGAAATGCCAATACCAAATCAGGCGCGGTGCAAATTACCACCGGCTAGTGTGACGTCGCTCCCTGCCGGCTGGCACGCTGGCGGCCCGCATGATAGCAGTCGCCGCATCGGGCTCTAGAGTCTTTGAGGAATGCCGTGGCCAGCCGACCCACCGAGCGCATCAGTTTCGTCACCAACGGCACGCCGGAGGCTGATGTCGCGGCCCAGCGCCTGCAGCAGCGCTATGGCAACATCGCCTTCGAGTCCGCTGAGGTGGTAGTGGCCCTGGGCGGCGACGGCCTGATGTTACAGACCTTGCACCGCGTCATGCGCACCAGCGTGCCGGTCTATGGCATGAATTTCGGCTCGGTCGGCTTCATGATGAACGCCTTCTCGGAGGATGACTTGGGTGACCGCCTCGCAGCGGCGCAGCAGACGCGGATCTATCCGCTCTCGATGCAGGTGGTCGATACCACCGGCCGCGCGCAGACCGCCCTGGCGCTCAATGAAGTGTCGCTGTTCCGCTCCACCTATCAGGCCGCCAAGATTCAGATCGTCATCGATGGCGAAACCCGGCTGGAAGAGCTGATCTGCGATGGCGTTCTGCTCTCCACGCCCGCCGGCTCCACGGCCTACAACCTGTCGGCCCACGGCCCTATCCTGCCGATCGAGGCCCCGCTGCTGGCGCTAACGCCGATCTCGCCGTTCCGCCCCCGCCGCTGGCGCGGTGCGATCCTGGGCAATCGCGCCGTGGTCAAGTTCATCACCCGCGAAGCGGCCAAGCGTCCGGTCAGCGCCGTGGCTGACAATATCGAATTCCAGAATGTCCTTGAGGTCACTGTGCGTGAAGACCGCTCGCATGGCGTGACCCTGCTGTTCGATCCCGGCACGAGCCTGGAAGAACGCGTGCTGAGCGAACAGTTCCGCTATTAGGCCGCCGGCAGCGCCAGCCGCTCGTCCAGCATCGGCAGGGCCATCGGGGCATTGGCAATCCCGGCAAAGGCCGCCATTACGCCGCGCGCAGCCTTGCGGGCCAATTGAACATTCTGCTCGCTGAGATAGGCAAAGGCCTCTTCCAACTCTTCGGGAATGACGCCGCCATGATCGACGATCAGTTCCTCGGTCAGCGCCGTCACCACATAATGGCGGGCGGCTGCGTCATCGGCGAGGTCCGCTGCGCGGGCGTGCATCACCAGCTTGGCGAACAGGTTGCGCATCCCCTCGCCCAGCCCGCAACGCACCAGCAGCGCATTAAGCGCCGGCCGGCTGCCGCTCTCCAGCAGCGAAAACACCTTGTCGCGCGGGGTCTGGCCGAGTTCGGCGAGGCAATCGGCGAAAAACATCACATGCCCGGTCACCACCGCATGCAGCAGCAACCGGGTATTCAATTGGTCGGCCCCGATCAGCCCGGCGGCAAAACCCGTTTGCGCCTTCACCGCTTCGCGTTCGCCGATCGCCGACAGCGCGGTATCGCCGCTATTGCGCAACAGGCGCTCCAGCCGGTCACTGGCCAGCGCGCCCTTGACAATGCGCGCATTGCCCAGCGCGGCGGCAACCTTCTGCACCAGCAGAGCCCTGATGCCAGCCGGCAGGTCGCGACGGCCCAGCAGCGCCCCGCGCATCTCGGCATCATGGCCATCGCTTTGCGCCAAAGCCTGCAGCAGTCTCGCACTCACCGGGACATCCGCTCGCCTGAGCAGCCGCAACGTCACCGGCCGCTCCTGCCGCCCGATCAGGGCGGCGCCGAGACGTTCGCTGATCCGGCTGCGCTGACACACCGCCACCAGCATCGACAGATCGAAACCGCGCACCAGCCCCATGATATCGGCATCGATCAGCACCGGCGAATATTGCAGGACGGCGCGCGAAATGACCGAGCTGTCATGCAGCAGCGCCAGCATGATCGGACGCGGCGCGATATCGGCATGCAGCAGGCCATAGGCCAGAGCCGCACGCACCTTGACCGAAGGATCATCGAGGAAATTGATCAGCGAGGCATACAGCGCCGCCTGCTCGTCGGCCGGGCCATCATGGTTGAGATAGGCCATGGCAGCGAGATGGGCCGCACTGCCGCGCTCTTCGCTATCGCTCGATTGAGACAGCCGGACGAAGTCCTTGTACGCAACCATTACACTCTCCGGATACCCGGAGCTGAAGTTAGCCGCGAAGGTTTAAGGAACGGTTCACCATGATTTCGATGACCGTCAGAGCCGCGTTAGAACGCGGCAGCCACATAGTGGAACAGGCCGGACACGATCTGGATCGTCAGAACCAGCAGGCCCCACGACGCCAGGGCAAGCGCCAGGACAGTCCATCCCCTGGGCAGTGAGATCAAGCGATCAGCTACAGCAAAAGCACGGCGCATGGCACTCTCCTCAGAGCTGGACGGACACGGTGATTACTGCGTGAACACCTTTAACAGGCCGTCAATTCACTCACTTCGTTTCGTCTCGACTCAAACTATTCGCGCCCTATTCAATTTTCCTTGATCAGGAGTAAACGCCCAATTGAGGTGTGCGTTCCTATTTTGCATAAAGCTGAGTGAAAAACGCGCTACCGCCCGCCCCGACCGGGTTCAACGGCGATTCCGGCCCGATCTGCTCTTCGTTCTTGAACAGACCGGTGAACGACATATTGGCCGGCGAAAAGCGCGACGCCACTACGGGCGCGGCACTGGCAACGGGCTGGCTCGCCAATTGCTGCGCCGCAAAGCCCGACGATTGCCCACCGCCCTCATGCTTGGCGACCAGCGCGCGATACACCTGCCGGATCGTGCGTGGTTGGCCTTCGTCGTAAAAAATGGTCCTGTTGGCCTGCGCCTGGCGCGGAAACAAGTCGGCGGCGATCTGGTCGGGGTTTTGTAGCCCCGCGTTGAACATCCGCTCGGCCCCCTGCGCGCCCAGGAAATGGGCGATATAAAGCTCGCCGGCGCTCGGCTGCCGGCCAAATTTGGCGCTCAGATAATCGCCATTGGATTTGGTGAACGCGGCCGCGAGATCGGAGGCAATCTGCGGGTCCTCGCGCAACTTGAGGATTTGCGCCCGTGCATCGGGGTCGCGCACCGTATAGCCGTTGCCGCTCTTTTCGATCTGGTCGGCATATTGCCCGTAGCCCAGCCGCGGCCCCTGCTCCTTCATGGTCTGCAGCCAGGTCGTATCGAGGAATTGGAACAGCCCGGTGGCGGACGAGGTCTGCGCCTTCGCCTGCGGATTAAGGCTGCTCTCGCGGATCGCGGTTTGCAGCAGGTAGTTAAAGTCCACGCCATTGCGATCGCCCGCCGAAGTCAGGACATAGGCAAGACTTTGCGGTATCGCGATTGGCTGAACGCCCATTAATCCGTCTCGAAAGAATCGTGTCGGTTAATGAAACACTAACAGCAGTTAACCGCGCGTTAACTTCGGTTTCACACTTAGGCCCGCGTCGCCAGCTCCTCGTCGCTGTCGTCATCAGCGCCCGACCGCCACGCGCTATGGAACGTGGAGTCAATATCCTGCACCAGCACCTCGACCTCACGCCCCTTTGCCGATTGCAGCTTCGCTTCCGCGACCGCCGCCACAATCGCATCTTCCTTGGTTTCGAACGGGCTCTGGTCGGAACCGTGAAAGCTCACTTTCCAGTGACTATCGCAGCGCGCGACGATGAAATGATCTGCAACCATGAATGCCTCCCTTGCGCCGGCATAACGCAGGCGCCCGCTTTGATGTTGCATCCTACTCCGGCAATTGCCAACGCGATACGATAGTGTCCAGCTTCGGTCGTGGCCGGTCCTCGATCACCGCGCTCGGCGTGCCGATCTGCACGAAGGCCACGAACCGCTCGCCCTCCCGCGCGCCCAGCATGCGGGCCGCTTCTGCGTCCATGGAATACCACCGGCTCACCCAGTTGGCCGCATAACCCAGTGCGAATGCCGCATTCACCAGGTTGAACGCCACATTGCCGGCGGACAGGAACTGCTCCCATTCCGGCACCGTCGGATGGGCCTTGGGTGCTGACAGCACGCCAATCGTCAACGGCGGCGGCAGAAACCGCCCCAGTTCGCGGTCGAGCTCCGCCCCCTCCAGGTTGGGGTTCTTTGCCTTAGCCATCGCCGACAGCTTTTCACCGATCAGCGCTCGGTCATCGCCGCTATACAGCACCAGCCGCCACGGATTGAGCTTGCCGTGATCGGGCACGCGCGTGCCGATGGTGAGGATCTGCTCCAGTTCCTCCGCATTCGGCCCCGGCTCCTTGAGAAAGGCCTGCCCCACCGACCTGCGGCTCATCAGATACTCGCGCATCGCTGCATTGGCCGGCATCATCATCTCCTTCTCATCGAAGTCATCCAATAATCAGACTGCCGCGATCACGATAGTCCCCAGTGGCTATTCACATAAAATCGTCTGCGCTGGCGCACAGGGCTGTTCCAAAGTGGCAGCGTCTATGACACAGCTTTTCCCCAATCGCCGCCTATTGCGTCGCGACTCTCCACACACGACGCCAATTTTTGGGCGTACCTACCGGGGCCGGGAAAACATATGCGTTCGGGACTAGTCTTTGCCCTCTTGTTGCTCTTGCTGGCGCCATTAGCGCCTGCGGCTCTCGCCCCGTCGGCATTCGCGCAGGACGCTGCCGCCGAAATGCCGCCCATGCCGCGCCCGCGCCCCAATCGCGACGAGACGCCGCCAGTGACGCCCCCCGCTGCGCAGACGCCCGCCACCGAGGCCATCAGCGCCCTGACCACGGTGCCGCAACCTGTCTCGCTCAAGGCCCGCATCACGGAGGATGGCACCACCATTCCCGAGGGCCTGGTCTGGCGCATTTTCGGCACCACGCCCGATGCCAATGGCGAACTGGCCTTGGTGGCCAAATCCGACGAAGCAATCGCCTCGGTAGAATTGCCGCCCGGCGAATATGTCGTTCATGTCGCCTATGGCCGCGCCCAGGCCAGCGACACGCTGACGGTCACCGAAGGCACCAATGAAAAGAGCTTCGTCATCGGCGCCGGCGCCCTGCGTCTCAATTCTGCGATCACCGGCGATATCCCGATCCCCGCCAACCTCCTGAAATTTGACATTCTCACTGCCGGCGATGAAGCCAACCGCACCACCGTTGCCGAAGGCCTGCGGCCCAACGAGATCGTCACCCTCAATGCCGGCACCTACCACATTGTGTCGCACTTTGGCGACGTGAATGCCGTGGTGCGGGCCGATCTGCGCGTCGAGCCAGGCCAGCTCACCGACGCAACGCTCTACCAAAAGGCCAGTCAGATTTCGTTCAAACTGGCCTCCGAGGTGGGTGGTGAGGCGATTGCCGACGTCGAATGGACCGTCAAGGCCGCCGATGGCACCACGGTGTTCACCGATCTAGGCGCCTTCCCAGCAACCGTACTGGCCGAAGGCGAATACACGGTCCTGGCCAAGCAGGGCGAAACGGTCGTCAACCGCGACTTCGAAGTCCAGGCCGGCTCCAGTCAGGAAATCGAAGTGCTGACGACCGCCCACTAGGGCTGCCGCGCCCTAGTTGCTCAGCTTGCTCTGAACCTTGGCGTCGACGTTCAGCACGAATTTGAAACTGCCGTCCCATGGGCCGTAGTCGCGCGAGGCCACGCCATTGGCCTGCGAGCCGCTATAGCTGGCCTGTCTCGGCATGATCTCGATGACGACGGGGCCGGTTTGCCCCGGTTGCACTGCGCCCGCATGCACGGCTGCCGCGGCTATCGAGGAATCGTCGGTATAAATGCGGTCGCCCCAGACGGTCTGCGCGTGACGACGCCCGCCTGCCCCACCTTCAAGGCTCCGGCATGCACAGCGGCGACGGCCAGCGCAGAGTCACTGGTATAGGTGCCATCGCCCCAGATCGCTCCGGTATCGCTGCCCACGACATTGAGTTTCAACGTCTGGCCAACCGCCCCGGCAAAGTTGAACAGGCTCCCCGGATCGGGCTCGACGACCGCGCCCGCAATAGCCACTTCAGGCGTGCCGAGCTTGCCGCTCGACGGCTGGTTTGACTGGGCCGAAGCAGAAATGACGCCAAGCAACGCCATAAATGCGCCGGTCACTATGGTGCGCGGAACTTTGGTCGCCAAAATTATCAAGCCCCGGCCGTCTCGTCTGGTGCCGGCTATATTGCTTACCGCCGCCCGACTGACAAGCATTTGCGCGCGTCCAGCCGCGCCTTAACATTTGACCAACCCTATGCGCGACGACGCTCTTTGCCTATTGCTGGCAACAGCGCGATGGCACAAATTGCGCACCGAACAAGCCCGGAGAGTTAGCCGTGACCTTTGATATCCTGTCCCGCCCCAAACTGGCAGCTTTTGCCGCTGCCTGCCTGCTGACTGTGGCCCTGCCTGCCGGAACCGCGATCGCCAAGGAAAAGATCAAGGCGCCCGCCGAGCAAAGCACGCCGGCGGTCACGACGCCTCCCGAATTCTCGGTTGAAATTGCCGACCTCGACGCCGTCGACTCTAATGTCGATGACGCTACGCTACGCGCCATTTTCAGTGGCGACGTGATCGACAACGCCGACGCGCTGGCCGGCCTCACCGCCACAAGCATCACCATTCCCGATATTACCGTCAGTTTCACCTCCACCGTGGACGGCGAAGCCAAGTCCGGGCAGTTCAGCTTCAAGGACGTTGTTCTCGACAATGTCGAGGAAGGCGTCGCCGCCAGCGTGTCCCTGGGTGGTGTCGAACTGAGCTCCGATGAAAATGTCTCGGGCAACTTCGGCGCGGTCTCGGCGACCAATTTCGATATCGGCGGCATGCTCCGCATCTATGGCCTGGTCGATACCGCCGGCCAGACCGAACTCACCACCCTCTATAGCGATTTCAAGGCGGAAGGCGGCACCATGGATATCAAGGACGTCGCCTGCCATGTCGGCGCCGTCGAAACCGCCGAATTCAAGGGCCGTCCGCTGAAATTCTCCTTTGCCGATATCATGTCAATGTCCCAGTCGATGGAAGCCGAAGGCGAGACCCCTTCGCCCGAGACCATCGGCAAGGCGCTCCACATGTACGCCGATATCTTCACCGCCTTCGAATCCTCCCCCGTCACCTTTGGTGGCTTCGATTGCAAGGGCACCAACGAGGACGGAACCCCGCTGGACTTCGCTATGGGCGGCATGACCATGGACGGCATGTCCCCCGGCACCTACCCGGCAATCGCCCTGCAGAATTTCCGCGTCGCCGTGGAAGGCGATGGTGAAATGAGCATCGCCAATATCGCCTTCAAGGCGATGGACCTCAGCGGCCCTATAGCCGCTGTCGAGGCCGCCCCCGAAGCCATCGACCAGGCCTGGCTCGATGCCAATGCGCGTTCGCTGATCCCTGCCTTTGCCGGGTTCTCGTTCGACGGCTTCAAGATGGACGTTCCCAACCCCGACGCCACCGACGAGCGCATCAAGGCAGATATCGGCGCGTTCGACCTGTCACTGGGCGACTATCGCAACGGCATCCCGACCAATATCTCGACCACCGGCGACAACATTGCAATCGATGTGCCCAAGGATTCCGGTGACGAGCAGTTTCAGCAAATGATCGACCTGGGCATCACCTCGGTCGATCTCGGCTTTGCCGTCAAGGCCGCCTGGGATGAGGCGGCAAACGCCATCAATATCGAGGATGTCTCGGTCAGCGGCGCCGACCTCGCGACCGTCAAGCTCGCCGGCACCATTGGCAACGCCACCGAGGCCCTGTTCGATATCGATCCGGACACGTCGCTCGCCGCCGCCATGGGCGTCGTCATCAACAATCTGAAGGTCAATGTGGTCGATGCCGGCCTCTCCGACATCATCCTGAAGCGTGTTTCCACCGAACAGGGCTCCGATGCCGCCAGCATGCGTCCGATCTATGCGGGCCTGGCCGAAGGCACCATTTTGGGCATGCTCGCCGGCGCCGCCGAGGCCCAGAAGGTCGGCAAGGCCGTCAGCGCCTTCATCACCGGCGATGCCAAGGACCTGACCATCGAAATGACCGCCAAGGACCCCGCTGGCCTCGGCCTCGCCGATTTCATGGCCGCCGAACAGGACCCCACCGTGCTGTTGACCAAGACCAACATCACTGCAACCTCGAAGTAAGCCACTGACTGGCCTCGCTCCGGCGGGGCCAGTTCCCTAGCGGTAGAACTGCCGATACCAAGCCACGAGTTTGGCGGCACCATCCTCGACCGAGGTCTGCGGCAGCGTCCCGATCAACTGCCGCAGCAGCGACACATCCGAATAGGTTTCCACCACATCGCCCTGCTGCATCGGCAGGAAATTGAGCTTGGCCTTCTTGCCCAGCGCCGCCTCAATGGCCGCGACGAAATCCATCAGCTCGCGCGGCTGCCCGCCACCCAGATTGACGATGCGGCTCGGCGCCACCGGCGACAAAGTATCGCCCTCCAGCACTTCGCCCATCACCGGCGGCCGGCCGATAACCCGCACGATGGCCTCGACCAGATCGTCGATATAGGTGAAATCGCGCCGCATCTGGCCTTCGCCATAGACATCGATGGCTTCGCCCGCCTCGATCGCCCGTACGAACTTGAGCGCCGCCATGTCCGGACGCCCCCAAGGCCCATAAACGGTAAAAAACCGCATGCTGGTCGCGGGGATGCCCCACAGATGCGCATAGGCATGCACCATCGCCTCGCCACCCTTTTTGGTGGCGGCATAGAGCGAAACCGGATTGTCGGCGCGATCGGTTTCCGCGAACGGCATCTCCAGATTGCCGCCATAGATCGAGCTGGTCGAGGCAAACACCAGATGCCGCGGCCGATGCGCCCGCGCCGCCTCCAGCAGGTTGGCCGTGCCCACCAGATTGGAGCTAATATAGGTCTGCGGCGCCTCGATGCTGTAGCGAACCCCCGCCTGCGCCGCCAAATGAACCACGACCTCGGCCTGACTGGCCCGCAACGCCTCGGTCAGCCCCGCCGCGTCCTCAAGCATGCCCTGCACGCCCTCAAAGCCCGCCTGCCCCGACAGCAGCGCCATCCGCCCGGCCTTCAGCCCCTCGTCATAGAACGGCGTCATCCCATCATAGCCGGTGACGCTGTGCCCATCGGCCAGCAACCGCCGCGCCAGATGAAACCCGATGAACCCGGCTGTGCCCGTCACGAATACTTTCACGGCAACGCCTTCAGCGCGCCAACGGCTGCCGCCAAACCCCACTGCAACAAGGCCCGCGCGCTCGCTTCCGACCCGCTCTCGACATAGCAGCGCAGTTCAGGCGCATTCCCCGACGCGCGGAAGTGCACCATCTCCCCCGCCCGCGTCCAAAACTGCAGCCCGTCAATTTGCGACAACCGTTCGATTTCATGGTCCGGCGCAAAAAAAGCCGCCGCATATTCCACATCCGCCGCCAACCGCCCTAGCAAAGCCGCGCTTTTTTCCCCCGGCACATGTTCAAGCCGGTCGCTCGCCGCATACTGCAGCGGCAGTCCCGCCACCAGCTCCGCTAGGCCCAAACCCTGCCGCGCCGCCAATCCCAGCGCGCTGAGCAATGGCAGTACCGCATCCCGCGTCGGCAATGCCGAAATCTCGCCGCCTCCGACCGACGCCGAAGTGCCGAGCAACGTTCCGCCATTAGCCTCGAACCCCACGACGACAGAGCTGCCCCCCGCAATTGCCTCCGCGATACCAGCGATCACATAGGGCGACCCCACCTTGGTGCGGATCACACTTGGGAAAAACCCGGTCTTCTCGATCGCGCTATTGGAGGTCACCGGCGTCACCACCGCATCGGCGCCGAGATAGCGCGCCGCCAACAGTCCCAGCACATCCCCGCGCACAAACGCGCCCTGCCCGTCCATCAGCAGCGGCCGGTCGCCATCCCCGTCCGCAGAAACAATGGCGTCCAGCCGCTCAGACGCAATCCACCCCTTGAGCGGCCCGAACACCGCATCGCCGAATGCCTCGGTATCCACCGCCACAAAGCCATCGACCCGCCCCAGCGGCACGATTTCCGCGCCAGCCCGATGCAAAATGGCGCCAAGGATATCCCGCGCCACCGTGGAGTGCTCGAACAACCCGATCCGCCAGCCCCGCAACGCGCCAGCCGGCACCAAATTGGCAAACCGCGCAACATAGCGCTCGATCGCCGCCACATGCTCATGACCGACCGGCAACGCCCCATCGGCAATCGCCTCGTCCCGCAACGCCGCCAAAATCCCCGCCTCGTCGGCCTTACCGATCTCGCCGCTGGGCGTGTAAAACTTGAGCCCGTTCCGATCCGCCGGAATGTGGCTGCCGGTAATCATGATCGAGGGGCTGTGCGCCGCCATGGCATGCAAGGCCAGCGCCGGCGTCGGCAATGCCCCGCAATCCACCGCCCTCAGTCCATGCGCCTCGATCGCCGCCGCGCAGTCTGCGGTAACTGCCGCGCTCGACGCCCGGAAATCGCGCGCCAGATACACACTATCGCTCACGATCGCCCCGAGCCCATCCAGATGCCGCAGGAACGCCGCCGTATAGCGCCGCGCCGACTGCCCTTGCAGGTCAACCGCGAGACCACGCAATCCGCTGGTGCCGAATTTCAGACTATCCATCAATCGCCATCCGGAATATCGCGCCGCATCGTCTTGGTCACCGAGCGGATCGATTTCCCCTCAAGACGCCGCCTTTTCGAAGCCAAAGTCGGCCGCGTCGCCACCCGGAATTTCGGCGCTATTGCGCCTTCCTTGAGCAGCGCCACCAGTCGCTCCTGCGCATCGGCGCGGTTCATCGGCTGGTCGCGATGGCTATTGGCGGTGATCACCAGCACGCCCTGCTTGGTAAGCTTGCGCCCAGCCAGCACCGCGACCCGGCGCTTCATTGGCTCGGGAATATTGGGGGAATTCATCAGATCGAAGCGCAGTTGCACTGCGCTCGACACCTTGTTGACGTTCTGCCCGCCCGGTCCGGCGCTGCGCACGAAGGTTTCCTCCAGCTCGCTGGAGTCGATGCTGATCCGTTGTGTGATCTCTATCGGATCGGGCATCGCATCATCTAGTTCCGGTATCGACCGGCGAAGATGATCTCGCCTTCGTGGATCGTCAGGCCCTTGATGGTCGCGCGGTATTTGCCGGGCAGTCCCTCTGCGGGGACCACCCAGCCTTTTTTGAGCATACCGGCGAAAACCTTCTCGCCGATATCCTTGAAGTCGCCCGGCCCAAGCGCGTTTTCCTCACCCAGCAGGGTAAGCGCCTTAATCTCGCGATTGGACGGACGCTGCGGCATGGATCAGGCCGCCTTCGCCTTGAGGTCCGGCGGGGTCGCTTCCGCCATCAGCTCAACCAGCGCGTCCATGAACGGCACGACTTTCTGCCCTTCGGTGCCGAGGCGGCGGACGGACACGGTGCCCTCCTCGGCCTCGCGCTTGCCGACGACAAACATCAGCGGCACCTTGCCCACCGAGTGCTCGCGCACCTTGTAGTTGATCTTCTCGTTGCGCGCGTCGAGCTCCGCCCGGATCCCTGCCGAGCGCAACTGGCGGACCAGCTTCTCGGCGGTCTCGTCGGCTTCCGACACGATGGTAGCGACCACCACCTGCACCGGGGCCAGCCACATCGGCATCTTGCCGGCATAGCTTTCGATCATCATGCCGATGAACCGCTCCAGCGAGCCCAGGATCGCGCGATGCAGCATTACGGCGTATTTGCGCGAACCGTCCTCGGCCACATAGGTGGCGTCGAGACGTTCGGGCAGCACGTAGTCGAGCTGCAGCGTTCCCACCTGCCACGAACGCCCGATGGCGTCCTTGAGGTGGAATTCGAGCTTTGGCGCATAGAAGGCGCCCTCGCCCTCGGCGATCTCGAAGTCATAGCCGGTCGCGCGCAGGGCATCGCCCAGCGCCTTCTCGGCCGCGTCCCAGCGCTCGATCGTGCCGCCGAACTTTTCCGGCCGCGTGGCGAGCTTAATCACCACGTCCGAAAAGCCCATATGGGCATAGACCGAATAGAGCAGATGCACGAAATGCTCGGTCTCGGACTGGATCTGGTCTTCGCGGCAGAAAATATGCGCGTCGTCCTGGGTCATCTGCCGCACGCGCATCAGCCCGTGCAGCGCGCCATGCGCTTCGTTGCGATGGCAGCAGCCGAATTCGGCCATCCGCAACGGCAGATCGCGATAGCTCTTGATGCCCTGGTTGAAGATCTGGATATGGGCCGGGCAGTTCATCGGCTTGAGCGCCATCAGCTCGCCCTTGCCGCTCAGAACCGGACCTTCTTCTTCCGTGCCGGGCACTTCGTCAGGCACCACGAACATGTTTTCGCGGTACTTGCCCCAGTGGCCCGAGGCCTCCCAGAACTTTGAGCTCATCAGTTGCGGCGTCTTGACCTCGACATAGCCCGAGGAATTCAGCCGGCGACGGATATAGGTCTCCATCTGGTTGTAGAGCACGTAGCCCTTGGGATGCCAGAACACCGATCCCTGCGCTTCCGGCTGGAAATGGTACAGGTCCATCTCCTGCCCGATCTTGCGGTGATCGCGCTTCTCCGCCTCTGCAATCATGTGCAGATACGCGTCCAGCTCTTCCTTGGTGGCAAAGGCGGTGCCGTAAATCCGGCTCAGCACCGGATTATTGCTATCGCCACGCCAATAGGCGCCAGCCACCTTGGTCAGCTTGAACGCATTGCCGATATCCTTGACCGTACGCATATGCGGCCCACGGCACAGGTCGATCCACTGGCCCTGCTTGTACATCTTGAGCGACTGGTCAGCCGGAATGGCATCGACCAGCTCGACCTTGAAGTTCTCGCCGCGCGTATTGAAGAATGCCTTGGCCTGATCGCGGCTCCAGATTTCCTTGGTAAACGCCGCACCGCGATCGATAATCTCGGCCATCTTCTTCTCGATGGCCGGGAAATCGTCTTCGCTGAACGGCTCGTCCCGCTTGAAGTCGTAGTAGAAGCCGTTCTCGATCACCGGCCCGATCGTCACCTGTGTCGTTGGCCACAGCTCCTGCACCGCTTCGGCAAGCACGTGCGCCGTGTCGTGCCGGATCAGTTCCAGCACATCCGCCGACCCGCTATCGCGCGTCACGAATTCGATTTTGCCGTCGGCTTCCAGCGCGTCAGACAGATCGCTGAGCACGCCGTTCCAGCGCATTGCCACCGTCTTCTTGGCCAGGCTCTTGGAGATGCCTTCGACCACGGTGGTCCCGGTGGTGCCACGCGCATAGTCGCGAGCCGCACCGTCGGGGAACGTCACCTTGATCGTCATTTTTCACATCTCCAGAAATTGGATAGATGCAGCGACCTTCGCTGCAAGGCGGCTTGTCTAGCACGACTGGATTTTATTTCCAGCTTCCATAGGTCCATGGCGCAAACCAGTGCGCCCGCTCTGGCACAACCACGGGCACCGGATCATAACCATGTGTACCGCCCGGCCTGCATCGCACCACCCGCGCCAGCCCCATCCAGCCGCCGGGCCAGAACCCGTGCTGCCAGATGGCGTCTCGCGTATATTCCGAGCAGGTTGGCGCATGCCGGCAGGTTCGCCCCACGAAAGCCGAAAGCGTATAACGATAAATCTGGATCAGCAGCACGCCGACCAGCTTGAACGGCCAGTCGATCACCCGCCACATCATATCGATGACTCTGCCCATCAACCGGCGGCTCTAACCGATTCTACCGACTCGATTTTATCCAGCGCCTCGACCATCGCGTCGAACACCAGCAGCGTCGAGGTGTGCCGAGGCCGGTATTCCCGCACCGGCTCCAGATATTTGAGGTCGCTCCACTTGCCCGCGGGCGGCGCCCCATTCTCCTTGAGCATGGCATGCATCTGCGCCCGCAGTGCCCGCACCTCTTCGACTGGCGTGCCGACAATCTCTCGGGCCACCACTGCCGCCGAGGTCTGCCCCAGCGCGCAGGCGGAAATATCATGCCCATAGTCGACGATGACGCCGTCGCGCACGGCCAAGTCTACCTCGATCACCGAGCCGCAAACCCGGCTCACCTTGCGAGCCGAAGCATCGGGCGCAATGAGCCGCGCTGGCTGCACGGCGTTTGCTGCCAGATCGAGGATTTTTTCGGAATAGAGATCGCTAAGGTCCATGAAACGAACAAATCTGTTTCTTGTGGGCGGGTCGTGCCCCTCCTATATATGTGCTCGCAAACGGACTGTCAGGGCGCGCTGTCGCTTTGTGGTCCAAATTCGCGTCCGGCCCGTATCCAACGCTGACGCCAATTGAGGACCTGCTGCTATGGACGCCCGCATAAACTCCCTCGAGACCGAGTCCGGCGCTCTGCGTGCACGCCTTCGTCCCAGCCAGGCTGAGGCAGAGGCGGCCGTGCGCACCCTGATCGCCTGGGCCGGCGACGACCCGAGCCGCGAGGGCCTGCTGGAGACCCCTGCCCGCGTCGCCCGCTCCTATGGCGAACTATTTGCCGGCTACGACCAGGACCCCAAGGAAATCCTCAGTCGAATCTTCAAGGAAGTTGGCGGCTATGATGATATCGTGCTGATGCGCGATATCCCGTTCCATTCCCATTGTGAGCATCACATGGTGCCCTTCGTCGGCAAGGCGCACATCGCCTATCTGCCCCACGACGGCGTCGTCGGCCTGTCCAAGCTCGCGCGGCTCGTTGAGGTGTTCGCACGCCGCCTTCAGACTCAGGAAAACCTCACAGCTCAAATCATCGACGCCCTCAATGAGCATCTGGGCCCGCGCGGCGTTGCCGTCATGCTCGAAGCGGAGCATATGTGCATGACCATGCGCGGCGTCCGCGCCCATGGCGTCGCCACCATCACTCATCGCTTTACCGGCGTCTTCGCCGAAGACCGCGTCGAGCAGGATCGCTTCTTCGCGATGATCAAGCGCTAAACTCGCGTTAGGCTCGCCGTGCATGCGCGATCAAATGCACCGGCTCACGCCGTGGCATAGAATCGGCGTCTCAAGCGAGTTCTGCCCATGTCCGACGTCGCCAAAATGCTCTGGGTCCTCGAAAGCCGGCTCACCGAGCCGGTATCGCTGGATGATCTGGTGGAAGTCACCGGCCGGTCGAAATCCTACCTGTCGCGCGCCTTTCCGCTGGCCACCGGCTATTCGATCTCAGGGTATATGCGGGCCAGGCGGCTCACCGAAGCAGCACGGAAACTGGCGGATGGCGCCCCCGATATCCTGTCGGTAGCGCTCGATGCCGGCTACGGCTCGCACGAGGCATTCACCCGCGCCTTCGGCGATCAGTTCGGCATCACGCCGGACGAGCTTCGCCGCCGGCGCAATCTGGACACCATCCAACTCGTGGAGCCTCAGCGCATGGATACCACCACAACGATCGATATCGCGCCGCCCCGTTTCGAAACCCGCTCGCGCATGCACTTCGCCGGCCTTGCCCAGCGCCATCCGATGAACAATCCCGCCGGTATTCCGGCCCAATGGCAACAGTTTCAGGCCTATATCGGCAACATCGAGGGGGCCGTCTCAGACGCCGCCTATGGCATAGTCTGCGGTATAGAAGGCGGCAATTTCGACTATATCGTCGCCGTCGAGGTACGCGAAGGCGTCGATGTTCAGCCCGAGCTCAAGCGCATCACCACTCCCGCATTGAACTGGGCGCGTTTCGTGCATCGGGGCGACGTCACAACCATCCGCTCGACCATTGGCGCGGCCTCCGAATGGCTCGCCAATGCCGGCCGGGAGCTGAGCGACGCCCCCGTCGCCTTCCTCGAATATTACGGCCCCGCCTTCGATATGGCCACAGGCAGTGGCGATATCGAAATCTGGTTCGGCCTCAAGGCCTGATCTGGCGCAATGTCATGGCGCGGTATAAAAACCGCGCCATGACCCTCACCTTTGCCGACGCCAAAACCCTCAGCCACGCCGAACTCGAAGAAGGCGCCGCCCTCGCGCCCGCCTTCGATGCAAACGGCCTCGTCACCGCCGTCACCATGGAGGCCGGCAGCAACGAGTTGCTGATGCTCGCCCACATGAATGCCGAGGCCTTGGCGCTGACGCTGGAAACCGGCTTCGCGCATTACTGGTCCCGCTCGCGCGGCAAAATCTGGAAAAAGGGCGAAAGCTCCGGCGAGTTGCAGCGCGTGATCGAAGTTCGCGTCGATTGCGACCAGGATGCCGTCGTCCTGCTGGTCGAACAAACCGGCCTCGGCGCCGCCTGCCACACCGGCCGCAAATCCTGCTTCTACCGCCGCATCGTCACCAAGGACGGCACCGCGACGCTGGAAGACACCGGACTGCCCAAGCTGTTCGACCCCAAGGACGTTTACTGACGTCTTTCGAACAACCCCACGAGAAGGATACCCGCAAAAAACCCGCCCAGATGCGCCTGCCACGCCACCTGCACATTGGCACCGGTGAAAATCGGCAGCAGCGGCACCGCGGCGTTTAGCACCACCCAGATCAGGATGAACATGCGCGCCCGCGTGTCCTTGGCCAGGTCGGCGAAACTCGCTAGCCGCCGCCCCACCGGCACGCGCTCGCCGGTCTCAGGATTTTGCATCACCAGCACCGGCTGGAAAATGAACCGCACTGCCGCTCCGGTCAGCCCAGCGATCCCGCCTGAAGCGCCCACGAGATAAGCCCCGCTCCACAGCGTTGTCGCCGCGAACAGTGCCGCGCCCGCCGCCGAGGCCACGAAGAACAGAACCAGCGTCGCCACCGTCCCATAGCGCCGCGCAATCGGTGTCCCAAAGATCGCCAGCCAAGCCATATTGATCAGCAGATGGTCCCACCCGCCATGCAGCAGCGCATGGGTAAATGGCGTCCAGAGCAGCGGCAGCGCCAGCGCCAGATTCTCCTGCGCCGCCAGGATTCGCAGGGGTAGAAATGCGAACCAGAAAATCAGTTGCCCATACCCATCCTGGTTAAGAACAAAGGTTGACGCCGCCTGAATCGCGACCATGACGCCGATCATCGCGGTGATCACGCCCGGCAGCAGGAAAACCGGCTCGCGCCCGCCCGCCCTGGCATTTTCCGTGCCCGGCGCGTGTGGTCCCTGTTCACTCATCACTTTGCTCCGACTCGCAGGCGCCACGCCGCTCTGCCTCTTCTTTTCCACATTGGGACACCCGCGTTAACCTTAAGTATTCTTTAATGGCGCTTTTGCCCCGCCCTTTTGCCAATGTCATCCCATGGCGGAAGCGCTCCCTTTGGGGTCGAGCGCGAGTCCATTTGGGTCATGACGAATGCAAAAGACGAGCACCAAGACGCTCTACGAATATTGGAACGGCATCCGTGGCGCCCGTAGCGCGCCCGACCGCAAGGATATCGATCCGACCCGCATTCGCGAAGCCCTGGCCAATACCTTCATCCTGGAGCTGGATGAAGACGAAAAATTCTCGTTCCGCCTCGCCGGCTCCCACCTTTGCACCGCCTATTCGCGCGAACTCAAGGGCCGCTCCTTCTCCGGCCTTTGGCATGAACGCGACAAGGATGCGCTCGATACCCTGATGCGCGCCGTCACCGAGGATCATGCCGTCGCCCTCGTGACCTTCCAGGGCACCACGGCCATCAATACCAAGGCCAGCTTCGAGACCATCCTGATGCCGCTGCGGCACAATGGCTCCACCCATACCCGCATGCTCGGCGCCATGACGGCGGTGGACGAGCCCTATTGGCTCGGCGTGCAGCCGATCATGGAACAGCGCATTACCGGCCTGCGACTGATCTGGCCAGACGACGTGGCGATGCAGGATGTTGCCAGCGACGTGGCCACCACGGTCAACAGCGATATCGGCTACACGTCCCCTGTCGCCATGCCCGCCGTGGTATTCGGCCGCACCGCCCGCCGCTATGCCCACCTCGCGGTCATCGATGGTGGCCGTCAGTAAGCAAATTGCTGCCCTGCCGCCGCCAATTTGAAGCGCATTTGCGGCGCTTCCTCGCCGGCAGACACAACCATGCGTTAACCAAAACCCGATAGCGTGATCATAGAGTCACAGCTTTTTATCGGTCATGCGCATGCTCAGCGACGATATTCCATCTCCGCAGTTCATCGCCCCCCTGCGGACGCGTGCCGAAAAGGTGCGCTTCCAGCGCGTAAAGGTTTCCGTGCTCGGCCGCTACATGCTGGCCGATCGCCGTGAGTTTCCCTGCCAGGTGCTGGAAATGTCGCCCGGCGAAGCCATGGTCATCGCGCCGGTCTCCGGCGTGGTCGGCGAACGCGTCATCGCCTATATCGATCATATCGGCCGCATCGAAGGCACCATCATCGAGCAGGTCGAGGGCGGCTTCCTCATGGAAGTGGCCGCCTCCCCGCGCAAGCGCGACAAGATGGCCGCCCAGCTCACCTGGCTGGCCAACAAGGACGTCCTCAACCTGCCCGAGGATCGCCGCCACGAACGCGTCGTGCCCGACAATCGCCACTCCACCGTCGTGCTCGATGATGGACGCCGCTACAATTGCAAAATCATCGACATCTCGCTCTCCGGCGCCGCCATCGAACTCGATGTCCGTCCCGCCATGGGCACGCCCGTCACCCTGGGCCGCATGCGCGCCCGCGTGGTCCGCCATTTCCAGAACGGCGTCGCCGTCGAATTTGCCTCCGCCCAGGAAATGCTGACCGTGGTGCAACAGAACCTGCGGATGAACTAAGGAACCGGCCCTCAGCCGGAATCCAAAACTGCGCTTCTCAACCCAAGCATCTGATCTGCATAGTTAATCGCGACTGAATCCGGTCGATAAGACTTGAATCAAAACTGCATTGCAGTTTTCGGACCGGCGAAATCCGGCCCCCATAGGTTGGTCTCCATCAGGGAGATCAACAATGTCATTCACTCAAAAGGGACTGCCGGCGGCGCTGATTGGCGCAGTTCTGGCTCTGGCAGCGGTCATCGCGCCGGCCCACGCTTTCGACACCACCAACGTCGCTTTTATCCAGACGCTCGACGTCACAACCTCCATTCCTGTCGGCGCCGCCGAGTTCTGCAAGAGCCACCGCGACGAGTGCCGCCCCAATGCCGTGGTCGTGCCGGCCGTCAACCTGGACGAAGCCAGCTGGAGCCAGTTGCTCACCGTCAACGCCACCGTCAATCAGACCGTGGTGCCGGTCACCGACCAGGAACTCTACAACGTCTCCGAATTCTGGACCTATCCCAACGGCTACGGCGATTGCGAAGACATCGCGCTGGAAAAGCGCCGCGACCTGATCAACGCCGGCTGGCCCGCCAGCACCCTGCTGATGGCCGTGGTGCGCGAGCGCAATGGTGACGGCCATGCCGTGCTGATGGTGCGCACCGACCGCGGCGATCTCGTGCTCGACAACCAGGAAGGCCAAGTGCGCGTCTGGAACGAGACCCCCTACCATTACATCAAGCGCCAGTCCCAGGCCGACGCCGGAAAATGGGTCGACATGATCGACGACCGCCCGGTCATCGTGGCCGCCGCCAACTAATTCCGGACCCCGCCAAAAGCCTATCCCTGATAGGGGTCTGATGAATGAGGCCAGTTCCGCGCAAGCGAAACTGGCCTCATTGTTTTAGCCAACCAATTAGCATTGACTCATCAATTAGCGTTCGCTATTGGTTTGTCATGACCCAAGCCGCCCCCATCAACGCCGTCATGCGCGCCCTTGCCGATCCTACGCGTCGAGCTGTGTTCGAGCAGATCGTTAGCGCCAACGAAATCACCGTCGTCGAACTGACGCGCGGCAGTGGCGTAACGCAGGGCGCCGTTTCCCAACACCTCAAGGCCCTCAAACAGGCCGGTCTGGTCGCCGAACGCCCCGAGGGCCGCAACGTCTATTACCGCGCCGAGCCCGAGGGCCTCGCACCCCTGGTCGATTGGATGAGTCATTACGGCGTGTTCTGGCGCGAGCGCTTCGCCAATCTCCGCACTCTTCTCAAGGAAATCGATCCATGACCGACGCAGCATTAAAGCCCGTCACGCAGGACATCGTTGTCGATGAAATCTTCCCCCATACGCCCGAGACCATATGGAATGCGCTGACCAGTGGCGCGTTGATAGCGCGCTGGCTGATGGCGCCGAAAGGCTTTGCGCCGGTCGCCGGTACGCATTTCACCTACCAGACCACGCCAGCCGGCCTTTGGGACGGCGTCATTCAATGCCAGGTGCTGGAAGTGATCCCCAACGAGCGCTTCGTCTACGCCTGGAAGGGCGGTCACGAAAGCAATCAGGGCTACGGTTCGCGGCTCGATACGGTGGTGACCTGGGTTCTCTCGAAGGTCGAGCGCGGCACCCGCGTTCGCCTCGTCCATTCCGGCTTCGTGATGCCGCTGAACGATACCGCCTTCAACAATATGAGCGAAGGCTGGAGAAAGATCGTCCCCCGCCTCACCGCCATCATCGACGAGCAGGCCTGAGGACGAGCACATGAGCCAGCCCTATACCGGCGGATGCGCCTGCGGCGCGATCCGCTACGAAATTTCTGCCGAGCCAATTGTCATGAACGACTGCCAGTGCCGCGACTGCCAGAGCACGAGCGGCACCGGCCACGGATCCTACCTGACCTTCCCGAGCCGCCAGGCGGTGACCCTCACTGGCAAAGCCACCCATTGGGACATGATCGGCGACAGCGGCAACACCAAGACGCGCAGCTTCTGCCCCGCCTGCGGCTCGCCAGTCTACCTGACCTTCTCGGCTATGCCGGACCTTTTCACCATCCACGCCGCAAGCCTCGACGATCCAACCCGATACCGGCCGCAAATGGTGACCTACACCGTGCGTGGCCATGTCTGGGACCAACTGGATCCGACCGTAGCGAAATTCGAAAAAATGCCGCCGATGTGACTCTAAGCCACCACCACCGAGGAGCGATCGAGATTCAGCTCAGGCTGAGCCGAAAATGGTGGTTTTCGAGAACCGGAGCGTACGTTGGTACGTGAGGACCGGAAGCGCAGAAAACCGGCATTTGCAGGCCAGCATCAGCTGAATACCGATTAGTCCTAGCTGCGAACGGCCACGTAGAGGCCCACGATCAGCAGGCCGGTCAAAAAAGCCCAGCCAAAGGCGACCAACGCCGACAGCAGCGCCGAACCCATATTGACCGATGCCCCGCCCTCCTGGCTCCAGCCCATTTGCAACATGATGTAGGGCCCGCAGAAAAAGCTCATCACCAGGTTTCCCATCGAGGCGAACACCGTCGCCCCGTCATAGCGCAGCATGGCCTGCTGGCGTAGCCGCCACTGATAGAAATGCGTCCCGGCCCCCGCCACGCACAATCCCACGGAGATGATGAAAGCTGCCAGCAGCAATTCCTTGGTCATGCTCTATTCCCCGCCGCCCGATCGCCGAGATCGGCCGCTGTTAACCCTTCATTAATCATATTGCGGGCTCTATGCCCTGTCACCTCTCCTCGGCTGAACTGGTTAATTCTGGTCATGCGCACTCATGCGGCCGCACCGCAGTCCAGCTCGCTCGGCTTCAACCTTGCCGGCATTGCCGTTTTGGTGCTGTTGTTGGCTGTCGGCGCCGCCTATGTGGTCGATATCCTGGGCAAGAACAGCCGCACCGCGCCGCCGAACCTTGCGGACAAATCCACCGTCGCCATCGCCGTCGCCGGCAAGGAGCTGACCATCCCCTCGTCCTGGTTCCGATACGGCGAGCAATTGCGCGGCGGCTTCGTCAACCAGATCGACCTGCACGTGCTGCTGGGCGAAAGCGCTATCCCGGTCGATGTCACGCTACTGCCGCGCAGCCGCGTCCGCCCGAGTGCCATCCTGCTCGATGGCGTCTACCTGCACCAATTTGATGATGCCACGCTGAGCGGCGTCGCGGGCCTGGTCGGCAAGCCGCTGCACGATGGCGATGGCTTCACCGGCGAAAGCGTCTGGTACGATGCGCTAGCCGCCAATCCATTCGTCGCCAAATGCCTAGCACCTGTCCGCAAAGACGAGCCCGTGCAATGCCTGCGGACCGTCTTCCTGCCCAGTGGCATTGCCGCGGTCTACGCCTTCGACGCCAGCACCTTGCAATCCTGGCGCCAGTTCGATTCCGAAATGCAAAAATGGCTGGGTCAGATCGGGGCTTGGTGATCAAGCCCTTGAGTCGTCACCCTCGCGCTTGACGCGAGGGCAGATAGTGCAAAGGCCTGTGCCTTAGGCGATGTCTTCCAGATCGATGTCCAGGATCGACATGTTGAAGATATACGACTTGTCGCCGTCCTCGTCGTCGAGGTGGATGAGACCGACCGATTCATCGCCGATGAACACTTCCACCGAATCGTTGAGCTTGTGGCGGGGCCGCACGTCGATGTTCTTGTTGTTGAACTTCACCTGCAGAAATTTCTGCAGCTTGAGGATCTCGGGCTGATTCACTGTCACGCGTCCTGTTTGTTGGCTAAGGCCGCAATGTAGGGCCTCAAGCGCTTGGGGCAACCCCCGGGCTGTCCGAATTAGCGGTGGAAGGCGCAGTTTCGAGGTCGTGCACCAGGATCATCTGGTCCATGACGAGTGCCGGTTGCGCGCAGCCTGCTTCGCCGATCACCTTGGCCGGAACCCCGGCGACAGTGGTGCGCGGCGGCACTTCCTTGAGCACCACGGAGCCCGCGCCGATGCGCGAGCAATCGCCCACTTTGATATTGCCCAGCACCTTGGCGCCCGCTCCGATCAGCACGCCATTGCCGATCTTGGGGTGACGATCCTGATCGGCCTTGCCGGTGCCGCCCAGGGTAATGCCCTGCAACATCGAGACATTATCGCCGACCACCGCCGTCTCGCCGATCACCAACCCCGTGCCGTGATCGAGCATGATGCCCTTGCCGATCCGCACTGCCGGATTAATATCCACCTGGAACACTTGGCTCGCCCGGCTCTGCAGATAGAGCGCAAAATCGCGCCGACCGGCCAGGAACATCGCATGGGCGAACCGATGCGTCTGGATCGCCTGATAGCCCTTGAAATACAGCAGCGGCTCGACCGCGCGGTGGCAGGCCGGATCGCGCTCCAGCGTCGCCGCCAGATCGACCCGGGCATCGGTCCCGATCTTGGGCGTATCGGCGATAATTTCGGCAAAAGTCTGCCTGATGATATCGGCCGACACGTCTTCGTGGTCCAGCCGCGCCGCGATGCGATGCGCCAGCGCCTGCTCGAAGGTTTCGTGGTTGAGGACGGCCGTAATCACCAGATTGGCCAGCGAGGGCTCTGTGGCGATGATCTGTCGCGCTCCGGCCCGCACGGCATCCCATACGGGATCCATGGACTGGACGCTGGCGGATTTTTTGGCGCTCGCGCTCATGGCACGTCACTCCCACATTCAAGACCGTCGATATAAGCTATACCATGCCCCAAAACAAAGCCCCAACGACCCGTTTGGTTCACGTTCAGCTGACGCTGACGAAATTCCTGCTCAAGAATTCCAGCGCCGCCGCCTTGAACTTGGGATCGCCGGTGCCGCGCATGTGATCGCGCTTGGGAATGACGAAGGCTTCGCCCTTGGGCAAAAGCTCCGCCAGCGCCTCGGGCGGCCCGGCCATCGTATCGGCCTCGCCGACCGCCACCAGCACCGGAACCGCGATTCGCCGCACATCAGAGCGCGCCATCGGCTCGCGCGACGTTTCCATGCAGGCGGCCAGCGCCTCCCGATCAGCCTTGGTATGATCGGCAAAAATCCGGAACTGCCGCGCCGTCGGATGGCTCAACTCCGCCAGCGTCGGCGCCCGCAGCCCGGCAATGATGTCATTGCCATCGCTCAGCCCGTTGATGAGGTTGATCCCCATGCCGCCGAACACGGCGCAGGCGACCCGTTCTTCATCCTGAAACGCTGCAAACGCCGCAATCCGCGCTCCCATGGAATAGCCCAGCAGCGCCGCCCGCGCGATTTCCAGATGGTCCAGCAACCGCACCGCATCCCGCGCCATATCCTGCGGATAATAGCGCTCCGGATCATAGGGCTTGTCCGAAGTCCCATGTCCGCGATTATCGATCAGGATCGCCTGGTAGCCAGCCCCCGTCAGCGTCTCCACCCACCCTGTGTCGATCCAGTTCACTTTGCCGCTCGACGCAAAGCCATGAATGCAGAGGATGGGCAGGCCTTCGCCGAAGACTTCATAAGCCAGGGTCAGGCCATCGGACTGGAATGTTGGCAAGGCAAGAACCTCATGAAGTGATGCATCGGCTTTTAGAACGTCAGACGCCGCTGCGGAACCCCACTCTCGCCCACCCACCATCCTTCCCGCGGGCCTGACCCGCGGGCCCCCACCACGCCCCCAAGCTACGCGTCCGTCGAGAGCGCCCGGCGGATCAAGTCCGCGGGAAGGACAGAAAGGAGTAGTAATGCATCAGGCATCGCCACCCTTCCAAATCTTCCCCCACTTAGCTATGGTCCGGCGCAAATCATTCCATCTGCGCAGGTCTGCACCATGGCTCACGGCACAACGCCCCATTTCCACAATACCGAGGGCCTTCGCCAGATCGAGGTGGGCTCCAAGGAATTCCAGTGCGTCGGCGCCCTGCCCCCGTTCGACCACCCCCATATCTACATTGACATGGGCAAGGACAACGAAGCGGTCTGCCCCTATTGCTCGACCCATTTCGTGTTCAATTCCCGCCTCGCCGCTGGTACCGCCAACCCGCTGTCCGCCGTCTTCCAGGCCGACGCCGCCTAGCTAATGAATATGCCCGGCTCCGGCCGCATCTATTACATAGTCGGGGCCGGGATTTCCGGCCTCACCCTCGCTTTGGCGCTCGCCAAATTCGGCGCCCATGTCGTGGTGCTCGAACGCAGCCCGGTCCTGTCCGAGTTCGGCGCCGGCCTGCAGATCAGCCCCAATGCCCGCCATGTGCTGAACGACCTCGGCCTCGACGCGGCACTGGCCGCCCATAGTCTCGAGCCCTCCGGCATCGATATCTACCCCTATCGCCGCCCCGTTCCCCTCGTCACTCTCGAGCTCGGCGCCGCCATTCGCGAAAAATTCGGCGCGCCCTATGCTGTCATGCACCGCGCCGATCTCGCCGACGCGCTCTACAAGGCCTGCCGCCGCTTCGCCAATATCGACATGCTGTTCGGCGTCCGCGCCTGGACTGCGGTCCCCAACGACCGCGGCGTGTCCGTCACAATTGAGGACGCCAGCGGCCAGTCCCGTACCGGCCGGGCCGATGCGCTGATCGGCGCCGATGGCGTTCATTCCACCACCCGCACCAGCCTGCTCGATGGCCCGGCCGCCGATTATCGCGGCCGCGCCGCCTGGCGCACCCTGCTCCCCTTCGATGCCATGGCCGGACAGGTGACACTCGACCGGGTTTCGGTATTCTTTGCGCCCGCCTACCACATGGTCTGCTACCCGCTGCCCCATCGCCGGCAGGTCAATATCGCGCTCTTCGCCAAGGGCCCGACGTCTCGCTCCGACCACGCAAAGCTGGCGCTGCCCAAGTCTCTCCGCCGCAGCCCGCGCCTCGACGTGATTCTGGCCGCAGCCGGCACGTCCTGGACGCCTTGGCCACTTTACACCGTGCAAACCGCGCACTGGCATCGCGGTAACATCGGCCTCATCGGCGACGCGGCCCATGCCATGGAGCCCTTCCAGGCACAGGGCGCCGCCATGGGCATCGAGGACGCGGCGATCCTGGCCCCACTGCTCATCGCCAACCCCAATGCCGAGGCCGCCTTCGCCAAATTTGCGGCCCTGCGCCGCCCCCGCGTCGAGCGCGTCGCCAATCTCTCACACACCAATGGCGCCATTTTCCACATGAAATGGCCGCTCAGCACCGCGCGCAATCTGGTCATCGCGGCCCAGGGCGGACGTGCTCACCTCAAGCGGCTCGACTGGCTCTACGGCTATGACGCCGCCACCGCAATGCGCGACAAATTCCCCACTTCGAGCTGAATCAATCTCTCGCCTCCGCACCTCAAGCCCTTGATTGTCAGCCGAAATCCGCCCTTCAAAAGCAAGTCGTGCAGCACACAAACCACCCTGCGGCCTTGCTTTGGCAGGTCCGGCTGTGTCAACTGCGCGACAGATTGAAAGGGTAGCGACCACTCTATGCAAGCCGCCACACGCTCACGACTGACCCTCGCCTGTATCCTGATCACCATTCTGCTCGATATGGTCGGCGTCGGCATCATCGTGCCCGTCCTGCCCGAATTGCTGGAAGAGTTGACCGGTGGCGGCGTGGCTCAGGCTGCGGTCATTGGTGGCTATCTGGTGTTCGCCTATGCCTTCATGCAGTTCGTATTCTCGCCGGTCCTCGGAAACCTGTCCGACCGCTATGGCCGCCGCCCAGTGCTGCTCTGTTCGCTGGCCGGCCTGACCTTTGATTACCTGATGATGAGCATCGCGCCCGTCGTCTGGTATCTGTTCGTCAGCCGCATCATCGCCGGCATTGCGGGCGCCGCCGTCGCCACTGCCACCGCCTACATGGCCGATATCACCCCGCCCCATAAGCGCACGCACCGCTTCGGCCTGATCGGCGCCGCCTTCGGGCTCGGCTTCATCATCGGCCCGGTCATCGGCGGCGAATTGGGCGAGCTCGGGCCCCGCGCGCCCTTCTTTGCCGCCGCCGGCCTTGCCTTCGCCAACCTGTTGTTCGGGCTCTTCGTGCTGCCCGAAAGCCTGCCCAAGGCCAATCGCCGCAAGTTCGATATCCGCCGCGCCAATCCCTTCGGCGCCGTGATCGCGCTGCGGAAATATCCCATTGTGCTTTGGTTGCTCGGGGTGCTGTTCGCCTTCTCACTGGCCGCTCAGGCCCTGCCCTCGGTGTTCAGCTATTTCACCGTCGAGGTGTTCCATTTCACCTCCTCCAATATCGGCCGCTCGCTCGGTGCGTTCGGCGTCGGCTTCGCCATCTGCCAGGCTTTCCTCGTCGGCCCCTTCGTCAAGCGCCTCGGGGAAACCCCGGTCGTCATCCTCGGCCTGCTGGCCGCCATCGCCGCCTTTGCCGGCGTCGCCTTCACCAGCGAAGTCTATTACCTCTATCTCTTCATTATGATCGGCGCCGTCAGCGGCCTTGCCGCCCCCGCAATCAATGGGGTGCTGTCGCGCCAAGTGCCCGACAATACCCAGGGCGAGCTACAGGGCGCCGTCAACGCCGCCAATTCGCTGGCCACCATTATCGGCCCACTCGCCGCGACCCAGATTTTCTCCTATTTCACCTATGCGGAAGATTCGCCTGGCTACTTCCCCGGCGCACCCTTCGTTGCCGCCGCCGCCTCGGTGGTCCTGGCTTTGGTGATTTTCGTTGTCGCGGCCTTCAAGTTCGATCTGGCGCATCGCCCCAGCATTGCCAACAAACCCATGCGCCCGGATATGAGCCCGCCTGGTCAGATCGATATCCCTTTCCCCGACGAGGACGGCGATGGCATCCCGGATGACCCCAATGCAAATTCGCCCCGCCGCTGAGGCCGACCGTGCCGCCATCCTCGCTATCGTTGCGCCGGTCCTCCGCGCGGGCGAAACCTATGCGGTCGACCTTGATCTGACGGACGAGGAAACGCTCGCCTATTGGTTTGACCCCGCCCACGAAGTCTTCGTCGCCGAAGACGAGGGCGTCATCCTGGGCACCTATTATCTGATGGCCAATCGCTCCGGCGGCGGTGCCCACGTCGCCAACTGCGGCTACATGACCGCCCCGGCAGCC
>NZ_JAQGJV010000021.1 GCF_028290435.1 Devosia sp. | reverse complement strand
TGTGCACTTCGCTGTCGGTGAACTTCTTCACCTTGGCGCGGATCTTGTCGATGTCAGCGCCCTTCTTGCCGATCACGATGCCCGGACGGGCAGTGTGGATCGACACGCGGCACTTGCGGTGCGGGCGCTCGATGACGATCTTGGAGACCGCGGCGGCCTTCAGGTCTTCGAGCAGCATGGTGCGGATCTTCAGGTCTTCCTGAAGCAGGTTACCATACTCGCCCTTGTTGGCGTACCAACGGGAATCCCAAGTGCGGTTGATGCCGAGGCGAAAACCGATTGGATTGATCTTCTGACCCATTATGCGGCCTCCTCAACTTGACGGAGAATGATCGTCAGATGCGCGAACGGCTTCTGGATCTGCGAGGAACGACCGCGACCGCGTGCCATGAAGCGCTTCATCACGAGCGAATTGCCCACGAAAGCTTCAGCAACGACCAGGGCATCAGTGTCGAGCCCATGGTTGTTTTCGGCATTGGCGATAGCGCTTTCCAGCACCTTCTTGACCTGGCCAGAGATACGCTTGTGGCTGAATTCGAGTTCGGCCAGAGCCTTCTCGACCTTCTTGCCACGGATCAGCTGAGCCAGAAGGTTGAGCTTCTGTGGGCTGATGCGCAGCATGCGCAGCACAGCCTTGGCTTCGTTGTCCGCAAGCGCGCGCTGGGTTTTTGGCTTGCCCATGTTACTTCCTCTTGGCCTTCTTGTCGGCCGCATGACCGTAATACGTACGGGTCGGTGCGAATTCGCCGAACTTGTGGCCGATCATGTCTTCGGTCACGTTGACCGGGATATGCTTGTGGCCATTGTGAACGCCGAAGGTGATGCCAACGAACTGTGGCAGAACCGTCGAACGGCGGCTCCAGATCTTGACCACGTCATTGCGGCCAGATGCCAAGGCCTTTTCGGCCTTCTTGAGCATGTAGCCGTCGACGAACGGGCCCTTCCAGATTGAACGGGTCATGGCTTACCTGCCCTTCTTCACGTGACGCGAGCGAACGATAAACTTGTCCGTCGCCTTGTTGCTGCGGGTCTTCTTGCCCTTGGTCGGCTTACCCCAAGGAGTAACCGGATGACGGCCACCCGAGGTACGGCCTTCACCACCACCATGCGGGTGATCGATCGGGTTCATGGTCACACCGCGGTTGACCGGCTTCCGGCCGAGCCAGCGCGAACGACCGGCCTTGCCGAGCGACGTATTGGAGTGATCCTGGTTCGACACAGCGCCAACGGTGGCGAGGCACGAACCATGGACGCGGCGCTGTTCGCCCGAGTTCAGGCGAAGGATCGCCCAACCCTGGTCGCGACCGACATACTGGGCATAAGCGCCAGCCGAACGGGCGACCTGGCCACCCTTGCGGGGCTTCAGCTCGATATTGTGCACGATCGTACCGACCGGCATGCGCTCCAGCGGCATCGCATTGCCCGGCTTCACGTCGACGGTCTGCATCGACGAGATCACCTTGTCACCGGCGCCGAGGCGCTGGGGAGCAACGATGTAGGCCTTCTCGCCATCGGGATAGATCACCAGGGCGATCCAAGCCGTACGGTTGGGATCGTATTCCAGGCGCTCGATGGTCCCGACGACGTCGAACTTGACGCGCTTGAAGTCGATAATGCGGTAGGTCCGCTTATGACCGCCACCACGATGGAACGCAGTGATACGACCACGGTTGTTACGGCCGCCGGACTTCGAAAGACCCTGGGTCAAAGTCTTGACCGGGGCCCCCTTCCAGAGTTCGCTCCGATCGGTCGTCACCAGCTGGCGGCGGCCTTCGGAAGTTGGGTTGTAAGTTTTAAGAGCCATTTTTTGTCTCTATTCCCTTAGAGGCCGGTCGAAATATCGATCGACTGGCCGTCGACGAGGGTAACGATAGCCTTCTTGACGTCATTGCGGACGCCGATCTTGCCGCGGAAGCGCTTCACCTTGCCCTTGCGGACCAGGGTGTTCACTGCCTTGACCTTGACCGAGAACAGCTGCTCAACGGCGGCCTTGATCTCAGTCTTGTTCGCATCGATGGCAACATCGAACACGACCTGGTTGGCTTCCGAAGCCATCGTGGACTTTTCAGTCACGACGGGATTGCGGATCACGTCATAAGCGCTGAGCTTGTTCATGCGAACCTCGCTTCCAGCGCTTCGAGCGCTGCCTTGGTCAGGACGAGCTTCTGACGGCGCAGGATATCAACAACGTTGATGCCCTGGATCGGGAGCACGTCGATATGCGGAATGTTGCGGGCGGCCAGAGCGAAGTTCTGGTCGACAGTCGCACCATCGATGATCAGCGCGTTCATCCAGTCCAGCTTGCCGAAGGTGATGCGCAGAGCCGCAGTCTTCGGAGCCTTGGTGATGACGCTGTCCAGCACGATCAGCTCGCCGGCTGCGGCCTTGGCCGACAGGGCATGCTTGAGCGCCAGGGCACGGACCTTCTTGGGCAGATCGATCGCGTGGCTACGCGGGGTCGGACCGAATGCACGGCCACCACCACGGAACTGCGGAGCCTTGCGATCGCCGTGACGAGCGCCGCCACCCTTCTGCTTCTTGAACTTCTTGCCGGTGCGAACGCCTTCCGAACGATTTTTGACATCGTGCGTGCCGGCCATCGCCTTAAGCTGCTGGTAGCGGACCATGCGGTGCAGGATGTCCTGACGCACTTCCAGGCCGAACACGTCGTCTGCGAGTGTCACGGTACCGTTAGATTTGCCGTCCAGAGTAGTGATCTGGAGTTCCATTATTCAGCCCCTTCCGCAACGTCAGCAGCGGCCTTGAACGAGCCTGGGAAGGCAGCATTCTTGGGAGCAGGCTTCTTGACGGCATCCTTGATCTGGATCCAGGCGCCCTTGGCACCGGGAACCGCACCCTGGATCATGATCAGACCGCGTTCCACGTCGGTCTTGACGACCGTCAGGTTCTGCGTGGTGATGCGACGATCACCCATGTGACCAGGCATCTTCTTGTTCTTGAAGGTCTTGCCCGGGTCCTGACGGCCACCGGTCGAACCGATCGAACGGTGAGACACCGACACGCCGTGGGTGGCACGAAGACCACCGAAGTTCCAGCGCTTCATACCGCCAGCGAAACCCTTACCGATCGAAGTGCCGGTGACATCCACCAGCTGGCCTTCGACGAAATGGTCAGCCTGCAGCGTCGCGCCAACCTCGATGAGGTTTTCGGCATCGACGCGGAATTCAGCGACGTGGCGCTTGGGCTCGACCTTGGCAACGGCGAACTGGCCGCGTTCTGCCTTGGTCGTGTTCTTCACCTTGGCCTGTCCGGCGCCCAACTGGAGCGCGACATAGCCATCTTTTTCCGACGTCCGCTGGCCTACCACCTGGCAGTTCTGCAGCCCGAGCACCGTAACGGGCACATGTGCGCCGTCATCGGTGAATATGCGGGTCATGCCCAGCTTCTGTGCGATCAAACCAGAACGCATCGGTTAGTACCTTCTTGTTTAGCGCTGAACCGGGTCATTGGTTCTCAAGAGGACCCTGTTATTTGGTCAGCGCGGAAATCCGTGACTTTAGAGCTTGATTTCGACGTCGACGCCGGCGGCAAGATCGAGCTTCATCAGTGCATCAACCGTCTGAGGGGTCGGATCCACAATGTCCAGGAGACGCTTGTGGGTCCGGATCTCGAACTGCTCACGCGCCTTCTTGTCGATGTGCGGCGAGCGGTTGACGGTAAACTTCTCAATTCGCGTCGGCAGCGGGATCGGACCGCGAACCTGAGCACCCGTACGCTTGGCCGTCTGCACGATCTCACGCGTGGATGCGTCGAGGACGCGATGGTCAAACGCCTTGAGGCGGATGCGAATATTTTGACCGTTCATCTTGTTATCCTGACAACAATGGACCGTGGCGCGCGCAACTCGCGCGCCACGAAATCATTCGCTTCTTATTTGAGGATCTTCGCCACGACGCCGGCGCCGACGGTACGGCCACCTTCACGGATAGCGAAGCGCAGCTTCTCTTCCATGGCGATCGGAACGATGAGCTGAACGTTCATGTTGATGTTGTCGCCCGGCATAACCATTTCCGTGCCTTCCGGCAGGGTCACGATGCCCGTCACGTCCGTGGTACGGAAGTAGAACTGGGGACGGTAGTTGCCGAAGAACGGAGTGTGACGGCCGCCTTCTTCCTTGGTGAGGATATAGGCCTCAGCAACGAAGTCGGTGTGCGGGGTCACGCTGCCTGGCTTGCAGAGAACCTGGCCGCGCTCAACCTGCGTACGGTCGATACCGCGGATCAGGGCGCCGATGTTGTCGCCAGCCTGGCCCGAGTCGAGCAGCTTGCGGAACATCTCGACACCGGTGACGGTGGTCTTCTGGGTTGCCTTGATGCCGACGATTTCGACTTCTTCGCCAACCTTGACGATGCCGCGTTCGACACGGCCGGTGACCACAGTACCGCGACCCGAGATCGAGAACACGTCTTCGATCGGCAGCAGGAACGGCAGGTCAACCGGACGTTCCGGCTGCGGGATGTACGAGTCAACAGCAGCCATCAGCTCCACGATCGCGTCGTGGCCGAGCTTCTTGTCGCCGTTGTTCAGCGCTTCGGTAGCCGAGCCCTTGATGATCGGGATATCGTCGCCGGGGAAGTCGTAGCTGGTGAGCAGTTCGCGAACTTCGAGTTCGACGAGCTCGAGCAGCTCGGCGTCGTCAACCATGTCGCACTTGTTCAGGAACACGACCATTGCGGGAACGCCAACCTGATAGGCGAGCAGGATGTGCTCGCGCGTCTGGGGCATCGGGCCGTCAGCAGCGGACACAACCAGGATCGCGCCGTCCATCTGGGCAGCACCGGTGATCATGTTCTTCACATAGTCGGCGTGGCCTGGGCAATCGACGTGAGCATAGTGACGGTTAGCCGTCTCGTACTCG
The DNA here is from genome assembly GCF_028290435.1 of Devosia sp. Lineage (GTDB taxonomy): Bacteria > Pseudomonadota > Alphaproteobacteria > Rhizobiales > Devosiaceae > Devosia. The sequence continues at coordinate 58,172 of NZ_JAQGJV010000021.1, read as the reverse complement.
ACGTGGGCGGTATTGATGGTGATGCCGCGTGCCTTTTCTTCCGGCGCAGCGTCGATCTGGTCGTACGCCTTGAAGGTCGCGCCACCAGTCTCAGCCAAAACCTTGGTAATCGCTGCGGTCAGCGAGGTCTTGCCATGGTCAACGTGACCAATGGTGCCGATATTGCAGTGAGGCTTATTGCGGGAAAACTTTTCCTTGCCCATCGCTTCTCTCCGTATTCGTTAGCCGTTCGGCCAACCTTGAGTTTCGTTTGTTATTAGGCGTACTTGGCCTGGACTTCGTCGGCGACAGCCTGCGGAACCTGCTCGTAGTGATCGAACGTCATCGAATACTGTGCACGGCCCTGGCTCATCGAGCGCAGAGAGTTCACGTAGCCGAACATGTTCGCGAGCGGGACATAAGCATCCACAACCTGGAGCACACCACGGCTTTCAGTGCCGTGAATCTGTCCGCGTCGTGAATTCAGATCGCCGATAACGTCGCCCATGTAGTCTTCTGGCGTGACAACTTCAACCTTCATGATCGGCTCGAGGATCTTCGGGGACGCCTTGCGCAGGGCTTCATTGAAGCCTGCACGACCGGCGATTTCGAAGGCCAGAACCGAGGAGTCGACGTCGTGGTACGCGCCTTCAGTCAACGTCACCTTGACGTCCACGATCGGGAACCCGATCAACGGACCAGACGACATGACCGACTTCACGCCCTTTTCAACGCCCGGGATATATTCCTTGGGCACCGAACCGCCGACGACGGCATTCACGAAAGTCAGACCCGAGGCGACTTCGCCCGGCTCGACCGACAGCTTGACGCGAGCGAACTGGCCCGAACCACCCGACTGCTTCTTGTGGGTATAATCCACATTGGCAGACTTGGTGATCGTCTCGCGGTAAGCCACCTGCGGCTGACCGATATTGGCTTCCACCTTGAACTCGCGACGCATGCGGTCGACGAGAATGTCCAGGTGAAGTTCGCCCATGCCCGAAATGATGGTCTGGCCGGATTCTTCGTCGGTCTTGACGCGGAACGACGGATCTTCAGCAGCCAGGCGGTTGAGCGCGAGGCCCATCTTTTCCTGATCGGCCTTGGACTTCGGTTCCACCGAGATGTCGATAACCGGCTCAGGGAAGATCATGCGTTCAAGGATAACCTGCGCATTGGAGGCACACAGGGTGTCGCCAGTGGTGGTGTCCTTGAGACCCACGATGGCGACGATGTCACCAGCGAAGGCTTCCGTGATCTGCTCGCGGCTATTGGCATGCATCTGGAACAGACGACCAACGCGCTCGCGCTTTTCCTTGACCGTGTTCTCGATCATCATGCCCTGCTCGAGCTTGCCCGAGTAGATGCGGCAGAACGTCAGCGTACCCATGTGCGGGTCGTTGGCGATCTTGAACGCCAGCATGGCCAGCGGCTCGCTGTCGTCCGCATGACGCTCGATCGGAGCCTCGGTGCGGGCGTCGATGCCCTGGATAGCAGGAACGTCGGCAGGCGACGGCAAGTAATCGATAACGCCGTCAAGCAAAGGCTGTACGCCCTTGTTCTTGAAGGCCGAACCGGCGAACACCAGGAAGAACTTGGCGTCGATCGCACCGCGACGCAGCAGACGACGGATCGTTGCATTGTCGGGCATATCGCCGTTCAGGTACGATTCCATCGCGCTGTCGTCGAGTTCGACGGCGGCTTCGATCATGGCTTCGCGATACTTCTTGGCCGATTCCTTGAGGTCATCAGGGATCTCAACGACGTCCCAGGCAGCACCCAGTTCTTCATTGTGCCAGATCAGTGCGTTCATCTCGATCAGATCGACGACGCCCTTGAAGTCATTCTCAGCGCCGATCGGCAGCTGCACGGGAACGGCCTTGGCGCCCAGGCGGGTGCCGACCATCTCGACGCAGCGATAGAAATCGGCACCGATCTTGTCCATCTTGTTGACGAAGATCAGACGCGGAACGTTGTACTTGTCGGCCTGGCGCCACACGGTTTCAGTCTGCGGCTCGACACCGGCATTGGCATCCAGCAGTGCGACGGCACCGTCGAGCACACGCAGCGAACGCTCGACTTCAATGGTGAAGTCCACGTGGCCGGGGGTGTCGATGATGTTGAAGCGGTGCGTGACGCCATCACGGTCTTTCCAGAACGTGGTGGTGGCAGCGGACGTGATCGTGATGCCGCGTTCCTGCTCCTGCTCCATCCAGTCCATGGTCGCGGCACCGTCGTGGACTTCGCCGATCTTATGGGACTTGCCGGTATAGTAGAGGATGCGTTCGGTCGTGGTCGTCTTGCCAGCATCGATGTGAGCCATGATGCCGAAATTGCGATACAGATTGATCGGGTATTCGCGTGCCATTGTAAGCTCCTACCAGCGGTAGTGCGAGAAGGCACGGTTGGCGTCAGCCATACGGTGCGTATCTTCGCGCTTCTTGACGGCCTGGCCGCGACCGTTGACCGCATCCATAAGCTCGCCGGACAGACGCTCGCGCATCGTGTTCTCGCCGCGCTTGCGGGCACTGTCGATCAGCCAGCGAATGGCCAAGGCCTGCTGACGATCGGTACGGACTTCAACCGGAACCTGATAGGTGGCGCCGCCAACACGACGCGACCGGACTTCAACCGACGGGCGGATGTTGTCGAGTGCGGTGTGGAACGCCACGATGGGGTCCTGCTTGGTCTTGGACTCGACGATTTCGAACGCACCGTAAACGATGCCTTCGGCGGCCGACTTCTTGCCGTCCTTCATCAAGGAGTTCATGAACTTGGTGACAACCAGATCGCCGAACTTGGGATCAGGAATAACATCACGCTTCTCTGCGCTATGGCGACGGGACATGACTCTATCTCCTTATTTCGGACGCTTCGCGCCGTACTTCGAACGGCGCTGCTTGCGGTCCTTCACGCTCTGCGTGTCAAGGACACCGCGGAGCACGTGGTAACGAACGCCCGGAAGGTCGCGAACACGACCGCCGCGAATGAGCACAACGGAGTGCTCCTGCAGGTTGTGGCCTTCGCCCGGGATATACGAGATCACTTCGCGGGAGTTGGTCAGGCGAACCTTGGCAACCTTACGCAGAGCCGAGTTCGGCTTTTTCGGAGTGGTCGTGTAGACACGTGAGCAAACGCCGCGCTTCTGCGGGTTGGCTTCCATCGCCGGAACTTTGTTCCGCTTTGGCTTGCTGGCGCGTGGTTTGCGGATCAGCTGATTAATGGTGGGCATTGAGCTCTTTCCATCGTCCAAATCGTTTCGATCACAACGCAGCAAACCAAAACGGCGCTCATCCGACCCGGTTAGGGGAACGGCGGCGCCTTAATTGCAGCGGACCGTAGCCCGAAAGGACCACGTTCATGCGCACAAGGATTTGCTTCGTCTATCTACCCACCAGTGTGTTTGAGTGTCCTGGATGCCCGCACAAGATGGCAGGTACCCGAAGCGACATTCACGACCGACTGCTTAGGTATGGGCTGTTTAGTGCCGATGTCTGCATGCGTCAAGGATTCTTTCGCGAAAAACTGCATGCCGGATATGCTTTGGTAGCGTATTCGTTTCGCGCCTCTTAATGCCCGTAGCATAGCGCTTCTGCGCGCAGTTACGCCCGCACAATTGATTTGCGCCGTACTTCTCCCCTTCTGAGGAAACGTGTAGAACCGGGTGCGGGGACGCGCACGGGCCTTTCCGGCCACGCCTGACGACTCACGAGAGGGAATGCAGATGAAATTGAATGCCATGTTTGCTGGCGGCGCCCTGGCGCTTGCCTTGACGATTTCGGCCCAGGCCCAGTCGCTGACTGCAGCCAATACCGATGAGATTCTCAACGCGGCGCGCGGCTACGGCTCGGCGACGCTGACGGCCCAGAGCAATGGCGATCCGCAGATCACCGGCAAGGTCGATGGAATCACCTACCAGATCTATTTCCGCAATTGCACCGACAACAAGAATTGCGAGGACCTGAACTTCTACCTCGGCTTCCTCGACCTGAAGCCGAAGTTCGAAGTGATCAACGACTGGAACATGAACAAGCGTTTCAGCCGCGCCTATCTCGACCAGGACAAGGACGCCGTCGTCGAGATGGACCTGGATATGGTCAAGGGCGTCAGCGCTGAATACCTCGATTCGCAGATTGGTCTCTGGACCCTGGTCGTCGGCCAGTTCGCCGATCACGTCGGCTTCAAGAAGTAAGCCAGCCTGCCATCGAATCCAAAGGGGCCCAATGGGGCCCCTTTTTTATTGCCGTCTCTCACATCCAAGGAAAAAGGGGCCCGAAGGCCCCTTCCCCGCACACCTGGTTTGGTTATTTGGCTTTGAGGAGATCGGTCACGTCGAGGATCATGAATTCCTCGTCGTCCTGCTTGCCCTGCTCGCGGCTGACGTCGAAGGGGAAGTTGTTGTCGTTGGCGACGACGATGGTGTTCTCGTCAACGCGGTCGACGTTTTCGATCGTGTCGAACGGGAAGGTGAAGACGCCATCCTTGGAGCCACGCGGCGCGATGCCATCGGGATCCTTGATGTCGAGCAGGTCAATGTAGCCGAGCTTCTTGACCACACCATTGGCATCGAGCTGGTCGATGTCGATCAGGTAAATGCGCTTCAGCAGCGCGGGCTTCGCGGCCCAACCGTCACGGGCATCGCCCTGGTTCTGGTCACGCTCGATAACCAGCGCACGGTGGTCGTCGATCATGTTGAAGTCGCCGATCGAGTTCGGAGCGTCTTCCAGCGGATAGTAGCGAACCTTGTCGGCAAAGGCGCCGGTCGCGACATCAAACTGCAGCATACGGATCGCAGGCTTGCCGTCGATCAACTCGAACGCCTTCTTGTCGGCATCCCAGAAAGTCTTTTCGAGCAGCGGATAAAGCGTCTTGCCATCGGGCGACTGAGCCATACCCTCAAAGCCACCCGAACGCTGGGTGACGACGCCGGTCAGTTCAGCACCAGGGTTCGGAGTGGACACGGTCTGGTTGTCCGGCCCCTTGTAGACGAGGTCGCCGATCTGGGTCTTGTAGACGTTGGTGACGACGCCCTTGGCGTCGGTCTTGATCAGCCAGGGGCCGAATTCGTCGCCGAAATAGTAGCTGTCGCCGACGGGCTGGATCGACTCGACGTCGAAATCGGCGCCGGTCAGGTAGCGGGTGTCGGTGGCTTCATTGACGATCGGGAACGGCACGACGCGGTTCGGATCGGACAGGAACACGCCGGATTCGCGAGCGACGGTGTGGCCGGCCCAGTCAACCTTGAGAGTGTTGAACATCAGTAGCGAGTCAGCCGAGTTGGCCTTGGCGCCGAAACCATTGTCGGTCAGCACGACGAAGCGGCCATCGCCGAGCGAGCGGATGCCGGAAAAACCCTGCAGGGCCTGGCCCTTGAACGGCATGCCGATGCCGGTCTTGGCATCTTTGAATTCTTCCAGCGTCTCGACGCGGGTGCCCGAGGTGAAACGGCCCGACATCTGAAACTCGGCGGGCGCATCGGCGGGCGCTTCGACGAAGGTCGCGCCCGGCTGCTGGGCGTGAGCCTTCAGCACGGCCTCAAATTTCGGGACGTCCTGGGCATTGGCAGTGGCCATGAGGCCAAACAGGCTGACCCCAGCCAGAAGGAGGGAACGGAACATGACTTCTCCGGAAGGTAAATTGAACCCGCCTTCCCTACCCAGCCAATGTGTCGGTCCGCCTACAGTCTGATTGCACTGCCGTTACGGTTTTGCGTCAGTTGGCAGACCCGCCGACCGCGCAAAAAGAAAGGGAGCCTAGCGGCCCCCTTCCCTAAACTTCTCGATGCGATCCGAGCTTACTCGGCTGGCGTTTCCACCGGCTTGTCGAACACGCGCGGCGACGGGATCGCGGCGGTGTTGGCCTGGCGGCGGCGTTCGTCGAGGATCAGCTCGTCGCGCTTGGCGGCGATCAGCTTGGCCGAAGTGATGCCCGCGCCGGTACCGGCTGGGATCAGGCGACCCACGATGACGTTCTCCTTGAGGCCTTCGAGCAGATCGGCCTTGCCGGAAACCGCCGCTTCCGTAAGGACGCGGGTGGTTTCCTGGAACGAAGCAGCCGACACGAACGAGCGGGTCTGCAGCGACGCCTTGGTGATGCCGAGCAGCACCGGATTGGCCGTTGCCGGCTTCTTGCCATCGGCGACCAACTGGTCGTTGAGCTCGTCGAAGTCCAGCTTGTCGAGCTGCTCGTCCTTGAGCAGACCGGTATCACCTGGATCCACGATCTCGACCTTCTGCAGCATCTGGCGAACGATCACCTCGATATGCTTGTCGTTGATCAGCACGCCCTGGAGCCGGTAGACCTCCTGGATTTCATTGACGAGGTAACGAGCAAGCTCTTCCACGCCCTTGATTGCCAGAATGTCATGCGGAGCCGGATTGCCGTCGAGGATGTATTCGCCCTTCTCGATGGTGTCGCCTTCCTGCAGATGGAATGGCTTGCCCTTCGGGATCAGGTACTCGACCGACTCTTCGCCTTCGTTATGCGGCTTGATGATGACGCGACGCTTGTTCTTGTAGTCGCGGCCAAAACCAATGATGCCGTCGATCTCGGCGATGATGGCGTGATCCTTGGGACGACGGGCTTCGAACAGCTCGGCCACACGCGGCAGACCGCCGGTGATGTCCTTGGTCTTGGCGCTTTCCAGCGGGATACGCGCCAGCACGTCGCCGGGCGAGACCTTCTGGCCAGGTTCCACGTTCAACACGGCATCCACGCTCAGCAGATAGCGCGCTTCGCCACCACGGTCGACCTTGACCACGGCACCGCTGCGAGCGATCGCCAGTGCCGGCTTGAGGCCGTCACCGCGCTGATTGGTGCGCCAATCGATCACGACGCGCTTGGTGAAGCCCGTCGCCTCGTCGGTGTTTTCCGCAACCGAGGTGCCGTCGAGCAGATCTTCGAACTGCACTTCGCCATCGACTTCGGCCAGGATCGGACGGGTGTAGGGGTCCCATTCAGCCAGACGCTGGCCGCGGCGAACCTGATCACCCTCTTTGACGAGGAGCTTGGAGCCGTAGGTCACCTTGTGGGTGCTGCGTTCCTTGCCTTCGGCATCGAGAACGGCCAGCGACACGTTACGCGCCATGACGACGAGCTTGTTGCCTTCGACCTTGACCACGTTCGGGTTGCGGATGGCGATGGTGCCTTCTGCGCCCGATTCCAGGAACGAGCTGTCGACCACCTGAGCCGTGCCACCGATGTGGAACGTGCGCATGGTGAGCTGCGTACCGGGTTCACCGATCGACTGTGCGGCGATAACGCCGACAGCTTCACCCATATTCACGGGGGTACCGCGAGCAAGGTCACGACCGTAGCAGGCCGCGCAAGTCCCCTGGCGCATATCGCAGGTCAGCGGCGAACGGATGCGGATCGACTGGATCCGGGCGTCCTCGATGATATCGACATGCTTTTCTTCGAGCAGCGTGCCCTTGGCGGCAATCAGGTCACCCGTCAGCGGGTGATTGATGTCGTCAGCGGCCGTACGGCCGAGAACGCGCTGGCCGATAGAAGCCACGATCTGGCCGGCATCGACGATCGGCTCCATGGTCAGGCCGCGATCGGTACCACAATCGGTGGAAACGATGATCGCATCCTGTGCCACGTCGACGAGACGACGGGTCAGATAGCCCGAGTTCGCGGTCTTCAACGCCGTATCCGCCAGACCCTTACGGGCACCGTGGGTGGAGTTGAAGTACTCGAGAACGTTGAGGCCTTCCTTGAAGTTAGCCGTGATCGGGGTCTCGATGATCGAGCCGTCAGGACGGGCCATCAGGCCGCGCATGCCGGCAAGCTGCTTCATCTGTGCCGGTGAACCACGAGCGCCCGAATGGCTCATCATGTAAACCGAATTGATCGGCTTCTGGCGCTTGGTTTCCTTGTCGATCTGAACGGCAGCAATGCCCTTCATCATCTCTTCGGCAACCTTGTCGCCACACTTGGCCCAGGCGTCCACGACCTTGTTGTACTTCTCGCCCTGAGTGATCAGACCGTCATTGTACTGCTGCTCGAATTCCTCAACCTGCTTACGCGCCGCTTCCACGATCGCAAACTTGCTCGGCGGAATGACCATGTCGTCCTTGCCGAACGAAATGCCGGCCTTGCAGGCATGGGTGAAGCCCAGCTGCATGACGCGGTCGCAGAAGATCACGGTCTCTTTCTGACCGCAGCCACGGTACACCGTGTCGATCATCTTGGAGATCATCTTCTTGGTCATCAGCTGGTTGGCCGTAGCGTACGGCACCGACGGATGCTTGGGAAGAATCTGGCCGATGATCATGCGGCCCGGGGTCGTTTCCACGATCTCGGTCTTGGACGCGCCGTTCTCGTCGAACGTATGGACGCGGCCCTTGATCTTGGTATGCATGGTCACGACGCCGTTGTAGAGCGCGTGTTCCAGCTCGCCCATGGACGAGAAGCTCATGCCCTGGCCGGGCTCGTTCTCGTTCAGCAGGCTGAGGTGATACAGCCCCAGCACGATATCCTGGGACGGCACGATGATCGGCTGGCCGTTGGCAGGGTGCAGAATGTTGTTGGTCGACATCATCAGGACGCGCGCTTCCAGCTGCGCTTCGAGCGACAGCGGAACGTGAACGGCCATCTGGTCGCCGTCAAAGTCGGCGTTGAATGCCGAGCAGACCAGCGGATGCAGCTGGATTGCCTTGCCTTCGATCAGGATGGGCTCGAATGCCTGGATGCCAAGACGATGCAGCGTGGGCGCACGGTTCAGCAAAACCGGGTGCTCGCGGATCACTTCGTCCAGGATATCCCAAACCTCGGGCTTTTCCTTCTCGACCAGCTTCTTGGCCTGCTTCACCGTCGACGAGAAGCCCTTGGCCTCAAGACGCGAATAGATGAAGGGCTTGAACAGCTCGAGCGCCATCTTCTTGGGCAGGCCGCACTGGTGCAGCTTGAGGTTCGGACCCACGGTGATGACCGAACGACCCGAATAGTCGACGCGCTTGCCGAGCAGGTTCTGGCGGAACCGGCCCTGCTTGCCCTTGAGCATATCAGACAGCGACTTCAGCGGACGCTTGTTGGCACCGGTGATGGTGCGGCCACGGCGGCCGTTGTCGAACAGCGCGTCAACAGCTTCCTGCAGCATGCGCTTTTCGTTGCGGATGATGATGTCCGGAGCGCGCAGCTCAATCAGACGCTTCAAGCGGTTGTTGCGGTTGATGACGCGGCGATAGAGATCGTTCAGATCGGACGTGGCGAAGCGACCGCCATCCAGCGGCACCAGTGGGCGCAGCTCGGGCGGGATGACCGGGATGATGGTCATGATCATCCACTCGGGCTTGTTGCCCGAGACGATGAACTGCTCGACGATCTTCAAGCGCTTGGCGAGCTTCTTGGGCTTAAGTTCAGTGGTAGACTCAGCAATCTCGACGCGCAGGTCGGCCGCAATCTTTTCGAGATCGAGGGCGAGCAGGATATCACGAATGGCTTCGGCGCCGATCTTGGCGGTGAAGCTGTCGGCACCATATTCGTCCTGGGCGTCAAGGAACTGCTCTTCGGAGAGCAGCTCATGCTGGCTGAACGGGGTCAGGCCGGCGTCGAGCACGACATAGTTTTCGAAGTACAGGATGCGCTCGATGTCCTTGAGCGTCATATCGAGCAGCAGCGCGATGCGCGACGGCAGGGACTTCAGGAACCAGATGTGCGCAACCGGAGCGGCCAGTTCGATATGGCCCATGCGCTCGCGGCGAACGCGAGACAGCGTGACTTCCACACCGCACTTTTCGCAGATGACGCCCTTGAACTTCATGCGCTTGTACTTGCCGCACAGGCACTCATAGTCCTTCACGGGGCCAAAGATACGCGCGCAGAACAGGCCATCGCGTTCAGGCTTGAACGTACGATAGTTGATGGTTTCTGGCTTCTTGATCTCGCCGAACGACCAGGAGAGAATCTTCTCCGGGCTCGCGATCGAAATCTTCATCTGGTCGAACGTCTGCACCGGCACTGCCGGATTGAACGGGTCCATGACGTGGGAATGATGGTTCATCAATTCTCTCCTCTATCCGTCCAGCCCTACTGGGCCAGACGGAAAATGAATGGGGTTAGGAAGTGCCGGATTACTCCGCCGCTTCCTGAGGAGGTGCGAGCTCCGCCCGGTCGGGCTCCACGACATCGCGCATGTCGAGTTCGACATTGAGGCCCAGGGAACGGATTTCCTTGACCAGAACGTTGAAGCTCTCGGGGATGCCGGGCTCGAACGTGTCGTCGCCGCGCACGATGGATTCGTAGACCTTGGTACGGCCCGCGACGTCGTCCGACTTGATCGTCAGCATTTCCTGCAGAGTATAGGCGGCGCCATAGGCTTCGAGCGCCCACACCTCCATCTCGCCGAAACGCTGCCCGCCGAACTGCGCCTTGCCGCCCAGCGGCTGCTGGGTAACGAGCGAGTAAGGACCGATCGAACGCGCGTGGATCTTGTTGTCCACAAGGTGGTCGAGCTTGAGCATATAGATATACCCAACCGTCACCTGACGATCGAACTGCTCACCGGTACGCCCGTCATAGACGGTGGACTGGCCAGAGCCCTTGAGCCCCGCCTTTTCCAGCATCTTGACGATGTCGGCTTCCTTGGCGCCGTCGAACACCGGGGTCGCGATCGAGACACCCTTGGACAGGTGCTCGCCGAGCCGGATCATGCCGTCGTCGTCGAGGTCGGTGATGCTTTCGTCGCCGGCGAACAGGTCCTGGATCTCGCTCCGGAGGGGCTTCAGATCGCCCTTCTGGTGATAGATCCGGACCATCTCGTCGATCTTCTTGCCCATGCCGGCGCAAGCCCAGCCCAGGTGGGTCTCGAGGATCTGACCAACGTTCATGCGCGAAGGCACGCCCAGCGGATTGAGCACGATGTCAACATGGGTACCGTCTTCGAGGTACGGCATGTCTTCGATCGGCACGATGCGCGAGACCACGCCCTTGTTGCCGTGACGGCCGGCCATCTTGTCGCCCGGCTGGATCTTGCGCTTGGTTGCGATGAAGACCTTGACCATCTTCATCACGCCCGGCGGAAGTTCGTCACCGCGCTGCAGCTTGTCCACCTTGTCGATGAAGCGCTGTTCCAGCAGACGACGGCTCTCTTCATACTGAGCATGAAGCGCCTCCATCTCGGTCATGACCTTGTCGTCCTCGACCGCGAACTGCCACCACTTGGAGCGGGGCTGGGCCTCGAACATCTGGTCATTCAGCTTGGTGCCGACGACATAGCCCTTGGGGCCAGCCGTTGCAGCCTTGCCGAACAGCATCTCCTTGAGACGTGCATAGACGTTACGGTCGAGGATCGACTGTTCGTCGTCACGGTCCTTGGCGAGACGTTCGATTTCCTCGCGCTCGATAGCCATGGCGCGCTCGTCCTTGTCGATGCCGTGGCGATTGAACACGCGCACTTCAACAACAGTACCAGCATCGCCCGGCGGCACGCGCAGGGAGGTGTCACGAACGTCAGATGCCTTTTCGCCGAAGATGGCGCGGAGCAGCTTTTCTTCCGGCGTCATCGGCGATTCACCCTTGGGGGTGATCTTGCCGACGAGGATGTCGCCGGGAGCGACTTCCGCACCGATATGCACGATACCGGCTTCGTCGAGGTTCTTCAGCGCTTCTTCAGAAACGTTCGGAATGTCGCGCGTGATTTCCTCAGGCCCAAGCTTGGTATCGCGGGCCATCACTTCGTATTCCTCGATATGGATCGAGGTGAAGACGTCGTTCATGGCAATCCGTTCGGACAGCAGGATCGAATCTTCGAAGTTGTAGCCATTCCACGGCATGAAGGCGACGAGCACGTTGCGGCCAAGGGCGAGATCGCCCAGGTCCGTCGACGGGCCGTCGGCGATGATGTCGCCCTGGTTGATGTGATCGCCAACGACGACCAGCGGACGCTGATTGATACAGGTCGACTGGTTCGAACGCTGGAACTTCATCAGGTTGTAGATATCGACGCCGGACTTGCTGGCATCGGTTTCTTCGGTGGCGCGGATAACGATACGGGTCGCGTCGACCTGGTCGACGATGCCCTTGCGCTTGGAGACGATGGCGGCGCCCGAGTCACGAGCCACGACAGCTTCCATGCCCGTGCCCACGAACGGAGCGTGAGCCCGCAGCAGTGGCACAGCCTGGCGCTGCATGTTCGAGCCCATCAGAGCGCGGTTGGCGTCGTCGTTCTCGAGGAACGGGATCAACGAGGCGGCAACCGACACCATCTGCTTGGGCGAAACGTCCATCAAGTCCACGTTTTCACGCGGCGTCAGGCCGTTGTCGCCGGCATGGCGGGCAATGACGAGTTCGTCATTGAGTTCGCCCTTGGCGTTGATCTTGACGTTGGCCTGAGCGACGTAGTGCTTGGCCTCTTCCATCGCCGACAGATAGACGACGTCATCGGTGATGATGCCATCGACCAGCTTGCGGTATGGCGTCTCGATGAAGCCGTACTTGTTGACGCGGGCGAAGGTCGACAGCGAGTTGATCAGACCAATGTTCGGGCCTTCCGGCGTCTCAATCGGGCAGATACGGCCGTAATGGGTCGGGTGCACGTCGCGCACTTCGAAACCAGCACGCTCGCGGGTCAGACCACCAGGCCCAAGCGCCGACAGGCGACGCTTGTGGGTGATTTCCGACAGCGGATTGGTCTGATCCATGAACTGGCTGAGCTGGCTCGAGCCAAAGAATTCACGCACAGCAGCCGCAGCCGGCTTGGCGTTGATCAGGTCCTGCGGCATCACCGTGTCGATTTCGACCGATGACATGCGTTCCTTGATCGCCCGTTCCATGCGCAGCAGGCCGAGGCGATAGGAATTCTCCATCAGCTCGCCCACCGAGCGAACGCGACGGTTGCCAAGGTTGTCGATGTCGTCGATTTCGCCACGGCCGTCGCGCAGGTCCACCAGGGTCCGCACGACTTCCACGATGTCTTCCTTGCGCAGCACGCGCACGGTGTCTTCAGCGGTCAGGTCGAGACGCATGTTCATCTTGACGCGGCCCACGGCGGACAGGTCATAACGCTCGCTGTCGAAGAACAGCGACTTGAACATGGCTTCGGCCGTATCCACGGTCGGCGGCTCGCCGGGGCGCATGACGCGGTAGATGTCGAACAGCGCGTCTTCGCGGCTTTCGTTCTTGTCCACGGCCAGCGTGTTGCGGATATAAGCGCCGATGGTGATGTGGTCGATGTCGAGGATCGGCAGTTCGTCAAAGCCGAGGTCCATCAGCTTGGCGAGAACCTTCTCGTCGATCTCGTCGCCGGCTTCGACATAGACTTCGCCGGTCTGCATGTTGATCAGGTCTTCGGCAACATACATGCCGTAGAGATCTTCATTGACCGCGAGCAGGTGCGTCAGGCCGTTCTCGGCCAGCTTCTTGGCCTGGCGGGCCGCAAGCTTCTTGCCACCTTCATGGACGACGTCGCCGGTCTTGGCATCGATCAGGTCATGGCTTGGCTTGGCGCCCTTCCACTTCTCGGCATCGTAGGGAACGCGCCAGCCCTTCTCGGTCTTTTCGTAGTTCAGCGTCTTGTAATAGGTGCTGAGGATTTCCTCGGCATCCATGCCCAGCGCCTTGAGCAGCGACGTGACTGGAATCTTGCGGCGGCGATCGATACGGGCGAACACCACGTCCTTGGCGTCGAATTCGATATCGAGCCACGAGCCGCGGTAGGGAATGATACGACCGGCAAACAGCAGCTTGCCCGACGAATGGGTCTTGCCCTTGTCGTGATCGAAGAACACGCCAGGCGAACGATGCATCTGCGAGACGATAACGCGCTCGGTGCCGTTGACGATAAAGGTGCCGTTCATCGTCATGAAGGGCATGTCGCCCATATAGACGTCCTGCTCCTTGATATCCTTAACCGAGCGGGCGCCGGTTTCTTCGTCCACTTCGAACACGATCAGCCGCAGCGTCACCTTGAGCGGGGCAGCGAACGTGATGTCGCGCGCACGGCACTCGTCGATGTCGTACTTCGGCGCTTCGAATTCGTACTTCACGAATTCGAGAGAGGCCGTGTTGGAAAAGTCGGTGATCGGAAAAACCGAACGGAAGACGGATTGAAGCCCTTCATCGGGACGGCCACCCTTGGGCTCGTCGACGAGGAGGAACTGATCATAGGAAGCCTTCTGGACTTCGATCAGGTTGGGCATCTCCGTGACTTCGCGAATGGAACCGAAGGACTTGCGTACCTTGCGGCGGCCGTTGAACGTGGTAGCCATGAAAGCTCCTAGTTGTGCGATTTGTCTCGGAGGCAAATATCCAAAACTCCGACTATCAGCCGTCGGACCTCAGGATAGTTGCCCTTAATGGGCGCTCGTTTCGGCTCGTAATGCCTATGCCTGCCCCAGCCAAGGGCAGAAAGCCCGAAAACGCCAAACACCCCATGGTCAGCAAACCATAGGGCAAAATCGGTGTTACCGTGCCTTAGACATCAAATTCGTCATATATTCCGCAAATGGCGCCAGGGACCCATCCAATCGGTCCGGCGAATCGTATCTCGCATAAAAACAGATACGAGATGGCACATAATGCGCCATCTCGCTAAATTCAAGCCGTAAAGTCGAATTACTTGAGTTCGACCTTGGCGCCGGCAGCTTCGAGCTTTGCCTTGATGTCAGCAGATTCCTGCTTGTTCGCGCCTTCCTTGATGGCCTTCGGTGCGGACTCGACGAGTGCCTTGGCTTCGCCAAGACCCAGGCCGGTGATCGCACGGACTTCCTTGATGACGTTGATCTTGTTCTCGCCGAACGAGACCAGGATCACGTCAAATTCAGTCTTTTCTTCTACCGGAGCGGCAGCAGCGGCAGCAGGGCCGGCAGCGGCAGCAGGAGCGGCAGCGGAAACGCCCCACTTCTCTTCCAGCATCTTGGACAGCTCAGAAGCTTCCAGAACGGTCAGGGCAGACAGGTCGTCTACGATTTTGGCGAGATCAGCCATTTGATAAATCTCTCTTTTTTACGTGTGTTAGGTTCGAACCATGGGTGGCCCAGGATGGGCCGATGGGATTACGCTGCTTCGCTTTCAGTGCTCTTTTCCGCATGAGCGGCCAACACGCGAGCGATATTGCCAGCCGGCGCCACGATGACGGACGCGATACGCGTTGCGGGCTGCAGAAGCATCCCGGCCAGCGTTGCACGCAGTTCATCGAGCGAAGGCATGGTCGCCAGCGCCTTGACGTTATTCGCGTCAAGCGCGGTCTTGCCCATGGCGCCACCAAGAACGACGTATTTCGCGTTCTTTTCAGCAAACTTTGCCGCAATCTTGGGCGCAGTCATGGGGTCGGCCGCATAAGCGATGACGATCGGCCCGGTAAACAGGGCCGACATGTCCGCATTGTCGGTGTCTTTAAGAGCAAGCTTGGCAAGACGGTTTTTGGCGATTTTTACCTGTCCGCCGGCCTTCTTGATCTCGCGACGAAGCGATTCAAGATTAGACACGGTCAGACCGGCATTCTGCGCAAGGACGATCGATCCAGCGCCCGACAGGGCTGACTGGAGCGATGCGACAAGCTCACGCTTTTCCGCTCTTTCCACTGCTAGTCTCCACATTGAGCCCGGCGATATTCAGCCGGACCATTGCCAATTGCTGCCCTCCGAAGCCCGTAAACGGGTGGAGGAGCAACGGTTACATGCCTGTGAACCGCTACCCCGAGGGGCAACCGGCCTGGTTCGAACCGACGTGTCCAACCTCGCGGCCGGAAATTTCGGTCTTCACCCCATCTATGCTGGCGCCCTTCGGGCATTAAGCTGAGCTGGATCGCTCAGTACCGGCAGTCTCGGACAGGACTTCCACCCCCGCGAAGGGGCGACCCGGGCGGTCGAAACCGCCCGGAATTCTTTAGAGAGCCGAAGCCGGCTCGATATGCACGCCCGGACCCATGGTCGAGCTGAGGGCGACGCGCTTGACATAGGTGCCCTTGGCGCCGGCAGGCTTGGACTTCAGAACGGCGTCGGTGAACGCCTTGATGTTCTGCAGCAACGCTTCGTCCGAGAACGAAACCTTGCCGACGCCAGCATGCAGGATACCGGCCTTCTCGACGCGGTATTCCACGGCGCCGCCCTTGGCAGCCTTGACGGCACCGGCGACATCGGGAGTAACCGTGCCGACCTTGGGGTTTGGCATCAGGTTGCGTGGCCCGAGGATCTTGCCGAGACGGCCGACCAGCGGCATCATGTCGGGCGTGGCAATGCAACGATCGAAATCGATCTTGCCAGCCATGATCTGTTCCATCAGGTCTTCGGCGCCAACGATATCGGCACCAGCCTTGCGGGCTTCTTCGGCCTTGGCGTCCTTGGCGAACACAGCCACGCGCACGGTCTTGCCCGTGCCGTTCGGCAGGTTCACCACACCACGGACCATCTGGTCGGCGTGGCGCGGATCGACGCCCAGGTTGATGGCGACTTCGATGGTCTCGTCGAACTTGGCGGTGGCGCGAGCCTTCACCATCTTCAGAGCCTCATCGAGCTTGTACAGCTTGTTGCGGTCGATGCCTTCGCGGGCCTTGGCCAGCTTCTTACCAACGTGTGCCATCTATCAACCCTCGACCTGAATGCCCATGGAACGGGCAGAGCCAGCAATCATCGACACAGCAGCGTCGATATTGTCGGCGTTGAGATCCTTCATCTTCTTGGTGGCGATATCACGCAGCTGAGCCACGGTGATGGTGCCAGCCGATTCCTTGCCCGGCAGCTTGCTGCCCGACTTCAGGTTGACGGCCTTCTTGATGAAGTAGCTGACCGGCGGCTGCTTCATCTCGAAAGTGAAGCTCTTGTCCGCATAGGCAGTGATCACGACTGGAATGGGCGAACCCTTTTCCATTTCCTGCGTGGCGGCATTGAACGCCTTGCAGAATTCCATGATGTTCAGACCGCGCTGACCGAGCGCGGGCCCGATCGGCGGGGATGGGGTTGCGGAACCCGCAGCCACTTGCAGCTTTACGTAGCCAACGATTTTCTTTGCCATAATCGTCCTATTTAAAAATGCCCGGTGTCACCCGGACCGTTGACGCTGTGGTGTGAGGTTTTGCGGAGGCTTGGCAGCCACCACCCTCTCCCACAGATTTTCACGAGACCTGAGCCTCGTGGTTTGATCAGACCTTTTCGACCTGACCGTATTCGAGCTCCACCGGAGTGGGACGCCCGAAAATTGAAACTTCGACCTTGAGCCGCGCGCGCTCCTCGTCGACTTCCTCGACGATACCGTTGAAGGAAGCGAACGGGCCATCCGAAACGCGGACGCTCTCGCCCACTTCGAACGACACGGAGGGCTTGGGATGCTCAACGCCTTCCTGCACCTGCTGCAGGATAGCCATGGCTTCCTTTTCCGAAATCGGCATCGGCTTGTTGTCCGAACCGAGGAACCCGGTAACCTTGGGCGTATTCTTGATCAGGTGGAACGCCTCATCGGTCATGTCCATCTTGACCAGGACGTAGCCTGGAAAGAACTTGCGCTCGGTATCGACCTTGCGGCCACGACGGATTTCGACGACCTTTTCGGTCGGCACGATCACATCCTCGAACAGGTGCTCAAGCTTCTTCTGCGCAACCTTCTGACGGATGTCTTCCGCAACCTTGCGCTCGAAATTCGAATATGCCTGAACGATATACCAGCGCTTTGCCATGCAGCGTCGCCGCTCCTAATTCTATAAAGTCGGGGACCCGCTTACGCGCGGATCGAAAGCATCAGCTGCACCAGATACGAGATAATCTGGTCGGCGATCAGGAAGAACAGGCTCGCGGCGGTCACCAGCACAAGCACCATCACGGTCGAAACCAGGACCTCGTTACGGGTCGGCCAAGTGACCTTGGAGACTTCCGTACGGACCTGCTGGAAGAAAGTGATCGGGTTCGTCCGGGCCATCAGCTAACTCAATTCGTGCAGTTTTTGGTGCAAAACCAAAGGCCGCGCAGTTAACCCGCACGGCTTGAGGGGCCTATCTATGCAATTGCGACACGATTTGCAACACCGCCGTGACAGAAATTAAACACCTCATCACCAATCTGTGCGCGAGCCGCGTTAATCAGAATCGCAGAATTCTGTGAATTGGCCTTGCGCGGCAATATGCAATGGCATTTGATCAAAATGCAGCCCATTTGTGGCAGCAATGGGGGCATCAAAGATGTCGTTCGAGGTCAAGTCTTGTGAAGTGCTGTATTATGGACCGCACCGCACCATCACCGGTCGCATGACCGGTGTCGTTCGCGTCAAGATTCGCGAGCAATTCATGGGTACATTGACTGATTACTCGCTCGACCTCAAGGTGCGTGCCGAAACTGGGTTCCGGCCGTCCGGCGAAGTCAAGAGCGCACTGCTCGCCCACGCCGCCCGCCAGCTCAACAAGATCAAGGAACGCCACGCGCGGCCGACCATCGCCGCCAACGTCCCGCGCCCGGCCGTCGCTGCCGAATAAGTTCGTCATCGACCGGCCCTTTACGGGCAAGTGCCGCAAATCTTGATTTGCATCATGGCCCGCCACGCCCCATCTTGTGGGGATGAAACCGCAAACCACCATTAAATCCGGCCTGGCAATACTGGCACTCCTTGGTATGGCGCTGCCCGCGATGGCGGCGTGCCCATCCCTGCCCGATGGTCCTGCCAGCGATAACGTCACCAATGGCCAGCAGCAGGCCCTGTGCCTGCAGCAGGAATTGCACGACAGCACCATGGACCGAAACGCCCAAACCCAGTTCGACAGCCTCAAGAGCACGATCCAGCAGCAGCAGATCCAGCGCCGCTTCGACCAATTGCCCACCATCACGCGCCCCACACCCTGGGACCGGAAATAGGCGGGCGCTCGGCCGCACGCTGAGCATTCCCCTCGCGCTACGAATAAAGCCCATTTGCCCTGCGCCCATGATAGGCCTGCGCTTCAAACCAGCGAGGCCTTATGGCAACCGCCTTTATCGTGCAGAGTTTTCAGCTCAAGGGCCGCAAGCTCACCCCTGACCCCATCAAGACCGCCAAGACCGCAGAAGCCTGCATCGCCCTTGCCGAACGCATGGGTGAATACAAGGCCGGCGTCTTCGCCTTCTCCCAGGAAGTCGATATCGAAACCGACACGTATGACGAACCCCGCGTCCTGCTCCGCCTCGGCACCCTGCCCCCCGGCCTGCCCGAATAGTCCGTCAGCGCGTCGCGCCGTCTTGAGCCGCGTCAATATGTTTGGTCTAGTCCCGCCCTATTGGGAGGATTTAATGACCAAGGATTTGATCTGGAAAGCGGCGCTCGCCCTCGTGGGCTGCATAGCCGGCGCCTATATGGGCCAGGAACTGCTCGGCGGCGCGGCGCTCGGCTGGGCGGTCACCGGCGCGATCGTCGCAGCGACCTGCTGGCCGCTGTTCCGAACGTTGGTGGACCGGCGCAACCTGCGCTAATGTCTAGATTTGCCTGGCAGGGGCGGGGGGACTCGAACCCACGACCCTCGGTTTTGGAGACCGATGCTCTACCAACTGAGCTACACCCCTTCAGGCGAGGCAGTGTCTAAAGGCAAAGCCGCTGCCATGCAAGACCCTGCGACGCGTTAGCTCCAGATATGTGGAACCAACGGAATGCCCATCGCCAGCGCGCCCAGCACGCCAAGCAGGAAACAGATCGAGCGCCAGGGGCTGAGGCCGCGCATGTAGCAGACGACGTGCCCTGCCCGCGCCAGGAAATAAACCGCCCCACCGACGAGGGACAACCAGCCCTGCTCGCCCAGAACGATCGACAAAATCGCCAGGGTGAGGAATACCGGCAGGGTTTCCTGCAGATTGGCGAGCGCCCGCCGCGACCGCGCCAGCTCGCGGGTGGGCTCGGGCAGGTCGTCGCGTGGACCCGTTTGAACCTCGGAACCGACCTGTTCGGTCAGGTAGCGCCCGGGCAACATCACCTGGACCAGCAGCAAAATGAGCACCAGAAAAATAATCAACAACATCGACTTAACCTTGCCCCTCGCGGCTAAACTGCCGCTTCAATGCCCGCACAACGCAGATGGAGCAATAAAGATCATCCAGACCGCGGCGGCAGCCACTGGCGAATCGTCGCGCCCCGTGGCCAAGTTTTGAATTCCGCGGCAGGAAAGCCAGTGATTTCGTGACCGAGCCAACCAGCGAGCAGATCGCCGCCATCGCCCAGACCTACCGTCTGCTGGGCGATACCACGCGGCTGCGCATCCTGTTGGCGTGCCTCGACACCCCCTGCCCGGTCAACGAGATCGCCCGCCGCGTCGACGCCTCCCAGTCGCTGGTCAGCCACCACCTGCGCCTGCTGCGCGCCGCCCGTCTGGTGCGCGGCACCCGCCAGAATCGCCAGGTGCTCTACGAGGCCGACGACGAGCATATCCGCCACATGCTGATCGATATGATCGAACACGTCAGGGAAGCCTAACGTTCACCGCAAATACGGCCTTATCCTGAGCCTGATAAAAAAGCCTTTCCCAATGGGCACGACTAGGCCAACCTGAACGCCTGGGCTCAGAGCGTGGGGAGCGGTCACATGAGGGGCGGGCCATTGGCTGCCAGGGCATTGGTGTCGGTTGCATTGGGTCTTGCCGTTGCCGCTTGCGGCGCAGCGCCCGAGCCGGCTGCGAAGGCCGCCACCATTGTGGATGCCCAGACGATATCCCTTGAGGATTTTGCGCCACAGCTTACCCTGACCGGCACTATCCAGGCGCGCAACGAAACGCAGTTGGCCTTCCGGGTCACTGGCCAGGTCACCGAACGGCTGGTCGATGTCGGCGACCATGTCGACGCCGGACAGGTGCTCGCCCGGATCGATGGTGCCGGCCAGCAGGCGGACCTTGAGGCGGCCCAAGCCGGGCTCGATGCCGCCAAGGCCCAGGTGGATGTGGCGCAAGCCACCTTCGATCGGCAGACGTCCCTGCTGGCCCAGGGCGTCATCACCCGCAGCAGTTTCGAAACGGCGCAAACGGCCCTGCAAACGGCGCAAGGCTCGCGTGACGCCGCTCAAGCCCAGCTCGATACCGCCAAGGAAGCGTTGACCTACACTACACTGGCCGCGCCCGCGGCAGGGGTCATCACCAAGCGCAATCTTGAAGTCGGCGAAGTCGCCCAGGCCGCTTCCCCCATTTTCGTGGTGGCCGAGGACGGTCCGCGCGATGCGGTGTTCAATGTGCAGGAATCGGCGTTTCTTGGCCAGGCCGGCGATGTCAGCATCGAGTTGGCGCTGACCGCCGACGCCAGCGTCATCGCCAAGGGCAGCATACGCGAAGTGTCGCCGGTCCTTGATCCCGAGACCGGCACGGTTCTGGTCAAGGTGTCCATCGACAATCCCCCCGCCGGCATGACGCTGGGCGGCTCGGTGGCCGGCACCGTGGCGGCGAGCCCCACCCAGCAGGCGATATTGCCGTGGAGCGCCCTGTGGTCGCGCGATGGCGAACCCTCCGTCTGGGTGATCGATCCGCAGAACGACACTGTCTCGCTACAGCCAGTCACGGTCAAAACCTACCAAACGGGCAGCGTGGTCATCGCTTCCGGCCTGCAGGCGGGGCAATTGGTCGTGACGCAAGGCGGCAAGCTGCTGGTGCCGGGTCAAACCGTTGCTATAGCGCAGGGGGCGAGCAAATGAAGGCCCGGACATTCGTCCTCCCCCTGGCGGCCCTGGCCCTGGCCGCTTGCCAGAAAGCCCCAGAGGCGCCCGCGCCGATCCGCCCGGTCCTCTCCATCGCGGTCCAGCCTCAAACCAGCGCCGGAGCCAGCTTCGTCGGCACGGTTGAGCCCCAGGTCACCGCGGCATTGGCCTTCCGGCTCGGCGGTACTCTGGTGAACCGCAATGTCGATGTCGGCGCGTCGGTCAAAGCCGGCGACGTGCTCGCCAGCATCGAATCCACAACTCTCGTGCTCGCGGTGAAGTCGGCGAACGCCAATCTCGCCAATGCGCAGGCGCAGTTCCAGAATGCTGAGGCGGCCGAGGGCCGGCTCGCCGCATTGCTGCAAACCGACACGATCAGCCAGGCCAATCTCGAACAGGCCCAGCAGCAGACCAAGGCGGCGCAGGCCGGCGTCGTGCAGGCGCAATCGAGCGTGACCCAGGCGAGCGATCAATTGGGCTATGCGCAGCTCGTCGCCGGCTTCGACGGCATCGTCACCGCTGTGGGCGCCGAAAGCGGGCAAGTGGTCACGCCGGGGCAGGCAGTCGTAACCCTGGCCCAGCCGGACGCACGCGATATCGTCATCGACGTGCCGGACGCCTTCGCGCAAAGCGTCGCCATCGGCACCAAATTCACCGTCGCCCTGCAGCTCGCGCCCCAGATTACCGCGACCGGAACGCTGCGCGAAATCGCCCCCCAGGCCGACGAGGTCACCCGATTGCGGCGGCTGCGGATCGGCCTGGAACAGCCGCCAGCCAGCTTCTGGCTCGGCACCACCGCTGTTGCCACGGCTCCCGTTACCGACGCGGATCAAATCGCCCTGCCCGCCTCGGCGGTGAATCTTACTGGTGCATCCGCGTCGGTGTGGGTCGTCGATGAACCGAAGGGCACGGTGGCATCCCGGCCGGTGCAGGCAGGCCCGCCAGTTGGCGGCCTGATCCCGATCCTGTCCGGCCTCAAGCCCGGCGAGCGGGTGGTCACTGCTGGCGTTCATAGCCTCACCGAGGGTCAGCAAGTCAGGTTCGACACAGGAGCCGTGCCATGAAGGGGTTCAACCTTTCCGACTGGGCTCTCGAGCACCGCGCCATCGTCTGGTATTTCATGATCGTGGCGGTCGTGGCCGGCTTCTTCTCCTACCTGAACCTGGGCCGCGAGGAAGACCCAGCCTTCACCATCCGCACCATGGTGGTCTCCGCACAATGGCCTGGCGCCGATGCCGAACAGGTCGCCCTGCAGGTCACCGAACGGATCGAACGCCAACTCCAGGACCTGCCCAGCCTCGATTATAGCCGCTCCATCAGCACCTCGGGCCAGACCACGGTCTATGTGAACCTTCGCAGTTCCACGCCCGCCGCCACGGTGCCGTCGATCTGGTTGCAGGTGCGGGCGATGATCAACGATATCCGCACCTCATTCCCCCAAGGTGTGACCGGCCCCTTCTTCAACGACCGCTTCGGCGACGTCTACGGCAATATCTATGCCTTTACCGGCGACGGCCTCACCCAGCGCCAGTTGCGCGATTATGTCGAGGATGCGCGCTCCCGCATCCTGTCGGTCCCCAATGCCGGCCGCGTCGATGTTATCGGCGCGCAGAACGACGTCATCCACCTCGAATTTTCCACGCGAAAACTCGCGGCCTTGGGCATCAGCGCCCAGGCGGTGATCGCCACCCTGCAAGACCAGAACGCGGTCTCCCCCTCCGGGGTCATCGATGCTGGACCCGAACGGATCAATATTCGCGTCGGCGGTCAGTTCACCTCCGAAGAAAGCCTTCGCCAGTTGAACCTGCGGGTTGGTGGCCGGTTCTTCCGGCTGGCGGACGTTGCCGATATTTCCCGTGGCTATGTCGATCCGCCCACGGCGCTGTTTCGCTATAACGGCGTGAACGCTATCGGGCTGGCGATCGGCATGCGCGCTGGCGGCAACCTTCTCACTTTTGGCGCAGCGGTCGACGAAAAAGTCGCCGAGATCACCCGCGACCTGCCTATCGGCGTCGATGTCCACTTGGTCTCGGACCAGCCCAAAGTGGTGGAAGAGGCTGTCAACGGCTTTACCACTGCCCTGTTCGAAGCCATCGGCATCGTGCTGGTCGTCTGCTTCCTGAGCCTGGGCTTCCGCGCGGGCCTCGTGGTGGCCTTCTCCATCCCGATCGTCTTGACCATAGTGTTCCTGGCCATGTCGTATCTGGGCATTTCGCTGCAACGCGTCTCGCTCGGCGCGCTGATCATCGCGCTGGGCCTCCTGGTCGATGACGCGATGATCGCGGTCGAGATGATGGTGTCGCGCCTTGAGGCCGGCGATACGCTGCGCAAGGCGGCCACCGCCGTTTATACTTCGACCGCCTTCCCGATGCTCACCGGTACGTTGGTGACCGTCGCCGGCTTTATCCCCATCGGTCTGAACACCAGCTCTGCCGGCGAATTCACCTTCACTCTGTTCGTGGTGCTAGCCATTGCGCTCTGCGTATCATGGGTCGTGGCGGTGATCTTCACCCCGCTGATCGGCGTGTCGATCCTGCCCAAGACCCTGAAACACAAACAGGAGGGCGGCGGCCGCCTGATGGGCGCATTCGCCACCTTCCTGCAAACTTGCATGCGGCTGCGCTGGCTCACAATCGGCGTGACTGTCCTGATCTTCGCCGGATCGGTCTATGGCGTCACCTTCGTCCAAAGCCAGTTCTTCCCTGCCTCCGATCGACCCGAGCTGATCGTCGATTGGAACCTGCCGCAGAACAGCTCGATCGGCGAGACCAGCGCCCAAATCGCCAAATTCGAAGCTGAAGCCCTGACCGGCAATACCGATATCGAGCATTGGTCCAGCTATGTGGGCCAAGGCGCGCCGCGCTTCGTGCTGGCCTTCGACTCCCCCACGGCCATGCCCTCGACGGGCCAAACCGTTATCGTCACCAAGGGCAACGACGTGCGCGACCGCGTCGCCGCCCAGCTCACCGATTACCTGCGCAAAACCTTCCCCGGCACCGACGCCGTGATCAAGACGCTGTCGCTCGGCCCTCCGGTGGGACGGCCGATCCAATACCGCATCAGCGGCCCTGATATCAAGGTGCTGCGCGACCAGGCCTATGCACTGGCCGCGGCCATCCAGACCAATCCCGATCTCGGCCAAGTCGGCTTCGACTGGATGGAGCCTTCGCGCACGGTCCAGGTCAATGTGCTAGAGGACAAGGCGCGCCAGCTCGGTATTACGACGGCCGACATCACCTCCGCGCTCAACGGCATCACCAGCGGCACCACCATCACGCAGGTGCAGGACAGCATTTATCTCGTCAACATCGTCGGCCGCGCCGAAAGCTCCGAACGCGGTTCCATCGAAACCCTGCAAAACCTGCAGCTTTCAACCGGCGACGGCCGCGCCGTGCCCCTCGCCGCGGTCGCCACCTTCGAATACCGGCTCGAACAGCCCGTCATCATCCGCCGCGACCGCGTCCCGACGCTGACGGTCAGCGCCGGTGTAAATGGCGACGTGCAGCCCGCGACCGTGGCCACCGCGCTCGGGCCAGTGGTCGCCGAGCTGGAGGCCAAGCTGCCTCCGGGCTACTCGATCGCCGAGGGCGGCACGGCCGAAAGCAGCGCGGAATCGATCGCGCCAATTCTGGCGGTTGCCCCGCTCATGCTGTTCGTCATGGCCACCATCCTCATGATCCAGCTCCAGAGCTTTTCGCGCCTGTTCCTGGTTGTCGCCGTCGCACCGCTTGCCCTGATCGGCGTGGTTGCGGCCCTGCTGCCCACCGGCAAGCCGCTCGGCTTCGTGGCGATCCTGGGGGTCCTCGCCCTGATCGGCATCCTGATCCGCAATTCGGTGATCCTGATCGTCCAGATCGAGCATCTGCGCAGTGAAGGCAGGCCGCCCTGGGAGGCAGTCGTGGAAGCCACACAGCATCGCGTGCGGCCAATCCTGCTGACTGCCCTCGCCGCCAGCCTGGGCCTGATCCCGATTGCCGGCGAAATCTTCTGGGGCCCGATGGCCTTCGCCATGATCGGCGGCATCGTCGTCGGCACCGTGCTGACGCTGATCTTCCTGCCGGCGCTCTATGTCACCTGGTTCCGCATCAAGCCTGCGGCGAACGCGGAGCCGGTGCCCGAGCTGCCATAGAAGTTCAGCGGATGTCGCGCACGCCTCGCGCCGCATACTGAAGCACCCGGTAGGCCGCGCTACGTGCGTTGTGCCAAGCGCGAGCAGCGTCCGCCGGTTCATAGGTTTGGCCGAGGGCGCTCATGGCCGACATGGCCGCGTTGGCATCGGCGAAATTGCCGAAGGCCAGGGCGCCGAGGATCGCCGCCCCCACCAGAACCGGCTCGTCCGCATCGGTGGCGGCCACGGTGAGGCCGGTCGTGTCGGCCAAAATCTGCCTGACCAGCGGGCTTTGCGCGGCGCCGCCACTCACCACGATAGTGTCGATCGATATGCCTTCCTCCGTCTGGGCGGCGAGGATCTGACGCAGCCCATAGCCGATCCCAGCCAGTCCCGCCAGATACAGCCCCACCAGCGTATCCACCCCACCATCCATGCCCAGGCCGGCGATCAGAGCCCTGGCATCGGGATCGGCGAACGGCGCGCGGTTGCCCAAAAACTCCGGCACCACATGAATGCCACCGACCAGTTGCGGCAATTGCGCCGCGCCGCCGCGTCGATCGGCCTCGCGCGCCAGCCAGCCGACCAGCGACAGCCCTTCGGACCTGGCCAATTCGCGTGTGGCGGCAGCAGCCGGGTGGTACTGCACCAACTGCTCGATGGCCGCCCCGGCGGCGGATTGGCCGCCTTCGTTCAGCCAGAAGCCGGGCACCATGGCCGAGTAATACGGCCCCCACACACCGGGCACGAAGGCCGGAGCCCATGTCGTCGACATCGAACAGGCCGAGGTGCCGAAAACATAGGCCATGCGGGACTCGACGCTCCCCGGCCCGCCCCGCGCGCCCACCGTGCCGAGACCACCCGCATGCGCGTCGATCAGTCCGGCGCCCACCGCAATGCCGGCAGGCAGACCGAAATCGGCGGCGGCGGCCGCATTCAGGCCCGTCCCTAAGGCCGTGCCGCCGGGCACGACTTGCGTGCCGATCCGCGCAAAGCCTTCTGCCGCCAGATCGCCCAGCCCGATGCCCTCGAAATAGCTCGGGTCCCAGCGGCTTTCATGGGCCAGATAGGTCCACTTGCAGGTCAACGTACAAATCGAACGCGCCAGACTGCCGGTGGCGCGCCAGGTCAAGTAATCCGCCAGATCGAAGAACTGCCAGGCACCAGTATACGTGTCCGGCTTGTTTTCCTTGAGCCACAGCAGCTTCGGCGTCTCCATCTCGGGCGAAATCACCCCACCGACATAGATCAGGACCTTGTGCCCTAGCGCATTAATCCTGGCCGCCTGCTCTGTCGCCCGGTGGTCCATCCAGACGATAATGTTGCGCTCGGCCGCCTCACCCACCGGTAGCGGCGCGCCTTGCGCATCGACCACCACCAGCGAACAGGTCGCATCGAACCCGATGCCCTTGATCGCGCCGGGATCGACCGCGCTTTGAGCGACTGCCGTCCGCACGCTGGCGGCCACGGCTCGCCAGATGTCCTCGCTCGATTGCTCGGCAATGTCTCCCGGCGCCTGATGCAGCAGGATATCGTGCTTACCCGAACCGAGCATGGTGCCCGCAGCATCGAACACCCCCGCGCGGGCGCTGCCGGTGCCAACATCCACGCCGATGAAATAGGGTCCACTCATCTAAAGGTCGTTGCTCTGTGGCAGGATCACCAAGTCCCGAATGGTCACGTTGCGCGGTCGCGTCAGCATGAACTTGACCGCGGCGGCGACCTCGGTCGGCTCCATCAGGTCGCCCGCAGCCAGCGCAGCGTCGAGCTTATCCTTCGGCCAGTCGCTGATCAACGCCGTCACCACCGGTCCGGGCGCTACAGCCCCCACACGTATCCCATGTGGCGCCATCTGCCGCCGCACCGTGTGCACGAACGCCTGGATGGCGTGTTTGGAGGCCGTGTAGATCGGCTCCCACACCACCGGCACCAGCCCGGCGATCGAGCTGGTCATGATGATATCGCCCGTCTTGCGCGCGATCATGTGCGGCAAGACGGCGTGGACCGAACGGAACGCCGCGTTAATGTTGAGGTTGAGCATCCGGTCCCACTGGTCCGGATCGCCCTCGGCAATTGGCCCACCCACGTAGGAGCCAGCATTGGCGTGAAAGATATCGAGCTGACCTGCCCAGTCCAGAATTTTTGGCAACATGGTCGCGACGCTGGCCGCATTGGTCAGGTCGATCACCACCGGCAAGGCGCGCTCTCCCAGCCCGGCGCAGATGTCGCGCAGCTTGGCCTCGTCGCGGTCCACCAGCGCCACGCGAGCGCCGGCGTCCAGCAGGGTCCTGGCGCATTCGAGGCCGATACCCGAGGCCGCCCCGGTGATGGCGGCAACGCGATCTGACAAATCCTGGTCCATGGATAGGCTCTTTCAATAGGGTCGATAAGGTGCCGCGAACGGCGCGAACCGGCAGACGCGCAAACGGCGCCTGCCGAAGATGGATCAGGCGCGGCCGTGCATGACGCGTGAGCGCCGCGCCAGGGAATCGACGATGACCGCGACCGCGAGCACGCCGCCGGTGATCATGTAGCGGAGCGACGAACTCAGATCGAGCAGGGTCAGGCCATTGGCGATGGACTGGATGACGATGATGCCGAGCAGGGCCGAATAGGCGCTGCCGCGGCCACCGAAAAGGCTCGTGCCGCCAATCACCGCTGCCGCGATGGCGTTGAGATTGACATCGCCAGTGCCCGCCTGCTGGCTGGCCGAGGCCAGGCGCGAAGCCGCCAGCATGCCGCCAAGCGCGGCAAACATGGCGCAGAATACGAAGGCGCTGGTGTAGATCGCCTTGACGTTGATGCCGGCGCGGCGAGCCGCTTCGCGGTTGCCGCCCACGGCGGTCATCGAGCGGCCCCACTGGGTGCGGGTCAGCGCATAATTCATGCCCACGACGAGCAGCACGAACAGGGCGAACATCCACGGCACGCCCCGCGATGTGTTGAGATAGGCCACGGCCAGTTCAAGACCGAGCGTCACCACGACGGCGAAAAAGAGGACGCCGCCGAGAGACTTGGAGGACAATCCAGCCTCCCGGCGGCGAGCGGCCGTGCGATATCCGGTGACGAGCATCGCAATACCAGGAAGAGCGGCAAGGCCGTAGGCGATTGGCTGCGGCATGGTCAGCAACTGGCCGAAATTTACCAGCGGCGAGCCATACGGCAGGTTGATCGAGCCGGTGCCGCCCAGAATATAGAGCTGCAGCCCCAGCACGGCCAGCAGTCCTGCAAGGGTGGCCACGAAGCTGGGCATGCCGAAGCGGTTGTAGAGCTGGGCGTAGATATAGCCGATCAGCCCACCCACCGCGAGCGCGCCGAGGATGGCCAGCGGCACCGGCCAGCCGTGGTTGACCCACAGCACGCCCAGCAGCGCCGAGGCAAAACCGCTGACCGAGCCGATCGACAGATCGATCTCGCCCACCATCAGCATCAGCACCACACCAAGCGCGATCACGCCGACCGTCGAGGAATCGAACAGCAGGTTGACGAGGTTCGTGCTGGACAGGAAAATCGGATTGAGCGCGGTGAACACCGTCCAGATGACCACGAGGCCCACCACCACCGGCAGCGCACCGAGATCGCCGGAACGCACCCGGTCGAGGAAGGCGCTAATCGCCCCGCCAATGCCAGCTTCGTGCTTCACGCGAACATCGGCGCGGTCGAGCAACTGCTCCTGTTTGTCGACATTGTTGCTCATGGCTGTACATCCCCACTGAGATTGGCTTCGGCCTTGCGACCGGCGCGGCGCGAGACCGAATTGTCCGAAGCGCCGGTGATGGCGCCCACCAGCTCCGCATTGCTCGCGTCGGGGTAGAAGACGCCATTATTCTTGCCCAGCCGCAGCACCACGATGCGGTCGGCGACGGCGCGCACGTCCTCCATATTGTGGCTGATCATGACCACGCCGAGCCCACGATCGCGGACGCGTTCGATCAGGTTGAGCACTTCGGCCGTTTGGGCGACGCCCAGGGCCGCGGTGGGCTCGTCGAGCAGGATGATCTTAGGGTCGAGCAGCAGCGAGCGGGCAATTGCCACGGTCTGGCGTTGCCCGCCCGACAGCGAGGCCACTGCCTCGCGCACGCTGGGAATGCGGGCCGACAATTCGTTGAGCAGCTTCCACGAGCGGATTTCCATGCCCACTTCGTCGAGCTGGAGCGGGTTGAGCTCCTTGCCCAGGAAGATATTGGCCACCACGTCGAGGTTTTCGCACAGTGCCAGGTCCTGGAACACGGTGGCGATGCCGATGGCCAGCGACGCGGACGGATTGGGAAGGCTCACCTGTTGCCCGCGCACCTGGATCGTGCCCGAAGTCGGCAGATGCACGCCGGAGAGGATCTTGACCAGCGTCGACTTGCCCGCGCCATTGTCGCCCACCAAGGCCACCACTTCGCCGGCATGCACGTCGAGGTCGATATCGGTCAGCGCCGAAACTGCGCCGAAATTCTTACAAATGCCGCGCAGGCTGAGGAGCAGCTCGCCGGTCGCGGCGCTATCGCTGGATGGGTCGGTCATCGTGGGCGAGCCTTGTGCTGGAGGGTGCCTGGCCCCGGTATGGGGCCAGGCAGAGGGGTTTACGGCGTGATGCCGAGGGCCTTGCAGCCATCGACATAGCGATCGACGCAGAGCACGTCGGCGCCGACAATGCCCTTGTCGACGATCTCGGCCTTGAGGTTCTCGGCGGTCACCACGGCCGGCACGAAGAGCTGGCTGGGGGTGTCGTAAAGCGTCGTCTCAGCCTTGGGCGTTTCACCCTTGAGCAGCGTCACGGCGACATTGGCGGCGGCGGCGGCCACGATCTCGCTAGGCTTGGAGATGGTGTTGTACTGGTCGCCAGCGATAATGAGCTGGAGCGCGGCAATCGTCGCGTCATTGCCGGATACCGGCGGCACCGGATTGACGCCGGCTGCCTTGAAGGCCGCGATGGCGCCGCCACCGGTGCCGTCATTGGCCGCCACCACGCCCACGATCTGCGTGCCGAAGCGCGCGATCTGGCCGCTGGCCCATTCCTGTGCCTTGGGCGGTGCCCAATCGGGGGTGTCGAACTCGGCGAGCGTCTTGTATCCGGCCGTGGCGATGCCTTCGTGGATGCCGTCCTTGATCAGGCCGGCTGCGGCGTCGGTTGGCGAGCCGTTGATCTGCAGGATGCCCACTCCATCGGTGGCCACGCCCTCTTTCGTCAGATGACCCACCAGCGATTCCGCGATGGCCTTGCCGATACCCTGGTTATCGAACGAGACGTAGAAATCGGCCTTGGCGCCGGGAATGGGGCGATCATAGGCGATGACCTTGACACCCTGGCTCTGTGCCGCCTGCACCATGCCGGCAGCAGCCGAGGAATCCACCGGATCGAGCACAATGACCTTGGCGCCTTGCGTGATCACCGAATTGAACTGCTGGCTCTGCTTGGTCGCGTCCGCATCGGCGTTGAGATAGATGACCTTGCAGGTCTCGCAGAGCTTCTTCATCTCGGCTTGGAAGCCCGGGAAATCATGCTCTTCATAGCGGGTGGATGCCTGGTCGGGCATCAGGAAAGCGACGGTGGAATTGGCGATATCGGCCTGCGCCATGGCGGCGGTGCCGCTGAGCAGCACGAGGCCCAGAGCCGCCATGCCGATGCGCGCGCTCAAGAATTTAGTCATGCGATCTTCTCCCATTGATGTGGATTGCAGCCTTGGGCTGCGCTACAGATTTGCGAGAGGGTTTGGCAGCGGCGTTGACGCGCCTATGCTGTTTGGCTCCTCCCAGATGTCGAAGTCTGGACGTGTTTTTTCGATCGCGGGCCGCCACAAGCGCGCCCGCGTTCGTCTTTCGGCGATGTCCTTTTCCTCCCTACTCCTTTGCTGTTAGGCGGCTTCGGCCGCTCTTGTGTTCTCGATCAAAAGCGTCCTGAAGCGGCTGGGCGGCATGCCCTTCTGCGTCAGGAACTGCCGATTGAAATTGGACAGATTGTTGAAGCCCACCGCGTAGCAGATCTCGATGATCGGCATGGCGTCGTCGCTCATCAGCAACTGGCAGGCGAGGTTGATGCGCAGCCGGTTCACATATTGCACCAGCGCCATGCCAGTATGCTTGCGGAAGCTGCGCGAAAACGCGCTCGGGCTTTGCCCGGCGATGGCCGCCAGGTCACCCTCGTTGAACGGCTCCGTCAGGTGACAACCGATATGGGCCAGCACCTTGTTGATGGCGATCGACATATAGCCCGACGGGTCCGGCAGATAGGTGGAACTGGCCAGCGTCTTCACATCGCCGGCGCGGCAGAGATTGCCCATGATGTGCATGAACAGCTCGATCCGCCGCACGCCCTGCGCCTCGATCAGCTCTTCCAGCTCGGCCGCGATGCCCTCGGTGGTGCGGGGCGAAAACAATGCGCCATGGCGGCTCTGCTCCAGCACCCGCCCGAAGGCGGTCAATTCCGGCAGCACCTTCATGGCATTGCCGATGAAATCCTCGGAGAACTGCACGATGCGGCAGCGCAACGGCACCACAACGCCTTCTGGCAGTTCGCTGACCCAGTTATGCGGCAGGTTCGGACCGGTGAGCACCAGATTGCCGGGCTCGAATTCGCCGATGAAATCGCCGACGAAATAACGGCCGCGCGTGGCCACCACATGGTGCAGCTCATATTCAGGATGAAAGTGCCAGCGCACCGTGTGGAACGGATAGCCGTGCGACCATGCCTTGAATGACTCGCCGCGGCGAATCTGGACGACCTCTAGGTCTGGCTCCATGGCCTGCTCCCTCCGACGGGGTCTTGACCCCGTCTCTGCCTGCGGGCCGGTTATCCGGTTCTCCGCATGACCTGAAGCTAG
This sequence comes from Devosia sp., assembly GCF_028290435.1. Lineage (GTDB taxonomy): Bacteria > Pseudomonadota > Alphaproteobacteria > Rhizobiales > Devosiaceae > Devosia. The sequence continues at coordinate 25,718 of NZ_JAQGJV010000021.1, read as the reverse complement.
ACCTGTTAAATCCTCCGCGCCACCACAGGGCGTCGCCACAACCGATACTTTTTTGACACCAACAGCGCCTGGGCCGAACCCCGACGAAACTTGCCTACGAAATAGCGATGATTTCGAGTTCGCGGTCGCCGAGGGTGACGACGTCTCCAATGGCCTTGCCGATCAGCATGCGCGCCACCGGCGACACGTAGGAAATCGAGCCGGCTTTGGGATCGGCCTCGTCTTCCCCCACAATGCGGTATTTCTGCACCCGCCCGTCGTCGCGACTGAAGCTGACCGTGCTGCCAAAAGCGACCGTATCGGTCGAGGCCCGGTTGGGAACCACCTGGGCGGTGCGGAGGCGGTCGGTGAAATAGCGCAGGTCGCGAAACGGCACAGCCGATTGCCGCCGCCGCTCATTGACGTCTTCGATCGTGCTCGCGGCGTTGTAGGCATCGCGCGCCTGGGCGAGTTGCGACTGCAAGGCCAGCAATCCGGCCTCGGTGACAAGGTTCGGTTCTGCAGAAATCGGGCGGTCGGGCAGCAGCGTTTCCGACGCCGTTTCAGCACTGTCTTCCTTGGTGAACGCAACGCTCAATTTCGAACTCCATTTGGACGCGGACCCGACGCGCAACGCCGCAGTTCCTCAAAGGATGCGGTTCACGCTCATACGCGACAGCCGTCATGATGCCCATACCCAAGAACCGAACAGCCCTCTTGCATCGCCTAATATACTTAGGATAATAGGCATCCTGCATAGGAAGGCAGGAGAGAACATTGGCACGAGCCGGACTGACCGCGGATCGCCTTATCCGGGCCGGCGCAGTATTGGCCGATGAAATTGGCTTCGAGCAGGTGACCCTGGCCGCTCTGGCCAGGCAATTCGACGTCAAGCTCGCCAGCCTCTACGCGCATGTGAACAACGCACATCACCTCAAGGCCGGCATCGCCCTGCTGGCTCTGGATCAACTCGCCGCTTTGGCGGCCGATGCCGTGGCGGGACGGGCCGGCAAGGAGGCGCTCGTGGCTCTTGCCAATGTGCATCGCGACTTCGCCCGTGCTCATCCCGGTCTCTTTGCCGCCTGCCGATTCGAGCTCGACGATGCGACTGCCGCCACCAGTGCCGGCGTCCGGCTTGCCCAAATGCTTCGCGCCGTGCTGCGCGGCTATAGTCTGAGCGAGCCGGACCAGACCCATGCGGTCCGGCTATTGGGCAGCGTCTTTCTTGGCTTTGCGACCCTCGAGCTGGCGGGCAGCTTCAAACACAGCCTGCCCGACCCCGCCAATTCATGGTCGCGCACCGTGGATGCAATCGACATGACTTTACGGAGCTGGCCGACAAAATGAACGTTCATCCCAATTGGATAGCCACCCCGATCACCCGGAGCTTTGTGCGCGGCGCCCTTGAACTGGAGCAGACCGCCGACGGCCTGCTACCGCATCGGTTGCCGGCCTGGGCGCGCGCGCAATATGCCGATCCGCAACTGGCCATGGTCGAGGCACAGCCCTCGGGCGTTCGGCTTGTCTTCCGCACTGAGGCAACCGCCATAGAATTGGACGCACTTCCTACCAAGCGGGTTTATGTCGGCATGCCGTCGCGGCCCGATGGCGTCTATGATTTGCGGATTGACGGCGACCTGGCGGCACAAGCCAGCCTTGAAGGCGGCAAGGTGCTCCGCATCGATATGGCCAACGGCTCAACCACAATCGAAACCGGTCCCGCCGGCACGCTCCGCTTTCACTCTCTGCCGCCGGGCGCCAAGACTATCGAAATCTGGCTGCCGCATAACGAAACCACCGAGCTCATCGCGCTGCGCACCAATGCCCCTGTCCATGCCATCGACGACAGCGGCACCAAGGTCTGGCTGCACCATGGCAGCTCGATCAGCCATGGCTCCAACGCCGCCAGCCCCACCGGCACTTGGCCCGTGATTGCCGCCTCGCGTGCCGGCGTGTCGCTCGTCAATCTGGGCTTTGGCGGCAGCGCCTTGCTCGATCCTTTCACCGCGCGCACCATGCGCGACATTCCGGCCGACCTGATCAGCCTCAAGCTCGGCATCAATCTGGTCAATACCGACCTGATGCGCCTCCGCGCCTTCGGTCCGGCCGTGCATGGCTTTCTCGACACCATCCGCGAGGGTCATCCCACGACGCCGATCCTCGTGGTCTCCCCGATTCTGTGTCCGATTCACGAAGACACGCCCGGCCCCACAGCCCCGGATATCGCCGCCCTTGCCCAAGACCAATTGCGGTTCCTGGCCACCGGAAATCGGGCCGAGATCGCCGCCGGTAAGCTGACCCTGGCCATTATCCGCACGCACCTGGCCGGGATCGTGAAACAGCGCGCCGCGACCGACCCGAACATCTATTACCTGGACGGACTCGCGCTTTATGGCGATGCAGACCACGCTCAATTGCCACTGCCCGACGCAGTCCACCCCGATGCGGCGACCCATCAATTGATCGGCGATCGCTTCACTAGGCTTGCCTTCGGTCCTGCCAGCCTCTGGGCGGACGCGATCAACGCCAAAGCCTGAGCGTTTCCGAGTGTTTGGCCTCGTCACCTAATGCGTTGCAGTGCCCAGCACTTGCTCGACATAGGGCAGGATATTGGCAACGATACGCTTCACCCCTTCTGCATTCGGATGGATGGCATCGGCCTGGTTCAACGCCGTGTCCAGTGCCACACCATCGAGGAAGAACGGAAACAGCGTGGCCTTGTGCTTTTCGGAGAGCGCCGGAAACACACTATCGAACACAGCGACATAATCCTTGCCCAGGCTGGGATTGGCCTTCATTCCGGCAAGCAGCACGGGAACGCCATCGGCCGCAAAGCGATCGAGGATGGCGCCAAGATTGTGCCCCACGGCCTCCGCCGGCAGCCCCTGCAGCATGTCATTGGCGCCCAGTTCGAGCAGCACGGCGTCAGGTCGATCCGCCAGCGTCCAGTCAAGCCGCGCCAGGCCGTCCGCCGAGGTATCGCCGGAAACGCTGGCATTGACCACCGCAACATCCAGGTGTTTTGCGTCGAGCGCGGCCTGCAATTGAGCGGCAAAACCGTCCTTCGCGTCGAGGCCCAACCCGGCCATCAGCGAGTCCCCATAGAGCAGCAGTGTCCTGGGCGCCGCCTGCGCCAGCGTCGGCAGGGCGATGAGCGCCACGGCCCCGAGGACGATCAGCCGCAGGCCATCACGCAGAATTTGGGCAGCACGCACTGTTCTTTTGGTCATTCCTGCTTACCTGTTGGGCGATCTTCAGCCAGCCGAGAGATGCATCATGAGCGGCCCCGTAGTCGAGACTGCCGCCATGAACCTGCATCTCACCTCCGGCAAAACCCCGCTGCACATTCTCAAGGATATCAGCTTCCACATCGATCCGGGCGAGGTTGTGGCCGTGGTCGGCCCCTCGGGCAGCGGCAAGACCTCGCTGCTGATGGTGCTCGGCGGCCTGGAACGCGCCAGTGAAGGCGCCGTGACTGTGGGAAACACCACGCTGGCCGGCTTGGGCGAAGACGAGCTCGCCATCTTCCGTCGGCGCAACCTGGGCATCCTGTTCCAGAATTTTCACCTGATCCCGTCGATGACGGCCCTGGAAAACGTCGCGCTCGCACTGGAAATCGCCGAGGATGGCAGGTCCTACAGGGCCATTCGCACCGCCGCGACCGAGGCGCTGGCCGCAGTCGGACTTAGTGACCGGCTCGATCATCTGCCCAGCGCATTGTCCGGTGGCGAGCAGCAGCGCGTCGGCCTCGCCCGCGCCATTGTCACCAAGCCAAAACTGCTGCTGGCGGACGAACCCACCGGCAACCTCGATCAGGAAACCGGCGCCATGGTCATAGACATGATGTTTGCCCTGGCGCGCGACAACGATACCGCCGTGTTCCTCATCACCCACGACCGCAGCCTCGCCGCCAAGGCGGACCGTATTCTCAACATGAACCACGGACATCTGTCGGCCGCGGTCGCCGTGCCCGCATGAGCAGGCTGGGCGGTTGGGTCCGCGTCGCCCTTATCGACCTGCGCGGCGACGTACGGCGCTTTGCCATCCTGCTGGCCTGCCTGACGCTCGGCGTCGGCGCCATCGCGGCGGTATCCTCGGTGGGCGCGGCGTTGCAAACCGCCATCGCCCGCGATGCGCGGGTGATCCTGGGCGGTGACCTCGAGGTACGCAATAGCGGCACCGACATCGCTGCCGACCAGGTCGCCTATTTCAGCAAGCTCGGTGCCGTCGCCAAGGTCGTCGACCTCAATGCCCGCGCCACCGCCGGCGATAAAAGTGTGTTCCTGAGCCTGCGTGCCATCGGCGACAACTACCCTCTGGTCGGCAGCGTCGAACTCGGTGCCGACGCCAATGGCGCGACCCTGAACGACCTACTGGCGAGCCGCGACGGCATGGCGGGGGTGGTGGTTGATGCCAAGGTGCTGGACCGTCTTGGCCTCGCCCTGGGCGATCAGGTCAGCATCGGCAATGCCGATTTCATCATCCGCGGCACCCTCAAGGCGCTGCCGGACCAGGCCGCGCAGGGCTTCCAGCTCGGCCTGCCGGCCCTGATGTCGGTCCAGGGACTGCACGATGCCGATCTGGACGTCGCCGGCGCCCTCACCCGCTTCCGCTACAAGATTGCGCTCTCCGCCATGGACTTCGCCGCCGCCTCCGAAGACCTGCGCAAAGCCTTCCCCGATGCCCCCTGGGACATTCGCTCCCCCCGCGACGCCACCGCCGACCTGGCAAAATTCTTCGATCTGTTCAGCCGGTTCCTCGTGCTGGTGGGCCTGTCATCGCTGCTGGTCGGCGGCGTCGGCGTCTCCAATGCCGTTGCGGCCTATGTCAACGAACGCCAGAGCTCGATCGCCACGCTGCGTAGTCTCGGGGCCACCAGCGCGCGCGTGCTGACTCATTTCCTCAGCCAGATCATGCTGCTGTCGCTGGTGGGCATCGCCATCGGGCTGGTGCTCGGCGCCGGTTCGACGCTCATCGCGCTACCGATCCTGTCGGGCATGCTGGCTATCGACTTGCCTCCGACACTCGACCCCGCAGCCTTGGCCGCGGCGGCGGGCTTCGGCATCCTGATCGCCTTCGCGTTCGCGCTGCTCCCGTTGCGGGGCGCGCAAAAACTTCAACCGGCCAGCCTGTTCCGCGCCGCCGGCGGCAATCTGGCCGGCGGCATCGGCTGGCGCGACATTGTCCGCCCCCGCACCGCATTGCCGCTGATCCTGGCCTTCGCCGGCATTGCTGGCCTCGCCGTGGCGGTGACGGGCGAGCCCATGCTGGTGCTGTGGTATGGTGTCGGCGCGCTCCTCGCCTTCGCGCTGCTGCGCGCCGCAGCCTGGGTGCTGCAGTTCGCGCTCCGACTACTACCGCCCTTCCCCAGCGCCGTGCTGCGCCAAGCCATAAGGGCGATCCATCGCCCCGGCGCTCCCGCCCCCGTCGTCATCCTGTCGCTTGGCCTCGGGCTGGCCCTGCTGCTGATGATCACGCTGCTGGACAGCAATCTGCGGGCCCAGATCGACGGCGCGGTCGCCGACAAGGCGCCATCCTTCATCCTGATCGACGTCAAGCAGGACCAACTGGCTGCCATCAAGGGCTTTGCCGATGCCGACCCGCAGATCACCAAGTTCGACAGCGTCTCAATGCTGCGAGGCACCATCGAGGCGGTCAAGGGCAAGCCGGTGACCGAGCTTGGTCCCCTACCCGACGACATCGCCGATATGTTCAAGGGCGACACCGCCCTGAGCTGGGCCAAAGACTTGCCGGCCGGATCGACCCTCGCGGAAGGCAAGTGGTGGGCGCCCGACTATTCTGGCGATCCCCTGATCTCGCTCAGCACCGAACTGCAGGAGCCTCTAGGGCTCAAGCTGGGCGACCAGTTGACCATCAGCGTGCTGGGACGGCCCCTTACCGCGACCATTGCCAATTTCCGCGATATCGAATGGCGTGATGGCGGCCTCAATTTCCGCCTGCTGTTCTCCCCCGGCCTGATCGAGAAGGCGCCGCAGAATTTCATGGCCAGCATCAAAGCCGCGGACGGCGCCAATGACGCGGTCGAAAGCCGCCTCAGCAAAACCTTCCCCGCGCTGACTTTCCTGCCAGTCGGCGATGCGCTGGAACGGATCGCCGGCATTCTGGCGAGCCTGGCTAATGCCGTGGCGCTGGTCGGCAGCATTGCCGTGCTGTCGGGCATGCTGGTGCTGGCCGGTGCCATGGCGGTGGGGCGCAAGCAGCGCGAGGCCGACGCGGTGGTCATGAAAGTGCTGGGCGCAACGCGCCGCGACGTCATCGTGGCCTTCACCGTGGAATACGGCATCCTGGGATTGCTGGCCGCCCTGTTGGCCCTGATATTGGGCACGACGGGCGCCTGGGCAATTCTCACCTACGTGCTGGAAATTCCCTTCGCGCTCGATATTGGAACGAGCCTGACCATCACGCTCGGCGCCGTCGCGCTGACCATCGTGACCGGCATGCTCACGACCTGGTCCGCAATGTCGATCCGCCCCGCCCGCCAGCTCCGCGCGGAGTCCTAGGCCAGAAGCGGTCGTCAGTCGCCCAGCGTTACCCATGTCGTCGCGTGGTCGCTCGCGCCGTCCTGCCCCCGAACGTCGCGGTCGACGCCCGAACTGACCAGCCGCTTCGCCAGCTTCTTGCTCAGCAGCAAATGATCGAGGCGCAGCCCGGCGTCGCGCGGCCAGCGGTTCCGCATGTAGTCCCAGAAGGTATAGACCGTCTCGTCCGGATGCGTCTTGCGGATGGCGTCGGTCCAGCCCTGCTTGAGCAGGCGTGCGAACTGGGCGCGCGGCTCGGGTTGGACCAGCGCGTTGGCGTTGTAGGAAGTGGTCGCGTAGATGTCGCGCGGCTCGGGGACGATATTGTAGTCCCCCGCCAACACAACCGGCAGTCCGGTGGCGAAAAGTTCGCCGGCATGGGCGATCAGCCGTTCGGTCCATTCCAGCTTGTAGTTGAACTTGGGCCCCGGCTGCGGATTGCCGTTGGGCGCATAAAGCGAGGCGATGAGCACCCCATCGACCGCCGCCTCGATATAGCGGGCCTGGCCATCATCGGGATCACCCGGCAGCTCAGTACGCGTCAGGACCGGCTCTGCACCGCGAGCCAGGATGGCGACGCCGTTCCACGCGGATTCTCCCCGCCACACCGCGCCATAGCCGGCATCGGCCAGCGCGGTGGCCGGAAACTGCCGGTCCGTCGCCTTGAGCTCCTGCAGGCACACCACATCCGGCGCCGCGTCGGCCAGCCAATCCATGAGGTTGGGCAGGCGCCGATTGATCCCGTTGATGTTGAACGTCGCGATCTTCATGGCGCCGTCACGGCACGATGCGCCCGATCCAGCCTTGAACGGCGCTAGCCATGGTTGCCAGGTGTTCGGCCGCGCTGAAGCCCGAAATCGTCTTGCGCGGCTTGAGGTCGTGGTCGCCATCCTCGAGCCACATGAGCTCGATCGCCGACGACAATTCGTAATGCACCACCTCCTGGCGCGTACCAAATTCATCGCGTGTGCCCTGCACGATCAGGCTCGGCGTCTTGACGCCAACCAGGTGTTTGGTGCGCAATTGCTCGGGCTGTCCCGGAGGATGAAACGGATAGCCGAGGCACAATAGCCCAGCGATCCGCCCGGCCTCATACAACGGGTCCGCCACCATGCTGGCGACGCGCCCGCCCATCGATTTGCCGCCGATGATCAATGGACCGTTCGTCGGTCCCAGATCGTCCACCGCCGCGACGAATTCGGGCATCACCTTGTCGGCGCGCGGCGGCGGTCTGCGCCCCGCATCGGTCCGCCGGCTGGCCATATAGGCAAATTCGAACCGGGCGATGCGAAGGCCCGCTGCGGCAAGCACCTTGGTGGTCGCGTTCATGGAGCCCGAGTCCATCGGCGCCCCTGCCCCATGCGCCAGCAGGATGGTGACCTCGGCGTCTTCGGGGCCGTCGAAAATGAAACTGGTTGCCATGCTATCCTGCCGTTCGAAGCTGTTGATCGGCCACAGCTATACCCGCCCGCGCGCGCCGCGCCCAATCCGATGTGGCATCCAGCTCCAGATAACGCCGCCACCAGCCGCGCGCGGCCGACAGCACCCCGGCTTCATATTCCAATGCACCGATATTGTAGATCGCGTCGGCATACCCCTCGTCCAGCTCGATGGCGCGGGCCAGGTGCCGGCGCGCCGCATCGACCTTGCCGAGTTCGCGCAACAGCCCGCCATAGTTGAACCAGGCTTCAATGAATAAAGGGTCTCGCTTCAGGGCCGTGACATAGGCGTTGGCCGCGTCATTTGTGTCGCCGATTGCCCGCAGACAATTGCCAAGGTTGAACGCCGAGGTCGCGTCAGTCGGATCGATGGCCGAGCAATGCGCATAAAGCGTCGCGGCCTCGGCATAGAGCCCAGCGGCTTCGGCCGTTTCCGCGAGCCCGAAATAGTCCTCGGCTTCCCCGTCGTCATCCGGCATGGGCAGCAAGCGCTGGCCATCCAGTTCGGACGTCGATTGGGCGTCGCGGGCGAGAATTTTGTCGCTGCCCCCGGGATGCAGACTTAGCGAGGTCAGCGACCCGACCGGCCCGATCTGATGCACCGAGCGGGCAATCGCGCTCCAGCTCGCGCCACTGGCGATCAGCCCCGCATATTTCTTCGCCAGGATCAGGTCGCGAAACGAAAACGGCTCGGCGTCATGCTCGAACCCGTCAAACAATGCCAGCAGGTCGAACGCATGCCCGCTCAGGCCCGACTGATCGAGGATCGACTGCCGCAACATATTGGACGCGGCGACCGGCGGCAGCGTGGCCAGCGCCCGCAGAAACCCGTTCTCACTGAGCAGTCGGCGCGGCCGCGCCGCAGCCACCCGGCGCTCGATGTCGCCCTCGTCACTCTTGAAAAGCAGCGTGCGCCCCAACACGACGGTCGTCGTGCCCCGGGTGACGCTGCGATGCAGGCGCCCGCCAAGGCTTTCGACCCGCCTGACCGCCAGGCGCACGGGAAAGGCTCGCAAGGCGCCAACGACGCCGAAACTCTCCCCCTTGAGGTGCATACTGACCTAGGCCTTTTTCTTTGGGGCCGCCTTCGGTGCTGCGGCCTTCGACGCGTCGAGCGCGGCCTTCAAAGATATCTTGGTGGGCGACTCCTTGGCAACGGGGGGCGCCTTGGGCTGGCTCTTTGCCGCCGGCTTGGCTTCCCCGAGGCTGGCCTTGAGCGCGTCCATCAGGTTGATGACATTGCCGCGTTCCGGCGCCGAGGCGATAATGGGATTGTGGCCCTTTAGCTTCTCGCGGATCATCGCCATCAGGGCGACTTCGTAGCGGTCCTCGTAATCCTTGGGATTGAACGGCTTGACCTTCTGCTCGATCAGCTTCTGCGCCAGGTCGAGCATTTCCGGATCGGGATCGCCGTAGGGAATGTTGCCGAAATATTCGCCGGTGCCGCGCACTTCGCTGGGATTGCGCAGGGTGGTGAGCACCATGCCGTTTTCGCGCGCACCGATGGTGACCACGCGCTCGCGGCTGGTCATCACCAGGCGGGCGACTGCCAGCTTGCCGCTCTTGATCATGGCTTCGCGGATGACGCCGAACGTCTCCTCCGCCATGGCGCCATCGGGCACCAGATAGTAGGGCGCGTCCTGATAGACGGCATCGACATCGTCCTTGTCGACGAAGGCCTCGATGCTGATCGTATGGTTGGACTCGATGCGCACCGCATCGATGTCCTCATCGCTGATGATGATATATTGCTTGGGCTCGTACTCGTAGCCGCGCACCAGGTCCGATCGCTCCACCAGGCCAAGCTCGGGGTCAACCGCCTTCATGTTGATGCGGTTATGCGTGTCTTTGTGCAACTGGTTGAAGCTGATGCGGTCGGCCGTGCTGGTCGCCGGGTACAATTTCACCGGGCAGCTGACCAAACTCAGTCGAAGATGCCCCTTCCAACTCGCCCTTGCGGCCATCGTCGCCTCCTACGCGCACTACTGCTCCACCACAAGAAATCATGCAGGCAAGTCCCGTGCTGACTCGTTAATGTCGGCCCAGGGGTCGCCTGTTGTGGTTAATAGACCTGGAAGAGAAGAGTAATTCAGGTCCTCGGGAGAGTCGATGGACTCCAGATCGCGCCAATCGATTGGGGTCGATGCTGGCAGGTGCGGTCGCGCGCGCAGCGAATAGGCCGCCACCGCCGTCGCGCTGCGGGCATTGCGATGGTAGTCGATGAAGATGCGGCGCTTGCGGTTCTCTGCGCCCATGACGGTCACGAATGTATCGGGGCCGGTCGCGGCGAGCTTGGCTGCAATGCCGGCTGTTGCCTGATGCGTCTGTTTCCAGTTCCGCTTGGGCGGTATCGGCACGACGATATGCAGCCCCTTGCCCCCCGATGTCTTGACGAACGGCACCAGGCCCATCGCTTCCAACTCTCCTCGCAGATGCACCGCGCCATTGACCACTTCGCGCCACGCCACCCCCTCACCAGGATCGAGGTCGAAGATCACACGGTCCGGCTTGTCGAGATGCGCCTCGTGAGTGCCCCAGGCGTGAAATTCCACGATGCCGAACTGCGCCAGCGCCAGATACCCCTTGGCGTCCTCCACGGTCAGGAAGGACTTGACCTCGCCCTCGGAATTCTTGGTCTCGAAGCTTTTGAGCGTCGGCGGCATGCCGGTGAACGGATGTCGCTGAAAGAAGCAGTCATGCGGCTTGCCGCTGGGACAGCGGAACAGCGACACCGGACGATTGAACAGATGCGGCAGCATGTAGTCGCCGACCGCCGCGTAATAGACCGCGATATCGAGCTTGGTCGGGCCGGATTTGCCGAACAGGCGCCGCGTCGGATTGGTCACCCAGATGCCCGCGAGGTCAGAGTCCGAAACGATGCGCTTGCGCTGCGTCGTCACCGGCGTCGAAAGCTCAGCCTCGCGCAGGCCCTTGAACACCGCGTGCCGCAGGGCCTTGTCGGCGGTGATGGTCGCATATTGAATTTTGGCATTCAACACCGGCCGGACCGGCAGGATTTCCTTCGGTGCGCCTTCGAGCTTCCCCGCAATCCGCAGCGCCTCCAGCCGGGGCAAAAGCGCCGCCATGGCTTGGGCGTCGATGCCTGTACCAACCTTGCCGCGATATTCGAGTTCCCCATCGACCCATTCGGCCATGGCCAGCGCGCCGATCCCCCCATTGGCTTCCGACTCGCTATATCCCGCGATGACGAAATCACCGGTCTTGAGCGCCTTGACCTTGAGCCAGCTCGCCGAGCGCCCGCCTTGATGCAGGCCGTCGGAACGCTTTGAGACGATGCCCTCAAGGCCTTCGCCCGACGCGTGTTCATAGAGCGGGCCCCCATCGCCCTCGACGTGATCGCTGTACTGTATTGCCGAGCGGCCATGGACATGCCCTGCCAGCAGTTGCGCCAACAGCGCCTTGCGCTTGAGCAGCGGAACGGCGCGCAAATCCCATCCGTCCAGATAAAGCAGGTCGAAAGCGTAGAATACGAGCTTGTTGCCTGCCCCCTCCGACAAGGCGTCCTGCAGCCCGGCAAACCGGCTGATGCCCTTTTCATCGAGCACGACGATCTCGCCGTCGATGATCGCCTGGCGGCAGGGCAATGCGCCAAAGGCCGCAGGCAAATCGCCGTAGCGACGCGTCCAATCCAGCCCGCCCCGGGTAATCAGACGGCTCGCTCCAGCTTCCACGAATGCCAGCGTGCGATACCCATCGAACTTGATTTCATGCAGCCACTTCCCGTCCTTGGGAGGAGCGGCGCTCGGGCTGGCAAGCTGCAGTTCCATCGTCGCCGGCATCGGCGCCTTGACCGCACCCGGGGCCTTTCCCGGAACCGGCTTGCTCACTTTTTGCGGCTGAACCGGCACCGCGACCAGCTCTTCGATCCGCCGACCCGATTTGACGCTTTCGGGCCGTTCGGCGAGGATATCGACCTCGGTACTCATCGCCGTGTCGTGCTCCTTGAACAGGAGCCAGCCAACCTTGCCATTGTCCTCCGGCTTCGGCTTGAGCCGGGTCAGCATCCACCCGCCTTTGAGCTTTTGCCCCGCCAGCCGAAACTTGAAACTGCCCTTGGCAATATCCGAGGCCGCATCGCCCATCGGCGCCCATTCGCCGGTGTCCCACACGATCATCGGCCCCCCGCCATACTCCCCCTCGGGAATGACGCCTTCGAAGTCGATATACTCGATCGGATGATCTTCCGTCGCCACGGCAAACCGCTTGTCGGCCGGATTGAGCGAGGGTCCCTTCGGCACCGCCCAGCTCTTCAGCACCCCGTCCAGTTCAAGCCGAAGATCGTAGTGATCGGCCGTGGCGGAGTGCTTGTGAACGACGAAACGGCTACTCCCGCCACCGCCCCCACCGCTTGGTTCGGTGGTTTTCGAGAAGTCCCGCTTTGCACGGTAAGTTTGAAGTTTCTGTCGACCCATGCGCCGACGCTACACTGCAACATCACTAGCAGGAAAGCCCACGCATTCGTCGCAGCTGTCCGCCGTATCGACGCCATCCTGCGGACCGACGGCTCCGCCGTTCTGTCAGCCAATGCCGGGCTCAAGGCGAATTCTAGGCGCCCATCGTCGCATTATGGTGCGCCGGCGGAACCGGGGAGTGGCCATTTCAGACGATAGTTGCAACGGCGTGCGCCAACGAAGCGCCAGCGTCAGTTATCATCGAAATGTCCCCAGTTTGCGAAGACGCCGCCGGTATACAGATGACGCGGGTCATTAGGGTCGAGGGAAGCATGGGGATCGGGTTGGCCAAGTTCGGTCGAGCCATGCTGCGGCGCCCAGCCCAGTTCCGGATCGGGCGCATTGACATAGAAGGCGTTGGGATTGTTGGAGATACCGAACGCGGTGCGGTGGCCAAGGTCGGGCATATCGAGGCCGCGCTCGACCAAGGCCGCAAGATCGTCCCGATTGCACCAGAGCCGGGCCTCCCGCGAAGTCCCGGGATTGCCGGCGGTACAGATACGGATAGCGAGGCACTCTATGCCGAATTTATCGAAATAGAGCCGGCTCAGGGTTTCGCCGAAGGCCTTGGAGACGCCGTAGAGCGAGTCCGGCCGATAGGCATCGCCGATCGCCACCGGAGTGGCGTCGAGCGGATACATACCCTGCACATGATAGGACGAGGCGAAGACGACGCGTCCGACGCCGGCTTTGCGCGCGGCTTCGAAGACATTGTAGGCGCCCACGATATTGGCATCGAGCACGGTCTGCCAGCCGGCCTCCTTGGACATGCCGCCGAAATGGACGACGGCGGAAATGTCTTGCGCCATCAGCCGGTCGACGGCGGCGCTGTCGGCCAGGTCGGCGATCTCGACGGGTCCGTGATCCTCGGGCGCAACGATATCGGTGGCCAGAACCGCCCTGCCCCGCGCCGCGAACCAGGCGCGCAAATGGGTGCCCAGGCGGCCCGAAGCACCGGTCAGCAAAACTTGGGGCATAGCAAAATCCTCAGGCGGGCGCGTCGGCGCGCAGACGGGGATTGGGCCGTGGCACGGCACTGATCAGGGTCTTGGTATAGTCGTGCTGCGGGTTTTCGCAAATCTGGGCGACATCGCCGATCTCGACGATCTTGCCATTTTTCATCACGACCACCCGGTCGCAGAAATAGCGGATGACCGAAATGTCGTGCGAGATGAACAGGTAGGAGAGCCCGAATTCGGACTGCAGGTCGCGCATCAGGTCCAGCACCTGATGGCGCAGCGACACGTCGAGCGCCGAGGTCGGCTCGTCGGCGATGATCAGGCGCGGGCGCACGGCGATGGCACGGGCAATGGAAATGCGCTGGCGCTGCCCGCCGGAAAAGGCATGCGGATAACGATCGCCGATATCAGCGGGCAGACCGACGCGGGTGAGAAGGTCCTCGACGCGGTTGAGCATTTGCCGCTCGGACATGTCGGTATTGGTGCGCAGCGGCTCGGAGATTATCTGGTAGATGGTCATGCGCGGATTGAGCGAGGAATGCGGGTCCTGGAAGATCATCCGCACTTCGCCGTAGAGCGACTTCATCTGCCGCCGCGACAGGTTGGCGATATCGACCTCGCTGCCGTCGCCCTGCCAGTAGTTCACTTGGCCGGCAGTGGGATTATAGACGCGCAGCAGCGTGCGCCCCAGCGTGGTCTTGCCCGACCCTGACTCACCGACGACACCGACCGTCTCGCCCTGGTTGATGGTGAAACTGACGCCATCGATAGCCTTGAGATAGGCGGCGGGCTTGCCCAGAATGCCTAGGTTGAGCGGGAAATGCAGCGACAAATCCTTGATCTGGGCGATCGGCTGTTCCGAGACCGGACGGGTCGGGCGTGGGCCCGGTGTTTCCAATTTCAGCACCGAGCCGAGCAGCGCGCGGGTATAAGGCTGCTGCGGATTTTCGAACAGATCGAAGACGCCGGCTTCCTCGACCTTCTCGCCGCGGAACATCACCATGACACGGTCGGCGATCTGGGCGACGACGCCCATGTCATGGGTGATGAACAGCACGGCCATGCCGCGGTCGCGCTGCAATTCGCGGATCAGCGACAGGATTTCGGCCTGGGTGGTGACGTCCAGCGCCGTGGTCGGCTCGTCAGCGATGAGGATTTCGGGATTGCACGACAAAGCCATGGCGATCATGGCGCGCTGGCGCATGCCGCCCGAGAATTCGAAAGAGTAGCGATCCAGCGCCGCGTCGGGATTGGGAATACGCACCCGGTCGAGCAGCGCGGCGGCGCGCTTGCGGGCGTCTTCCTTGCTGATGGTTTCATGCAGCCGGATGGCCTCGATGATCTGGTGGCCGATGGTATGGACGGGCGAAAGCGACGTCATCGGCTCCTGGAAGATCATGGCGATGCGGCGACCGCGGATCTTGCGGATCGCTTCGCCGCGATTGCCCAGGGCGACGATGTCGGTTTCGCCGGTCTCGGTCGAGAGCAGGATTTGCCCATTGGTGATTTCGCCCGGCGCGGCGACCAGCTGCAGGATAGCGCGAGCGGTCACCGATTTGCCGGAACCGCTCTCGCCAACGACGCAGAGTGTCTCGCCGCGATTGAGCTCGAAGCTGAAATCCTTGACCGCGTGAACGACCTGTTTGTGGATGGGAAAATCCACGGTGAGGTTGCGAACCTTGAGAATGGGAGCCTGAATTTCGGTCATCGCAAACTCACTTGGCATAGGGGTCGGCGGCGTCGCGCACGCCATCGCCGAGGAAATTGAGGCTGAGCACCGCGATTACGATGCAGATGCCGGGCACGAACAGCCACGGCGCCTGGGTGATGGCGCGCAGGTTCTGCGTATCCTGCAACAGCACGCCCCAACTGACGATGGGCGGTTGCAGGCCAAGCCCGAGGAAGCTCAGCGAGCTTTCGGCGAGGATCATATTGGGGATGGCGAGGGTTATGGCGGCGATGATGTGGGAATAGAGCGAGGGCATCATGTGGCGCATGATCAGGCGAAATTCGCTGACGCCATCGAGCCGGGCGGCGATGACGAAATCGTCGGAGCGCAGGCTGAGGAAGCGGCCGCGCACCACGCGGGCGATTTCGGTCCAGCCAATCAGCGACAGGATGATCAGGATGGCGAAGTAGATTTGCAGCGGCGGCCAATCCTTGGGCATGGCGGCGGCAAGGCCGAGCCAGAGCGGAATGGTGGGGACGGAGCGGATGAACTCGATGACGCGCTGGATGGCGCGGTCGACCATGCCACCGTAATAGCCGGAGATACCGCCCAGGGTCATGCCGATCAGCAGCGACAGGCCAACGCCTACCAGGCCGATGGACATGGAAATGCGGGTGCCGTGAATGGTGCGGCTGAGCAGGTCGCGGCCCAGCCGGTCAGCGCCGATCAGGAAGAAGGGCTGGCTCTGGTCGAGCGGGCCGATGAAATGCAGGTTGCTCGGAAACAGGCCCCACATCTTGTAGGGCTGGCCCTGCACGAAAAAGCCGATGGGCACGATCACATCGGGATCGGGCACGAAGACGCGGCGGAAGCTTTTGACATCGAGCGTAATCTTGTAGCCGGTCACATGAGGCTGGAAGCTTTGCCCGCCCTGCCGGTCATCGGCAAACAGCCCGATCGATTGCGGCGGCGCAAACGTATAGCGCGGATCGAACTTACCCGGATCGGCCGGGGCCAGAAATTCGGCGAACAGCGCCACCAGATAAATCAGCCCGACCACGAACAGCGACACCAGCGCCAGCTTGTGCTTGCGGAACTTGTGCCAAATCAGCACCCACTGGCCGGCTGCCTGCATGCGCCCGGCATCGATCTGGCGATCGAGCAGGTCGTCGTCGCTGGGCGGCAATTGCGTATCGACGCTCATGACAGTCGGATCCTGGGGTCGGAGATGGCAAGAAGGATGTCGGAGATCAGCGTGCCGATGAGCACCAGCCCGCCATTGAGCAGGATGAAGGCGCCCGCCAGATACATGTCCTGGCTCTTGAGCGCCTGCAGCAGCAATGGCCCAGCGGTGGGCAGGTTGAGCACCGTCGAGACGATCAGCTCGCCCGAAATCAGCGCCGGCAGCACCCAGCCGACCGTGGAAATGAACGGATTGAGCGCCACGCGCACCGGATAGGTTAGGATCAGCCGCGTCTCGGGCATGCCCTTGGAGCGTGCTGCCTCAACATAGGGCTTGTGCAACTCATCGAGCAGGTTGGCGCGCATGATGCGGATCAGGGAGGCGGTGCCGGCAGTGCCCAGCACGAAGACGGGAATCCAGGCATGGGTGATGAAATCCCAGACCTTAGCCAGCGAGAAGCCGGCATTGACGAATTCGGGCGAAAACAGCCCGCCGACCGAGACGCCGAACCACATGGTGGAGACGTAGAGCAGCAGGATCGCCAGCAGGAAATTGGGTGTCGCCATGGCGAGAAAGGCGAAGGCCGTGGCGATGTAATCGACCGCCGAATATTGCCGAACCGCCGAATAGACGCCGATGGGCAAGGAAAACGACCACATCACGATCAGCGTGACGAAGGAGATCAGCGCTGTCATCGCCATGCGGCCCCAGACCAGTTCGGTCACCGGCTGGTTCCACTCAAAACTCTGGCCGAAATCGCCCTGCACGACGCCGCCGATCCACTTGAAATATTGCACCACGACATTCTCGCCCAGCCCATAGCGGTCGCGCAGGCTGTTGAGCATGTCGCTGTCCACTGTCTCGCCGGATTGGGCAAGCTGGGCCGCATAGGTCGAGACATAGTCGCCGGGCGGCAGCTGGATGACCGTGAAGGCCAGGATCGAGATAGCGATCATGGCCGGGATCATCCCGAGCATCCGTTTCAAAATATAGATCAGCATCAGCCCAGCATCCTGCCCGTGGTGGGGAGTGGCCCGGCCCGCGACGATCGCAGGCCGGGCCATCGCATCGCGTTACGGCTTGAAGTAGAACTGCTCGACGTTCAGCGTGCCCGGATCGGGATGGATCCAGCCGGTCGGTGTCTCATCGGGGACATTGCCTAGGTTGTTGGCGACGATGGCGTATTTCGGAGCCGGCGTGGTGACGCCAATCTGGTAGAACTGGTCGGCCGTGATATCGAGAATCTGCTGGAACAGCTTGACCTGTTCATCGGAGTCCGCCGTCGCCTTGATGGCGTCGTAGAGATCCCACTGCTTTTTCACGTATTCGGGCGGCTCCTCGCCACCGTCGTGGATATAGAACTTGGCCCAATCGACGGCGAAGTTTGACTCGGTGGTGAACGGGAAATAGTCACGCGGATCGATATAGACATCGACGCCGCCCGAAGTCGCACCCCAGATGACGATATCGTGGGCGCTGGCGGTCTTTTCTTCGTAAAACCGGGTGCGGTCCATGACGGTAAAGCGGATATCGAGGCCGATGGCCTGCCAATACTGTGCCATCATTTCACCGGCGTCGGCGGACGCGCCGAGTGCCGTGATGGTGGCAAGGTTGATAACCAACGCACTGCCATCAGGCGCCAGCCGGAACCCGTTGCTGCCGCGCTTGTCCAGACCAATGGAGTCCAGCAACCGATTGGCTTCCGTGGCATCGTAGTTGATGTACTGGGTGGCCAGTTTCTCGTTGTAGAACGGCGTGCCCTTGGTCGGCGAGACCTGCTGCGGGGTGCCCTGCCCGAGATAGAGCGCATCGATCATCGCCTGGCGATCGAGCCCAAGCGACAGCGCGACGCGGAAGTCCTTATTGTCGAAAATCGGCCGCTTGACCGGATCGTGCGAGTTCAGGTTGACCGAAACAGCCAGCTCGTTACCGACCTTCGACACGCGCGGGCTGATGCGGAACTTGCCCGCCTCGGCGCCATCGGCATAGACCGGCAGGTTCGCCGTGGTGGCGGTGTGACGCACTTCATAGCTGATATCGCCGGCCAGCACGCCCAGCACCAGGGTCTGGGGTTCGGCGCTGACCGACATGCTCAGGTTGTCGATATAGGGAAGCTGGTTCCCCGCGGTATCGACCTTCCAGTAGAAGGGGTTGCGGTCGAGCGTTACCCGGGTAGCGCCGGCCACATAGGGCTCGACCACATGCCAGGCTTCGATTGTCGGCCGCTCTGGATTGCGCCAGCGCTCGATGTTTTCCATGCCGACACCACACATGCTGACCATGCGCTCGGCCCAGTCGGCAGCGCCGGCGGCCTTGGCATTGGCATCGGCGTCAGGATTGTACTTGGGCATGAACTGGCTGCAGTACGCCTTGCTCAGCAGGGTCAATTGCACGCCATAGACGCTGGCGGCATTGAGGACGAACAGGCCGTTCGGCTTGCTCCAGGAAATGGTGAACTTGGTCGGCGACTCCACCTTGATGGCGGGCAGTTCGCCCGCCACGGTCAGCCAGCCCGGCTTGGTCGGGAACAGCTTGTCGTCGGGCAGCACATCGTTGATGAAGAAGGCCACGTCATCGGCCGTATAGGGCGTGCCGTCGGACCATTTCATGCCATCGCGCAGGGTGAAGGTGAAGGCCGAGCTATCGGCGCTGACCTCATAAGCCGAAGCAACATTGGGGTGGACATCGCCGGTCCAGGTGGCATCCCAGGCGAGCAGCGGCTCGTAGCCGAAATAGGTGAACAGCATGTTGCGGTCGGTGCCGCCGACCATGCCGCCGCGGAAGGTGCCACCATATTGGCCCACTTCGCTGACCGGCGTCAGCACGCGCGGATCAGTGCCGACGCGATCGGTCACGGCAGGCAGCGTGCCGGCAGTCACCAATGCGTCGAGCATCGGCGCCTGATGATAGTCTTGCGCAAAGGCGGCGCCGGCCAATGTGATAAAAGATATCCCCGCCAAAGCGGCAAGCTTGAGATGCTTCAATGTTCCCTCCCATCGAGCGTGGGCCATGGGTCCGCCGGAGTAATCCCGTGTCGGCGATGGCTGGCGGGAGCTTCGTATGACTGCCCTGCCCTTGTCAATAATAAATCATACTTCTTTTCAATGAGCCTTTGTCAGAACGTTGCTTAGGGGTCGTTGACAGCGGATATTGCAGGATGTTAGCTCCAAACAGTAATACTAATATCAGACGCCAGGAGATGGACGTGACCTTCGACGAAATCAAGGCCAAGATCGGTTCGGGTCTATTGTCCTTCCCGGTGACGGATTTCGATGCGGACGGGGAGTTCGACCAGAAATCCTATGCCGGGCGGCTGCAATGGCTGTCCTCGTTCGATGCGGCAGGCCTGTTCGCGGCGGGCGGCACCGGCGAGTTCTTCTCGATTGGCTATGACGAGTATGACGCCGTAATCCGCACGGCAGTGACCAATAGCGCGCCCAATGTGCCGGTGCTGGCAGGGGTCGGCTATGGCACCCGCATGGCGGTGGACCTGGCGCGACGCGCGGAAAAGGCCGGTGCGGCGGGCATCCTGGTCCTGCCGCATTACCTGATGTTTGCCGAACAGGAGGGCATCATCGCTCACATGAAGGCGATCTGCGACGCGGTGGGCATTGGCGTGATCTATTATGCGCGCGACAATACGCGGCTGACCCCGGACTCGCTGGAAAAGCTGGCGGAGGCCTGCCCCAATCTCATCGGCTACAAGGACGGCATTGGCGACCTGCAGTTGATGGTCCAGATCGCCAGCCGGATCGGCGACCGCATGGTGCATATCGGCGGGTTGCCGACGGCGGAAGTGTTCGCCCAGCCCTATCTCGAGATGGGCGTTACCACCTATTCGTCGGCCGTTTTCAACTTCGTGCCCGAGCTGGCCCTGCGGTTTTACCGCGCCGTCCGCGAGCGCGATTCCGCCACCGTGACCGCATTGCTCAAGAGCTTCTATCTGCCGCTGATCGAGCTGCGCGATCGCAAGCGCGGCTATGCGGTATCAATGGTCAAGGCCGGCGCGGATTTGATCGGCCGACCTGCCGGCAAGGTGCGCAGCCCGCTGACCGAATTGACCGGCAGCGAGCGCGACACCCTGGCAGCGCTGATCGCCTCGCATCGCTGAACGATTTCCCCGCGCACGCCTCCCGGCGCAGAGGCCCGGATCGCAAGATCCGGGCCTCGTGTTTTTCAACGAGCGGGCGAAGGTTGAAGCACCGCCGGCCCCTAAGCCCCGTACGGATCCCAGCCATTCGCCTGGAACAGCCCGATGATATACCCGTAGCAAAATGCAAATGCGGCCTCGAACGGCGCTTCGCCATCAATATCCGGCACGTGGTCAGGCATGATCATGCAGTCTGTACCGACCTCGTGATAGATGCGCAGACTATCGGCCATATCCATGTCGCCGGCGTCGGGAAATTCCTCGGTAAAGGAGTAGCGGCCGCCTTTGATATTGCGGAAATGCACGTTGAAAATCTTCTTGCGGCTGCCGAACCAGCGGATGATGTCGCCGATTTCCTCGCGCGGATTGACCAGGCTTTCGGCGATGGTGCCCTGGCAGAAATTGAGCCCGTGATAGGGGCTTTCGGCGATCGAAACGAACTTCTTGAGCCCATCGGCGCTGCCCAGAACGCGCTCCTCCATGCCGCGATAACCGGGCCGCGTCAGCGGATCGTGCGGGTGGCAGGCGAGACGAACTTTGCTGGCCTCGGCCACCGGCACGACGCGCTCAAGGAACCAGGTGATGCGCTCCCACATCTGCTCGGTGCTCACCTGCCCGGCGCGGCTGAGCGTATCCTGATCAGTAGTTTGGTCGTGCCGGAAGGTCGAGAGCACCGCCCCGCCCCGGCCGCGCTCGGAGGTGGTACGCGGAATACCCAGGATATTGAAATTGTACTTGGTGGCCCTGATACCCAGCGCACCCAGCATTTCGATCAGCGCGCATATGCCATCCACCTCCCGCTGCCGATCGGGATCCTGGCCCAAAACGATCGAGGGTGACTTGACCTTGTCGACCCCGGCCGAGGACATCGGCAACTGCACCATGTCGAGCACGAGGCCTGCTGCATCGATACGATCGATGTGGCGCGCCAGAATATCGCGGGTCCAGTCATGCGGATTGCCGACGGGGTCGACACAGACATGCCTGACCCCCAGTTGCGCCAACTGCCGCAGATAGCGATCGCCTACCGCCTCGAATGCTTCACCGCTGAGCTGGGTGCCGACATACATGTTTCACGCGCCTTGTTTTATGATTTCTCCAAAGTTGTATGAAAGATTTGCTCATGCTACAAGAGCCCGGCGGGATGGCAGTCCTATTTTTCGACGCTAGGCCGCGCTATCGCTACCGCCGGCAGGTGGATGCGATTAGTATCGAAGCCCATGATTTGCCTGCGGCACAGGCTTGGGGATGAACGAATTGGAAGTGCAAGCAGTACGGCTTACCGACCGCGTCAAGCAGGATCTGGTGGCCTTGATCGCGCAGGACAACCTCAAGCCCGGCGACAAGCTGCCCGCGGCCGACCGGCTCTGCGAGCAATTTTCAGTCAGCCGCACCGTAGTGCGTGAAGCCATTGCCAGCCTCAAGGCCGAGGGCCGGCTGCGCTCGCTACGGGGCAGCGGCGTCTATGTCAGCGAACCGCCCGCGCTGGCTGGTGGCTCGATGTTCATGGAAGCGCCGCAGGACATCGGCGATGTGCTCGATTTCATGGAGTTCCGCATGAGCGTCGAAATCGAGGCGGCGGGCCTTGCGGCCGAGCGGCGCACCGAAACCAACCTGTTGCGCATGGAACAGGCGATGAGCCAGTTCGCCCGGCATCTGCAGGACAACTCGCTGGCCACCGACGCCGATCGCGCCTTTCACCGCGCCATCGCCGACGCTACCAACAATGGCCGCTTTCGCCTGTTCGTCGACGAGATGGGTGAGCGGCTGATCCCGCGCCGGGCGCTGGGCGCCAGCTTCACCGACGAGAAGGACAAGACCGAGTTTCTCGGCAATATCGAGATCGAGCATCGCCGCATCTTCGAGGCGATCAACGACCGGCAGGCCGATGCGGCCCGCGCCGCCATGCGCCAGCACCTGCAAGGCGGCCGCCGGCGTTACCGCGAATGGAGCCTGGCCCACGACGTGACACTGCGCAGCTGATGGCACAGCCGCAGGTGGATTTCGTGGTGTCCGGGCGCTTCGCGGTGGGCGAAAGCCCGGTCTGGGACGCCGAAAATGGGCAACTGTTGTGGTGCGATATTCCCGAGGGGGCGATCCACACACTGCATGTCGCCAGCGGCAGGCGATCACACTGGAGCCTCCGGGAGCCTGTGGGCAGCTTTGGACTCGCTCAGGGCAACCGGCTCGTGATCGCGTTGCACGACGAAGTAGTCCTGTTTGACCGGAAAAGCGGCGACCGCCAGCTTGTGGCCCGTGTGCGCCACGCCAAGCAGGGCATGCGGCTCAATGACGGCAAGGTCGGTCCTGACGGGGCGTTCTGGGCCGGCAGCATGGACGCCAGCGGCGATGGTGCCCCCGCGGGTGTGCTCTATCGTTTCGCGCCCGACGGCGACGTGCGGGTGATAAGCCAAGGCGTGACCATTTCCAACGGCCTGGCCTGGAGTGCCGAGGGCACGCGGCTCTATCACTCGGACTCGCGCGGCGATTACTGGCTCGATACCTGGGATTTCGACCCATCCAGCGGCAACGTGACCAACCGGCGGCGTCTCAGTGATCACGACGACAGCCACGGCCGGTTCGATGGCGGCGCCTGCGACATGGCAGGCAATTACTGGTCGGCCGGCCCCTCCGCGGGCCAGGTCAATCGCTTCTCCGCCGATGGCAAATGGCTCGATGCGGTCAAGGTTCCGCTCGCTCACCCGACCATGCCATGCTTCGGCGGCCCGGACCTCCGAACTGTTTTCGTAACCAGTCTGGAATCCGGGACCGCCGGCCCGGGTCGTGATGGCATCGTGAGTTTTCGGGTCGAGGTGCCGGGCGTGCCAGTCGCAAAATTCGCCCGCTAGGCGCGCTGGCCTCGAAGCCAGTCGACAGGCACCGCGGTCACCGCAAAGGCGGTGCCTCTGTGGGTCGAAGCACACAGTGTCGAGGTTTTAGGGTAGCCCCGCAGCTTTGCCAGTGCGGCGAAAGTCGGCGCTCGCAGTCAAGGTATCGCCATCTCGCCAGCACATCTGGAACGATCCCTGATTCCAGTCCCAGGCCGGCATCGGCGTCAGGTGCAGGCCGAGCGCGGTGACGCCCAGCACCGCTTCCGGCGAAATCCGGCTCTCGACCGTCAGGGCGTAATTATCCTCCAGCGGCAGCATGCGTGGCGCATCGGAGGCAGCGTCGGGCGTCATGCCAAAATCCAGGATATTGACCAGCATCTGCGCCACGGTGGCGTACACGTTGCCCGGCGTGCCCAGTGCCAGCCACGGCTTGCCATCACGCATCACGAAGGTGTTGCCCAAGATATTGCGCATCCGCGCGCCGGGCGTGCGCCAGTTGGAAAAATGCGCATTCATGCTGGTTTGCTCATGCGAGCCCATCATGGCCACTCCACCCACGGCCATGCCCGGAATGCCACCCGACTGCACCGTGTTCATCATCTGCAGCCAGTTGCCGTCCTTGTCGACGATGGAAATCTCACAACTACCGACCGGCGCCTTTGACTTGGCGCTGTTCCAGCCCGAGGCGGCGAAGGCAGCCGCACCGGTGGTCAGCCGCACATGATTGGTCAGGTCCACCTTGGGTCGGCTGGCGGCGATCATGGCTGCTAGCGAACGATGATAGCTCGAGTCCATGATCGGTCCCGCCGCTGCCCCGAAATATTCCGGGTCATGCAGGAACCCGCAGGCCTGTTCGGCCAGCCGCAAGGCGTGGCTCATGAAGAACAGATAGTCGGCCCCGAACGGCTCCATCTCCGCAATGCCGGCCTGCTCCAAAACGCCCAGCACCAGCGAACAGAACACCGCCTGGCGCTCCGGCGGCGCCAGGCTGACGATCTCGTGGCCACGATGAGAAAACGCCATCGGCTCCTGCCAGCGCGGCGGATTGGCCGTCATGTGATCCATCCGCACCGCCCAGCCGAGATCATTGCCCGCCTTGACGAAATCGCTCGCCCATTGGCCGGTCGTGAAATAGCCCGGCCCCTCCCCTGCCAGCGCCATCAGCGTCTTGGCCAATGTCGGATTGCGCACCACGCTCCCCACCGGGGGCAGATACCCGTCCGGCATGAACACCGCCCGGCCTTCCTCAAAATAAGTCGAGAACGGCGCGGCAAAGACATTCACCCCATATTCGAACGAGGAGACCGGATGCCCCTCCTCCGCCCAGCGGATCGCCGGCTCGCATAGCCGCGACCAATCCATGGTGCCAAACCGCTCATGCATGGCGCCGAGCCCCGGCATGAAGCCCGGAATGGCAGCCTGCGGCCCTGGCGCACCCTCGCGCGCCCAGCCGCCAACTCCATTGATCGGCCGGAACGGCGACAGGTCATGCGGCAGCGTGCCCAGCGAATTGAGCTGATAGGACTTCTGCGTCTTCGCATCCCAATAGAGAAACGACACCATGCCCGCATGGCTGGTCAGGTGCGGCTCGACCGCCGCCTGCACCAGCGCCCCGGCAATCGCCGCGTCGGCGGCATTGCCACCGACCGCCAGCGTCTCGATCACCGTCTCGGTGACGATGGGATTGCCGGTTGAGGCCACCGCCTTGCCATGCGCCAGCGGCTTTGGCCCTTGGTCAACGATATAGCGGCTTTGCAGATCAATCAGGCGTGCAGCATCCATGAGACGTCACCAGTCCGGAGGGCGAAAAATCTACTCTTTGGGTTCCATAGCGTCGCGCAGGCCATCGCCAAGGAAATTGACGGCCAGCACCGTGCAGAGGATCAACAGCCCCGGCGGGATGGCCAGCCATGGCGCCACGCTCAGCCACGAACTGGCGCTATTGAGCAGATTGCCCCAGGTCGGCACTGGCGGCTGAATACCAAAACCCAGAAAGCTCAGCGCCGATTCCAGCATGATGGCGCTACCCACCGCCAGCGTCGCCGCCACGGTGATCGGCCCGATCGCGTTGGGCAGGATATGCCGGAACATCAGCCGCGCCCCGCCTGCCCCAAGCGCCCGCGCCGCCTCGACGAATTCGCGCTCGCGCAATGCCAGGAACTGGCTGCGCACCAGCCGCGCCGTCCCCATCCAGATCAGCATGCCGACAATGGCAACCAGCAGCGGCGGGCTTGGTCGGAACAGCCCCGACAGCAACAGCACCAGCGGCAGCGTCGGGATCGACAGCATCACATCGGTGAACCGCATCAGGATCGCATCGGTCCAGCCACGATAAAAACCGGACAAAGCCCCCACCAGCGTGCCCGCAATGGTGGCGATGATCGCCCCGGCCAGGCCCACGGCCAGCGACACCCGCCCGCCATAGATCAGCCGCGTCGCGACATCGCGACCCAGTTCGTCCGTGCCCAGCCAGTGCTGCGCATTCATCGGCCCCGGC
>NZ_JAQGJV010000006.1 GCF_028290435.1 Devosia sp. | reverse complement strand
CTCACGAAGCTCGACATGGGCGAGATGCGCGCGATCCGCGGCAACGAGATCTCGATGATCTTCCAGGAGCCGATGACCTCGCTCAATCCGGTCTTCACGATCGGCAACCAGATCCGCGAGGCCGTGGCGCTTCATCAAGACCTGCCCAAGAGCGAGCTCAACAACAAGGCCGTGGAGATGCTCAAGCTCGTAGGGATCCCGTCGCCCGAAAAACGGGTCGACGACTATCCCCACCAGCTCTCGGGCGGTATGCGCCAGCGCGTGATGATCGCCATGGCGCTACTGTGCCAGCCGAAAATCCTGATCGCGGACGAGCCGACCACGGCGCTGGACGTGACGGTGCAGGCGCAGATGCTCGACCTGTTCAAGACGCTGACCGACGATTTCGGCACCTCGCTGGTGCTGATCACCCATGATCTGGGCGTCGTCGCCGGCGTCGCCGACCGCATGATGGTGATGTATGGTGGCCGGGCGGTGGAGAAGGGCGGGGTCGACGATCTGTTCTATGACCCACGTCATCCCTATACGCTGGGGCTGCTGCATTCGACGCCGCATATTGCCAAACGCGCGGTACGGCTCGATCCGATCCAGGGCTTGCCGCCGAGCCTCGAGCACTTGCCCAAGGGCTGCTCGTTCAATCCGCGTTGCGCCTTCGCGTTTGACCGGTGTCTGGTGGAGCGGCCGCCGCTGACCGATGCCGGCGATGGACGGCAAAAAGCGTGTTTCTATGAAGGCCCGATGGCCTATGGGCAGGTGGCATGATGGATCAGACCCCGATCAACCTGCTGGAAATCCGCGATCTCAAGAAGACCTTTTCCATTTCCGGCGGTTTCCTGGCCCGCCCGCTGGTGCTGACGGCGCTCAGCGATATCAACTTCACCATCCGCAAGGGCGAGACGCTGGGCATCGTTGGCGAAAGCGGCTGCGGCAAGTCCACGCTGGGCCGCTGCATCCTGCAATTGCTGGCGCCCGATGAGGGTCAGGTGCTGTGGCTTGGCCAGGACCTGACCAAGCTGCCGGCCGAGGAGATGCGCAAGCACCGCGCCGACCTGCAGATCATCTTCCAGGACCCCTTGGCCTCCCTCAATCCGCGCATGACGGTGGGGGAGATCATCGCCGATCCGCTGCGCACGCTGCGTCCGGAACTGAACAAGGACGAACGCCGCGTCCGCGTGCTCAAGACCATGGAGGCCGTCGGCCTCCTGCCGGAGATGATCAACCGCTATCCACACGAATTTTCGGGCGGGCAGGCACAGCGCATCGGCATTGCCCGGGCGCTGATCACGGAGCCCAAGCTGATCGTCTGCGACGAGCCGGTTTCGGCGCTGGACGTTTCGATCCAGGCGCAGATCCTCAACCTCTTGAGCGAACTCAAAGACGAGTTCGGGCTGACGTTGATCTTCATCTCGCATAATTTGAGCGTCGTGCGGCATGTGTCGGATCGAATTCTGGTGCTCTATCTCGGTCGCATCGTCGAGCTGGCGACCGGCGACGAAATCTACGAGGAGCCGCGCCACCCCTATACGCGGGCGCTGCTGACGGCCGTGCCGATCCCCGATCCAAAGCTGGCGCGACAACGAAACATCGATGCGCTGCGTGGGGAAATCCCCTCGCCGATCAACCCGCCGTCGGGGTGCACCTTCCGCACCAGGTGCCGCTTCGCCAAGCCGCGTTGTGCCGAAGTGCGGCCACCGCTCGAAAGCATCGAGAACGGCCGGCTGGTGGCCTGCATCCGCTGGCGCGAGATCGGCGTCCCGGAGGACGCGGTGCTGGGGGTTTAGCTCGCCTTAGGCACCAGGATGAGCGGGGCCTCGTCGCGCCGATCCTTGTCGCCGATATCGACGGTCTTGCGCCGGCGGTCGGGGCCCTTATAGGTCTCGGCCTCGACGAAGCCGCGAGGATTGGCGTCGATGGAGACCAGACGCGACTGTAGATGGGCGGCCGCGAAGGGTTTGCGCAGGAATTCGGTAACGCCGGCGTCGCGGGCTTCGGCAATGCGCTTGGCGTCGGGGGCCGCAGAGATCATAACCACGGGAACGTAGCGGTTCGGACTATCGACGGAGGCGCGCAACTGGCGGACCAGTTCGACGCCGTCGAGACCGTCCAACCCATCATCGATGACGAGAACGTCGAATTGCCGGTTGGCGAGCTCGTCCATGGCGGACTGGGCGTCATTGGCTTCGCGGTAATCACGTCGACCGACGCCGCGCAGCATGCCGCCGATCAGGGAAACCATGTTCGCACTGGGGTCGGCGATCAGTACGCCATGGTTGGGAATGGACTCTTGCGCCATGACGAATGCCGGACCGTGGGTTAATTTTAAGTGTTGAGACAATAGCTTAGCATTCTATCCACGGGGTTAATGCTCAGCCTGGCGATGCCCCAAATCCACACTTGTCGAGCATGGCGGAAAACGCGCTCGGGCGCGTTGACAGACCCCGGCTATTTCCCTATGTTCCGGCCAATTCTTCGGGCGCTCAGGCGCCCCTTTTGTTTAATCGAGGATATACGATGAAAGTCCGCAACTCGCTGAAGGCGCTGATGACTCGCCACCGCGCGAACAAGCTCGTCCGCCGTCGCGGTCGCGTTTATATCATCAACAAGGTCGACAAGCGCTACAAGGCCCGCCAGGGCTAAGCTTGGTTCGTACCGTACGAATTTGAAAGCCCGCGCAAGCGGGCTTTTGTTTGTCGTGAACTGTGCGATGGTGGTGCAGTTGCGGAACCCAAGATGCGCCGATCCCACACCATCACGCTGCAAATCGAACGCCCCTATGCGGTGGTGTATGGATTCTTGGCCGATCCGCGCAATTTTTCGCAATGGGCGGCGGTGGACGAGGCGACGTTCGTGCCGCTCGAGGGCGGCGATTGGTCTGCCATGACGCCGGGCGGCCTGAGGCATTACCGGTTTACCCCGCCCAATGAATTCGGCGTGCTCGACCACGCCCAGTTCGTGCCGGGCGAGACGCCCCTGTTCACGCCGATGCGCGTCGTCGGCAACGAAGGGGGAACCGAGCTGATGTTCACCTTTTTTCGGCGCGCCGGCATGAGCGACGCGGAATTCGATTCCACGATCGAGTGGATCACTACCGATTTCCTGACCCTCAAGAGCGTGCTGGAGGCCTAGGCGGCAAACCCGCGGGACTTGAACCCGGGCAAATTGGTCCCATCTTCGAGCAAACGGAGAAAACACCATGACGATGGATCGGACCTCGGCTCAATACGATATCGAAAAGAAGTCTCTGCTCGTCGCCTATTTGCTGTGGTTTTTCCTCGGCTATGTGGGCGCGCACCGGTTCTATTTGGGCCGGCCGATCAGTGGCTTCGTGATGCTGGCCCTATCGGCGGTGACACTGGTGCTCACGCTGGTGTCGTTCGGGTTCCTCAGCTTCCTGTGGTTCGCCGTCGGCCTGTGGTGGCTTATTGACGCGCTGCTGATCCCCAGCATTGTGGCGGGCCGCAACACTCGCATCGCCGATCGCGTCTTTTCGTCGCGGCGCTAACGTAGGTTCCCTCCAAAAAGAAAAGGCCCGCTTGCGCGGGCCTTTTGCTGTCTGATGCGAGGTGTGTCAGCTAGAGCCGGCGCCGTCCTGTCGCACGAAGGCGATACGCAACATGTTGGTGGCGCCGGGCGTGCCCAGGGGAACGCCTGCGGTGATGGCGATGCGGTCACCGGGGCGGGCAAAGCCCTCCTGATAGGCGATGACGCAGGCGCGATCGACCATGTCTTCGAGGCTGATCGCGTCCTCGGTCTGCACGCAATGGATGCCCCAGACCACCGACAGGCGGCGGATGGTGCGGTGATTGGGCGAGAGCGCGATGATCGGCTTGGATGGGCGCTCGCGGGCGGCGCGGATGCCGGTGGAGCCCGAGGCGGTGTAGGTGACGATGGCGGCCAGGTCGAGCGTTTCGGCAACCTGGCGGGTCGCTGCCGAGATGGCATCGGCCGCGGTGGCTTCCGGCTCGGTCTGGGCGGCGCGGATGATGCCGCGGTAGTTGGCATCTCCTTCGACAGCGATGGCCACCTTGTTCATGGTGTTCACCGCTTCGACCGGATAGGCGCCCGACGCGGACTCGGCCGATAGCATAATGGCGTCGGCGCCTTCGAACACCGCGATCGACACGTCCGAGACTTCGGCGCGGGTTGGCACTGGCGAGGTGATCATCGATTCCAGCATCTGGGTGGCCACGACGACCGGCTTGCCATAGCGGCGGCACATGCGGATCATACGCTTCTGCAGGCCCGGTACGGTTTCGAGCGGCAGCTCGACGCCGAGATCGCCGCGCGCCACCATGATGGCGTCGCACAGCTTGACGATCTCTTCGAGGCGATCGATGGCCTGGGGCTTTTCGATCTTGGCCATGACGCCGGCGCGGCCCTGGACGATCTTGCGCACGTCAATGATGTCTTCGGGACGCTGCACGAAGGAGAGCGCGATCCAGTCGGCCTCGGCCTTGAGGCCTTCGAGCAGATCGGCGTGGTCTTTTTCGGTCAGTGCGCCGGTGGGCAGCAGCGTATCGGGCAGGGAGACGCCCTTTTTGTCGCTGAGCTTGCCACCATAGATGACCTCGGTCTCGATGGCGCCATTGCCCACCTTGGTGGCCTTGAGCGCCAGCTTGCCATCGTCGAGCAGCAGGCGGTCACCGACAGAAACGCTCTCGATGATTTCGGGATGCGGCAGGTAGACGCGATCGACATTGCCCTGATCGTCATTGTGGCTATCGAGGGTGAATTTTTGGCCAGCGACGAGCTGGACGGAGCCACCTGCAAATTTCCACACGCGCAACTTGGGGCCCTGCAGGTCGACCAGGATGCCGAGCGGATGGTTCAGCGTCTTTTCGACATTGCGAATGCGCGCCACCGTCTGGTGTAGCACTTCGTGGCTGGCGTGGCTCATATTGATGCGGAACACGTCGGCGCCGGCGCGGGCGAGCTCCTCGATCATCCGCTCGTCCTGGCTGGCAGGCCCGAGGGTGGCGACGATCTTTACGCGTCTCATGCGTCTCATTGCGGTTCCGTCCGGTTGGTCGTCGTTAATCGGCACCGTCCATCGGTGCGTCATTGGCTGGCACGTCGGGTGCGCCGTCCATCGGCGCTTCGTCAGGCGGCAGCGGCGGCGCGCCAGGAACGTTGGGATCGACCAGGAAGGTCGGATCGTCGCCTTCCGGGCTGTCCGTCCCTTGCGAACCAGGGCCGTCGCCGTCGTTGGTTAGTTGTAGAGTCCAGTCGCTACGGTTTTGTGTATCGATTTCAAAGAACCCGGTGCGCTCATAACCGCGCGCGAGACAATCCTCAACCCCGAATATCGTGAAGGTTTCGTCACGTGTGCACATGAACACCGAACCGTCCCAGGCGCCGCCGCCAATGTCGTCGGCCGCGAAGACGTAATAGAAGCGGCGCTCGAGATCGCCCTGGTACAAAACCCGGCAATCGCCGGGCGGGGTTTGCCACCAGCCTTCGCTCATCCAGCCGCGCTCAGCGCGGTAGCCAAGTGCCACGGTCAGCGGATTGGCCGTCTCGTTGCAGACGCGCAAATCGGCCCGGGCCGGGAGCGAAAAGAACATAAAGCTGGCAATCAGCGCGCCGACAAGGGTCAGGCCGAGACGGAGTTTGTGCAAGAGCGTGCCGGAAATCATGGGGATCGAAGCCACTTTTTGAGCGCATGGGCGCGTTGCGTCAATGGCTATCGGCGCGATTTGGCCGAATTGGGTCCAGTGGTGGCAGCGGGCATGTGGATTGGGCACAAAAGCGCTTGAACCGAAGGCCGCACTAGGGTTGAACCCAGGCTTGAACCGAAAAGGACGATTGTCGATGGCTGAAGAGAGTGTTGCCCAGGACCAGTTGCGTGCGTTCATCGAACGGATCGAGCGCATGGAAGAAGAAAAGGCCGCCATCGCCGCCGACATCAAGGAGATCTATGCCGAGGCCAAGGGCAATGGCTTCGACACCAAGGTGATCCGCGAGATCGTGCGCATCAGGAAGCAGGATGCCAGCGAGCGCCAGGAGCATGAGGCGATTCTGGAATTGTACATGTCGGCCCTCGGCATGGTGGCGGCGCCAAGCGAGGATTGATCCGATGATCCCGCATCGGCCGGAGATGGCGGCGTGAGCCGGTATTTTGTGGTGATGCGGGGCCTTGCGGCGGCGGCGGCGATGGCGCTGTTGGGGGGGCTGGCGCCGGTCCAGGCCGGGCAAGAGGATCTGGTCGAGAATGCCTTGCGGGCGGCGGCGCGGACTTTTGAACGCGCGCTGCCGCAACTGGACGCCGTGACCATGGGCGTGCCGACGCAAGAATATCATGACGCCCTGGTGCAGCGGCGGTTTGCGTCCTCGCTCTGGGCCACGGCCCTCGATGTGCAATTGGTGACCAATGAGAGCGAGCAGGGGCTGTGCGCGGGCTTTGCGGCCTATGTGACACCGGCGATCCAGCAGGGCGCGGTGTCGCTGGTGATCTGTCCGCGCTTCTTCTCGCCAGGAGCGGATGCGCTGCGCGAAACCACCATCCTGCATGAAATGGTGCATGTGGTCGCGGGGACCGATGAGTGCCAGGCGATGGCCTTTACGGCCCGCATTCAAAAGCTCGCGACCGGCTCGTTCCAACCCGTCAGCGAGTATTGGACCCGCAACAAGTGCAACGCGTCGCGCTATCGGCTGCCGTATTAGTTCGGCGTCAGCGTCGCTTCGGTCAGCTTGATCGAGCGCTTGCGGGTGTTGGAGTCGCCCGGGCGGCTGCGCACGGCGTCGGGGACATCCAGTATGATATCAAGCAGGCCGGTTTCGGCTGCTATGCCGGCCGGAATGGCAAACGGCACGGTAACAGTCTGCGCGCGGGGAATGGTGGTGGTGCCAACCGGGGTGCCATTGGCCGAGACGACCACGCGCTGGTCGCTCATGCCCTCAATATCGTCTGCGGTCATTTCCAGCGTGAGTGTCATCGCTTGCGTCGTCGTGCCAGTGGCGAAGCGCAGGCGGGCGGTTTCGCCGAGCAGGTGCATGCCGTTGCCCACGGGGCCTTCCCAGCCGCAGGGGCGCAATTCGGTGGTGTCGCCGCCGCCGGAGCGGAAATCGATGGTGATGCCCATCGTGTAGGCGCCGGTCACCGGCTGGCGCATGCAGGTTGTAGTGTGGTCGATGTAATAGGCGCGGTAGGCCTCGGGCACATTGGGATGAATGGCCTGCCAAAGGATAACGAGTTCGATCAGCGCGAGCAGCGCGACGGCGCCGTAGGTGGCGACGAAGCGGGGCGAACCCGGTTTGGGATCAGACAAGAGCGACATTATTGCCCAACCAGGCCAGAGGGATGACATAGCCTAGCGCAATAATACCCAGCAGGCTCAAGGCGAAGAGCCAACGGCGCGAGGCCAGCAATTGCGCGGCCAAGACCGTGATCGGCACCATGGCGGCGGTAAAGCGAATGACCGAAGCTAACCCAGCGAACAGCGGCAGGGTCAGCGAGACGAAGGCGAACAGGGCCTGGGCCCATTGGCGGCGCCACGCGAGTACGAGCGTCAGTACAAAACCCAGCACCGCTGCGCCAGCCAGCCATTGTGAGGAGGTCGGCCAAAAGCCCGTATTGGGCCAGGCGGTCAGGCCCTGCCAAACGAAGAAGATCGGATTGCCGAAAGGCCGGCCCCAGGCGCGCTGGGTATGTTGGAAGGCCAGACCATCGCCGATATAGAAATTGAGGAAGGCCATATAGGCGAACAGGCCGAGCGGAGCGATGAAGATCGCGAGCAGCAGGTTGGGCCGCTTGAGAAAGGCGCCGATGAGACCGCGCCAGGAGCCGGTGCTGGTGCGGTGGTCGAGCGCAGCCTGGACGATGAGTGACAATGTGGCGAAGACGCCGACGATGCGGGTGGCCGAGAGCAGCACGGTCGCGAGGCCGGCACCCAGATAATTGGAACGCTTCAGCATGACAAAGACCACGGTCATGGTCAGCACGAACATCGGCTCGGTGAAAAAGCTGGTGAAGTAGAACGCGAAGGGGCCGCTGAGCAGGTAGGCGGCGTAAAGCGTAAAGGCGCGCAGGTTCCGTTCGAAGAGCGGCCAGGCAACGACAGCGGCGGCGTAAGTGGTGAGCAGTGACACGATGCTGGCGGTGACGATGGTGGGAAACGGCAGGACGAGGCGAATGGCGCCGACGAGCAGTGGATAGAACGGGAAAAACGCCCAGTTGCCCGCGTTGATGCGGCTGGGGATCGGGAACGGATCATAGCCAGTCTGGGCCATCTTGACGTACCAGCCGCAATCCCAGCGGCACATCGACTGGATGAAGCCGGTCGGGTCGGCCTCGGGCTGGGCGACGCGGAAGGCAATGAAGCGCAGCGCCAGACCGATCACGAGGAACATCAGGGGGAGGACGAAGATCAGTGCAGTGCGGGATCGGCTGGTCGCTGAGGCCGGCTGGAGCATGTGCTGCACGTGTGTTCCTCGATACGCGCAAACTTGGCGCAGATGAACTGGCCGCGCCGGGCGTTGCTTGTCAACTGACGCAACGGGGATGGTTGCAAATAGACGCGTGTGACGCAACGGGGATGGTTGCAAATAGACGCGTGCATTCTACGCAGGGCAGCCATCACAGACTTGCATGCAACCGATCCTTATTTCCGTGCTTTTTGCCAGCTAGATCAAAACAACGCGACCTGCATCGGATATTGCATGACGGAAATCGGTAGCCAAGCCAAAGTTGACAGCCTCCGCAACCCCGTCGCCACCGGCCATCCGCCGCAATTGGCGGTGATTGTTCCCAGCTTCAACGAGCGGGGCAATATTGAACTGCTGTACGAGAAGCTGGCGATTGCGCTGGACG
The DNA here is from genome assembly GCF_028290435.1 of Devosia sp. Lineage (GTDB taxonomy): Bacteria > Pseudomonadota > Alphaproteobacteria > Rhizobiales > Devosiaceae > Devosia. The sequence goes on along the minus strand of NZ_JAQGJV010000006.1, from coordinate 82,984 downwards.
AGACCGCCTGGGAAATGATCGTCGTCGACGACAATAGTCCCGATGGCACCGCCACCGTCGTCAATGAAATGTCTCGCGTTTACGCCAATGTTCGCTGCATTCGTCGGTTCGGGCGGCGCGGGTTGTCCTCGGCCTGTGTCGAGGGCATGGCATCGACGTCGGCGCCTTATGTGGCGGTGATCGACGCCGATCTGCAGCACGACGAGGCCATCCTGCCGCAAATGCTGGAAAAGGCTTTGGCCGGCGCCGACCTCGTGGTGGGGACGCGCTTTGCTGGCGAAGGCTCTGCCGCAACCGGTCTGAGCGCCACGCGCCTGTCGGGCAGCCGGCTCGCCACCAAGATGGCGGCGATGATTGCCGGTCAGCCGATCAGCGATCCGATGAGCGGGTTTTTCCTGGTGCGCCGCGACATCTTCGAGAATGTCGCGCCCAAGCTGGCCAATGACGGCTTCAAGATTTTGATCGATTTGATCGTCACCTCGGAGCGCGCCGGCAAGCCGCTTCAGATTGCTGAAGTGCCCTACACGTTCCGCCCGCGCCATGCCGGCGAGAGCAAGATGAACCCGCTGATCGTGATCCAGTATCTGGGTCTGTGGGCATCCAAGCTCAGCGGTGGCATCCTGCCGCCGAGCTTCCTGCTGTTTGGCCTCGTCGGCGTGACCGGCGTCGTCGTGCATATGGCTACGCTTGGCGCCGTCACGGCAGGGCTAGGCGGCAATGGCGCCTTGTCTTCGGAGACGATCTTCGTCGCGGCTCAAATCACCGCCACGATGGTGGCGATGACCTGGAATTTCTTCCTCAACAACAACCTGACCTATTCGGACCGTAAATTGCGCGGCCGCAAACTCGTCATCGGGCTGCTGGGTTTCTACGCGATCTGCGCCCTGGGAGGCATCGCCAATATCTCGGTGGCCAGCGGCATATATGAGTTGCGGCACCAGACCTTCATCGCCGGTCTCGCCGGCGCGGTGATGAGTTCGGTGTTCAACTATGCGGTGACGCGGGCGTTTACCTGGAAGTAGGCTTGCGGCGATCGGATCAGCGCTCAGGCCAGGATATCGATCGCCGACTTCTGCATGTCGCTGGCGACCTTGATGATCTTGGTCGAGGCTTCAAAATCGAGCTTGGCGGTGAGGACGTTGATCAACTCCTCCGCCAAGTCGGCGCCCGAATTCGGGCTGGCGATGCGAGCCGCGCTGGTCTCGAACTTTTGTGTAGCGCGCTGAAGACCGGACACGCCGCTCGACATGGCTGAAATTGTCATGAGCTCACCTCTGACTTGGTGATAGCGGCCGGGCATCTCAATCGGGTTAATTGTCTCGCTAAAACCTTATAGCAAGCTGTTTTTAACACCCCTTTCTTCCCGGGGGCTTGGCCCGCGGGCCATTGGCCGCTTGTGCGGTGCTGGTGAAGGCCCGCGGGTTAAGCCCGCGCAAAGAGCTGGTGGGATTAACCGCTGAAGGCCCTAGCTGATCTTGCCCAAAGCCGCCTCGAGCGCCGCGCTGTCGTAACCGAGCGTGGTCAGCGCGGTTGCCACAATGCCGGCGCGGTCGAGGCCGGCGGCGGCGTACATATCGGCTTGGCTGGCGTGCTCGACGAAATGATCGGGGATCATCAGCGGACGGAAGCGCAGCTTGCCGTCGAGCATTCCGTTGCGGGCGAGGAAGGTGGCAACATGGCTACCGAAGCCGCCGATGGATCCTTCCTCGACGGTCAGCAGGACATCATGATTTTGCGCCAGTTGGGCGATCAATTCCTCATCGAGCGGCTTCATGAAGCGCGCATCGGCCACGGTGGGATTGAGGCCCAAGGCCGCCAGCTTGTCGGCGGCGGCAAGCACTTCGCCCAATCGCGTTCCATAGCTCAGGATGGCGATGGTGCCGCCCTGGCGCATGATGCGGCCCTTGCCGATGGGCAGGGCGATGCCGCGGGTGGGCATGTCGACGCCCATGCCGTCGCCACGTGGATAGCGGAAAGCGATGGGGCCGTTGTCATAGGCAGTGGCGATGGCGACCATATGCTTGAGGTCTGCCTCGTCGGCGGCGGCCATCTGGACGATACCCGGAATGGCGCCGAGATAGGCAGCGTCGTAGTTGCCAGCATGGGTGGGGCCATCGGCGCCCACATAGCCCGCGCGGTCGATGGCGAAGCGCACCGGCAGATGCTGGATCGCCACGTCATGCACCACCTGGTCATAGGCGCGCTGCAGGAAGGTGGAATAGATGGCGACAAATGGCTTCATGCCTTCGGTCGCAAGGCCGGCCGCGAATGTCACTGCGTGCTGCTCGGCAATGCCGACATCGAAAATGCGGGTGGGGAAGACTTCAGCGAATTTATCGAGCCCGGTTCCCGACGGCATGGCGGCGGTGACGGCGACCACGCGCGGATCGTCGGTGGCCTCCTGGATCAGGCTTTCGGCGAACACAGCGGTGTAGGACGGCGCGTTCGAGGGGGCCTTGGCCTGGGCGCCGGTGATGACGTTGAATTTGGAAACGCCATGATATTTGTCGGCCGAGTCCTCGGCCGGGCCATAGCCCTTACCCTTTTTGGTGACGACATGAACCAGGATCGGGCCATCGTCAGCGTCGCGCACGTTGTCGAGGACGGGCAGCAGGTGATCAAGATTATGACCGTCGATGGGGCCGACGTAGTAGAAGCCAAGCTCCTCGAACAGCGTGCCGCCGGTGAAGAACGAGCGGGCAAACTCTTCGGTGCGGCGCGCCGGCTCGTGGAAGAAGGCCGGCAGTTTCTTGGTCACGGTCTTGGCGGTTTCGCGCATGCCGCGATAGGTAGGGCTCGACACCAGGCGCGCCAGATAGGCGCTGAGGGCACCCGTCGGCGGAGCGATCGACATGTCATTGTCGTTGAGGATGACGATCAGCCGGGCATCCATGGCGCCGGCATTGTTCATCGCCTCATAGGCCATGCCGGCCGACATGGCGCCATCGCCGATGACCGCTACGACGTTGCGCGGTTTGCCCTGCAAATCGCTGGCGACCGCCATGCCGAGGCCGGCGGAAATCGAGGTCGAGGAGTGACCGGCGCCGAACGGATCGTATTCGCTTTCGGCGCGACGGGTGAAGCCCGAGAGGCCATCCTTCTGGCGCAGCGTGCGAATGCGGTCGCGGCGGCCGGTGAGAATCTTGTGCGGATAGGCCTGATGGCCGACGTCCCAGATGATGCGGTCATGAGGCGTGTCGAAAACCGCATGCAACGCCACCGTCAACTCGATAACCCCGAGCCCGGCGCCCAGATGGCCGCCGGTGACCGAAACGGCGTCGATCACTTCGGCGCGCAATTCATCGGCCAGGGCGCGCAGATTTTCGCGCGGCATGGCGCGCAGATCGGCGGGCGTCGAAACGGTATCGAGCAGAGGGGTAAGCGGCTTGTCGGGCAAGCGGGCGATCCTTTACCAAGGATTGTGACAATCGAGGTTTAGGCCCAGGGCCTTGGCTTTGCAACCGGAACAGGCCTGCCGCGCCAAACGCCGCAGCCTAGCGCTAAGTTGCGATCATGCTGGAATTGGGGCGGCTACCGCTTGCCCTAGTTGAACGCGACGATCGGCGGGCGGCCGGTCTGGAAGCGGGTGGCGCTCAATTCGGCCGGAACCGCGGCGGCGCCCATGACGGTAACGTAGCGACCCATTTCGGTGGTGGGATCGAAATCGGCCTCGTCATGGTCGTAAATGACCGCGAAGTGGTCGGAAGTCATGACGACCGGGGTGAGGAAGACCTCGGCGACATGTTCAAGGTCGGGGGCGATCAGGTCGACATTGCGCATGGCATTGGCATCGGGACGCACCGTTGCCAGCGCGGCTGCCGCGAGGGGCGCAACGCGCTGCTTGCTCGTATCCTGGGGATTGCCGAACAGGCTTCTCAGCGCGTTGACGGCCGGCTGGCCGCCCAGCGAGGCCGTGCGCAGGCCATTGGCAGTGCCGGGCAGTGGCGGCAGCACGGCAATCGGCGCCTTGGGCTGAGCGCTGGCGGTGGTGCTGCGTTCTATGATCATCTGCAGGGCTCGCTGCGCCTCGGGGTCCTGCGTCAGCATGGGCGCATAGGCGGTGAGCATGGCATCGGCCGGATTGCTCATCTGCAGGCGCGGCTGCGGGATGGGAGCCGTCAGGGCGGCAATCGCGGTCACGGCGGTTTCGCCATTGCCTTCAGGTAGGGCGGCCGACGTGGCCAGCAACAGGGCCTGGGACTTGGTGGCGGGAACCGGCGCCGCAACAGCGGTCAACAATTCGGCATCGTCAAGCGGCGCGCTGCCGGTGGTCGAAAAGGGCAGGGGCGGCTGATCGACAGCGGCCATCTGGGTCGGCGCGCCCAGCGCAGCCGGACGTATAGCGGGGACGGGTGGGGCGATTTCGGTGGACGCCACCGACGCCATCTGCACGGTCGCCGGAGCACCTGCGGGGGCCTGCTCGCCGTTGCCAAAGAACATGTCGGCCAGCGAGCGGCCCGAACCGCCATCGTTGCTGGCGACCTGGGTCTCATTGTAGCGCGTGTTACCGTTGCACGGCACAGTATGGCACTGCTGCCATTGCGCCATGGCGTATTGGCGGCCGGCCTCGGACAGCGGCTTGCCGTCGGTGGGCACATGCAGCGTCTTGCCGTCCGGGAAAATCTGTTGCAACTGCGCCTTGGTCATGCGCGGCCAGGCACGCACATTGCCGGTATCCAGATGCACGAAGGGGCTGCCCGAGGTCGGATAAAAGCCGACGCCGCCGACTTGGTGGCGCATCCCGGCAGCACGCAGCTTCGTCAGGGAAATGCCCGGAATGAAAAAGTCCATTGCCTTGCCGCGCATGTGCTGGGAATTTTCGGCGACGCCCGAGCCCTTGACGGCACGCAGCGAAGCATTGGTGGCGGGGTTGCGATAGGCCGAAACAATGTTGACCGGCTGGGTGGCGCCCACTTCCTGGTAGACTTCCCAGATCAGGTCGAACAGCGCCGGGTCCATTTTCGCAGGCTCGTTGTGGCGCCAGTCGCGCAGGAAGGTGTTGAGCTGGTTCAGCCCCGCCTGGACATATTGCCCATTGCGCTTGAACACGATCCGGGCAGTTTCGCCGGTATGCGTATAATAGAGATAGAGGCTGCGCTCACTGGCTGCACTGGCTGGAACCGTCAAGGACGGCAACAGCATGGTAATGCTCATAAGCGCGCTCAAGATGAGCCGCAGGAGATGGTTGCGTATCAAGAAGCTGTCCCCGTCACGCCGAACTCTGCCCGGTTACTGTACTGTGGTCTGATTTTAGCGGAAAGTCGCGTAGAACTTATTAACGCTAACGAGACCTCTAGTGTGGCCAACCAGGCCCCTCACAGTTGCATTTTTACTGGCAAAAACTGGCTGAACCAAGGCAAAATTATGAAGCGCAAGTTAACGGCAAAAAGCCGGACCCCACAGGGCCCGGCTTTGAACAAACCATAATCGTATCCAGAAACCGCAGATCAGGGAGACAGCGCGCCGTCTTCGACTGACGCCGGAGCGGCGGCGGGGGCTGCGCCGGGTGCGTTAAGGCCCATGGCTTCGATCAGCTTGGCATTGTGGCCATAGACGTCGCCGAATGAGCGGATAGTGCCATCGGGCTGCACACGGAGGGTGAAATAGGCTAGGTGCACCGGGATCTGATGTTCGGGGTTCACCCACCGCTCACTGGTACCGAACATGGCCTCGAGCGAGGCGCGGCTGATGGTGGTTTCGTTGGCCAGCAGCGCATCGGCGAATTCCATCGGGTTCTGCACACGCACGCAGCCGTGGCTATAGGCGCGGTAGTCGCGGGCAAATAGCGATTTGGACGGGGTGTCGTGCAGATAGACGTCGTGTTTGTTGGGAAACAGAAACTTGATCTGGCCCAGAGCATTGCCGGCACCGGGGCGCTGGCGGACGCTGAACGGGAAGCTGTTGCCCACGGCCGACCAGTCGATCGAGGACGCGCTGACGACCTTGCCGCCGTAGAGCAGTTCCATGTTCTGGCCGGCAATGTAGCCAGGATTGGCACGGGTCTTGGGTGCGATTTCGTTGCGCACGATCGAGGCCGGGACGTTCCAGTAGGGATTGACGACGATGTGCTGGATGGCGTTGGAGAAAATCGGCGTCTGGTGCGCGGTGGCGCCGATGACGACGCGGGTGGTGTAAACTTCCTGCCCCTGGCGATAGATGGCGAGGCGGTATTCGGGCAGGTTGACGAAGACGTTAAAGGCGCCGAGGTCGCGCGGCATCCAGCGCCAGCGTTCCATATTTGCCAGGATGTCGTTGCGGGTGATGGCGGTGCCGCCATTCAGCGCGGCGACGGTGGCCGGGCCCATAATGCCGTCGGTGGTCAGGCCCAAGCTGCCCTGAAAAGCCTTGATGGCGTCGATCAGCGCGTCGTCATAGGTTGTGTCGGCCACGGCGGGCACTTCGAGGCGCTCGCGCAACTGGGGAACGCGGTCGTCGCTCATGCCGGGCTTAAGCGTCTTGCCGTCGGCGATGTGGACGGGTTGGTCGACGCTGCCAGCGTCGAAATTGGCCAAAGCCGCCTTGAGGGCGAGGAATTCGGGATGGGTCGGCTCGAGTGCCTGAAGTACAGCGACGGGGTCGGCGCTCGAGGCGAGCTGCATCATCAGCGCCGACTGGTCCAGAACCTTGGGCTGGATGTCGAGGTTTTCCGATAGCGACAGCGGGCGGATGCGACCGGTATAGATATTGCTGGCATAGCGCATGGCGGCGCCAGAAAAGGCGGTTTCGAGCGCCGCCATCTTGAGCGGATCGCCCTTGGCGCCGGCAACATCGAGATCGGGCGTCAGGTAGTCGCTGGGGCGCAGGCCTTCGCTGCCGGCGGCCAGGAACAGCTTGAGGATTTTCTGAGCGGAGGCGGAAAAGGCCACGTCACCATTGGCCGCCTGCTCCAGCCAAAGCGGCTCGAAATGGCGCTCGCCGTAAAAGAAATAGAGTTTCTGGGCTTCGTTATAGGCAGTGCTGCCCTTGGCGGCGCCGTAATAAGCAGTGGCGAGGCCGGTCTTGATGGTGCGGGCCAACTCGCTCTGGGGCGGCGCGATGACCACTCGCGTCGGCAGCGTCGTCGTCGCGTCCTGCGCCAAGGCCGGCAGAGCAGTGCTGGCACCGGCGAGAGCGGCGAAAAGGCAGACCATAAGCTTGTTCATGCGAACTCCGGCGGCGCTGTCGCGGGCTCGGGCCAGGCCAGAATCAGGCCTCCGACCAGTCGTTCCGCATGAAAAAATCAATACTCCGCAAATCTTAACGGGCGCAATCGCTCGCAATGTTGTGAGCGATGTTTGTGGCGGCCCTGCAACTTGGTGTCGCACACAGATTTATGGCCGCATTGATGAATGCGGCGTGAATGCGGATGAACAGCACTGCCGCAGCGGCCGGCGTGTTACCCCAAACCTACAGGCAATAGCCGCATCAAAGCCGGACGGGCTGGCCGGTGCGGATGCTCTCGTCGGCGGCAAGACAGATGCGGAGGGACGCGACGGCGTCGTCCATATGGCGGGTCAGGTCGTAATCCTGCGTCACCGCCTGATAGACGAAATCCTGCTCGCGGTCGCACAATTGCTGGTGCCCCGGCTCGTCGTGCATGTCCAGCCAGTCATCCGCCCGCGTCAGCTTGCCCTCTGCGTCAGTTTCGGCGTGATGCACCAGCAGGCGCGAGGTCTGGGTATGGGCGTTGATATCGGCCGAGCCTGCGCCCCCGTCCATGACGATGGACACCGAGCCGCCCGGCGACATGACGTCCTTCACGAAGTAGGCGGTTTCCGACATCATCGGACCCCAGCCAGCCTCGTACCAGCCGAGGCTCCCGTCGTCGAACAGCACCTGGAAGTGGCCGTAATTGTACATGCCCGTGGGGAGGCCCTTCGCCATGTTCAGGCCCATGCCGCGCACTTCGACGGGCTTGGCGTCGGTGATCTGGCACATGACATCGACATAATGCACGCCGCAATCGACGATCGGCGAGGTGGTCTGCATGATCTGCCGATGAATGTCCCAGGCCGCGCCGCTGGACTGCTGGTTGAGGTTCATGCGGAAAACATAAGGACCACCCAGCCCGCGGGCTTCTTCGATCAGCCGCATCCAGGAGGGATGGTGGCGCAGGATATAGCCGATCACCAGCTTGCGGCCATTGGCCTTGGCGGCGGCAACGACGCGCTCGGCATCGTGCACATTGGCCGCCAGCGGCTTTTCCACGAACACATGCGCGCCGCTGTCGAGCGCCGCGACCGCATAATCGGCATGGGTATTGGTGTGAGTGGCGATCGACACCACGTCGGGCGAAAACTCCGCCAGCGCCGCGGCATAATCCTGCCGCAGCGGATATCCGGCCAGCTCATCGGGCAGGGCCCGTGCCGAGCGGTTGACCAGCCCGACAATCTCGAAGCCCGGATGGTTGTGATAGGCGATGGCGTGACTGCGTCCCATCTGACCAAGGCCGACGACGAGCACTTTCAACTTCTGATCCGACATTTGCAGGTCCCTGCTATTTGAGGAGAGGTTGAGCGGCCTTAGGCCGCTGCGCGCTTTTCGCTGGCGATCTTGCGGGCGCCGAAGGTGGCGAGCGCAACCGAGTACAGCGTCGGATTGGTGGCCGTCATGGTCGGAATGACGCCATTGCCGGCGACATAGAGGTTTTCGAACCCCCAGACGCGACTATTACGGTCGCAGACGCTGCTGCCATCATCGGTTTCGCCCATGCGCATGGTGCCCTGATAGTGCAGCGAACTGCCCACCGGCTGCACGAAAGTGGTAAAGCCCGGTGCCGCGCGACCGATGATCTCGGCGATGCTGCGCGCCGTGGCCTTGGCATATTCCTGCCGCGCCTTGTCGGCCTCAGACTCGCGCCACTGGATGGAAATCGCCGGCAGGCCCATCCAGTCGCACCTGGTCTCGTCGAACAGCACGCGATTGTCGGGGTTGAGATCGGACGGGCAGAAAACCCCCATGCCCACAGCCTGCCCGGTCAGGCCGTCCGGGCGGGTCATACTGGTCAGGTTCGTCGGATGGATGGTGACGGTGAAGGGGAAATCGTTGGTCGGGGGAATCCAGCTCATCGCCTGCATCGGCACCTCGTTCTGCATCTCGGCCATTTGCGAGATGATGAAGTGGTCGTTCAGGTAGCGGCCCAGCGCCGCCGGGCGGATACCGGACGCATAGAGGAGCTGCGGCGAATGCAGCGCGTCGCAAGCAACGATAACGGTGCCGGCAGCGACGAACCAGGTTTCGTCCTCACCCGGCTTGCAGAGTTCGACGCCGGTAACCTGGCCGCCCTCATGAACGATCCGGCGGCAGGCCGTTTCGGCTAAAATCTGGAAGCTATCGGCCGGTTCGTCGACCATTGGCCCCAGCACCACATCCGTGCCGTGGTAACGCAGTCCATTGGGCCCGGGCGTTGCCGCCAGCGGCATAGGTTGCACGAAACGGTCAGGCGAACGACCCGGGTTGAATGTCGCGCCCAGCTTTTCGCGCATGGCGATGGCGGTCTGGTCGTTGGGGTGCGGGTTGGTGTTGGTGCCCAGCAGTCCCTGGGCGACGACGATGGCAGCGGCCAGCTCGTCCGCCGGGATAAACGGCACGCGCTCCACCTGCGACGGGGTCGGGGTTCCGGTGGACCATTTGGTGCCCATGCCGCCGACATTGGCCGCCGAAAAACCGGCAAACAGATTTTCGACGGGATCGGCCTCATTGGCGATGAACAGGCCTGAACGGCGCAAATAGGACGCGTCGAAGCCGCCGGCACGGCGTGCTTCCCACTCCTCCTTGCTCATCGGCGTGCGCGGCGTACGATCGCCGCCCTGGGCCTGCATTTCGAGCGCGGCGCGCTCCTTGAGGTCCACGATATTGTCCAGATGCGCGCCGGTCTGCGGCAGGATTTGCGGGCCGGCCTCGACCATCAGGATGCGCGCTTCGGGCCAGTCGCGCCGGATGATCCGCGCATAGGCCGAACCGGTGGGGCCGCTGCCCACGATGACGACATCTGTGGATTCTTGACGCATCGGCCGGCCCTCATCCCATTTTGAACTGGTATGGAAATGGTATTAATGGTACTTTATTGGTACGTAAAGTGCACATTTAACGCCGTGCTCGCAACGACCGTTTCGTCTTCCCGGAGCGCCTTCATGAAACTCGGCCTGTCGTCCTATAGCTTCCGTCCATTGTTGGCCAATGGTGCGTTGCAGATCGAAGATATGTTCGATTGGCTGAGCGCCAATCAGGCAGAGCATCTGGAAATCGCGACGTTTTCGTTTGCTAAGCCAGGTACCGAGGCCGGCTATGATTTAACGACAGAGACGGAAACTTTGCAGCGCGTTACGGCGGCGTCAGCAAAGACCGCCGTGCCAATCTCCGGCATCTGCCTGGGCGCCAAACTGGTCTTTGTCGACGCGGACGAGCGGCGCGCGCAGATCGAGCTGGTGAAACGCCATATCGAGCTGTGTAACCGCCTTGAGATCGGCCTGCTGCGACATGATGTCGTGCTGTGGTCTCACCGGTTCGGCCAAACCGCCGAGTTCGAGAGCGTTTTTCCCGCCATCGCCGAGGCGTGCCACGAGATTGCGAGTTTTGCTGCGACCCAGGGCGTCACCACGAGCGTCGAGGACCACGGCTTCTTCATGAACGGCAGCGACCGCATCCGGCGCCTGCTGCACGCGGTCAACCTGCCCAATTTCAAGTTCACCCTGGATGTGGGCAATTTTCTCTGCGTCGACGAAGACGCCGTGGTGGCGACGAAAGCCAGCCTTGGCGATGCCAGCTTCGTCCACCTCAAGGACTTTTACGTCCGCCGCACCGCGCCCGGACCGGGCTGGCTCGAAACGCTCGGCGGCCAGTTCATCCGCGGCTCGGTGTTCGGCTTCGGCGACCTGCAAACCAAAATGATCCTGGAGGCCGTGGTCGCGTCCGGTTATGACGGCTTCGTCTCGCTCGAATACGAGGGGAACGAGCCGACCTTGTTTGGCTGTGAAACCGGGCTTGGCAATATCCGTCGCATGCTTGGCGAAATTCGCGGCGCCTAAAGCGCCGCGATCCGGTCCGCGCTTTCCTTGAGGGCTTTGAGGCGGTGGCGGTCGCCCCCCGGCATTTCGACAGAGCCCCAGCCGGAATAACCCGAGGCGAGCAGCGCGCTGTTGACTGTCGCCCAATCGCAGTCGCCTTCGCCGAGTTCGACTTCGAAGCCTTTCCAGGGCCCATCAGCATTCATCCGCGTCAGGCTGAATTCCTTGATGTCGATCTTGATTATGCGCTTGCCGAGCGCCTCGATCCAATGCGCTGGGCGGCTGTAGCGCAACACATTGCCCACGTCGAAATACCAGCCGACACGAGCGCTGCCGAACTCGTCGACGAACCGGGCGGCCTCAAGCGGGCTGAGCAGGAAGTCGTTCCAGACATTTTCGATCGCGATCGACACGCCGGTCGTCTCGGCATGGTCCAACACCTTGCGCAGTTCGGTTTGAGCCAGCGCATAGGCCTGGCTGTAGCTGGTCTGGGCGTTGACCACGCCGGGCACCACCAACACCGTGCTGGCGCCGTATTCGCGTGCATTATCGAGTGCCGTGCGGATGGCCTCGACGCCAACCTGGCGCACGGCCGGATCAGGATCGGTCAGCGGCGCTTTCCAATGCATGGAGTTGATCACGCCTGGAATGGCGAGGCCACTGCGGTCCCGAGCCGCCACGACCTCACCCATGGGGAGCTCGTTGGGTGCGTCGAGTTCCACGCCGTCGAAACCCAGATCGGCCAGCAGCAGGAACTTGTCGAGAATCGACAGCGTCGGCTCCTCGATCATGCTCCATTTGAGGCTCAACTTGGTGAGCGCGCGCGTCGGTTCGTTCAATGAATTCATGGCCATGCCGGAGTGTGACATCCCACCCGCTGCGTTGGCAAGCGGTCATGCCAAGCTCAAATTTGCGAGGCCAGGATTGGCGGGTTCCTCGCTATGACAGTCGGCATTCTTCTGGCCTCACGGCAAGCCGCCGGTTCAAGGGGTCGAGGTCGATGTCGACAACAGGGACCTTCTCGCGCACCAATTGACACTGCAGAAATACCGTCATCGCTGCCTTTTCGATAAGCACACATTCTCTTGCATGATATAATGGTGACGTTTTCATTGGAGCCGCAAAGAATCATGCGACGTCGACCGACGATCAGAGATGTGGCTTCGGCCTCGGGCGTATCGATGGGGACCGTGTCGCGGGTTGCGGCCAAATCGAGCGTGGTCAGCCCCGAGACCCGCCATCGCGTTGAACAGGCGATGCGCACACTCGGCTATGTGCCCAATATTGCCGCCCGGACGATGCGCACCAACCGGACCAAGATCGTCGGCCTGTTGCTGCCGGATTTGGCGAACACGGTTTTTCTGCTACTGGCCAAGGCGGCCGAGCGGTTGCTCGGCGCGGAGGGCTACACGCTTTTCCTTTATTCGTCGGAGCGCTCACCGACGCGCGAGATCGAATTTCTGGAACTGGCGTCGCGTTATCGTATGGACGGGCTGATCGTCAGCCTGTCCGACGAGACTAACCAGTCCGTGGTCGAGGCGCTGTCGAAGATGGAGTGTCCCATCGTGCTGCTGGATCGCGATACGCCGATCCGCGCCGACGTGGTGTTCTCCGAGCATGCCGAGGCCATGCAGCGCGTGACCGCCCATCTGATCGAGTTGGGTCATCGCCGGATCGCGCTGATCACTGCGCCACTGGGTATCCGGCCCGGCCGCGAGCGTGTGCTAGGTTATCGTGCGGCGCTGCGCGATGCGGGTCTGGGCGTGGACGAGGCGCTGATCGGCCACGACTACCAGACGAGCAAATACGGGTTCTCCAAAGCGCTGGAAATGCTGCGGCGGCCAGTGCCGCCCACCGCCGTCATCGCGGGTGGCGACGAGATTTTCTATGGCGTGTTGCGCGCGACGCGGCAGCTTAATCTGGCCATACCCGGGGACGTGTCGATTGTGGGGGCCGACAACCGCATGCTGTCCGACGTGGTCACGCCGATGATCACTATCATCGATCGGGACATGGAACAGGTGGGCGACACTGCCGCCGACATGCTGATCCGGCGGATGAACGGGGAAGGGGGCGAGCCGGTGCATGTTCACCTGCCCAGCGAAGTCATCCTGCGCAGCTCGACCGCCAAGCCGCGGCCGGACGTGGTTTAGGCGATGGCGGCGGCAAGCTGGGTTTGCAGGTTTTCGTTGTCGACCTGCAGCCGGCGCCGGGCGCGCCCCTCGGTGTCGAAAAGATAGAGATCGGCGCGGTTGAGGGTGAATGTCGCCTCGCTGCCGCGATCGACGCGCAGGGCCCGATGCAGGTGCGCCACCAGTTCCCGGTCCTGCTGGGCGATATGACCGTACCAGTAGGAGGCGTGCCCCATATATTCCACCACGGTTGTCAGCCCGGTGATCCTGACTTCTTCGGAGCCGCGATAATGCAGGTCCTCGGGGCGGATGCCGATTTCGATTTGGTCGCCGGCCTTGAGGCCATCGGGTTCGCAAGGCACCTCGATGATGCCCGGGGCGACGCCGGGCACCGAGACGCGCACGCTTTCGGCAGTGACGCCTTGCACGGTGCCGTGCAGGAATTGCATGCGCGGCGAGCCGATGAAGCCGGCTACGAAGCGGTTGGCGGGCTGATAGTAGACCTCGAGCGGGGTGCCCACCTGCTGCACCTTGCCCAGATGCATCACGATGATCTTGGTGCCCAGCGTCATGGCCTCGATCTGGTCGTGGGTGACGTAGATCATAGTGGCCGCCAGGCTATCGTGCAGCTTGGCGAGCTCGAGACGCATCTCCACCCGCAGTTCGGCATCGAGGTTGGAGAGCGGCTCGTCGAACAGGAACACCTTGGGCTCGCGCACGATGGAGCGGCCAATGGCAACGCGCTGGCGCTGCCCGCCCGACAGGTTCTTCGGCAAGCGGTCAAGATAGGGCTCGAGCTTGAGGATGCGAGCAGCGTTGGCGACGCGCTCCTTGATCACCGCCTTGGATTCCCCGCGCATGCGCATGCCGAACGAGATGTTCTTGGAGACGCTGAGGTGGGGAAACAGCGCATAAGACTGGAACAGCATGCCGACGCCGCGCTCGGCGGCGGGCGTCGCGTTCATCACCGCGCCGCCAATGCTGATATCGCCCCGCTGATGTTCCTCAAGGCCCGCGATGACGCGCAACAGCGTCGACTTTCCGCAGCCGGACGGCCCCAGGATCACGGCGAAATCGCCGTCGTCGATCTCAACATTGATGTCCTGCAACACCTGCACGCGGCCGTAGAACTTGTCGATATTTTGCAGCGATACAGTTGCCAACTTGGTGTCTCCAGTAAGCCAGGCGTCAGATGCCTTCGATGCCCTTGATGAATTTGCGCACCACGGCGACGAAGATGACCATCAGCGGAATCGACACCGAAACGTAGGCGGCGAACAGCGCGCCATAGTCGACCTGATGCTCGCCCTTGAAGCCGAGCGCGGCCACGGCGACGGGCATCTTGGTGGCGTCGCCCACGGTGATCAGCGGCCATAGCAGTTCGTTCCAGGTGAATAGCAGATCGAGGATCGCGACCGTGCCCAGCCCCGGCAGCGCCAGCGGCAGGGCGACGAACAGCAGCAGTTGGACCTCGTTGGCGCCCTCGATGCGGGCCGCCTGGAATAGCTCACCAGGTAGCCTTTCGAAGAACAGGCGCATGATGTAAATGCCGATGACGATCTCGAAACCGGCGAAGGGCAGAATCAGCGCCCATGGCGTGCCCAGCAATTTGAGGGCTTTGACTTCCACGAACAGCGGCACCAGCGTCAGCACGCCGGGGATCATCAGTAGGGCGACGACGCAGAGGAACGCCGCGTTCTTGCAGGGAAACTTCATCCGCCCGAAGGTGTAGCCGCCCAGCAGCGACAGGATGAGCACGATGACCAGGGTGCCCAATGAATACTGCGCCGAATTGAGGATGGCGACCGAAACCTTGGGCCAGACCTGGGCATAATTGGGCCAGTCAAAAGGGAAAGTGAACCACCAATAGTTCTCGAAGAACTGGTTCGGCGATTTCACCGAAGTCGCGAGCAGGAACAGGAACGGATACCAGGTCAGCGCGGCCAGGATGAGCAGTGCGAACTGTTGCGGCACGGCGTAGCGTTTGAGCGCCCGGAACTCAGTCGACATCGTAGGCACTCCGATAGCGCAGCCACATCGAGATGACGGTGAAGATGAGCCCGACGCCCAGCATCACCACGCCAACCGCGCAGGCCTGGCCGAACTTGCCGTAGTCGAAGGCGGTTCGGTACAGGTAATAGGCCGGCAATTCGGTGGAGGTGCCAGGACCGCCACGCGTCAGGATCAGCTGCGGCTCGGTGGTCTGCAGTCCTTCGAGGATCAGCAGTACAGCCACGAAGACGATGCCGCCGCGCAGCATCGGCAGATCGACGTTCCAGATCCGCTTCCAGATCGAGCAGCCTTCTAGTTGGGCCGTTTCGATGATGTCGCGTGGCAGGCCCTCGAGCGAGGCGACGAAGATCAGGAAGGCGAGTGAGGAAACGAAGGGAAAGCCGATAAAGGCCAGGGCGCCCAGCGCCGTCGATGATTGCCCGAGCCAGGGCTGCTGCCAGGCGCCCAGGCCGATGAGATTGAGCGCCTCGTTGATCAGCCCGACCTGCGGATCGTAAATGAAGGCCCACATCAGGTAGATCACCGAGCGGGGCACCACGAGCGGGATGACGAAGGCGATTTTCCAGAACATGCGCACCCGCTCGTTGCGGATGCTGAAGATCAGTTCGGCGGCAATGAAGGCAAACAGCAGGACCGCGATGGTGCGCAGCGAGGTGTATTTCGCCATGTTGACGAAGGCGTCGCGGAAGACGTTGTCGTTGAACAGGTCGGTGAAATTCTTGAAGCCGATAAAGGCGTCCTTCTTGCGCCCGTCCCAGTTGGTCAGGGAGTGGTAGAAGGCCGAAAAGGTCGGGATATAGCGGAAGATGATTAGCTCGGCGGCGACCGGCAACAGGAACAGGAACGGCACCCAGCGCGACATGATGCGCAGCCGGCTCTGGGGCACGGATGACACACCCGCCCGGTCGATCGCGATGCTGGTCATGCTGGGCCTCCCGTTCAGGAACTACAAAGGTGTGACGATAATGCGGAGCGCTCGCCTCGTGAGCGAGCGCTCCCTGGGAGCCGTTACTTGTTGCACCAGTCCCAGCTATTGGCTTCGCACTGATCGGCTACGGCCTTGTCGAGCAGGGCCTGATACTGGGTCTTCATCTCGTCGCGCGAGATTTCGCCCAGCATGAAGCTCTGCAACAGTCGGTTGTGCGGCGTGCCGTACTGCTCGCCATTATAGCGGCTGACGGCGTCGGTGATGCCGCGTTCGGGCAGCTGCGAGATGGCCGAGAACCCCTTGGCAACCTCGGCCGGCTCCACGCCCTTGATGACCGGCAGATTGCCTTCGTCATAGGCGGCGATGCGCTGGGCCTGCGCCGGCGCAGTGAGGAACTTGAGGAAATCGACCGACGCATCGAGCGTGCCGCGATCGGCGGCGCCCGACGAGATGCCGAACTGACCGCTCGAAGAGGGGCCGCCGACGCGATAGATGGTGGGCTGGGTCAGGTACTTGCTGTTCTGACTGGTAAAGGGCGGGAAATAGGTCGTCGTCACCGAGAACTTGGCCGTATCGCGCACTGTCGGGGCATTCCAGGTGCCGAGCCAGGCCATGGCGACCTTGTCGTTGAAGAACAGGTTCATGATCTGGTCGAGGCTTGTAATGCCCGCAAAGCCTTCCACGATGCAGTTGTCGGTCACTTCCTTGGTCAGGTCGAGGAAGGTGTCGAAGCGCGGGTCCGTGGTGCTGAACTTGCCGTCATGGGTGGCCTTGGCCATTTCTTCGGGCGTCAGCTGGCGGTCCTTCATGAACGGATTTTCGTAGGCGGGCAGGTGCCAGCTCGGAATCTGGTCGGCGAAGGCAGCGCTGATCAGCAGGGTGTCGAGCCATTGATCGGTGCTCCAGCCCGGCGTCGCGAACACGCCCAGCGGCTGGATGCCCTTGGCCTTTAGATTCTTGCAGCTCTTGATGAAGTCGGTCCAGCTCGCCCAGTTGGTGTCGATGCCATTGGCCTTCATCAGGTCATTGTTGATGAACAGGCCCGTCTCCACCCAATTGGTGTTGACCTGATACCAGTTGCCGTCCGGCGCGCGGATCTGGGCTTTCACATTGTCGAAGAATTCGTCATTCCACTTATCGTGGCCAGGCTGGCCAGCGGGGATGTAGTCGTTGGGGCCATCGAGGTATTCGTTGAGGGCCGTCCAGCGGTCGGCTTCGGCATTGCGGGTGTAGTAGTGCGACCAGCCGATATCGGGTTCGTCGCCGGCCGCGTAGCGGGTGGACAGCCAGGCGAAATAGGTCGACTGGTCGCCGCCGAGCCAGGGCACCGGCTCGATCTTGGTATCGGGATGCAGCTTTTCGTAGTCGGCAATGATCGCGTCCATGGTTTCCTTGGAGCGCGGATCGGAGTCGGGGGCGTAAAGCTGGCCCATATAGATTTTGACAGTGGTTTGAGCATAGGCGGCCCCTGTCAGCGCAGTGAGACCCATCAGGCCCATCGTCAGGCCCTTGGCGAGTATACTCAGTCGCATTCTCTTCCTCCCTAGTTGAACGTGTCTTAGGCACTCCCCGTCATGCGGCCAGGCGCAAGGTGATCGTGCGGCGGCCGGGACTGACCGGCAGCCCTTCCTGGCTCATGCTGCGCGCCGCCTCCTCGCGGCTCAATGCGCGGTCGTCCATGGTGATATCAGCCGCGCCCGCTGGCAGCTTCAGCCGCGCTTTGGTTCCGGGCGGGGTGGTGAACGAATAGGTGACCTGGCCGTCTTCGATCTGCCAACCGGCTTCGATGCGGCCGTAGCGGGTGTCGTGGCTCGCCTGGAGTGGCGCGAGTTCAGCATGGAATTCGGGGGCGATGATGATCGAGCCAAAGCCCGGCGCCTGCGGATCGGCCTGAATGCCGGCCAGATGGTGATAGAACCAGTAGACCACCGCCCCATAGGCATAGTGATTGTAGGAATTCATCGAGGTGGCGGGCGTGCCCTCGAGGTCGATGCCGTCCCAGCGCTCCCAGATCGTGGTGGCGCCGCGCTTGACCTGATAGAGCCAGCCCGGACTGGCTTCGACCAGTAGCAGCTTGATGGCGATATCGTGCAGCCCGATCTTGGAGAGGGTGGGCAGCAGTTGCGCGGTGGCGATAATGCCGGTGCCCAGTTGCAGGCCGGGCTCGTTCAGGCCACCGGTGCGATAGATGGCCTTCTTGAAGTCCTCGATGGCCTTGTCGTGCCACTGCTCGGGGATCAGGTCGTTGGCGAAGGCAAACACATAAGCGCCCTGTGAATTGTAGAGCAGCCGCCCGGTCGCGGTGATGAATTCGCGCTGGAAAGCGGCCTTGATCTTGCTGGCCAAGGCTTCATGATGGTCGGCAATAGTCGTTTCGCCCAAAATCCGGGCGGCCCGCGCTACCGTTCGGGTCGAGGCGTAATAATAGGCCGTGGCGACGAAATCGTCGCCGGTATTGGGGTTGGGCTTGACGGTGGAGCCCTGCGGCTGGACCCAGTCGCCAAAGGTGAAGCCGCGCTCGGCGATCATGGTGGGGGGATGCCGTACGCCATCGGGTGACATGCTGGTGAGGTAGCCGATCCAGCGCACCATGGCGGGCAGGTTCTCGGCCAGAATATCCTTGTCGCCGGTGAAGGTCCAAACCGTCCACGGCACCGCGCAGATCGCGTCGCCCCAGCAGGCGCTGCCGTAAAAATTGGGCATATTGGCTTCGTTATAGCGATTGGGGTGTGGCACCACATGGCTGATGGCACCGTCTTCGCGCTGGTCGGCCACCATGTCGCGCAGCCATTTGCGGAAGAACGGTGCCGTATCGCGCAGGTAGGAGGCGGTCGGCGAGAAAATCTGCGCATCACCGGTCCAGCCCAAGCGCTCGTCGCGTTGCGGGCAGTCCATGGGTACATCGAGGAAATTGCCGCGCAGGCTCCAACTGGCGTTTTCGTGCAGCCGGTTGATCAGCGGGTTGCTGCAGGAAAAGCTGCCTGTCTCGACCAGATCTGAGGTGAACGGCACCGATACGATCGACACCAACTGGGCGTGTCCGGTGATCGTCACCCGGGCGTGGCGAAAGCCCATGAAGGTGAAAACCGGCTGATAGCTTTCTTCGCCGCCGCCCTTGAGCGTGTAATCGAGCTGCACCTTGGCGCCGCGAAAGCTGGTGCTGTTGAGGTCCTTGCCCTCGGCATCTAGGATCTCGGCGAAATTGACCCGAACCGTGGCGCCGCGTTCGCCCGACAGGGTGAGCTTGACCGCGCCGGCGACGTTCTGACCGAAATCGACCAGCGTGACACCTGGGCCGATAGCGCTTTGGTCGACGGCATGTAAATGCGGAAGCTCGCGAATGGGCGGAGCCTCCTGGGCCACCAGCGTCGACTTATCGAGTGGCAGTACATCGACGCCGCCAATAGGGCCGGTCTCGCCTTCGAGCCGGGCATCGTAGGTTTCGCCAGGGTAAATGCCCGACATCAGCACCGGCGTCAGGCCGCTGGTCCAACTGCTGTCGGTGATCACCGATTGCGCTGTGCCGGTGGCATCTACCATGCGCAGTTCGGCGAGGCACCCCACGCGATCGCCATAGGCGTTGACGATGCGATGAGCGGGCCAGCAGATTTCGCCCCGATACCAGCCATCGCCAAGCCAGACCTCGATCGAATTTTCGCCGACCTGCAAGTGCTCGGCGATGTCATAGGTGAGATAGCCCAGACGCTCGCGATACGAGGTCCAGCCGGGCGTTAGCTCATCCGCCCCAACGCGCCGCCCGTTAATGAAGCAGCGGAATATCCCGTAGCTGGTGATGTAGAGGCGCGCGCTGGTTGGTTTGCTGGCCAGCGTGAACCGCTTCGCCACCGATGGCGCTCGTTTCTCGGCGCCCGGATCGGTCTGCGGGCCAATCATCTCGCCGCGCCAATCGGCGGTGGATAGTTTGGCGGTTTCGAACCAAGCCGGCTCGCTGCTGGCCTCAGCGCCGGCATCGCCCCAAATCCTGACACGCCAGTAATAGCGCTGATGGGCGGATAGTGGCCCCTCATAATCGATGTGTTGGGAGTTTTCGCTCTCGACGCGCCCGGTGGTCCAAACCATCGAGCCGGCGGCAAAGTCCGGTGCCGTCGCGACCTCCAGCTCATAGGCGATCTGACGCTGCGCGCTCCATTCCGCGGGCAGATACCAGCCAAGGTTCTTCGGCGCGGCATCTACGACTGGTGGCTGCGGCGCAATCAGCGTGAACAGCATCTCTTCCCCCTCCGGCTTCGTCGCGGACACTTTTTGGCGTCTCGTTGTTCCAACTCTGCCTAACCATAATGTAAACGTCAACATCCAACATTGTAATTTGTCGAACGCGCTTTCTCGAAAAAATAGCCCATTTGGCGGCAGGCTCTGGCGTAGCTGAAGTATTATTGACGGGGATCAAATGACAACGTAAGCATTCAAAGCTTCCGCCGTCCAGAACTCGGGACGCGGGCATGGAAGTCGCGTTCGCGTCGCAATCGGGGGAACAAAATGGCAAGCCGTTTCCGCATCCTGACGCCGGATGCGCAATATGCCGACGACGCCGAAATCGAGCGCAGCACCGCGGGTAGCGACGTCAGTTGGGACATTTTCCGCGAACGCGTCGACAGCAAGCGGGTGCCGGACACGGTCTTTGCCGCCGCAGATGCCATCATCGTCTGGCATGAAGTGCCAGTCGACATTGATCTGGTTCGGCGAATACCCAACTGCCGCATCATCGTGCGTGCCGGCGTGGGGTTCGATCACATCGATCTTAAGGCGACGGGCGAGGCCGGCATTCCGGTTGCCAACACTCCGGACTATGGCACCAGCGAGGTTGCCGACCACGCCATTGCGCTAATGCTGGCGCTGTGTCGCGGCATTACGACATTCCATGAATTGCTCCAGATCGACCCCGTGCTGAACTTCGATTCCGGGCGCGCCCCCCTGGTGCGCCGCATTCGCGGGCGCATTTTCGGCATTGTGGGGCTGGGCAGGATCGGCATCGCGACGGCGGCCCGCGCCAAGGCATTTGGGATGCATGTCATCGCCTATGATCCATATGCCCCTGCGGGCATGGAAATCGCCGCTGGCGTCGAGCGCGTCGATGACCTTGCTAGCCTGTTGTCGCGCAGCGACGTGGTTAGCCTCCACTGTCCGCTGACCGATGAAACCCGCGACATGATCGATGCGCGCGCGCTCGGACTGATGAAGCGCGACGCAGTGCTGATCAACACCGCCCGGGGCGCCATCGTCGATATCCCCGCGCTGATTGCCGCAGTAGCGACGCGGCAGATCGGCGGCGCCGGGATCGACGTGTTGCCGGTGGAGCCGCCATTGCCCGGCGATGCCTTCGCGCTTGCCTATCGCGATCTCGCGGCCAGCAATCTCAAGCATCGCTTCATCGTGACGCCCCACGCCGCCTGGTCGAGCCCCGAGAGCCGCGCCGATGCCCGACGGCTATCGGTGCAAACTGCGATGATGTATCTGCGCGACGGCAGGCTGCGTAACCTGGTCAATGGCGACTACCTGCGCGATCGGCGGAAGTTCGCGTAGCGATCGGGCATGGAATCGAGCATTTCCAAGTAGGCCGCCGGCCTTGACGCCGAGAGTGAGGACGCCCGTCTCTGCCCGAAGCCAGCGGCCCCTCAAAGCCCGTCGAACGTCCATTGGCCCGAGCTGATGTGTGGGCGCCTCGCCGAAGGGAAGCTGTCAACTGAGCGGCGTGTGCGTCGCTTTCCCGGTAATGTGACATTGGCTTGACAAGCGATGCCGGATGGTTTTTCATCACTGTAAGGAAAGTTACCAGACGGTCCAGTGATGATGCAAATTCTTGCCGGCAGTCCCAGATTGCTACGCAACCTCAACGAGAAAGCGGTGCTCCAGCGCCTCCTCTCCGAGGGCGCATTGACCCGCATGGAACTCGAGGCCTTTACGGGGCTGTCCAAACCTACAATGTCCGACTTGCTGCGCCGGCTCGAGGCCGTCAGCCTCATCCGCCGCGATGGCGAAAAGGCCGGCACCTATGGCCCCAAGGCGGGCCTGTGGACCCTGCACCAGGAAGCGTCTTACGTCGCGGGTATTGACGTCGGCACCCATGGCATCGACGCCGCGATTGCCGATATCTCCGGCAATGTCATCGGCAGCTTCCAGCACGCTGGCAGCCCTGGGGAGCGCTACGACGCGCATGAGCGCCTCACCACGGTCCTCGATCGGGTCACCAGGGAAGCTGGCATCGCTATCAAGGATATCGACCAGTTGGTGGTCGGCCTTCCGGGCATTGTAGACCTTACCGCCGGCAACCTGCGGCGCGGTCAGCAGCTCCCCAACTGGGAGAGGTATCACATCCCCGAAGCGCTGCAGGGGGTGCTTGGCCACCGCCACGTGATCATCGAAAACGACGTGAACCTCGTGGCCATCGAGGAGATGGCCTATGGGGCGGCGACCGCGGTGCAGTCATTCATCCTGCTCTGGATCAGCGACGGCGTCGGTGCCGGCGCGGTGATCGGCGGAAGGCTGATCCACGGCTCGACCGGTACGGCGGGCGAGCTGGGCGGTGCCATGGTGCCGGATCGCTTCGCCAGGCCGGGCGAGACGGTGCAGATGGCGCTGGTCGAGGACCTGCTCAACATCGAGGCGATCGAAGCGCTGGTCAACCGACATGGCCTTCGCGGCGATGACGGCATCGATGCGATCCGGCGCGCTGCGCTGGGTGACCGGCACGGGGAATTCTTCGCCGAGCTCGGCTATCGCGTGGCGGCCGCGCTCACCGGCGCCATCGGCATTCTCGACCCGGAAATGGTCGTCTTGGGCGGCAGTGTCGGCCGCGCTGGCGGCAAACCGCTCTGCGACAGCGTAACCGACGTCTTGCGCCGCCTCCCCATCGCCATTCCACAGATTGTCCCGACCGCCGTCAGCAGCAATGCCGTGCGGGCGGGAGCCGTAGAACTCGCGCTCGAGCATGCTCGGGAACGTGTGTTCACGGGAGGCAGCGCTGCACGCGGCCTCCCGTGAGGAGATTGGACCACCCTTGATGATGAAGCAGCCTTTCCCCGGAGACAGATATGCACATCGACCCCCTGCCTAAGAAGCCCTTATCGCGCTGGCTTGGACGTTTGCACACAAGCCTGCGCGCCGTTGCCCTTGGTGCGCTGGCCAGCGTTTCGGCCTTCGCCGTCACCGCCCCGGCTTTGGCCGAGGTGCCGCTCGACCAGCTCGTGCGCATCGTTGCCGAAGGCGGCAACAGCTTCACGCGCACCTTCAATCCGTTCTCGCCGACGGCCCGCTGGGTCAGCACTCGCACTATGTACGAACCGCTGATGATCCAGAACTACGCCACCGGCAAGCTCGACCCCTGGCTGGCCAGCGGCTACGAGTGGTCGGCCGATGCCCTGAGCCTGACGGTCACCCTGCGCGATGACGTCAAATGGTCGGACGGCCAGCCATTCAGTGCCGACGACGTGGCCTTCACCTTCAACCTGATGAAGGCCAATGCCGGTCTGATCGGTCCCGCCGCCGGCGCGTTCGACCAGTATCTGAAGAGCGTCGAGGCGGTCGATGCCAAGACGGTGAAGTTCACCTTCTCGACCACCTATACGCCCGGCCTCTATTCGCTGGTCGACCAGTTCATCGTCCCCCAGCATGTCTGGAAGGACGTTACCGACCCGGTGACTTTTGAGAACCCAGATCCAGTTGCCACCGGTCCTTTTACCACCATCGACGCCTTCGGCACCGATCGCTACCAGGTGACGCAGAATCCGAACTACTGGCAGAAGCTGAACATCCAGGGCGTCTTCATCCAGGGCTTCAACGGCAATGACCAGGTCAGTGCCGCGACGCTCTCGGGCAACCTGGACTGGGGCGGGTTGGTGCCCGATCCTGACACCACATTCGTGGCACTGGATCCCGAACACTTCGGCTATTGGTGGCCGCGCACCTCGGTGGTGTTGCTTCAGGCCAATACCACGGTTGGCGCCCTTGCCGATCCAGTGGTCCGCAAAGCCATGAGCCTGGCGCTCGATCGTCAGCGCATGATCAATACGGGTGTCTGGGGCAAGTCCGTGCCCGCCAATGCCACCGGCCTGCCCGAAGGCCCGTTCAAGGACTGGATCGACCCCAAGGTCGTGGAAGAGGGCTCCAGTTGGGTCAATATCGATCCCGATGCCGCCAACAAGATGCTCGACGACGCTGGCTACGCCAAGGGCGGTGATGGCATCCGTGTGGGCAAGGACGGCGCACCGATGAAGTACGACATCATCGTGCCCTCGGGCTGGAACGACTGGGTATCGGCCAGCCAGATCGTCGCGGAAAACCTCAAGGACATCGGTATCGACGTCACCCTGCGCACCACCACGGCGGATAGCTGGACCAACTCTACCTTCACCGGCCAGTTCCAGCTCTCGCTCGGCAGCGCGCAGCGCACCGCCACTCCGTTCGAGTTCTATCGCAACAACATGGCCACCACGTCGGTCAAGCCCGTTGGCACGGCGTCGCCGAACAACCAGCAGCGCTATGGCGATCCCAAGGTCGACGCATTGCTGGCCAAGTTTGCCGCCTCCACCGATGCGACCGAGCAGAAAGCCGTCATCGCCGAGCTTGAAGCGATGTTCTCGGCGGCGGCACCGGCCATCCCGCTCTACGAACAGCCCGACTGGGGTCTCTACAATACGCGCCGCTTCACCGGCTTCCCCACCGAGCAGGATCAGTATGCGCCGCTCAGCCTGCAGATGACCAACGGTCCGCTGCTGGTCTGGCCGCACCTGGAACGGCGCGCGGAATAACCCCACCCTGACCCCAAGCCCACGGAGCTCCCGCACGCGGGAGCTCCACCTCCCGGAGGCCAAGTGATGCTCTACATTGCGAAGCGATTGGCGTTTTACCTCTTGGCGGCGTTCGTCGCCATCACCGTCAACTTCTTCCTGCCGCGCCTCACCCCCGGCGATCCGGCCTCGACCATCGTGGCCACCTATTCGACCACGCTCAACGAAGCTTCGCTGAACGCACTCAAGGCCGCCTATGGCCTCACTGACGAGCCGCTGTTCACCCAATACGTCACCTATCTGGGCAACATCCTGCACGGCGATTTTGGCCGCTCGCTCTCCAATTTCCCCGCGCCGGTGACCGCCATCATCTCGGCTGGCTTTGGCTGGTCGATCCTGCTCGGGCTGACCTCCGTGCTCATCAGTTTCGTCTTGGGATCGGCACTAGGCGCGCTTGCGGCCTGGCGGCGCGGTGGGCTGTTCGACAAGCTGGCGCCGCCGGTGCTGCTGTTTCTCGGCTCGTTCCCCTACTTCTTCCTCGCCCTGCTGCTGTTCTACCTGTTCTGCTTTAAGCTGCAGTGGTTCCCGATGGGCAATGCCTATTCGAGCGTCAACCCGCCGCCCTTCACCCTCAACGGCATTGGCGATGTCCTCTTCCACCTGATCGCCCCGGCCTTCACCATCGTGCTGGTGTCGCTCGGGCCGTGGACACTCAACATGCGCAACGCCATGATCGGCGTGCTCAGCGAGGATTACCTGACCCTGGCCGAAGCCAAGGGGCTGAAACCGCGCCGCGTGCTGTTCGCCCATGCCGTGCGCACCGCGCTGCTGCCCAATGTCACCGCGCTCGGCGCCGCCATCGGCGGGGTATTCTCAGGCCAGTTGCTCACCGAGATCGTCTTCACCTATCCGGGCCTCGGCTATTCGCTGATGCGCGCCGTGAGTTCGGTGGATTACCCGCTGATGCAGGCGCTGTTCCTTATCATCACCTTGTCGGTGCTCGTCGCCAACTTCGTGGTCGACACTGTCTACGTGCTGCTCGATCCGCGCGTTCGCACCGGGCAGGAGGCCTGACGCCATGGCGCTCTACGACACCCTCGCCGGCGCCCGTCGCAAGGCCTTTGGCTCCATTCCCGTCACCGTCGGTGCGGTAATCCTTGTGATCCTCGTCGGCTCCTCGGCGCTGGCGCAGTGGATCGCCCCCTACAATCCCAAGCGCGCCACCGGCGGGATCAACGAGTTCCCCTCGCTGAAGCACCTGTTCGGCACTACGGGGCAGGGACAGGACGTGCTCAGCCAGTTCCTCTATGGCGGCCAGAACACGCTGTGGATTGCCTTCACCATCGCGGTGCTCACCACTCTGCTGGCACTGATCGTGGCGCTCACCGCCGCCTATTTTCGCGGTTGGGTCGACGATGTGCTGACGCTGGTCACCAATGTCTTCCTCGTCATCCCCAGCCTGCCGCTGATTGTCGTCCTCGCCGCCTTCCTGCCCCCCGGGCCGCTGACCATGATCATGGTGCTCACCATAACTGGCTGGGCCTTTGGGGCGCGTCTGTTCCGCTCGCAGGCCCTCAGCCTGCGGGAACGCGAGTTCATCGCCGCGGCCGAGGATGTGGGCGAACGTCGCTGGCGCATCGTCGCCATCGAGCTGCTGCCCAATATGGGCTCGGTCGTCGCCGCCTATTTCGTCAATCAGGTGATCTTCGCCATCACCGCCCAAGCCTCGTTGGAATTTCTCGGGCTCGGCGATGGCGGCCAGGTGACCTGGGGCTCGATGCTGTTCTGGGCGCAGAACACCTCGGCGCTGATCCGGGGCGCCTGGTGGACTTTCGTGGTCCCTGGAATGGCCATCGCCCTCACCGCCTTTTCGCTGGCGCTGATCAACAACGCCGTCGACGAACTGGGCAATCCGCGCCTCCGCGCCGACCGGCTGCTGCGCCGTGCCGGCGTCCGCAAACCGAGCGCCTCGCTCATGACCCCGGTGAAGCGCAATGCCTGACATCACGCCCGCCCTCGAAATCGTCGATCTCTGCGTCGGTTACGCTGGCGAAACCGGCATGGTCCCGGCCGTCAACCGCGTCTCGTTCAGCATCGCGCCGGGCGAGTTCATGGGCCTGGCCGGAGAGTCGGGCTGCGGCAAGTCGACCATCGCCCAATCGATCCTGCGCCTGCTGCGTGCGCCCGGCATCATCACTGGCGGTGATATTCACATCGCCGGCCACGACATGCTGACCTCCGACGACGCCAAGGTCCGAGAGTTACGCTGGCGCACCGCCTCGATCGTGCTGCAGAACTCGCTGACCTCGCTCAATCCGGTCAAGGCCATCAAATGGCAGTTGCAGGAAGTGCTGGATCGCGGCGGCGGCAGCAAGACGCCGACCGAACTGCTGGAAATGGTCGATATCGACGCCAAGCGCCTCAATGCCTTCCCGCATGAATTGTCGGGTGGCCAGCGCCAGCGCGTGGTCATCGCCATGGCGCTCGCGCTGTCACCGCAACTCGTCATTCTGGATGAGCCCACGACCGCGCTAGACGTCATCGTCCAGCAGGAGATTTTCGTCACGGTGAAGGCGCTGCAAAAGCAGATGGGCTTTGCCGTGCTGCTCATCACCCACGACCTGCCGTTGCTGTTCGACGTCGCCGATCGCATCGCCGTGATGAAAGATGGCAAAATCGTCGAAACCGCCACGGTCGACGCCTTCCGCCGGCATCAGGATCATCCATATTCCCGCACACTGCTGTCGGCGACCCCGCGCGTCGATTTCGCCACCCCCGATGTCATCCGCCCCAAAGACGTGGCCCATCCGGTGCTCGAAACCGCTCATCTGGTCAAAGCCTATGGCACCAATCCGCTGACTGGCCGCTCCATGCTCGTCGCTATCAACGACGTCTCCTTCCGCCTCGCCCCGCGCGAGATCGTTGCGCTGGTCGGCGCCTCGGGCAGCGGCAAGTCGACCTTCGGCCGCATGGTCACCGGCCTCACCGGGCCCACTTCCGGCGATATCGTGGTCGATGGCCACACCCCGGTTCCCGTCTCGCGCCGCAGGAAGAGCACGCCGCGCGCAGCCCAAATGGTGTTTCAGGATGTCTACGGCTCACTCAATCCGCTCCACACCATCGGCCACCACCTGCGCCGTGCCGTGATCTCTGCGCCGCAAAGGGAGAAGGTGGATGTCGAAGCCCGCGTTGCGGCCCTGCTCACCGAAGTCGGCCTGACGCCGCCTGCCAGCTACCTCGACCGGCGCCCGCACGAACTCAGTGGTGGCCAGCGCCAGCGCGTCGGCCTCGCCCGCGCTCTGGCGGCTTCCCCTAAGCTGCTGGTCGCCGACGAGCCGGTATCGATGCTCGACGTCTCGATCCGCCGCGAGATCCTCAATCTCATCGCCCGCCTTCGCGATGAGCAGGGCGTCGCGGTGCTTTACATCACCCACGATGTGGTGAGCGCCGGCTATATCGCCGACCGCATTGCGGTGATGCATCGCGGCCAGATCGTCGAGGAGGGCCCTACCAAGGCCGTCCTCATGCACCCCCAGCACGAATACACGCGCCGCCTCATCGCCGCAGTTCCCGGTGGCTTGGGCCTGCCCGACGGCCACACGCACAATCACCTGACAGAAGCCACACCATGACCACCACAATCCCCGAAATCCGCGTCGGCATCGATGGCCGGAAATTCCCGCGCGCCGCCGAACTGGGGCCGATCAAGCTGCTGGAGCGTTGCGCCGAGCTGGACCATGCGGGCGTGTTTTTCCGCACCGTCCTCGACGTGTCGCCCAGCCTCGACCGGGGTTTCCTCGCTGCCGTCAAGCAGCGCGCCGAAGAGCTTGGGCTCTACCTCGAAATGGGGCTAGGCAAGATCAATCCCTACAATACCCCCGAGGCACCCGAAGTGCGCGAGGTCGGCAAGGGCGACTATTTGTTCGGCATGACGCGGATGATTGAGGCCACCACCGAAATCGGCTGTACGGCGCTCTGGGGCGACACCGCCAATTACCAGCGTCACGACTGGGGCCTCCACGCCATCGATCGATACCGCACCGATGTGGACTGGTCCGACCAGCTCGACGCTACCCGCAAATTCCTGCTCAAGCTCAAGCCGGTGCTGGCCGACCATAGCGCCGTCATCGCCGTCGAAACGCATGAGGAAATCACCACCACCGAGATCGTCCAGCTCATCGAGCAGGTCGGCGCCGATACACTCGGCGTCACCCTCGATCTGGCCAATGTGGTGGTGCGCGGCGAAGACCCGGTGGCCGCGACGAGACGCCTCGCGCCATATGTGAAAAAGACCCATATGCGCGACATCGTGCTGTTCGCCCGCCCGCATGGACTGGAGCGGCAGACACGCGCCTGTGGCGATGGCGTCATCGACTGGCAGGCGGTGCTTGGCGCCCTGTTCGATGCCGGCAGCTATCCCAACTTCACCATCGAAAATGTCTGGGGCTCCGACAAGAACCAGATCCCGCTGTTTGATCCGGACTGGCAGGCTCGCCAGCCTGACGCCGTGCTCGGGGAAATCCTCGAGCTGATCCGCCTCTCTCGCGTCTTCGAGGACGGCGTGCGCGCCGGCACGATGATCGCGCCCGACGACTATTTTTCCACCAACCCGAGCCTTGATGAACTCGAAGGCTTCGTTACCCGCAGTGGCGCGACCCTCAGGGCCGCTGCCGATGCCCTGCGGGCCCGGATTTAGAAAGGAGCAATGCCCATTATGTCTTACCCGCTCAAAGTGCTGGTAGTCGAAGCGCATCCCGACGAGGCGGAAATGTATAGCGGTGGCACCATGCGCCGCCTCGCCGATCGCGGTGTCGCCGTCAAGTTCATGTCGCTCACCAATGGCGATGCCGGCCACTACCAGATGGACCGCGAGCCGCTAAAGCGTCGCCGCGCCCGCGAGGCCTATACCGCCGCCCGTCATCTCGGCGTGCTCGACTACGAGATTCTCGACATCCATGATGGCGAGCTGATGCCAGATCTCGCCATGCGCACCGCGGTGATCTCGTCGATCCGCCGCTGGCAGGCCGACGTGGTCATCACCTTCAACGACGAATGCCCCGGCCATCTCGATAACCGCGCCGCCGGCCGCATCGTGCGCGAGGCTTCGGGCTTCTGCACCAATGGCAATATCTGCCCTGAAGTGCCGCCCCTGGCCCAGGCGCCGATCTGCCTCAAGATGATCGACTACGGTTCGCTCGACGTGCACCAGCATGACGTCGTCGTCGATGTCGGCCCCTCGATCGACGCCAAGCTCAAGGCCTGTGCAGCGCACGCGACGCAGTTTTACGAGTTCGCGCCGTTTGAGCGCGGCTTCGTGGACGAAGCTCCCACGATCGGCGACTGGGCGGCCGAACGCGCCTTCATCCTGAAATACTGGCCCGAGTTCATGTATGCGCTGCCGGCGATGAGCGGTGGGCACCAGTTCGCCGAAAGCTTCCAGCTCGCCGATTATGGCCGCAAGACCAGCGTAGAGGAGGTGCTGCAGCTCTTCGCCCTGTGATGCAGGACGCAGCGGCCGCTGCCTGCGACGCAAAGTCCGCTGCATCGTCGCGGAAATGCCTTATGCTGGCCCGCGATGACGAGCCCGCGCCAGGATATCCACAATTCCGACACTCCCCTGCTCTGCCGTAGCTGCGAAACGCGGCATCAGGGCATGTGCGGGGTGTTGAATCCCCAAGAGCTGGTGGAGCTGGCTCGCCACACGCACAAATCGCGTCATGATGAAGGCGCCGAGCTGATTGGCGACAGCACTGAAATCCACAGCTACGCTAATGTCATGCGCGGCGTCGTCAAGCTGAGCAAGACACTGGAGGACGGGCGCCAGCAGGTGGTGGGCTTGCAGTTCGCGCCCGACTTTCTTGGCCGGCTGTTTGGCCATGAAAATTTGACCAATGCGCAGGCGGCCTCACCGGTCGAGCTTTGCGTGGTGCCTAGACTTGCGCTTGAACGGATGATGGCGGCCAATCCGGCGCTGGAGAATCGGTTGCTGCGGCAGACGTTGCGGGAGCTCGACGAGGCGCGGGACTGGATGGTGACGCTGGGCCGCAAGACCGCCAGCGAGAAGGTGGCGAGCTTCCTTTGGCTCATCGCCACTCATCTGGACCCGGCTGGCGAGCCCAGCGAGGGTGCAGAGTTCGACCTGCCGCTCAGCCGCGCCGATATTGGCGATTTTCTTGGCCTCACCATCGAGACGGTATCGCGCCACATGAGCGAGCTGCGGCAGGCGGGCATCATCGCGATCACGCATAGCCGGCATATCGAAGTGCCCGATCTGGAGGCGCTGCGAAACTGCTGCGGCTAACCGGCTAGGTGGGTGCCGCAAAGCCACGCTTGGTCAGTAGTGCGGCAATTTGCGGGTCGCGACCGCGGAACAGGCGATAGGCCTCGGCGTAGTCGCGCGAGCCGCCGGCGGAGTAGATGAACTTGAACAGCCGGTCGGCGGTCACCGGATCGAAGGGGTCGCCGGTTTCCTCAAAGGCGCCGAAGCCGTCGGCGTCGAGCACTTCGGACCACAGATAGCTGTAATAGCCGGCCGCATAGCCGTCGCCGGTGAACAGGTGCAGGAAGTGCGTGCTGGCGTGGCGCAGCGCGATTTCGCGGGGCATGCCGATGCGGTCCAAAGTTCGGTGTTCGAGGGCGGTGACGTCCATCTCGCCCGCCGTCGGGTCGGAGTGGTAATCCATGTCGAGAATAGCGGAGGAGACGAATTCGACCGTTTCGAAGCCGGTATTGGCCTGGCGGGCCAGTTTCATGCGATCGATCAGATCCTGCGGGATGGGCTCACCGGTGCGGTAATGCACCAGCCGTTCCAGCACGGGCTTTTGTTCCAGCCAATGCTCATAAAGCTGGGAGGGCAGCTCGACAAAGTCGCGCACCACGCTGGTGCCGGAAATGCGCGGATAGGTCACGTCCGACAAGAGCCCATGCAGGCCGTGGCCGAATTCGTGGAACACAGTGCGGGCTTCATCCAGCGAGAGCAAAGCGGGCTCGCCGGCGGGCGGCTTTAGGAAGTTGCAGGTGTTGACGATGAGCGGCAGCACGGTGCCGTCCAGCTTTTCCTGGTCGCGGAACGAGGTCATCCACGCGCCGCTGCGCTTGCTCGGGCGGGCGAAGAAATCGCCATAGAAGACGCCAATCTGGCGGCCGTTGCGCAGCGCCACCCAGGTGCGCACGTCGTCATGATAGACCGGGATGTCGGTGCGGGGTTCGAAGGTCAGGCCAAACAGGCGGCCGGCCGTGTACATGGCGGCTTCGATGACGCGGTCGAGTTCGAGATAGGGCTTGATTTCGGTCTCGTCGAAATCGTAGCGGGCGAGGCGAAGCTGTTCGGCGTAGTAGCGCCAGTCCCAGGCTTCGAGCGCGAAGTCGTTGCCCTCATCGGTGATCAATTGCTGCAGCGCCTCGCGATCCTCCATGGCGCGCTGGCGGCCGGGTTCCCAGACCTGTTCGAGCAGGTCGCGGGCGGCGTCCGGGGTTTTGGCCATGCTGTCGGCGAGCTTGAAATGGGCGTAGCTGGGATAGCCCAGTAATTGTGCCAGCTCGCTGCGTAGCCGCAGGACTTCGGCCAGCACGGCGCTGTTGTCATTCTCGTTGCCATTGGCGCCGCGCTTGACGAAGACGCGCCAGACCTTTTCGCGCACGCTGCGGTCGCGGGCGAAATGCAGCACCGGCTCGACGCTGGAGCGCGAGGTGGTGACGGCATAGGGGGCGTTGACGGAGCGATCCTTGGCGGTCCCGGCGGCCGCTGCGCGGGCGAAGTCGGGCAGTCCGTCCGTTTCGGCTTCGGACAGGGCAAAAATGGTATTCTGCTCATCGGCCAGCACGTTCTGGCCGAACTGGGTGCCCAGCACCGCGAGGCGTTCGACAATCTCGCCAAAGCGGGCGCGGTCGCCCTCGGTCAGGTTGGCGCCAGCGCGGACAAAGTCGAGGTGATAGCGTTCAAGGACGCGGAGGGCTTCGGGATCAAGGCCGAGCGTCGCGCGGTTCTTGTAGAGGCCGTCCACCCGCGCGAACAGTTTCGCGTCGAGATAGATCGCGTTCCAATGGCGCGCCAGCAGCGGGGAAATTTGCCGCTCGACAGCTTGCAGCGCCTCATTGGTATTGGCCGACGCAAGCTGGGAGAACACCGTGTCGACCCGCTTGAGCAAGATGCCGCTGCGCTCCAGCGCGGCGATGGTATTGTCGAAATCGGGCGCTGCAGGGGAAGCCGTAATGGCCGTAATGTCTTGCCGATGCGCGTCGAGGGCTGCGAGATAGGCGGGTTCGAAGTGTTCGGTGGCAATCTCCGCGAATGGCGGCGCCTCGAAGGGTGTGGTCCAGGCGGTCAGCAATGGGTTATTCATGGGCGTCCTGCTTGAGTGCAATTCCGGCGACAGCGCGCATCAAATTAGCGCAGAAATCGCAGGAGCCTAGGCTAAAAGGTGTCTGGAGAGATTTCATGGCAAAACGCATGTCGAAGACCCTGGCCATAGAAATTGCCGATCGTACGCTGGCGGTGGTCAATCCGCAGAACCGGGCCATCGCGCTGGATGCGGCGCTGCGGCGGCACGGGTTTACGCCATCGGCCGCGGCGCCACCGAGCGAATTGCTGGAGCGATCGGGTCTCGCTGGCTGGTTGCTGGCGACCTACGCAGCGCAGGGTTAGGGGCGCGGGTCGCCGATCATCTGTTGTTCGAACCAGCGTCGCAGTAGGTGCATGGTGCGGTTGGAGCGATCATTGCGCCAGGCGAGGAACCAGCTGCCTTGCCGCTTGGTCATGCCCAAAGGTGCGATGAGGCGGCCTTGTTCGAGCGCATCCCAGACGGCGGGGCCGGGACCGATGGCGACGCCGAGACCGGCTTCGGCGGCCTGCACGCTGAAAGAGAGCGCGTCGTACCAGATGGTTTCGCGCGGCGGCAGGGTGACGCGGGCCTCGCGGGACCAGTTGGTCCACATATCGGGCGGCCAGCGGATGTCCAGCCGTGGCAGGCTCCAGAGGAATTCTGGCGTCGGTTCGCGGTCACGCACCAGCATGGGACTGACCACCGGGCCGAAGGTTTCGGGGGCTACAGCGGTGACGGTCATGCCGGGAATGTTCAGCAGCGGTCCCACGCCGACATAGACGTCGATCGAGCGATCGGCGGGATTGATCTCGCGCGTCCAGGTGGTGAGGCGCACCGACATGCCGCCCAGGGCCGCTTCCAGGCTTTGCAGTCGCGGCACCAGCCAGCGCAGTAGGAACGTGTCCGGCGCGGTCAGCATGATGGTCGCCTGGCTGTGCGTGGTGTGCAGATGTTCGGTGCCGCGGGTGATCGAGGCAAAGGCCTCGGTGATCGTGGCGGCGAAGGTGGCAGCCGCTGGCGTCAGCTTCATCGAGCGGTTGCCGCGCTCGAACAGGGCAATGCCGAATTCTTCTTCCAGATTCTTGATATGCCTGCTGACGGCGCCACTGGAGACGCGCAGTTCCTCGGCGGCCTTGCGCACGCTGCCAAGGCGGGCCGCGACCTCGAAGGCCCGCAAGGCATTGAGCAGATGCAGCATCGAAAAATCCATCAGGAAAAGTCAACTGAACAGAGCAATAGTATGCTGTTGTCCAAAGCGGGTCCAGCCTAGGATTTCCCTTGTCTGCGGGGCACAGGATGCGCACTGGCCGGGGTTTTCTCGGCGAGCGTGGTCGCTGTCATGATGCAGCTTATTGAAACAATAGTAGTGCGAGTGCAGCGGCGTGTCCAATCCTTCTCATCGCGTGATCATCGATTGCGATCCCGGCCATGACGACATGGCCGCCATCCTGCTGGCCGCCTGGCATGACAGCATCCAGATCGAAGCCATCACCACTGTGTGTGGGAATGCCTCTCTCGACAACACCACCAACAATGCCCTGCGCATCGTCGCGGCTTTTGGATTGGACATTCCGGTCTATAGCGGCGCCGTGCAGCCGCTGTTGCATCGCTATGAATTCCCCGCGGCATTCCACGGCCCGAGCGGGCTGGACAGCGCCGGTGTGGACCTGCCCCAGACCAGCCGACAGGCTGAGAAGGGCCATGCGGTCGAGGCGATCATTCGCACCGTCGATGCGCATCCGGGCGAAATCACCGTGGTGGTCATCGGCCCGATGACCAATCTGGCCCTGGTTTTCGCGCTGCGGCCCGATCTGGCGAGCAAGATCAAGCAGGTCGTGTTCATGGGCGGCTCGGCCGGCGAGGGCAATGTCACTCCTTCTGCCGAATTCAACATCTGGGCCGATGCGGAGGCTGCGCGCATCGTGTTCCGCTCGGGCGTCAGGCTCGTGATGTTCGGGCTCAACGCCACCCACCAGACGCTGTTGCGGCGGCAGGATGTTGCCGCCGTCCGTGCGGCCCGTCCGGGCGCCAACGTGGTGGCCGATATCATGGATTTCTACTGCGGCACCTATTACCGCTTCGCCGGCGCCGATAAGCCGGGCGCGCCGCTGCACGATCCCTGCGCCATCGCCTATCTGATCGATCCGAGCCTGTTCACCATTGCCCAATTGCCGGGCGACGTGATCGTCGGCGATGCCGAGACTTATGGGCAGACGCTGATCGACCTGCGCCCGCAGGACCCCGCGCATGACCAGCGCGTCAAGAATGTCGGCGTGGCGATGCAGGCCGATGCGCCCCGCTTCGCCGCCCTCGTGACCGAGGCCCTGATCTGGGCCGCCGGCAGGATTTCCAACTAAGTCCGATCTCTCCAGCCAATAGGTGCCCCGTGAAGACTATGAAGATCGCCATCGTCGCCGGCCTGGTTGCCAGCATGCTTGCCGGCACCGCAATGGCGCAGGACAAGACGCTCAATATGATCGTGATCGAGGGTGGTGACACCACGGCCATGCAGGCGGTGGCCGATGCCTATACGGCGACCCATCCGGGCGTCACCATCAAGCTGCAGCCCTATCCGTTCGCGCAGTTCTTCCAGGTGGCCGAGCTGCGCCTGCGCTCCAAGGATGCCGGTGTCGATCTGGTCTATGTCGATGCGCCGCTGGTGGCGAGCTACGCCTCGCGCGGCTTCCTGTCGCCGGTCGATGCGGGCATCAGCACTGCGGACCTCGTGACCAGCGCGCTGGATGCCGGCAAATATGACGGCAAGCAATTTGCCCTGCCGATCAACAATTCGGCGCAGGTGATGTTCTACAACAAGGCGCTGTTCGCGGCGGCCGGTATCACCCCGCCCGACGGGCTGACTGCGGGCGCGACCGCCAGCCAGGCGCAGGTGGACGAGCTGGCTTCGGCCAAGCGCTGGACCTGGGAGCAGGTCGCCGATGCGGCGCGGAAGCTGACGGTCAAGGAAGGTGGGCGCACCACCACTTACGGCTTCACCGTCGAGCAGTTCGGCGAGCTCTATCAGTTGCAGCCGTTTGGCGAGTCGCTGGGCACCGATGTGATCGGGCCGGACGGCTATACGGCCAAGGGTTATCTCGATAGCGAAGCCTGGACCAAGGCGGCGACCTATTGGGCCAATCTCTACAATGAATGGGGCGTCAGCCCCAAGAGCCTGGGCTATGGCGAAGCGGCGCAATTGTTCGGCAATGGCAAGCTGGCCATGCTCGCAGGCGGTACCTGGAACCTGCCGGGGCTGACCGCAAGCGGTGTCGATTTCGGCGTGGCACCCTACCCCTATTTCGAGGGCGGCAAAGTTCTGACGCCAACCGGCAGCTGGTATGTCGGCGTGAATGCCGGCTCGGCCAACCAAGCGGAAGCCTTCGATTTCGCCAGCTATCTGACGACCTCGGCGGAAGGCACCAAGACGTGGTTCGACAAGCTGCAGCAATTGCCGACCTATAAGCCGCTGCTCGACGAGATCAGCACGGGCGCCGAATTCGACGCCTTCCCGAACGACGTGTTCCGCCTGGGCGTCTATGACTCGCTCAACACCGCCAAGGCTCGTCCGGTGACTGCCGCCTACGGCCAGTTGCAGGATGCGTTCCGCACGGCTTTTGTCGACATTGCCAACGGCGTGCCGGTTGCCGATGCTCTGGCGAGCGCGGTGCAGAAGTTCGAAGCCGCCGCGGCCCGCGTTGCCCCCTGATATGAACGCGCGATCCCGGCTGCCCCCGGGGTCGCGCTTACCGGAAAACGGCATGACCCAATCTCGGACACCAGTTCTGCTGATCATACTGCTGCTGGTCCCCGCTTTGATCGGGCTTGTCGTTTTCCGGCTCTATCCCATCGCTCTGGCGGTCAATGACAGCTTCTTCAACGTGCTGCGCGGCAACTCGGTCTTTGTCGGGTTCGACAATTACGTGGCGCTGCTGACCGATTCCGCATTCTGGAATTCGCTCAAGGTCACACTCTGGTTCAACCTCCTCATCAACCCGATCCAGATCGCTTTGGCGCTGGGGCTGGCGCTGCTTTATGTGCAGAATTTCAAGGGCGTCAGCGTCTATCGCGTGCTGTTTCTCATTCCCATCGGGGTGTCGCTGCCGACTGCGGTGATCATCTGGCGCATCATGTTGAGCCAGGACGGGCTGGTGAATGGCGTCATCGGGATTGCGGGCGTGCCGGCGCAACCCTGGCTGACGGCGGAATCGCTGGCGCTCTATTCGATCATCGCCATCGCCACCTGGAAGGGCATTTCCTACTGGATGATCTTCATCATCGGCGGGCTGCAAAATATCTCGCCCGAGATCTACGACGCGGCGCGGATCGATGGCGTCAAGGCGTGGCAGCGGCTGATCTTCATCACCATTCCGCTGTTGCGGCCGACGCTGCTGTTCGTGCTGGTGGCCGATGTGTCGATCAA
The DNA here is from genome assembly GCF_028290435.1 of Devosia sp. Taxonomy (GTDB): domain Bacteria; phylum Pseudomonadota; class Alphaproteobacteria; order Rhizobiales; family Devosiaceae; genus Devosia. Next base: position 45,444 of record NZ_JAQGJV010000006.1, on the reverse strand, counting down.
TTTCCTGCTGTTCGCGCCCATTTTCATGCTGACCCAGGGTGGTCCGGCCGGTTCCACCAATGTGCTGATGTACGAGGCCTATAAATCCGGTTTCGTATTCGGCGACATGGGCCGGGCCATGGCCATCATCGTGGTGGTGGTGGCGATCCTGTTGGTCATCGTCGGGCTGCAGTTCAAACTGCTCTCGGGCCGCAAGGAGGCACGCTGATGGCTGCGACTACCGCTCGTCGCGGCGTTGGGCTGGGCCTGCGTCATCTGGCCTATGCGGTCATCGCCTTCATTTTCGTACTGCCGCTGTGGTGGGCGATCGTGTCGTCGCTGCGGCCTAACGGGGAGGTGTTCGCCGATATCTTTCCGTTCACCGCCAAGGCGCTGCTGCCTTCGCCATTCACGCTCGAGGCCTATAGCGGCATTTTCGAGCGCGGTTTCGGCATGATCATCGGCAACACCATGCTGGTGGCGCTGATCACCATGGTGGCGGGGCTGATCGTCAACGGCGCAGCGGGTTTTGCCTTCGCCATGTTTCAGTTCAGGGGCAAGACCATTATCCTGACGCTGATCATCATCAGCTTCATGCTGCCATTCGAGGCCATCGCGCTGCCGCTTTATACGGTGACCCAGCAATTGGGCTGGCTCGACAATATTGCGGCGCTGATCGTGCCCAGCGTGGCCAACGGGTTGGCGGTGTTCCTGTTCTATCAATTCTTCAGCCAGGTGCCCAAGGACTATGCCGAAGCCGCGCGGCTGGATGGCGTGAGCTGGCTCAATATCCTCTTGCGCATCTATGTGCCGCTGTCGGTGCCCACCTGCATCAGCGCGGCTCTGCTGCTGTTCATCTTCCAGTGGGAGGCGTTCCTGTGGCCGCTGTTGGCCATGCCGAGCCAGCAGTTCAAGGTCATCCAGGTCGGCATGGCGGCGTTCCAGCAGCAGTACCAGACCATCTGGAACCAGCTGTTCGCCGTGTCGGTGATCACCGCGCTCATTCCCATCGCCCTGCTGCTGCCGTTGCAGCGCTATTATGTCCAGGGGCTCGCTGGCGCGGGCATCAAAGGTTAAGAGAACATCATGTCCGGCCTGACCCTCACAGACGTCAAAAAATCCTTCGACAAGACCCCGATCATCCACGGTGTCGATCTTGAGATCGCGAACGGTGAATTCGTGGTGTTCGTGGGGCCATCCGGTTGCGGTAAGTCCACACTGCTTCGGATGATCGCGGGGCTGGAAGAGGTCAGCAGCGGCAGCATCGCCATCGGTGGGCGCCATGTGACCGAGCTCGATCCGGCGCAGCGCCGGGTGGCCATGGTGTTCCAGTCCTATGCGCTCTATCCGCATATGAGCGTGGCCGACAATATCGGCTTCGGGCTGCGCATGAACGGCATGCCCAAGGCCGAGGTGCAGCGCAAGGTCGATGAGGCCGCCGCGATCCTGCATCTGGGCGAATTGCTGGCGCGCAAGCCCAAGCAGCTTTCGGGCGGGCAGCGGCAGCGCGTCGCCATCGGTCGCGCCATCGTGCGCAATCCGGAAGTGTTTTTGTTCGATGAGCCGCTGAGCAATCTGGATGCCGAATTGCGGGTGCAGATGCGGCTCGAGATCGCGCGGCTGCACGAGCAGCTCGGCGCCACGATGATTTATGTGACCCATGATCAGGTCGAGGCAATGACCCTGGCCGACAAGATCGTGGTGTTGCGCGCCGGGCGGGTGGAGCAGGTCGGCACGCCGCTCGATCTGTATGACCAGCCGGACAACATGTTCGTGGCCGGCTTTATCGGCTCGCCGCGGATGAATTTTCTGCGCGCTGAAGTGAAAAACGGCGCGGTGGTGCTGCCCGATTTCGGCGACGTCGCCGTGCCGTTGCCGCTGGTCGAGATGCCGAAGCCGGATGCGGAGCTGCTGCTGGGCATTCGGCCCGAGCATTTTTCACCAGCCGGCAGCGTGCGGCTCGGGGTGATGGTCGATCTGGTCGAACATCTGGGCGGTGCGTCCTATGCCTACGGGCAGTCTGGCGGGGCGCAGCCGCTGACCATCGAATTGCGCGATAGCCGTACTGTGGAGGCCGGTGCGCGGCTGGATATCGGGTTCGATCCGGCCCGCGCCTTTCTGTTCGACGCTATGAGCGGCGGGCGCCTGCGATAGGCGTCAGCCCAGCAGGCGCGCCAGGCGGAATGGCGTCAGGTCGATGATGCTGCTGGCTCCGGTCATGATCTGGGCGACGGCTTCGCCAATGGCGGCCGAGTGCTTGAAGCCATGGCCGGAACAGGGCGACACCACTAGAACGTTTGGCTGATCGGGATGACGATCGATGACGAAGATGCTGTCGGCGGTGGCGGTGTAGATGCACGTCGTGGTGCGGGCGGCATGGGCGGAAACGCCTGCCAGGCGACCGACCACATGGGTCCGATGCATACGCGCTGAGTCAGCGGCGGGAACGGCACGGTCGATGGCGTTGGGATTGGAGGCGGCGCCATAGAACTCGTCGGCAGTTTTCATCGTCGCGCCATCGAGCGAGGGGAAACCGTAGAAGGAGCCATCCTCATCATCGCCGTGGGGCCACATGAAAACCGGTGACCGTCCCCAGTCGTCCAGTGCTGCGGGCGCGATGTCGAACCAGTGCATCACCTGGCGCGTCGGCTTGAGGACGCGGGCAAACGGCTCGCCGAGCAATTGCCCGGCCCAAGGCCCAGCCGAGACCGCAACCTGAGCGGCCAGAATATCGCCGTGCGTGGTGACGATGCGCACGCTGTCGCCCTGTTGCGCAATCGCGAGCACTTCGGTCCCGAGCAGGGCGGTGGCGCCATGGCGTTCCGCCAATTGCAGATTGGCTGCGACGCAGGCCTCGACGCGCAGATAGCCGCCGCCGGGCTCGAAATATCCCACCTCGTCGTCATCCGGCGTGAAGTTCGGATAGCGGTGGCGGATTTCGGCCGCCGAGAGGACTTCGTGGGCGATCCCGAAGCGCTGCGCCGCCACGATGCTGCGATCGAGGAAGCTGGTGCGGCCCGGGCGCTCAGCCGGGTCATCGGGCCGCCCTATGATCAGGCTGCCGATTTCGTGCAGCAGCGAAGCGCCGGTTTGCCCTTCGATTTCGCGCCAGAGCTCATGCGAGCGGATGGCGAGCGGCACATAGGCCTCGCCCTCGCCGATAGCCCGCCTGGTGATGCGGGTTTCGCCGTGCGTCGAGCCCTGGTTGTGGGGTGGCGCGAAGCGATCGATGCCGATGACCTTGGCGCCGCTCCTGGCCAGTTGATAGAGGCTGGCGCTACCCATCGCGCCGAGGCCTACAATGGCAAAATCGTAGTGTTCTGCTCTCACGCCGGTTGCACGAGATTGGCCAGCAGCCGGAAGGCGCCAGGCACCAGGCGATCCAACTGATGATGCAGCACGAGGCTGGTATGGGTATGCCGGCCCTTGCCGACGGGCGCGGAAATCAGCGCGCCCATCAGTGGCTTTTCGCCGGCATCGTGCATGGCAAGCAGAGGCTCATAGGCGTTGTCCCAATCGGAAGCGAAATAGAGACCGCGTTCCTTGTCCCAGCCGGCCCAGTCGTCGGGACCAACGACGTTGGGGCCGGTCAGCAGTTTGTGCTCGGGCGCGAGGATATCCACCGGCGCGGTGGGGTCAGTGACGCGCCAACGCAGGGATGGTGAGCCGATGACGACGCGGCGTGGCGGGGTAGTGTCAGGTGTCCAGCTGTCCGACGGGCGGTGGTAAAGGGTCAGCAGGTGACCGCCCGCCTCGACCCAGCTGCGCAGCTTGCCGGTGGCGGCCGCGAGGTCGGGCCGGACGCCGAAAGCCAGCGTGCCGACGACGATAGTGGTCAGCTCGGACAGATCGCTGGCCAGGGCCGTCGAATCGAGATCGATGACGTCGAGGCCCATGGCGCGGAGCCAGAGACCGACGCGGTCACTGCCGCCGCCGACATAGCCGATGCGTGTCCCTTCGGGCAGCGTCAGGTCCAGCGCCAGCACGTTGAGCGCCTGCGCAGTGACGAACTGCGTGCGGCCGATATGCGGATAGGCGATCGAGGTCTGGCGATAGGCCTGGCGGCCGTCCAGCATCAAGGGCAGGCGATAGAGGCCGTCGGGGAGTGGCGATGTGGGGCTAATGGCGAAGCCCGCTTCGCTGCGCGTGATACCCCAGCCGGTGGGAGCAATCAGCACGGCATTGGTCATGGGTGAGGCGGAGCGAACGGCGACCTGTAATGGTTCAGCCAAACGGCGCGATCCCAGGATAATGGTTTCGGGCACCAGCGCTACCGATTGGGCCGGGCCGATGCTGAAGGGCTCCTCCAGATCGAGGCTGCCGCGCACGTTCCGGCCGCCGATGCTTGCTTGGATTTCAACGCTGAGTTCGCCATTGCCGCCCAGGCTGGCGAAGGCCGGCGCGTAGAGGCCGCTGAGCGGCGCCTGGGAATTGACGGAGATAGGGTAGGAGAGGATGCCATCGCCCGTTGTGGCGGCGCCGATATGCATCGGGCCCCTGGCAATCGGCGTCACCGAAATTGGTTCTAGCCCGACACCGATCTTCAACGTGGCGCTGCCGCCGGGCGCAGGGCGGTGGGGCTCGGCCCAAGCGATCGGGGCGATGCCAGCCGCGAGCAGCAGGGCGGCGTCGATCTCTGTGCGTTTGAGGGCAAGCCGATGAGCGTGCGGGGCGAGCGTCTCGTCCTCGGCGATGATGTCAAGCGCGTCGGCCGCGGCAATGAGTGCTGCGGTGATCGCGGGGCGGTCGGGAAAGGCGCGCAATGCGGCGTCGATCCCCGACTGGGCCGTGCGAAGGGGGGCGGCGTGGAGGCCGGGTAGCAGCTCGGCGAGCTCGCCCAGGGTTGCGGGCAGGTTCTGGCGAATATCGCTTTCAGCACCAACCGGGCCGCGCGCCAGATGGAGCGGCCACTCGGTCTTGGACACGATTTTCCAGCGGCCCATGCCCTGGCTGGCGTGATAGGCGCGGGACCATTCGCCGATTTCATCAAAGGCCGCTCCGGTCGGCATATCCAGGCCGGGCGCCATGACGCGCACGCTGGCAGTGGGCGGCGGCACTTCATCATCGTAGGTATCGCCACCGCCGGACCACGCGGGCAGGTAATATTTAGTAACGGACCAGGGATCGAGCCCCGGGGTCAGATAGGCTGGATCTGCAGCGAGCGCGATGGCGACTTCGGCCGCTTCGGTCATGGCGCGGTGGTGGCCATGCTGGCCGGGAACGTCGAGGAATGTGGGGATGACGATATCGGGCCTGTCGCGCCGATAGGCGATCACCAGGCGCTCGATGATGCGGTCGCGCCCCCAGCGTGCCAGAGTGTCGGCACCGTTCTTGGAGAAGCCGAAATCGTGGACCGGATCGTCCGGGCCGTGGCCCAGCCAGGCGATATCGGCATCGAGAACGCGGGCCGCCTCCTCCATCTCTCGGGTGCGCACGACGCCCAAGGCGCCGGAGCGTTCGGGGCCAAGACCGTTCTGGCCCCCTTCGCCGCGCGTCGAGCAGGCGACGATAATGCGCATGCCGTAGTCGAAACGCATTGCCGCCAGCATGCCCGATTGTTCGTCGTCCGGATGGGCGCCGGTATTCATCACCGTCAGCGTCGAGGTCAGCCTGGTGAGGGCCCGATGCAGTTCGACGAGGAGGGGACGGGATTTCTGGCGGGCAAGGCGCTCGTTGGCGGTCAACATAACTAAGTCCTCAAGACGCGGCGGAAAGGCCGGGTGCCAGATGCAGCCGTGGCGTCACGGTTTCGAGCATGGGCAATGCAGCAGCCCCGAGCGCTGCGGTCAACTGCCCGGTTTGTCCGCGCATGACACGCGGTGCGGTGCGGGCGCGGCGGGTGGCTACTGAAACCGGCATGGGATCGAGCGCCGCGATGAGCGCGTCGATCACAGAATCGGGCAGGGCGCCGCCGAAAATGATGGTCTGCGGATCGAGCAGATTTTCCAGCGCCGCGACCGTGGGCGCGAGATAATCGGCGGCCTCGGCGATCCAGTCGAGCAGCACCGGATTGTGGGCGTCGTGCAGCGCTTGCAGGTCATCGACGTCGGTTGCGGTGATGCCGGCGGCGGAGAGCTTTTCGCGCAGGGCATAGAGCGAGACGAAGCGCTCCAGATTGCCCTCGGGGCCATAGAGCGCCGGCCGATTGCGCGGGGTGACGACAAAATGGCCGATCTCGCCGGCATTGCCATGGGAGCCGCGCAGGGGGCGGCCTTCCTGGATGATGCCGAGGCCGAGGCCGACACCGAAATATACGTAGCCGAAGCTGGAAAAGGCTTGGCCGGCGCCATAGAGCCGCTCACCGACGGCCGCCGCGGTGGCGTCATTCTCGATCTCGACGGGCTCGCCGATGGCCTCGGCGACGAGCGCCTTGGTGTCGAGCCCGGTCCAGCCGGGCAGAGTGGCGGGACCGACCGAACTCATGCCGTCGATTTCGAAGGGGCCCGGCATCACCACGCCAACGCCGAGCAGGTTGACGGCGATGCCGGGCACCGATTGGCGCAATTCATCCACTGCCAGCCGCAAATCGGCGAGGATGTGGGTGGGGCTGGTGTTGGCGACCGGGCGCACCGATTGCGCACGGACGCTCCCGGACAGGTCGAGCAGCACGATGACGATATGGTCGGCCGCGATCTCGATGCCGGCGGTCATGGGACCATCGGGATTGACCGCAAACTGGATCGGCGGCTGGCCGCGGCCGGAGCGCAAACGGCCCAGTTCGATCAACAGGTTTTCCGCCACCAGTTCATCGACGATATTGGTGACGGCCTGGGGCGTCAGGTGGGCGCGGCGGGCAATTTCGGTGCGTCCGATATGGCCCTGGCTGCGCACCAGGTCGAGCACGACGCGCCGGTTATGCAACCGGTTGCGCTCCGGATTGCTGCCGATGGCCAGGCTCCCCCGCGCTCCCGACTTTTCGCGTTTGCTCAAATCCCGGTCCATGGCGGAAGGCTATTTCCCGGCCTCGAATAACTCAAGTAGATTATTGTATTGACAAATTTGGCCGTGTCGGCTGACCTGTGAGGCTTGAGAAGGGGCTTTGCCCGCGCTCGAAATCAGGGGATTCTGTCCGCTTGGCCTTGGCTTAAAATGCCGGGTGGCGGGCCTTAAGGAGGTTATGATGCGCAATCGGTTCATGCTCGCCGGACTTGCCGCGGGGATCAGTTTGCTGACGCTGGGCGCGGCCCAGGCGGTGGAAATCGAATACTGGCAATATGCCTATGAGACCCGTGTGACGGCGATGGATCAGCTGATCGCCAATTTCGAAAAAGCCAATCCCGATATCACCGTTAAGCAGACGACTTTCCCCTATGACGATTACCAGACCCGCGTGATCGCGGCGAAAGCCGCTGGCCAGGGTCCGGACGTGTTGCAGCTGTTCTATGGCTGGCTCGACAAATTCCAGAGCGGCGGTGTGTTGCAGCCGCTGTCGCCAACAGTGTTCCCGCATGATGCGATCGAAGCCGATTTCTTCCCGATCGTGACGGCGATGAAGCGTGGCGACGACTATTATGGCCTGCCCACCGCCGTGCGCTCGCTGGCGCTGTTCTACAACAAGAAGCTGTTTACCGAGGCCGGGCTCGATCCCAGCAAGCCGCCGCAGACACTGGACGAACTGGTTGCTGCTGCCGTGGCAACTGCCAAGCATGACGATGCCGGCAATCTGATTTCCGAAGGCATCACCATGGACATGGCCGGGCAGGACCACCAGTGGTGGCGCGAAGTGCTGACCCGCCAGTTCGGCGGCGTGCCCTATAGCGATGACTATCGCACGGTGAAATATGGTGAGAAGGGTGGCGTCGAGGCGCTGAAATTCTACACCGATCTGCAGACCGAGCAGAAGGTCGGCCAGACCGGCTTTATGGATGAGGGCCAGGCGGCATTCCGCGGCGGCATGGCGGCGATGACCATCGACGGCACGTTCCGGCTCGGCTCGTTCAAGACCATCGACCAGTTCGAATGGGGCGTAACCGAGCTACCGGCCAATGCCGACGGCACGCGTTCCAACTATGCCAGCTATTTTGCCAATGGCATCGGCGCTTCGGCGCAGGGCGAAGAACTCGCCGCAGCCGAGAAGTTCCTGGCTTATGTTTCCTCGCCCGAGGCAATGCAGATCTGGCTGAACGTGGTCGGTGAATTGCCGGCCCGCAAGTCGGCGGCGCTGACCGACGCAAACTTGGCCGATCCGATCCTGTCGCCATTCCTCAAGGCGCTGGACTATGCACATACGACCCAGTTCGTCGATGAAGCCGGGCAGCGCCAAGTGGCTATCGATATGGCCAACCGCGTGTTGCTCGAAGGCCAGTCGCCGGCCGATTCCGTGGCCGAGGCCGCGACGGCCGAGCAGGCCATCATCGACGCCGCAGCGAAGTAAGCGACACCGTGGCGCAAGGCGCAATCACCGACGGCACGGCCTCAAAGGGCCGTGTCTGGGACCGGTTCTCGATCCGCACCAAACGCGTCATCTGGGCGTGGGCGTTTCTCGCCCTGCCCATCATTTTTTATGGCTGGATACGGTTTTATCCGACCTTCCAGGCGTTCTGGATTTCATTCACCGATTGGGACATTCTCAAGCCCGCGCAATTCGTGGGCCTCGAGAATTACGACAAGCTGGTGCACGATCCGCAGTTCTGGAAAGTGTTCCGCAATACCTTCACCTATCTCATTGTCGGCACGCCGATCAGCCTCGTGATCGCCTTCCTCGTTGCCTATTATCTGGACCGCGTGCGGTTCATGCATGGCTTCATCCGGGCGCTGTATTTCCTGCCCTTCTTGACCACGGCGGCGGCTTTGGCCTGGGTGTGGCGCTGGATTTACCAGCCGGTACCGGTCGGGCTGATCAACGGCTTGCTGTCGCAATTCGGCATTCCGCAGCAGCCCTTCCTCAAATCGACCACGCAGGGTCTGCCGGCCATCATGGTGACGGCGATCTGGGCGGGCTTGGGTTTTCAGGTCATTATTTTCCTCGCCGGCCTGCGCGCCATTCCCTCGACATACTATGAGGCCGCGCGCATCGACGGGTTGGGTGAAGGGGCGATCCTCCGCAAGATCACGCTGCCGCTGTTGAAACCCACCACGGTGTTTCTCGTGGTGTTCTCGTCCATCGGGTTCCTGCGGATTTTCGACTCGGTCTACAATATGACCAGCAATGATCCGGGCGGGCCGCTGGGCTCGACCAAGCCCATTGTGCTGATGATCTATCAGACGGCGTTTTCGTCCTTCGACATGGGGTATGCGGCGGCACAAACGGTGGTGCTGTTCACCATCCTGCTGATCGTGTCGCTGTTGCAGCTGTTTGTGCTGAGGAACCGCTGAGATGACGACGATTGCCGCCGATGCCGTCCCCCAGCCATTGAAATTCGGCCGCATCCGGCCGGGCCAGATCCTGATCTGGACGCTGCTGCTGCTGGGCGGGCTGCTGATGGTCATGCCCATCCTCTACATGTTCTCGACCTCGCTGAAGACCGCCAGCCAGGTCTATGACCTGCGCCTGATCCCGGCGGCGCCGACCTTCGACAACTACATCAAGGTGCTGTCCGACGGCAATTTCCTGCGCTGGTTCGGCAATTCCACGTTCATCGCCACCACGGTGACGTTGTCCAATGTGTTTTTTGACAGCCTCGTCGGTTACACGCTGGCCAAGTTCGAGTTTCGCGGGCGGTATTTCATCTTCCTCGCCATCCTCTCGACCCTGATGATCCCCACCGAAATGCTGGTCATCCCCTGGTATCTCATGTCCAGCCAACTCCACTGGCTCGACAGCTATTGGGGCATCATGTTCCCCGGCATGATGACGGCCTTCGGCACCTTTCTGATGAAGCAGTTTTTCGAGACCGTGCCCGACGATTTCCTCGAAGCCGCGCGCATCGATGGGCTCAACGAGTTCCAGATCTGGTGGAAGGTGGCAATGCCGCTGGTCGCGCCAGCCTTGTCGGCACTGGCGATCTTCACCTTTCTGGGCAATTGGACGGCGTTCTTCTGGCCGCTGATCGTCACCACCAGCCGCGAGCTGTATACGCTGCCGGTGGGGCTATCGAGTTTTTCGGACGCGCAGGACACGCGCTGGGAAATGATCATGACCGGTGCCGCGCTGGCGACGATTCCGACGCTCGTGGTGTTCCTGGTCCTGCAACGGTTTATCGTGCGCGGCGTGATGCTGGCCGGATTGAAGGGCTAGAGCATGAGCGATCCACGTTTGAGCGACACTAGCGTGTTCCCTGATCCGGTTTACAAGGAGACCGTGTTGCGGCCGCTGTTTGACGGCGCCAAGACCCACCATGTCGAAGGCTTTCGCGCCATCGATCGGGCGCATCTGGTCATGTTGGTGGAAACCGGCATTCTCGATGCCGCCTCGGCTGGCAAGATTGCGAAGGCGCTGGAAGCCATCGATGCGGAAGTCGATCCGGCCAAGCTGGTCTATACCGGCGAGGTCGAAGACTTTTTCTTCCTCATCGAAAAGGAATTGAAGACGCGGCTCGGGCCTGACCTGGCGGGGCGGTTGCATACTGCCCGCTCGCGCAACGATATCGATCACACGCTGTTCAAGCTGGGGCTGAAGAGCCGCATGGACACTTTGTTAGGCAAGGCGTTAGCGCTCTACGACGCGCTGGTTGCCGCCGCGGAGCGTGAGAGAGCTACCTTGATCGTGGCCTACACCCACGGCCAACCCGCACAGCCGACCACCTTTGGGCATTACCTTGCTGCAGTCATCGAAGTGCTGGGCCGCGATATAACGCGGTTGCTTGAGGCGCGCGAAACCGTTGACCTTTCGCCAATGGGTGCGGCGGCGATCACTACTTCGGGCTTTCCGATCGATCGCGCCCGCGTCGCGCAATTGCTCGGCTTCGCCGCGCCGCTGCAGAATTCTTATAGCTGCATTGCGGCAGTGGACTACATCACCGGTACCTATGGGGCGCTTGAGTTGATGTTCTTGCATCTGGGGCGGCCGATCCAGGATTTGCAGTTCTGGACCAGCTTTGAGGTCGGCCAGGTGTATGTGCCCAACGCGCTGGTGCAGATTTCCTCGATCATGCCGCAGAAGCGCAATCCCGTGCCGATTGAGCATTTGCGTCATCTCGCCAGCCAGACCTTTGGCCGCGCGCGAGCAATGCTCGATGTGATGCACAATACGCCGTTCACCGACATGAACGACAGCGAGGGCGAGACGCAGGCAATGGGCTACCAGGCCTTCGATAGCGCTTTTCGCGTGCTCGATCTGTTGGCAGCGTTGGTGGCGCAAATTCGTATCGATCCGGCCCGTGTTGCTAACAATATTCGCCGCTCCTGCATCACCATTACCGAGCTTGCCGATAGCCTGGTGCGGCGCGAAGGCCTGTCGTTTCGCGAGGGGCACGAGATCGCGGCCGCCGTGGCGAAGGCCGTGGTGGCGATTGACGGGGACCTGCCGGTCGACGGTTTTGCGCCATTTCTTGCCGCGTTCGAGAAGGCCACCGTCCGCAAGACGGTGATCGACGCGACCTTGTTCGCCGAGCTGGTTTCGCCCGAACATTTCGTCGCCGTGCGCAATAGATTTGGCGGCCCGGCGCCAGAACCGCTGGCAGCCGCGATTGTCGGCTATCGCGCCCAATCGGCTGAGTTTGGTGCTGGTATGCAGCGTCATGCCAAGGCGGAAGCTTCGGCGGCGAGCGAACTCAACAACAAATTCTCTGCCCTGGTGGGAGCGGCCTGATGGCGAATATCGAACTGCAAGGGCTGGTCAAAACCTATGGCAAGACCACGGCGGTGCACGGCATCGACCTGGATATTGCCGATGGCGAATTCGTCGTGCTGGTCGGCCCCTCGGGCTGCGGCAAGTCGACGACGCTGCGGATGATCGCTGGGCTCGAGGACATTTCTGGCGGCACGCTCAAGATTGGCGGCGAGGTGGTCAATGAGCGCGAACCCAAGCAGCGCAATATCGCCATGGTGTTCCAGAACTACGCCATCTATCCACATCTGAGCGTGGCGCAGAACATCGGCTTCGGGCTCTACACCGCCAAGCTAAGCAAGGCCGAAAAGGACCAGCGCATCCTGGCAACGGCCAAGACGCTGGGCATGGAAGAGCTGCTTTCCCGCCGGCCTTCCGAACTTTCGGGCGGGCAGCGTCAGCGGGTCGCCATTGGCCGGGCCATGGTGCGCGATCCGGTGGCATTTTTGTTCGATGAGCCGCTGAGCAATCTCGACGCGCAATTGCGCTCGCAAATGCGCATCGAGATCAAGCGGCTGCACCAGCGGCTCGGAACCACGATCGTCTATGTGACGCACGACCAGATCGAAGCCATGACCATGGCGGACAAGATCGTGGTGATGCGCGACGGACGGATTCTGCAAGTGGGCACGCCGACCGAACTCTACGAAAGCCCGGTCGATGTGTTCACCGCGCGGTTCATCGGCAGCCCGTCGATGAACTTGCTGCCGGGCAAGGTGGCGGGCGCTGCGCTGACGGCGCCGGGCGTAACGATTGCCGGCATCGACGCTGCCACCATTGCATCAGGCGACGTGCTGATCGGCGTGCGGCCGCATGATCTGGTCGTTGGCCAAGTTGGCACCGGACTCTCCATGTCGGGGTTCGTCACCGCGGTCGAGCCGCTCGGGTCCGAAACCCTTGTGCACCTGGATATCGCCGGCACTGAAGTCATCGCCACCGCGCCGGGAAAGCTGGTGCCAAAGGTCGACACGACGGTCGCCGCCTCGGCCATTCCGGGTTCACTCTACCTGTTTGCCGCCGCCGATGAGCGCAGCCTTGGGCGGCTCTGAATAGCATTATCGCCATGGATGTCCGTCGCGCGGCAGCATAGACTCGCCCCGCATTGTGGAGATCTTTGAATGCCCGCCAGTGATGTCCTGTCGTCCCGTCCGTTCGCCGATTTTTTGGGGCGCAGGCCCGGGGCCAATCCGTTGCGGGCGCGAATCGACGCTATGCATCGCCTGCCCGAGCCTGACTGTGTTCCGCCCCTGATCGCGGCAGCGACATTGCCCAGCGATATCGCCGCTGCGATCCGTGCGCTGACCATCAAGACCGTAACCGCCATGCGGGCGCAGAAGCGGCGGGGCGGGGTGGATAGCCTGGTGCAGGAATATGCGCTGTCGAGCCAGGAGGGCGTGGCGCTGATGTGCCTGGCCGAGGCGCTGTTGCGCACGCCCGATAACGGCACACGCGATGCACTGATTGCCGACAAGATCGCGCCGGGCGATTGGCAATCCCATCTCGGAGGTAGCCGCTCGCTGTTCGTCAATGCGGCCACCTGGGGCTTGGTGGTGACCGGCAAGCTGGTGACGCCTGTGGACGAGACCGGGCTGGGCAATGCGCTCGGTCGACTGGTCGCGCGTTCGGGCGAACCGGTGATCCGGGCTGGCGTCAATCTCGCGATGAAACTGATGGGCGAGCAGTTTGTGTCCGGCCAAACCATTGGCGAAGCTTTGAAAAATGGCCGCTCGCTGGAGGCCAAGGGCTTTCGCTATTCCTACGACATGCTGGGGGAAGCGGCGACGACGGCGCGGGACGCGGAGCGCTATCTTCAGGATTATCGGACGGCGATCCATGCCATCGGCAAGGCAGCGGCGGGGCGCGGCGTTTATGAGGGGCCGGGGATTTCGATCAAGCTTTCGGCGCTGCATCCACGGTATGCGCGTTCGCAATATGATCGCGTTATCAATGAGTTACTGCCGCGGGTGATCGAGCTGGCGGCTTTGGCAAAGTCCTATGATATCGGGCTCAATATTGATGCCGAAGAGGCCGACCGGCTGGATATTTCGCTCGATATTCTTGAGGCGCTGTGCTTGGAACCGGAACTGGCCGGATGGCAGGGCATCGGCTTTGTGGTGCAGGCTTATTCCAAGCGTTGTCCCAGCGTGCTGGATTTCTTGATCGACCTGGCGCGACGCTCCGGGCATCGCATCATGGTGCGCCTGGTCAAGGGCGCTTATTGGGACAGCGAGATCAAACGGGCGCAGCTCGATGGGTTGGATGGCTTCCCGGTTTATACGCGCAAAGTCTATACCGACGTCGCTTATATCGCCTGTGCGCAAAAGTTGCTGGCGGCGACCGACGCAGTCTATCCGCAATTCGCCACGCACAACGCGCAGACCATGGCGACGATCTATAATCTGGCCGGCGATTATGTGCCCGGCCAATACGAATTCCAGTGTCTGCATGGCATGGGCGAACCGCTTTATGAAGAGGTGGTCGGCAAGGGCAAGCTGGATCGGCCGTGCCGGATTTATGCGCCGGTGGGTAGCCATGAAACGCTGTTGGCCTATCTGGTGCGGCGGCTGCTGGAGAATGGCGCTAATTCGTCTTTCGTCAATCGGATCGCCGATCCGGAGGTGCCGGTGGAGGCGCTGGCGGATGATCCGGCGGCGGTGGCCGGGGCCATGGTGCCGGTCGGGATCGCGCATGAGGCAATCGATTTGCCACGCGATATCCTGGCGGGAGGACGCGCCAATTCCCGGGGGCTGGATTTGTCGAACGAGCCGCGATTGCAGCGGCTGGGGGTGGCGCTGGGGCAGAGCGTCGATGTGCAATGGCGCGCTGAGGCGATGCCGGGAGCCATGCGGCAAATTCTCAACCCGGCGGATCATCGCGATGTTGTTGGCACTGTGGTTGAACCGTCGCCGGACAATGCTGCGCTCGCTTTGAAGGTTGCAACTGCCGCTGCTCCCGCTTGGGCGGCGACGGCATCGTCCGAGCGCGCCGCTTGCCTGCGCCGCACTGCGGACGCGATGGAGGCGCAGATCGAGAGATTGATGGGCCTCATCATTCGCGAGGCGGGGAAGTCGGCGGCGAATGCGATTTCGGAAGTGCGGGAGGCGGTGGATTTCCTGCGCTATTACGCCGATCAGGCGGAGGGTTTCGACAAGGCGACGCATGCGCCACTGGGGCCGGTCGTCTGCATCAGCCCGTGGAACTTTCCGCTGGCGATTTTCACCGGGCAGGTAGCGGCGGCATTGGTTGCGGGCAATCCGGTGATCGCCAAGCCGGCCGAGGAAACGCCGCTGATCGCAGCGCAGGCAATTGAGCTGCTGCACGCGGCTGGCGTGCCGCGCGAGGTGCTGCAATTCCTGCCCGGAGATGGGCGCATGGGTGCGGCGCTGGTGGGTGATCCCGGCACGTGCGGGGTGATGTTCACCGGCTCGACCGATGTGGCGCGATTGATTGCCAGGCAATTGGCGGAGCGGACGCTGCCCGACGGAAGTCCGGTGCCGTTCGTGGCCGAAACCGGCGGGCAGAATGCGCTGATCGTGGATTCCTCGGCGCTGACCGAGCAGGTGGTGGGCGATGTGCTGGCCTCGGCCTTCGATAGTGCCGGGCAGCGCTGTTCGGCTTTGCGGGTGCTTTGCCTGCAGGAGGCCATCGCTGACAAGACGCTGGCCATGCTCAAGGGCGCGATGGCCGAATTGCGGACCGGCAATCCGGACCGGCTGGGCATCGATATCGGGCCGGTCATATCGGCCGAGGCACAAAAGATCATCGCCGATCATGTGTCGGCACTGCGCGCCAAGGGCCGCACCATCGTCGAAGCGCCGCTGGATCCCGCCACGGCGCTGGGCACGTTCGTGGCGCCGACGCTGATTGAATTGAAGGATTTGTCCGAGCTGACGCGGGAAGTGTTCGGGCCGGTGCTGCATGTGGTGCGCTATCGGCGTGAGGACATCGACACGCTGGTCGATCGCATTAATGGCTTGGGCTATGGGCTGACCTTTGGGCTGCATACGCGCATCGATACGACGATCGAGCGAGTGACCAGCCGGATTTCTGCCGGCAATATCTATGTCAACCGCAACCAGATCGGCGCCGTCGTCGGGGTGCAGCCGTTTGGCGGGCACGGGCTGTCGGGCACCGGCCCGAAGGCGGGTGGACCGCTCTATCTGCGGCGGCTGGTGCGCGGCGATGCTGGCGCCATTGCGGGGCTTGCGCCCAATACCCTGATCGATCCGGCGCTGTCGGCACTGGCCGATTGGCTGGCGGCCAATGGGCGAACCGGCTTGGCGCAACAGGCACTGGTCCATGGCGCGCATCCGGCGATCAACACTTCGGTGGAGCTGGCGGGTCCGGTCGGCGAGCGCAACGTCTATGGCACGGCGCCGCGCGGCACCGTGCTGGCCATCGCCGCCAGCGAAGATGGCCTGTTGCTGCAACTGGCGGCGATCCTGGCCAGTGGCAATTCCGTCGCTGTCGAGGCATCGCCGGCATTGTGGGCGCTGATCGACCAGTTGCCCGCGATCGTGCGCGGGCGGGTGGCGCGACAATCGGCGGATGATGGCGGTGTTGCTGCGGTGCTGGTTGAAGGCGATGCCGAGGCGGTGCGCGGGGTGTCGCGACGGGTGACCGGTTGGCCGGGACCGATTGTCACGGTGCAGAGCGCGCCGCTGGGGCAGGGTGGCTACAGCCTTGATCTGCTGGTGACCGAAACCGCGATCAGCACCAATACCGCTGCGGCCGGTGGCAATGCGAGCCTCATGGCGATCGCCTGATGGTTGGGGTCGGCACTGTCACATCAGTTTCACAAAGGTCGGATTTGAGTGCCTGCACATTAAGGGAATTCCAGCATGTCCAATGAGCAGGCCTATCTCGACCGTATTCGCGCGGAAATTGCCGACAGTTTCGATGAAGAACTCGAATTGCAGCTGGAGGACGATCGCCTGGATGAGTTGGTCAGCGACGGGATGGCTGAGCCGGGCCCCGAAACGGTCGATCGGAAAGTGTATTTCCGCGAGCTGTTCCGGCTCCAGCACGAATTGGTGCGGCTGCAGGATTGGGTGCAACACAATAAACTCAAGGTGGTGGTGTTATTCGAAGGCCGCGACTCGGCGGGCAAAGGCGGTGCCATCAAGCGGGTGACGCAGCGGCTCAATCCGCGCGTCTGCCGCACCGTGGCCCTGCCGGCGCCCACCGAGCGCGAGAAGAACCAGTGGTATTTCCAGCGCTATGTACCGCATCTGCCAACCGCCGGCGAAATGGTGCTGTTCGATCGCTCCTGGTATAATCGTGCCGGCGTCGAGCGGGTGATGGGGTTCTGCACGCCCGACGAGTTGGAGGAATTCTTCCGCACCGTCCCCGAGTTCGAGCGCATGCTGGTGCGGTCGGGGATAATCCTCGTCAAATACTGGTTCTCCATCACCGACGAAGAACAGGAATTCCGCTTCAAGATGCGCATCCACGATCCGCTCAAGCAGTGGAAGCTGTCGCCCATGGACATGGAAAGCCGCGTCCATTGGGAAGAATATACCAAGGCCAAGGAAGAAATGCTGGCGCGCACCCATACGCCCGAGGCGCCGTGGTGGGTGGTGCAGGCCGTGGACAAGAAGAAGGCGCGGCTCAATTGCATTGCCCATCTGCTGAGCCAGATACCTTATGAGGACGTGCCCAAGGCCGATGTGGAACTGCCTGGCCGCGTGCGCCACGACGACTATATCCGCAGCCCAGTGCCGCCGGAATTGTACGTGCCCGAGATTTACTAAGGCTTGGAAGCCGGGGCGGGTTTTGGCCCGCCCCGAAACACTCAGCGGCTGCTGAGCACCATCCGATTGCCTTCGCTGTCGCGAAATTCGGCCACCATCCGGGTGGGATCATACGGCGCGGCCTTCGGCTCGGTGATGATCTCGACACCCTTGGCTTTGAGGGCGTCCGTGGTGGCTTCGACCTTGTCATCGATCAGCACCAAGACCGGGTCAGCGGACGGGGCATCGTCGGGGCGACGGATGAAATGTAAAGCCGTATCGGCGCCGGCGAATTTGAGCTCGATCCAGCGCCAGCCATCCTCGCCCATAGGGGCATCGGCGGCGGTTTGGCAGGCGAAATTGTCGATGTAGAATTGCTTGGCCCGGTCCTGGTTGAAGACCGGCAGTTCGGCAAATTGAATATCCGTCGTTTAGTGGCGGTCAAAAGCCTGTTTGAGAGCCGTGGCGAAGGCTTCGGTTTGGGACTCGAAACCCATGTGGTCGCCGGGGAAGGGCATGGGTTTGGTGCCGAGGGCATCGGTTAAGGCCGTGGCCATGTGTTCGATCGGCTGGCCAGCCGATTGTTCACCGATCGCCACCACGATTTTTGCCCTGCCTGCGCGCAATGCGGGGACATCGGGGCGATAGAACGATAGCGGCAGCATGCCGTGCGCCAGCCAGTAGTCAAAATTGCCGCTGACTCGCGCGAAGGTTTCCATTGCTTGGGGCGGCATGGCGAATTCGGGCGGTGCCTCGGAAGGATCGCCTCCGTCGTCGAGGCCGTTATCGGCGAAGAACTGGCCCATGGCTGCCTCGATGCCGGCGGAGCGGTAGGTATCGTAGAGGCCTTGGGCGGCAGCGACCTCCGCTGACGGATCGGGAAGGAGCATCATGGTTGGTGGCTCGTGTGCCATCAGCGTCAGCACCAGATCGGGGTAGCGGGCAGCCAGGTTCAGGCCGATCTGGGCGCCGCCGCTGGTGCCCAGGATGTAAGCGGGACCGGTGCCCATCTGCCGTATCAGCGCTGCCGCATCGTCCGCCTGCACATCGAGTTGCAACGCCATGGGCGTGCCATCGAACGGACTGCGCGAGTTGCCGCGAGGGTCGTAGGCCACGACGGTGTAACGGTCGGCGAGCCGCTGCGACAGGCCTGCGAACACCCCGGCATCCTGCGGTCCTCCGGCGATGATAAGCAGCATGGGGCCGCTGCCCCGTACCTCATAATAGATCGTCGCGCCCGGCACTTTGAGCGTGGATGATCGAATTGGATAGGTCATGGGGCCTCTCGCGCTGTGTGAACTAGACCGTCCAGTACTTAACTTGCGCAAAACTAGACTGTCCAGTACCGTAGAGTCAACAGGGTGGTTGATTTTCCGGAATGATGACGTGATGACCAAAGCGACAATCGCCGAAGAACCGGCTTCGCCCGACAGCTCGAAACGCTCTAGCCTGAAGCGCCAGGCTATTCTTGCGGCGGCGACAGAGGTGTTTCTCAAAAGCGGCTATCTCGGCACCAATATGGATGAGATCGCGGCGCTGTCTGAAGTCTCCAAGCAGACGGTCTACAAACACTTCACCAGCAAGGAGGCTTTGTTCGTCGAGATCGTTTCCAGCATGACCGATGGCGCGGGCGACATTGTCCACAACGATGTGGCCGAACTCGATGAGGGCGGCGACGTGGCCAAATATCTGACGGATTATGCCTATCGCCAGCTCAGCGTGGTGTTGACGCCGCGCGTCATGCAATTGCGCCGGCTGGTGATCGGGGAGGTCAGCCGGTTTCCCGAACTGGCCAAAGTGCTTTATGAGCGCGGGCCGCAGCGCGCGATGGGCATGCTGACGGTGGCGTTTGAACGGCTGGCCAAGCGTGGCCTGCTCAGCTTCGATGACGCCAATGTGGCGGCGTCGCATTTCAACTGGCTGATTATGTCGGCGCCGCTGAACCAGGCCATGCTGCTGGGCGATGATGCCATTCCATCAGCATCCGAGTTGCGGCGTCACGCTGCCGAGGGCGTGCGGGTGTTCCTGGCGGCTTACGGCAAGAAGTAAGGTGGTTCCGGCAACCCTGGGTCGCCGGAACCGATAATCTGGTTAGCTGCCGACCACGCCGCCATCGCGCTTGGTCAGGACGACCAACGAGGGGCGGGCGGGGATGGCGTCGACGAAGTCGGGCCAGTTGGTGCCGGCATCGGCCATCGAGGAGGCGTCCTCCATGTCCTCGATGCGCAGTTCGCCCGGGTGTTGGACCGAGAGGAACAGGCTCGTGGCGTCGGGCGTGAAGGTTGGGGAGCAGGCTTCCGAACCGGTCGGCGGGATATAGAACAGGCGGGGCAGAGCGCGGCCTTCGCCTTCGGTATCCATGGCATAGACGGCGTCGGCCATGCCATCGGGCGGCGGGCCGTCGGTGGTTACCCAGATGCGGCCGGCCGGATCGACACCGATATTGTCGGGGTCGGTGAACCAGCCATTGGGGGTGGTGTCGGCGTGGTAGAGGCTCTCGTCTTCGGGCTTGGCGGGGTCGCCGCAGAGGACGAACACGTCCCATGTGAAGGCGTCGGCGGCGTGGTCAGCAGCATCGGGCGCGCCGGGTGGCACGAGTTCGAGCAGGTGGCCATGCGGGTTCGGGCCACGTGGGTTGGCAACGTTGACGCTTTCGCGGTCGTCTTCGCCGGCGGGGAGGCGGTCCTCGTTCTCGGTCATGGCGACATAGAGCTTGCCGGTGCCGGTATGGGGGATGAAGCCTTCGGGCGCGTCCATCGGGGTGGCGCCGACGAGGTCGGCGGCGGCGCGGGTATTGAGCACCACGTCGGCCTGGGTGGCGAAACCGGCTTCGGCGGTGAGGAGGCCCTCGCCGGCGACCAGCGGGATCCATTTCATGGTGCCGTCGCTGGCGAACTGGGCGACCGACAGGGTGCCGTTATCGAGCAGGTCCTTGTTGGCGGCGCGGTCGTCGGGGTTGAACTTGTCACGGGTGACGAAGCGATAGAGATATTCGAAATCGTCGTCGTCGCCCATGAACACCACGACGCGCCCATCGGGAGCGACGCTGACCTGGGCGCCTTCATGGGTCATGCGGCCCAGGGCCGTGCGCTTGATCGGCTTGGCGGTCGGGTCCATCGGATCGATCTCGACCACCCAGTCGAACTTCATCCATTCATTGGGTTCGTTTTCGAACTTGAAGCGCGGTTCGACGCGGGAGACGGCATAGATGTCGTTCTCGTCTTCGTCCCAGCCCTGGCGCTCGACCAGTTCCTGATTGGCCAGCGTGGTGTAGTCGCCGGCAAAGACGTCCATGGCGCCTTCTTCACCCGATAGCATGGTGCCCCATGGGGTCAGGCCGCCATTGCAGTTGGAAATTGTGCCGAACACGACAGTGCCGGTCGGGTCGGCATTGGTCTTGAGGCGGTCGTCGCCGGCGGCGGGGCCGGACATGACCATTTCGGTGCCCATGTGGATGCGGCGGTTATACTGGCCGTCCTTGACCACTTCCCACTGCGCGCCAGTGCGCTTGACTTCGACGACGGAGACGCCGGTCGAGGCCATGACCGCACGGATCTGGTCGTCGGTCATCTTGTCCTTGTAGTCGTCAACGGTCATGCCCGGGAACATCAGGAACGGGCTGGCATATTCGTGGCTGACCAGCAGCAGGCCGTGATCGTTGCTCTTGGAGCCGATCGGCAGCGGCAGGAACACGGTGAAGTCGTTGTTGTAGCCGAACTGGCGCTCGGCGGCGGCGCCGTTCAGGGTCGCCAGGTCGAATTCCGGGCTGTCGGGGAAAATCGCGTCGCCCCAGCGCAATAGCACCTGGCGATCATAACCCTCGGGCCAATGGTCGGCGGCGTCGCGGACGCGATCGAGTTCGGTGAAGGTCAGTGTCGAGGCGCTGGCGGCGGCAGCGGCACGGCCCACGCCGAAAGCGCCGCCCATGGTAGCGACGGCGGTGGTCGCGAGGAAACCCTTGAGCAGGGTGCGGCGGTTGAGGCCTTCATTGAGTAGTGAGCCGTAGCTCTGGGCAAAGGCGCGGCGCTGGGTCGGGCGCTCGCGGGTTTTCTGACGATCGGTCATGGACGCTCCTGGGCTTGCTGATGGCGCGGAGCTTTTTCATGGCTAGACGAAGGTTACGTGACAGTGCGCCCGATTCAGGCAGCGTCACTCAGCAGGGTTTCGGCGAGGCCGTATTCGTGCAGCTTTCGGTACAGCGTCGAGCGGCCGATTTTGAGGGCGCGGGCGACTTGCGACATGCGCCCACCATAGTGCTCGATGGCAAAGACGATGGCGGCACGCTCGATTTCGGCCAGCGCAGTGACTTCGCCCGTGGGGGCGATAAAGCGGTCGATGGCGGCTGGCGCTTCGGGCGCATAGCGCTGGCGGCCCAGCGCGTCGTCGATGTGGATCGGGCTTTGCTGTAGTGGTGCCGTTTCGATGGCGCTGGCGGCGAGTTCGCGGCCATTGATCTGGGCGACGATCTGCGGAAAATCCACGCTTTCGAGGTAGGCGCCATCGGTCAGCACGATGGCGCGGTACACCGCGTTTTCGAGTTGGCGGATATTGCCCGGCCAGGCGTAGCTGGCGAGCAGGTCGAGCGCGACGGGCGAGATGCCGATGACGCGCTTGCCGGCTTCGGCGGCGAAGCGGGCGATGAAATGGGCCACCAGCGCCGGCACGTCCTCTAGGCGCTCGCGCAAGGGCGGCACGTAGATCGGGAAGACGTTGAGGCGGTAATAGAGGTCTTCGCGGAACTCGCCGGATTTGGCCAGGTTCAGCAGGCGCCGATTGGTGGCGGAGATGACGCGGACATTGACGCGCTCGGGCTTGCTGGCGCCGACAGGCTCAATCTCGCCCTCCTGCAAAGCACGCAGCAGTTTGACCTGGGTTTCGAGCGGCAATTCGCCGACTTCGTCTAGGAACAGCGTGCCGTTATGGGCTTCGGCGAACTTGCCGGGCTGGTCCGACGTGGCGCCGGTGAAGCTGCCCTTCTTGTGACCGAAGAGGATCGATTCCACCAGATTGGGCGGGATGGCCCCGCAATTGACGGTGATGAACGGCTTGCCGGCACGGTCGCCGGTGCCCTGGATGATGCGGGCGATCAGTTCCTTGCCGACGCCGGTTTCCCCTTCGACTAGCACGGGGATCGTCGACTTGGCGGCCTTGGCGCAAAGCGACAGAACGCGCGCCATGGTGGGGGCCTTGGCGATCATATCGGCGGCGGTGAAGGTGCCGGAGCGGCGCGAGCGTTCGGAGCGGACGGCGGCTTCGAGCGCATCCAGCTTCATGGCATTGCGCAAGGATATGATCAGGCGCTCGGGGGCGACCGGCTTGACGAAATAATCGACCGCGCCCTGCCGCATGGCGGTGACGACAGTTTCGAGCGAGGCATTGGCGGTCTGGATGATGACGGGGGTGTTGAGGCCCTCGCGGGCCATGACTTCCATCACGCCCATGCCATCGAGGTCGGGCATGACCAGATCGAGGATCATGGCGCCGATATTGCGGTCGTCGCGCAGAATCGTCAGTGCCTGCTCGCCGCCGGTGGCGAGGAGGGGCTTGAAGCCGGCGCGGTTGGCGACTTCGGCGGTGAGGCGCAACTGCACCGGATCATCGTCAACTATCAGAACGCGCGTCATTGGACCTCGGTCGTTTCCCGCTCGAATCGCGGTGTGCCGTTTTGGGAGGAGTGTGACGGCTGGGACTTAAGAGGGGATTAATCATGAGGATTTTGCCGGATGGGCGGTTTTGGTCGGGACTGCAAAACCCTTCACATCGCCGCGCTCGCTGGCTATGGTCCGCGCACATTTTTTGACCGTCCGGAGACTCAAGCCATGACCGACCAAGCCGCGCAAAAGGGGCACAATCAGTTCGGGACCTTGCCGGTATGGGATTTATCGGACCTTTATCCGAGCAAGGATGGGCCGGAGTTTGCCCGCGATCTGGAGCAGGCCAAGGCGGACGCAGTCGCGTTCGAGGCGGATTACAAGGGCAAGCTCATTGAGCTCACCAAGGCTGGCAAGCTGATCGAGGCGATCAAGCGGACCGAGGCTTTGGGCGATCTCACAGGTAAGATCGGCTCATTTTCGTTCCTGCAATATGCGCAGAACACCACCGATCCCGATCGCGCCAAGTTCATGGGCGACACCAATGAGGCGCTGACCAACCTTTCCACCAAGGTGTTGTTCTTCGATCTGGAACTGAACCGGATCGAGGACGACGTGCTGGAAGCGGCCTTTGCGCAGAACACTGAGCTGTCGCGCTATCGCACCTGGTTTGCCGAATTGCGCAAGGCCAAGCCCTATCAGCTCGAAGACAAGCTGGAAGAGCTGTTCCACGACAAGTCGGTGACCGCCTATTCAGCCTGGAACCGGCTCTATGACGAGACGCTGGCGAGCCTGCGGCTGGAGGTTGATGGCGAGACGCTGACGCTGGAAGCGACGCTGCATCTGCTGTCCGAGCGGGACGAGAAGAAGCGCGAGAGTGCCTATAAGGCCGTCAGCAAGACGCTGAGCGAGAATGGCCGGCTGTTCACCCACATCACCAATGTGCTGGCCAAGGATAAGGAAATCTCCGACCGCTGGCGAGGCTATCAGGATATCGCCGATAGCCGCCATATGGCCAATTCGGTGGAGCGCGAAGTGGTCGATGCGCTGCAAAGCGCGGTGCGCGACGCCTATCCGCGGCTGAGCCATCGCTATTACAAGATGAAGGCCAAGTGGTTCGGCAAGGACGCGCTCAATGCCTGGGACCGCAATGCGCCGCTGCCGACCAGCGACGAGCGGACCTGGGACTGGGAGACCGCCAAGGCCACAGTGATGGAGGCCTATGGCAAGTTTTCGCCCAAGCTGGCGGAAGTCGCTGCGCCGTTCTTTGATTCAGGCTGGATCGACGCGCCGACCGCCGATGGCAAGCTCAGCGGCGCCTTCGCGCATCCGACGGTGCCGAGCGCGCATCCCTATCTGATGCTCAACTATATGGGCCGCTCGCGCGATATCATGACGCTTGCCCATGAACTGGGCCACGGCGTGCACCAGCGGCTAGCGGCGGCGCAAGGCCCTCTGCTCAGCAATACGCCGCTGACGCTGGCCGAGACGGCGTCGGTGTTCGGCGAAATGCTGACGTTCCGCTCATTGCTGGCGAAGACTACGGATTCCAAGCAACGGTTCGCGCTGCTGTCCTCCAAGGTGGAGGACATGCTCAACACCGTGGTGCGGCAGATCGCCTTCTATACCTTCGAGCGCAAAGTGCACACAGCGCGCCGTTTGGGCGAGTTGCGGACCGAGGAGATCAACGCCATCTGGCTGGAAGTACAGGCAGAATCGCTGGGCGACGGCATCGTGCTCAACGAGGGCTACGACATCTTCTGGAGCTATATCCCGCACTTCATCCACTCGCCGTTCTACGTCTATGCCTACGCGTTCGGCGACTGCCTTGTGAACTCGCTCTACGCGCAGTATGAGAAGTCCGAAGACGGCTTTGCTGAACGGTATTTCGAGTTGTTGAAGGCCGGTGGCTCCAAGCATCATTCCGAACTGCTGGCGCCGTTTGGTCTGGACGCGAAAGACCCGCAATTCTGGTCTTTGGGGCTTTCGATGATCGAGGGCCTGATCGACGAACTGGAAGCAACCAGCCCGAATTGAACTTTGGGCGAATAGACTTTAGGCCCGCTTTATTTCCGAGGATGAAATGGCTAGCAAGCACGAACCACTGCCCGCAATGATCAACGAAAGCGCGATGGATTACGCCGAACACCAGCGGACCTATGACGGGTTCGTGTCGCTGGTAAAGTACGGCGTCCTGAGCTTGGTGATCCTGGTGATCGGGCTGTATTTTGCCATCATCGGTGCACAGCCGGTGTTGGGTGTGGTGCTGATCCTGGCGTCGGTCGTGGTGCCGGCGGTGCTGGCAATGCTGTCGCGCAAATAAGCCCAGGTCGCGTCTCGGCGCGACCACGCTTACCTGCCTGAGTGGCGCATCAGCCCATTGATGAAGTTTGACCGCATGCCGCGGGTCCGTTCGGACGCGCCGGCTGCCGGAGGAG
The DNA here is from genome assembly GCF_028290435.1 of Devosia sp. Taxonomy (GTDB): domain Bacteria; phylum Pseudomonadota; class Alphaproteobacteria; order Rhizobiales; family Devosiaceae; genus Devosia. The sequence goes on along the minus strand of NZ_JAQGJV010000006.1, from coordinate 19,997 downwards.
AAACGGCATGAAAATCGCAATCGTCCGCGAGCGCGTCGAGGGAGAAAACCGCGTCGCGGCCACTCCGGAAACCGTGGGCAAGCTGATCGCGCTGGGCGCCAGCGTCTCGATCGAAGCGGGAGCCGGGCTCGGCGCGCGCATTCCCGACGCCGATTATGCGGCGGCCGGTGCCAGCGTGGCGACGACCGCCGCGGCGGCGCTCAAGGATGCCGAAATCGTCCTGACGGTGCGCCGTCCGACGGCGGCGAGCCTGAATGGCGTGGCCAAGGGCGCGCTGCTGATCGGTGCGCTCGACCCCTATGGCAATAATGTCGAATTGGCCGCTTTGGCCAAAGCGGGCGTCACCGCTGTCTCCATGGAATTCATGCCGCGCATTACGCGCGCCCAGGTGATGGATATCCTGTCGTCGCAGGCCAATCTGGCCGGCTATCAGGGCGTCATCGACGCGGCGGCGGAATTCGACCGTGCTTTCCCAATGATGATGACCGCTGCCGGTACGGTTCGTCCGGCCAAGGTGTTCGTGATGGGCGCCGGCGTTGCCGGGCTGCAGGCGATTGCCACGGCCAAGCGGCTGGGCGCAGTGGTCTCGGCCACCGACGTGCGGCCGGCAGCCAAAGAACAGGTCGAGTCGCTCGGTGGCAAGTTCGTTGCCGTCGAGGACGAGGAATTCAAGCAGGCCGAAACCGCTGGCGGCTATGCCAAGCAGATGAGCGCCGAATACCAGGCCAAGCAGGCTGAACTGACCGCCTCGCATATTGCCAAGCAGGATATCGTCATCACCACCGCGCTGATCCCGGGGCGCCCCGCGCCGCGGCTGATCACCAAGGCGATGGTGGAATCGATGGCTCCGGGCTCGATCATCGTCGATCTGGCGGCGGAACGCGGCGGCAATGTCGAGCTGACGGTGCCGGGCAAGATCATCGAGCACAACAGCGTCAAGATCATCGGCTATACCAACGTGCAGGGTCGTATCCCCACCACGGCTAGCCAGCTCTATGCGCGAAACCTGTTGGCCTTCGTCACCACGCTGATCGACGCCAAGACCAAGGTCCTGGCGATCAACTGGGATGACGAACTGGTCAAGGCGACTGTGCTGACGCGCGATGGCGCGGTGGTGCATCCGCAGTTTGTGGCCGCAGCGGCTGCCCCGGTTGCTGAAGCCAAGCCGGCCGCAGTGGCCAAGGCTGCGCCGAAGAAGCCAGTCGCGGCCACCAAGGCCGAGCCGCAGGCTGCGCCGGTCAAGACCGGCGCCGTCAGCGCGGTTCCGGCCAAGAAGGCACCTGCCAAGAAAGCTGTAGCGAAGCCGGTCGTCGTTCCGGCCATGGCGGATGCGCCCAAGAAGGCCGCGCCTGGCGTGGAACAATCCGTGCCGGCCGCCGCCGTAGCTGTTGCTCTGGTCGCGCCCAAGGCCAAGCCTGCCGCCAAGAAGGTTGCAGCCGTGACCGAGGCGGCAACTGCCGCTCCGGTCGCCAAGAAACCTGCAGCCAAGAAGCCGGCGGCGCCGAAGAAGCCCGCAACCACAGCCAAGGATGCCAAGTAAATGGAAGCCATCGATCCCTTCACCTTCCGGCTCGCCATTTTCGTGCTGGCGATTTTCGTGGGCTATTTCGTGGTCTGGTCGGTCACCCCGGCGCTGCACACGCCGCTGATGAGCGTGACCAATGCCATTTCTTCGGTGATCGTGGTGGGTGCCTTGCTCGCCGTGGGCGTACAGTTGGCGGCTGACGGCAATTGGGTTTCCAAGGCCTTCGGCTTCATCGCGCTGGTATTTGCCAGCGTCAATATCTTCGGCGGGTTCCTCGTCACCCAGCGCATGCTGGCAATGTATAAGAAGAAGGGCTAACCGCCATGATCAACGCGGATATCGCCGCCCTTCTCTACTTGGTCTCGGGCGTGCTGTTCATCCTGGCGCTGCGCGGGCTTTCCAATCCCCGCTCGGCCCAGCAGGGCAATCGTTTCGGCATGATCGGCATGGGTATTGCCATCCTGACCACGCTGGCGCTGGCGGCTCCGGTCGATGTTGTCAGCTGGGTGCTGATCATCGGCGGCATTGCGCTCGGCGGCGGCATCGGCGCCTATATGGCGCGCACGGTCAAGATGACCGACATGCCGCAGCTGGTTGCGGCTTTCCACTCGCTGGTGGGTCTCGCCGCGGTGTTCGTGGCCGCAGCAGCGCTTTACGCGCCTGAAGCCTTCGGCATCGGTGAAGTGGGCGCGATCCATGCGCAGGCGCTGGTCGAAATGTCGATCGGCGTGGCCATCGGCGCCTTCACCTTCACTGGCTCGATCATCGCTTTCGCCAAGCTCAACGGCAATATGAGCGGCAAGCCGATCATCCTGCCGGCCCGGCACGCCATCCACATCGTGCTCGGCGTGGCGCTGATCGTGCTGGTCTATCTGCTGACCACGACGGGCAACCCGGTCTATTTCTGGCTGATCACCGTGCTGGCGCTGGTTCTCGGCGGGTTGATGATCATCCCGATCGGCGGCGCCGACATGCCGGTGGTCGTCTCCATGCTCAATTCCTATTCGGGCTGGGCGGCGGCGGGTATCGGCTTCACGCTGGGCAATACCGCGCTGATCATCACCGGCGCGCTGGTGGGCTCCTCGGGCGCGATCCTGAGCTACATCATGTGCAAGGCGATGAACCGCAGCTTCATTTCGGTGATCCTGGGCGGGTTCGGCGGCGACAGCGGCGCGGCGGCCGACAAGGGCGAAGACAATCGTCCGGTCAAGCAGGGCGCGGCCGACGACGCCGCCTTCCTGATGAAGAACGCCAGCAAGGTCATCATCGTGCCGGGTTACGGCATGGCGGTGGCACAGGCGCAGCATGCCCTGCGCGAAATGGCCGACCTGCTCAAGAAGGAAGGCGTCACCGTCAAATACGCCATCCATCCGGTGGCGGGCCGCATGCCGGGGCACATGAACGTGCTGCTGGCCGAAGCCAATGTGCCCTATGACGAAGTGTTCGAGCTGGAAGACATCAACTCCGAGTTCGCCCAGTCTGACGTCGCCTTTGTTATCGGCGCCAATGACGTGACCAACCCGGCCGCCAAGACCGACAAGACCTCGCCGATCTATGGCATGCCCGTGCTCAACGTCGAGGACGCCGGCACCGTGCTGTTCATCAAGCGCGGCATGGCGGCGGGTTATGCCGGCGTGCAGAACGAGCTGTTCTACCGCGACAACACCATGATGCTGTTTGGCGATGCGAAGAAGATGACCGAGGAAATCGTCAAAGCCCTCGGGCACTAGAAACGAATTCTGGCGGCCAGCTAGAGCGGGTACTCTGCGCTTCCGGTGCTCACGTACTTAAGTACGATCCGCTCCGGTTCTCGCGAACCCACGCTATCTGACTCGCCACAATCCGTTTCCGGCAAGAGCCGCGAAATTGGAAAGGCCCGCTTCGGCGGGCCTTTTGCATTTCAGATGTGCGACAGGAGGTTGATCACATTGCCAAACGGGTCGCGGACGTAGAAGCGGCGGACGCCCCAGGGTTCGTCGGTGATCGCGTAGACGATTTCGAGCCCGAGCGAGACGGCGCGGTTGTGGATGGCGTCGACGTCATCGACCTCGATCGAGAGAGTTGGCACCTCGGTACCGGACCCGCCCTGGCTGGCGACGCTCAATTGCGGCTTTGCCGATCCATCGGCGGCGAAGGTCAGGATCCAGCCTTGGTCCATGACCAGGTCGAGTTCCAGAAAATCTCGATAGAACTTCTGAGCTGCCTGTGGGTTGGCGGCGGCGAGATTGGGGACGATGCGGCGAACGGTCATGGGTGCCTCCTCGCCTCAATAATGCGGTGGTGGCGGTTCCGTCCGTGGATCGGCGATATTGCTGACGGCCCGCGCCTGCTCATCGAGCAGGTTTACCTTGCGGCTGAGCGCGTCGATCACCGCCCATTGGGCGGTGATGGTGGCGTTCAGCTCCTCGATAGTCTCGTCCTGATAGGCGATGCGGGTTTCCAGCGCGTCGAGCCGGTCGGCGAGGCGGTCGGGATCGCTCATCGGCAATGCTCCTTGCGGGTCGTTTCGGGGCATCCATAGGCCGCCAACGGGCGTGGCGCAATTGAGACTCACACGGCGGCATGTTGACGTATAGGGAACCCTTTAGGTGCCGTGGCCATTGGTTAGGTGAACAACCAACGGGGGGAGCCGAAAATGGCGACCACTTGGACCAATCATAATCACGATCTGGCAATCGCCCACACTGATGTGCGGGGCGTTATCACGTTGGGTCTCAGTGCCGCTCTGCCCATGGCGGGCTATTTCGCGGCTGATATGCTTGGCGACGCAATGGGCGTAATGCCTGTCGTAACGCCGCCAATGGGCCTGCCGGAATGGACGGTAGCGGCGGCGATGATGCTGACCCTGCCGATGTGGGGTGTTGCTAGGTGGCTGGTCGGCCAGCGCGGCCCTGCGGGGCGCAGCGCCAGCCGCTGGATCGTGGCGCTGATTGCCGGCGTCATCCTGTTGCCATTTGCGCTGAGTGTTGCCAATCCGCTGATGATGGGGCTGCTGCCCATGCTGGTGCTGCTGACCGGCGTCGTTGCGGCCATGCGCGCCTCGGCATTGTCGGGTGGCGCTGCGCTGCTGCTGGCGCCGGGCCTGCTGTGGTTCGGTCTCGGCTCGCTGATCGGCTTCACCACCCTGGCCGGTGGCTGGTCGCCGCCCTTCGCGCTGGTCGATCACAACAAACACTAATCCGCCATTCTCGTAGTTACCTTGGCGTGCGTCCTTGCGGCGCACGCCCTTTCGCGCCATCTGAGGACTGTACTGGCTCGCTTGCGCGAAAGGATTTGCCTTGTCCAAGACTCTCAAGATCGACGTGTTCACCGATGTTGTCTGCCCCTGGTGCCTGGTGGGCTCGGCGCGGCTGGACAAGGCCCTGGCCGATCTGCCCGACGATATCGAGGTGATCGTGGAGAACCATCCCTTCTATCTCGATGCTTCGACGCCGGCGGAAGGTGTTGTCGTGGCCGACATGCTGCGCGAAAAGTATGGCAAAGAGCCCAAGGAAATGTGGGAGCGCGTGGAGAGCGAGGCCAAAAAGGCCGGTATTGATCTTGACCTGTCGCAGCAGCCGCGCATGTTCCCTACTGCCAAGGCCCATACCATTACGCGGCTGGCCAAGCCCCTGGGCGTGCAGCATGAACTGGCCAATGCCATCGCGGAGGCGTATTTCCTGCAGCATCGCCAGATCAACGACGACAATGTGCTGGCCGATCTGGCGGTGGAGTTCGGCTTCGATCGCGGCGACGCCATGGACGCGATGAACGACGCAAATGAATTGGCGATCACCGAGCAGTTGGCGGTTCAGGCGGCCGAGCAGGGCATTCGCGGCGTGCCGTTTTTCGTGTTCAACGAGAAATATGCCCTGAGCGGCGCCCAGCCGCAGGAGGTCTTCGAGAAGGCCATTGCACAGACGCTGGAAGAAGCTTGAGTGAAAATTCTCCGTCGCATCCTGGTTGGCTTGGTCGTTCTCATCATGCTCGGCTATGCCGCGGTGGTGGGCGGCATGTATTATTTTCAGCGCGACCTGCAATATGAGCGCACGGGGCCAATTACGGCCCTGGCGGACACCGCCATCGTGGGAGCCGATGAAGTGGCGATCCCGGTCGATGGCAGCGTCATCAACGGCTGGTACGAGGCGCCTGAGGCCGGCAAGCCGCTGATCATCTATTATAAGGGCAATGCGGGCAGTTTCTCGCGCGAGCATGAGCGCTTCGCCACCTGGGCGCAGGCCGGCTACGGGTTTCTGGCCTTCGATTACCGCGGCTTCCCCGCCTCGCCGGGCAGCATCACCCAGCAGGGTATACTGGACGATGCGCTGGCCGCCTTCGATTGGGGCGCGGCCAAGGGGGCTCCGGTGGTGATCTGGGGCCGTTCGCTCGGCTCGGGGCCGGCAACCTGTGTGGCCAGCCTGCGCGATGCCGATGCACTGCTGCTGGAAACGCCGTTCCTTTCGGCGGTCCATGTGGCAGCGGAGCGCTATCCTTATCTGCCGGTCTATTGGGTGATGCAGGACCAGTTTCCGGTCGATAAATGGATCAAGGACGTGACCGAGCCGGTGCTGATCGCCCATGGCACCGCCGACACCACGATCGATGTGTCCAACGGTAAGCAGCTGTATGATCTGGTGCCGCACCAGGACGAATTGTGGATCGTGCCGGACGGCACCCACGGCGATCTGTGGGATCGTGGGTTATGGCACCATGCCGAGCCGTTCTTCGAGCGCTCTGAGGTTGCGGCGCAGCAATAAACGAAGTGTGGGAGAGCCCAATGGCTATGAGGATCGTTGCCGGGGCACTGGCGCTGGCGTTGGGGGTGAGCAGCGCCCAGGCTGCTCCGATCGGCCTCGCCATCAAGAGCGCATCGGTGCAGGCGGATACATTTGGCGGGCAGCCGACGATCGTGGTCGAGTTGCAGCCTGATGCCCAGCGGACCTTCGCCAAGCTGACAGCCCGGCATGTCGGGGAAATCCTCGATCTGCTCGTCGATGGCACCGTGGTGTCATCGCCGCGTATCCAGACTGTTATTCCCGGTCCCTCGGTGGTGATCAGCGGCGATTTTACAGCGCGCCAAGCCGCTGAGCTGGCGCGCCGTATTTCCAATGGCGATGCCGCTGTGGCGGTCGAGCTGGCTTCGGAATAGGCGGCACAAAAAAACGCCGTCCCGAAGGACGGCGTTTTCAAGTTCTCTTGCGCTAACCTTAGAAGGAAGCGGGACGCTCTGGGCGCGGTGCACCAGCGCTCGGAGCGCCTGGACGCGGGCTCTGGCCGGGACGCGGAGCAGCGGCTGGAGCGGGCAGGCCGCTCTCACGCTGGGCGCGCTTACGAGCCAGCTTGCGGGCGCGACGAACGGCCTCGGCCTTCTGGCGAGCCTTCTTTTCGGAGGGCTTCTCGTAGTAGTTGCGCAGCTTCATCTCGCGGAAGACGCCTTCGCGCTGCAGCTTCTTCTTCAGCGCGCGCAGCGCCTGATCAACGTTATTATCGCGAACGACTACTTGCAAAGGTCAAAAGCCCTTTCGAGACTTGGTCAATGTGTTTGGATGATAGCGCCAGGCCAAATAAACCCCGCGCCGACCAGCAGAGCCAGTCACCGTGGGCCGCTCTATAGCCCAAGGGTTGGGGCTTGTCCACTGTGAGTCAGGATAAAACGCCAATTTCCTGGCGTCTGGCTTGCCTGGCTGTGGATAGAGGAGGCACAAGGTCTCTCCACCCTAACACGGAGACCCACCATGGCCCAAGAGCTTGTCCTGCTACCCGGACTGCTCTGCGACGCCCGCCTGTGGCGCGACGCGATTGCCCCGCTGGGCGATGCCGTTTGCCCGATGATTGCAGATCTGACACAGGACGACAGCATAGCGGCGATGGCGGCGCGGACGCTGGCGGTTGCGCCGACGCGATTCGCCCTGGCAGGGCTGTCGATGGGCGGCTACGTGGCGCTGGAAATCATGCGGCAGGCGCCCGAGCGCGTCACGCATCTGGCCTTGCTGGACACCACGGCGCAGCCTGACGATGCAGCGCGCCTGGCCAAGCGCCGCGCGGGCATCGAGAGCATCAAGCTGGGGCGGTTCATCGGCGTCTCGCAGGCGCTGCTGGCGAACCTGGTGGCCCCACAGCGGCTGGGCACGTCTCTTGCGGCCGAGGTGCAGGCCATGTCCGAGCGGGTGGGGCAGGAGGCCTATATCCGCCAGCAGACCGCGATCATGGGGCGGATCGATTCTCGGCCTGCACTGGGCACGATCGCTGTGCCGACGCTGGTGGGGGTGGGCGATGTGGATATCCTGACGCCGCCGGCGCTATCGCAGGAGATCGCAGCGGAGATTGCAGGGGCGGAGTTGGTGACGTTTGAGGGTAGTGGGCATTTGTCGACGATGGAGGCGCCAGAGGCGGTGGCTGAGGCGCTAAGGGTGTGGTTGGGGCGGTAGCGTCTCAGTCCTTGCGAACGATCCGATTGATATGCGCCATCTTGCGGCCCGGACGGACCTCGGTCTTGCCGTAGAGATGGGGCTGCGTATTGCCGTCCAGTGATCCGGGGATCGCCAGCACTTCGTCGCCGATCAGGTTTTCCATCACCACGTCGGCGAGGCGCGCGGGATCGCCCAAAGGCCAGCCGAGCACGGCGCGGATGTGCTGCTCGAACTGGTCGGTGAGGCAGACGGCCTCGGTCCAGTGGCCCGAATTGTGAACGCGGGGGGCGATTTCGTTGACCAGCAGGGTTGGGCGCTCGCCGGGTACCACGAAGAATTCGACGCCCAGCACGCCGACATAGTCGAGCGCCACGACGATGACCTTGGCGAGCATGGCCGCGTGCTTTTCGAGGCCGGGGGAAATGGCGGCGGGTACGGTGCTGGTGAACAGGATGTGGTTGCGGTGCACGTTTTCGGCGGCGTCGAAGCTTTTGACTTCGCCGCTGAGGCTGCGTGCCACGACGACGGAAATTTCCTTTTCAAACGGAACGAAGGCTTCAAGCACCAAGGGCTTGGGTTCCAACTCGGCAAAGGCCGCTGCCGCCTCGCTGCGCTCCCGGATGACGCGTTGGCCCTTGCCGTCATAGCCCAGCCGCGTGGTCTTGAGCACGGCGGGCAGGCCGAGGGCGTCGATGGCGGTTTCGAGGTCGGCCAGCGTTTCGACGGCGCGATGGGGCGCTACCGGAATATTCTTGGAGGCAAGGAAGGCCTTTTCCGCCAGGCGATCCTGCGAGATCGCCAGCGCGTTGGCGCCGGGGCGCAGCGGCTTGCGGGCGGCAAGGAATTCGGCGGTCTTGGCCGGGACGTTCTCGAATTCGTAGGTGATGACGTCGACTGCGTCGGCAAAGGCGGCCAGCGCGACTTCGTCGTCATAGGCAGCCACAGTCTTGTGCGGCGTGACCTCGAAGGCGGGGCTACTGGCATCGGGGCAATAGATGTGGGTGCGCATGCCCAACTTGCTGGCGGCGAGCGACAGCATGCGGCCAAGCTGGCCCCCGCCGAGGATGCCGATCATGGTGCCGGGGGGCAGCGGAGAAATATCGGGCACGTGTTACTCGGTGTCGGTCGGAAACAGGGGGACGGCGGCGGTCTGCTGGGCGCGGTAGGCGTCGAGGCGGTCGGCTAGGTCGTCATCGCTAAGCGCCAGGATGGCGGCGGCGAGCAGGGCGGCATTGATGGCACCGGGCTGGCCGATGGCCAGCGTGCCGACCGGAATGCCGCCGGGCATCTGCACGATCGACAGCAGGCTATCCTGGCCGGACAGGGCCTTGGACTGCACCGGTACGCCCAGCACGGGCAGGGGGGTCATGGCGGCGATCATGCCTGGCAGGTGGGCGGCGCCGCCTGCTCCGGCAATGATGACCTTGAAGTCTTCGTCGCGGGCACCGGTGGCGAATTCGACTAGGCGCTCGGGCGTGCGATGCGCAGAAACGATGCGCGCCTCATATTCGATTTCGAGGGTTTCGAGGGTTTCGGCGGCGAGGCGCATGGTCGGCCAGTCCGACTGGCTGCCCATGACGATGGCGACGCTAGGCTTGGTGAGCATTGATTCCCCCGACCCCTCTGCAAAGCGGGCATTTAGCCCCATTGTCGCCACAACTCAAGGCGCGAAAGCCTCAGGCGATGATATCAGGAATGAGAATATTCTCGAGCTGGACGATGCGATCCTTTAGCGCCAGCTTGCGCTTCTTGAGTCGCTGAATCAGCATCCGATCGGCCACCTGAGACTCAGTCAAGGTGTGAATAGCTGCATCGAGATCGGCGTGTTCCTGCCGCTTGGTGGCAAGTTCGAGGCCGAAGCCTGCTTCTTGTTCTCTGGTCAGTTCAAGCATCGTCTTGGCGTGTCCCGAGGTCCAGAACCTCACACTTGGTTAACTGATCGGCGACCCATTTGCACCAGAATTTCGACGGGCTCACAAACACGGTCGACAAGACGTGAATTATTTGTGACGATGGTCCTGTCCACCAAGCTTAAGGAGTTGTTATGACGACTGAAGGCCACATTGCGGCGCTCGAACGGCGTCATCTGGAGTTGGACCGTCAGATCCAATCGGAGTTGCAGAATACCCGCTACGACGATCTGATGGTCACCGCGCTCAAGCGCAAAAAGCTCGAAGTGAAGGACGAACTCTCAAAATACTCCGGCGCCAACGCGCTGTAAGCGTCTAAAGTTTCCCCAGTTGGGAATTGAGGGTCACGACATCTGTCGCGGCCCTTTTTTGTTGCCCTAACCGGCGAGAGTGCCCGCGAAGAAGACGCCCTGGGCGCCGTCCCAGATCAGCTTGAGGGCGAGAAAAAACACCAGCACATAGGCGATCTGGTAGAAATATTTGGCCGAGATGCGACGTACCAGGTAGATGCCGAGCAGCACGCCGATAATGCCCACGGGGATCAGCGCTGCCGACAGTTCCAGATTGTGCACCGAAAGCTGGCCGAGGAAGAAGTACGGGATCAGCTTGGCGGTGTTGACGATGCCGAAGAAGAGAGCGGTGGTGCCGGAATAAAGCGCGGGTGCCAGGCGCTGGGGCAGCACGTAGATCTGGAAGGGCGGCCCGCCGGTGTGGGAAACGAAGCTGGTGAAGCCCGAAAAAGTGCCCCAGAACACGCCCCACGGCGTCGAGGGCGGCAGGCCCTCAAGCTTCTTGCGCAGGGGCAGCATGGCGTCGAGCACGAAGAGCAGTGTCACGATGCCGACGAAGAGCAGCACCGCAGCGTCGGAAACGAACGACCATAGCACCCAGCCGATGATGGTGCCTATCGCGGCGCCCGGCAGCATGACCTTGAGGATGTTCCAGGAGAACTCCTTGCGGTAGGCGTAGACCGCGATGCAATCCATGGCGAGCAGCACCGGCAACATCATGCCGGCGGCTTCACGGGCTGGCATGACCAAGGTCAGCAGGGGTACGCCGACCACGCCGAGACTGCCGAGCAGGCCGGATTTGGACAGCCCGACGAGCAGAACCGCGATCGAAGCGATCGCGACGAAATAGGGATCGAACATGGGGAAGGACGCCTGGAAAGAGGTGCGCTAGTCAGAGTCCGCGCCCGGCGATTTGTCAACCGGCCGTTCGGGGTCTGGCATTGTATCGGCCGCCATGGCGGCGTTGAGCAGGCCCATCGACTGGCGCACGAGCCCCACATAGGCATCCTGGTCATTGCGCACGGCAAAACTATCGTGCAGCAGCTTGTTGTCGTGCTCCTCGAAGGTTTTGGCCAGCGACAGCGCCTTATCGGGCTCGTAGCCCAGGCGGGCCAGCACCTTGGCGCCCAGGCTGATCGCCGAGAGGAAGGTTTCGCGCTCGAACACCTCCACGCCCAGTTCCATCAGTTCATGGGCGTGGCCGCGATCGATGGCGCGGGCGGCGATGGCGACGTGCGGGAAGCTGCGGCGGACATTGCGGGCGATCGTGAGGATACGGTCGCGCCCACCCACGGTGATGACCACCAGTTCGGCATCCTTGACCCCGGCGGCATGCAGCAGGTCGAGCCGCGAGGCGTCGCCGTAGAACACTTTGACGCCGAATTTACGCACCAGGTCGATCTGGGCCGGATCATCATCGATCAGGGTCATTTCAAAGCCCTGGGCGCGCAGCAGGCGGGTAACGATCTGCCCGAACCGGCCATAACCCAGCACGACGATCTTCTGCTGCTCGTCTATATCGTCGGTCTGGCGCTTGTCGCGGCGGGCATCGAGCTGGGGCGCGACCAGCCGGTCGAAGGCCAGCAGCAGCAGCGGCGTCAGCGCCATGGAGGTGGCGATCGCCACCGAGAGCAGATCGTATTCGACACCCTCGAAGGCGTTGGAGGTCTGGGCGAACTGCAGGATGACGAAGGCGAATTCGCCGGCTTGGCTGAGCAGAATGGCCAACAGCAGCCGGTCGGCCAAGTGCATGCGAAAGACCGTAGCCAGCGCGAACAGCACGAGGAATTTGACGCCCACAAAGCCGGCCACCAGCGCCAAGAGGCGCAGCGGCTCGGTAAACATAATCGAGAAGGCAATCGACATGCCAACCGAGATGAAAAACAGGCCGAGCAGCAGGCCCTTGAACGGCTCCAGGTTGCTTTCCAGCTCGTGGCGATATTCGCTATCGGCCAGCAGGACGCCGCCGATGAAGGCGCCGAGCGCCGGCGACAGGCCGACATATTGGGTCAGCAGCGCGGCGCCGATGACCAACGCCAGCCCCAGGGCGGTGAAGGCTTCACGCACGCCAGTGCGGGCGACATAGCCCAGCAGCGGGCGCACCAGGTAGCGACCAGCAATGATGGCGGCGATGAAAACGCCAATCAGGGTAAGCGGGGTCAGCCAATCGATGGGACTGTCGAGCGCGTCGACAGCATCGGTGAGGTCGACGCCCACGCTGGCATTGATCCCCGAGGTCGCCAGGATCGGAATGGCCGCGAGAATGGGGATGACCGCCACGTCCTGCACCAGCAGAATGGCGAGGCTGGCCCGGCCGGTATCGGTCTTGGTGATGTCGCGCTGCTCGACCGTCTGCATGGCAATGGCTGTCGAGGACATCGCCAGCGCCATGCCGATGACGACGGCCGCATTCCAGTGGATGCCGGCGAAGTGGATGATCACCGCCAGCAGCACCGAGGTCAGCACCAATTGGGTGACGCCCAGGCCCAGGACCTTGTGGCGCATGCGCCAGATTTCGGAGGGCTGCAGCTCCAGCCCAATGAGAAACAGCATCATGACGATGCCGAATTCGGAGGCGTGGCGGAGGGTTTCGGTATCGGAAACGAGGCGGAGCCCATAGGGGCCGATCAACACCCCGGCGGCGAGATAGCCAAGGACGGTGCCCAGGCCCAGGGCCTTGAAGAGAGGCACCAGGGCGACGCTGGCCGCCAGCAGTACGAAGATGGCCAGCAGGAGGTTATTTTCCAGATTATCCTCCTGCCGGCTTTATTCGAGTTGGTAGCCTTAGTTGTCGGTATCGCTCTTGAGCGATTTGAGACGGGCGAACACGGAGTCCGCGTCGAACTCGTCCTGACGCGCGGGACCGTGATCGGCGCCGGTGCCGAAATCGGGAGCATTCTCGTCGCTGTGGCCACGGGCGCCCGAGCGGGACATCGCCTCTTCGGCCGTCATCAGGGTCGTGCCTTCGTCCATCTCATCGGGACCAACGGCGCCCTTGGACGCGCGCTTGACCTCGAGATCGAGATCGATCTGGCTGCACAGGCCCAGGGTAACCGGGTCCATGGCGGCAAGGTTGGCGGCGTTCCAATGGGTGGATTCGCGTACCGAATCGATGGTCGACTTGGTGGTGCCGACCAGACGCATGATCTGGGCGTCCTTGAGCTCGGGGTGATTGCGAACCAGCCACTTGATGGCATTGGGACGCTCGTTGCGGCGCGAAATGGGGGTGTAGCGCGGACCCTTGCGCTTGGCGGCGGCAACGCGAACCTTGGGCTCCAGCAGGGTCAGCCGATATTTCGGGTCCTTCTCGGCCTTTTCGATTTCTTCGCGCGTCAACTGACCGTTCTGGATCGGGTTCACGCCCATGATGCCGCCGGCGACGTCGCCATCGGCGATGCCTTGCACTTCAAGCGGATGCAGGGTGCAGAACGCGGCAATCTGTTCGAACGACAACGCGGTGTTGTCGACCAGCCAGACGGCGGTCGCCTTGGGCATCAACAAGGGCTGGGTCATGGTAAAACTCTCCTGCAGGCGCGGCCGGTCTTCCTCCGGGCCGCTCCGCCTCTTTGCGTACTGCTGAGGGGGAACGCTCTCAATATATGGGTTTGGTCGTTAAACTGCAATGCCAATGTCGCTGGAACCATGCGCCAAAAGCCGGGTTGCTCCGGCCATCGGGCGGGTTAAGCTGACGATAGAAGGCAGGAGGCTGGAATGGACGAGGACGCGATCAGGAAGCCCAGGGGCCATGAAGTGGGTATGATGCTCGACGCCATGTCGGTCGAGGAATTGGAAGAACGCATCGCCTTGCTGGAGGGCGAAATCGCCCGGCTACAGGCGGCAATCGCGGCCCGCAACAAGACCCGAAACGATGCTGATGCCCTATTCAAGTTTTAGGTCCGGTCGGCCATAGTTGGCGGGAGCTTGTTCGGCAGGGTTAAGAAATTGTGGCCTGTTAACGTGCAGTTAACAACTTTAGGTTAACTTGAATGTATTCAGATTCTTCTGGATTTTTCAGAGCGATTTCTCCCTCTGTTTGACGCCTCCCTGTTAACTTCGAGAGCGGTTCTTACCGCTCTTTTTTTGTTTTCTGCTTTCTCAAATCCTTGATCTTAAAGCTCTTTTCAGCCTGTTTTCCATGCCATGGTGACGGCGGGGCCATTTATCCCTAAACTGGCACCACAACGAGGGAGAGCGCGTGGCGGACATCGGCGACAAGGCACAGGCAATTGCTATCGGTCCGCGCATTGTGGCGTCGGGCGGATTTGACCTGCTGTATCGCGAGGGGATGACCCTGATCGAAGAGGTCGCCTCCTATCTCGATGGCCACGGCCGCGCCGATAGCCGGATCTTGCCGCGTGACGCTTCGTTCCTCTACGCCACTGAATCCATGCGCCTGACCACGCGGCTGATGCAATTGGCCTCCTGGCTGTTGTTGCAGCGCGCCGTCAACGAAGGCGAAATCACCCCCGAAAATGCCCGCTCCGAAAAGGAGAAGGTCAAGTTCTCCGCCACCCCATCCGAGCGAGGCGGGCCGGGCTATGAGCATCTGCCGGAAGTGTTGCGCGAGTTCATCGTCAAGGGCGACCGCCTGTTCGACAAGGTGATGCAGTTCGACACGCTGGAACGCGGCACCATGACGATCGGCGATACGGGCAATGCCAATGGTGTTGTCGATCAGCTGGCGCGCTTGAAGGCGGCCTTCGGGCGGGCGGATTAACCCGCGCGTGGCGCGAAGAAAATAATGGCCGCGCCGGCGATGCAGACTAGAGCGCCCAGAATATCCCAAAGATCGGGGCCAATGCGCTCCACACCCAGCATGAACAGCAGCGAGGCAGCGACATAGATGCCCCATAGGCAGCGAAGGCGCGTCCGGCGCTGGCGGTGCCGGTCAGCGTGAGTAGCCAGGCAAAAGCGGCGAGCGCAAGAAGGGCGGGAAGCCACAGCCAGGGCTGGTTGAGGCGCAGGGCCTGCCAGACCAGAAAATAACCAGTGATTTCGCATGCCGCCGCCAACAGGAAGAAAACGAAGGTCATTCTGCGCTCCTTGGCGATGGCGAGGATAAACGGGCAACAAAAAGCCCGGCACAATGGCCGGGCTTTTGAATTCTTCGGACTGGCTTAGATGCCGAGGCCCTTGAAGCGCTCCTTGAAGCGCGAAACGCGGCCGCCGCGGTCGAGCAACTGGCCCGTGCCGCCGGTCCAGGCCGGGTGGGTCTTGGGATCGATATCGAGCTGAAGGGTATCGCCTTCCTTGCCGTAGGTCGACTTGGTCTGATACTTGGTGCCGTCGGTCATTACCACGTTGACGAGGTGGTAGTCCGGATGGATATCGCTCTTCATGATCGCCTCAAATGCAACGGGCGCCAGCAGGCGCCCTGAAAGCCAAACAGGTGTTGGCCGCTTCATAGCGAAAGCGTGGCCAATCTGCAAGGGCCGAGGGCGAGCTAATATGTCTCGGGACAAAGCGGTTGCGGCGGGTTTGGGCAGTCCTTATGTAGGCGGAACAGTCGGCATGCCTCGGCGTGCCGCTTCCTTGTGGATAGCAAACTCTGCCATGACCGATCAGGCCGTTCCGCTGCCAGCCGAAACCAAAGCGCCCGCAACCAAGATTGTGACGCCACCCAAGCTGCGCCCACTGGCCCGGCTGCTGCCGTTTATCCTGGCCTATCCGTGGCGCCTGTCGCTGACAATCCTGTTCCTGTTGATCTCGACGATCGCCTCGCTGGCTATTCCGGCCATGCTGGGCGGCGTAGTGGACCAGGGCTTTGTCGAGAAGAACCTGCAGAGCGTGGCCAATTATGGCTACCTGATCGTCGGCATCGCGGCGATCATGGGCTTGGCCAGCGGCGCGCGGTTTTACTTCATCTCGGTCTTGGGTGAACGTGTGCTGGCGGATCTGCGCCAGGCGGTGTTCGTGCACCTTTTGGGCCTCGATGCGCGCTATTTCGACACCCACCGGGTTGGGGAGTTGACCAGCCGGCTCAATGGCGACGTGGCGGTGATCCGGGGCGCCGTCGGCTCCAGCGGCTCGCTGGCGCTGCGCTCGTTGGTGACCATCGTGGGCGCGCTGATCATGATGCTGCTGACCAGCCCTGTGCTGACCGTGGCGGTGGTGATCGCCGCGCCGGCAATCCTGCTGCCGCTGGTCACGTTCTCGCGCCGGCTGCGCGGCATGTCGCGCCGCACGCAAGACGCGCTGGCGGATCTGTCCGCCATGGCGACCGAAATGCTGGGGGCAACCCGCACGGTCAAATCGTTCACCCAGGAAAAGGTGCAGTCGCGCGTCTATAATGAACGCAGCGAGGCGAGCTATCAGGCCGAGGTCAAGCGGCTGTTTGCCCGCTCGGCGCTGGTGGCGATGGTGATTTTCCTCGGTACCTCGGCCATCGTGTTCCTGGTGTGGTGGGGCGCCCGCTCGGTATTCGAGGGCACGGTGACGGCCGGGCAGTTGGCGCAGTTTTTGATCTATGCGCTGATGGCTTCGGGCGCGCTGACCAATGTCAGCGAAGTGCTGGGCACGCTGCAATCGGTCGCCGGCTCGACCGAGCGGCTGGTGGAAATCCTCGATACCGAGCCGCAGATCGAAGTGAAGGCCAATCCCACGCCGATGCCGGTGCCGCCGCTGGGCACGGTGGCGTTCGAGCATGTCGATTTCACCTATGGGGCCGAGAGCGGTGAACTGGTGCTGAAGCAGCTCAATTTCGCTGTGGCAAAGGGTCAGACCGTGGCGCTGGTCGGCGCCTCGGGCTCGGGCAAGTCGACGACGCTGTCGCTGCTGCAGCGGTTTTATGATGTCACGGGTGGCGCCATCAAGGTCGATGGGCTGGATGTCCGCGACGTGTCGCCGTTCGAGCTGCGCCAGCGGTTTGCCTATGTGGAGCAGGAGCCGACGATTTTTGCCGGCACGATCGCCGAGAATATCCGCTTCGGCAAGCCCGATGCCAGCGACGCCGATGTCGAGGCCGCGGCCAAGGCGGCGCTGGTGCATGATTTCGTCATGGACCTGCCGCTGGGCTATGGGGCCATCGTGGGCGAACGCGGCGTCATGCTGTCGGGCGGGCAGAAGCAGCGGCTGGCCATCGCTCGGGCGATCCTCAAGAATGCGCCGATCCTGCTGCTGGACGAGGCCACCAGTGCGCTCGATGCGCAGAGCGAGCGGCTGGTGCAGACGGCCCTGGAGCATTTGATGCGCGGCCGCACCACGCTGGTCATCGCCCACCGGCTGGCGACCATCCGCGATGCCGATACCATCCTGGTGCTCGATGGCGGGCGGATCATCGACCAGGGCACGCATGACCAGTTGGTCGGTAAAGGCGGGCGCTATGCGGAGCTGGCCAAGCTGCAGTTCCGGCATGAGATCGAGGGGTAGCTCTCCTCACCTCTCCCTTTGGGGGAGGTCGGCGCGCAGCGCCGGGTGACGGGGCCTTGCCCACGCGCCTCACCCAGTAAAGGCCCCCTCACCCGACCGAAGACGGTCGACCTCTCCCCCGAAGGGAGAGGTGAAGAGCTCTCCTCACCCCTCGGTCAGCTTGAACTCGATCCTTCGGTTGCGGCGGTAGGCTTCTTCGGTATCGCCTGGGTCCAAGGGCGTGAACTCGCCAAAGCCAGCGGCGATCAGGCGGTTGGGGGAGACGCCTTTGCTGACCAGATACTTGGCCACCGAGATGGCGCGCGAGGCGGACAGTTCCCAGTTGGAGGGGAATTGGGCGTTGGAGATCGGGCGCTTGTCGGTATGGCCATCGATGCGCAGGACCCAGTTGATATCGGGCGGAATTTCGGTTTCGAGCTGCAGGATGGCGTCGGCAAGGGCATCGAGGTCGGGCGTGCCGGCCGGTTGCACCGTGGCTTGGCCGGGATCGAACAGCACTTCAGACTGGAACACGAAACGGTCGCCGACGATGCGGACATCGGCGCGGCCTTCCAGGATCTGGCGGAGGCGGCCGAAGAAATCGGAGCGGTAGCGGCTGAGGTCCTGCACGCGCTGGGCCAAGGCCAGGTTGAGGCGCTTGCCGAGATCGGCGATCTGGGTGCGTGACTCGGTATCGCGGGATTCGGACGCATCGAGGGCCTGCTCCAGTGCACCGATCTGGGTGCGCAAGGCGGCCAATTGCTGATTGAGCAGCGCGACCTGGGCATTGGCCTCGTCGGACATGTCCTGAGCCTTGCTTAGTTCGGCATTGAGGCCGGCAATGGCTTCGTCCTTGCCGGTAAGGCCGGTGCCGATGCCGGCGAGCTGGCCGGTCAGATTTTGATTATCGGCGGTGGTGGTGGCCAGGGTCGCCTGCAGATTGGCGATCTGGGAGTTTAGGTCGTCGGCGTTGCCGCGTTCGAGTTGCAGCAGGTCGGTCAGTTCGGCGATCTGGCTGTTGAGACGCGAGAGCGCGGTGTCCTTGCCCTGGATTTCGGTGTTGAGGAAGAACTGCGTGACCATGAACAGCGACAGCAGGAAGATGATGACGAGCAAGAGGCTCGACAGGGCATCGACGAAGCCGGGCCAGTAATTGGCCTCGATCCTGCGGCGCGAGCGGGCTCCGGGCATGGCCTAATTCCGCCGATCGGTGTCGTCTTGCGCCAGCATGGCCTCGATCAGGTCGCGCAGCTTCCGGTTGGTTTCGCCCTGCTCGACGATGTGGGTACGCAAATCGTCCTGCTCGGTGCGGATATGCTTGACCAACCCGTCGATGCCGCGCGCCAGTTCGGCCATGGCGCGAATGGCGTTCTGGGAGGAGTTCTGGTTCTGCATGGTGTTGCCAAGGCGATCGATCATGGCCTGCATGTCGGCGCCCTGCATGCCCAGGCCGTTGGCCTGCATGGCGGTGACGGGGTGATCCAGCTCTGTCATCGAGGTCATCCAGTCCTCGAGATCGGTATAGAAGGCGTTCTGTGCCTGGCTGGTCTGCAGGTCCAAAAAGCCCAGCACCAGCGAGCCGGCAAGGCCGAACAGCGAGGACGAGAAAGCGGTGCCCATGCCTGCGAGTGGCGCTGTGAGGCCATTCTTGAGATTGGCGAACAGCGAGGCGGTGTCGCCGGAGGTAACGTCCAGCGCGTTGATGACGCCGGCGACTGAGGTCACCGTCTGCAACAGGCCATAGAACGTGCCCATGAGGCCCAGAAAGACCAGCAGGCCCGTGAGATAGCGCGAGGTATCCTTGGCTTCGTCGAGCCGATTGCCGACCGAATCCAGAATGGAGCGCATTGAGGACGGGGTGATGATCGCCTCGCCGATGCGCTCACGCAGAAGCCCGGCGACGGGGGCCAACAGGATTGGCGGACGCACGGTGGTGACGGTGCCGTCCTGCAGCGAATTGACCCATTTGACCTCGGGAAACAGGCGGTAAATCTGGCGGAAACTGAGGAAAATGCCGGTGAACAGGGTGAAAAAGATCAGCGAATTGATGAAGGGGTTGGCCCAGAAGAAGGCCAGGACAGTGCTCGCCAGGATCGCCCCGACCAGGCCGACAATGATCAAGAAGATCAATATCTTGATGAGGTAAACCGTGGGGCTGGCAAGATGATAGGGATCGTAGCCTTGCGTCATCGGTGTAGGGCCCTGGTCCATGCTCGGCAAATCAATGCTGGGGAGAGTAGTCAGAGCAGATGGGTGTGACAATCGGAAAGGTTAACGGGCAAGCGCCAGCGCCGCACAGTCTGGTGACCTGCGGGTAGGGGAGACTGCGGCATGCGGCGAGACGTGCCTCATGGTTTTGTAGATAAGCGAGACAGCGCCTCGCCGCATGCGATGGGGTTTCTGGCCGCCCGAACGTGGCCTCCACTGTTTCAGGAGACGAACGTCGCGCTGGCCCAGGGATCGCGCGACCGCATTCCCCTCCCACCAAACTCCCCACGGCCGTTCGTCGCGAACCCGCAGCCATTGTGGAGATATC